>CBCXTS010000020.1:0-36483 GCA_965178085.1 Alphaproteobacteria bacterium | reverse complement strand
GATCATCAGTAGGTGTTCGTTCTTCCAGTTGTTGATGCAATGCCTTGATTTTTGGATGCCATTGTATTCTTTGCCCTTTTTTGGCTCTTTGCTTTTTTCGTGCTTGTTGAACTAGGATTTGTTTTCCACTTGATGTTCTCAACAGTTGTTCAATCACCCATACTGGCAAACACAATCGTGGTTTTCCACTAGGTAATTTTGTACCTTTTGAACCACACTTTTTATCGTATGAAACAGAACCATCAGAATGAAGGAAAATTGATCGCCAATCTTGTGTAGTCCAAGCCCAAGAGTTGTATCCGATTGATGGATTGCGTTTCAGTACCTTGACACCCCTTTTCCATTCACCACTGGATAGGCTGGGTTGCGTTTTAAGCCACTTTTTCAGTTTCGATATGTTAGGAGAGTACCCCCAAGCAACAAGGGCTAAATGTCGCCTTGTTGGTTGTCCATTTTTCCATAATGGTTCATTGTCTAATTTTACCTTTTTCAAATGCCTTGCTAAAAACTGTTTTCGTCTGTCTTTCCAAGTTTCGTGATCATTCCGACCTGTCAATCGCTTTGCCATTGCCACTGGATTTCCACCAGTGGCAATATATGCTTGTACCCAACCTTCTTTTGTTTGGGTTGATTTTTCAACACCACGAGCAACTTTGGAAACACCTTGTCGATCCATTGCTGGAATGGATCGTAAAACATCGTTCAAGTCTAACCATTTCAAATCTTTCATACTTTTTCCTATTCATAAAGATCATAACAATTTCAAATTAGAATTGCTGAATGATGTGGAACAGAATATAAAATCAAGTGATCGCTTATTATCGAGATTAAAAAATAAAAGTGACACTACTATGCTATTAGTTATTGACAAGACAAGTCGAACATCGTATAACTAAAATGCAAATTAACTAAAACCCCAAAAGGAGATCATTATGATCAAGGAAAAACAGGTTGTTGGCATTATGCCTAGCGACACTTGGATTACTCAATATGTGACTTACTGTGCAAGTCAAACCACATCACCATTGGCATACCACTTAGGTGTTGGATTGACTGTTATGGCTATGAGTTGTCCTACCAATTACACAATGCGATTTTTCGGATTGATGCCAACCAATTTGTATGCGTTGCTCGCTGGTAGATCGGGTGAAGATCAAAAATCAACAGCATTGGGTCTTGGTGAAGAAATACTAGATAAAGCAAATTACGAATTGATTGGCGATCAACCAGCATCAGCAGAAGGATTGGTTGATAGTTTGAGTGAGAGTAACAAACAATGCATTCTGTATAGTGAGTTTGGACAATTCCTATCCCAAGCCAAAGGTGGCTATATGGAAAGTGTAAAGACTACTATGACCAATTTGTGGGATGGAAAAAACATTTCAAGGCGAAAGGCTGGTGACAACATTATTCGTGCTGAAAACCCACGATTGAGCATCATTGGTGCGTGTTCATTGCCATATCTTGAACAGTTTACAACTGGACACGATTGGTCGGGTGGTTTTATGGGTCGATGGTTGCTTATGTATGCCAAACGTGAAAGAACAATGGCATTTCCCCCAAACGAAACACTTGAAATTAAGCAAATGCGTGACTGGTTGGCTGGTACGTTGCAAGAACGAATGGAACACCAGTACAACAGCATTTGTATGGGCTTAGACGATAGTGCAAAGGCTTTATGGAAGGAATGGTATCATAGCCTTCAAGCAAGAGAGTTGCCCGATATAATCAGTGGTACAGCAACAAGATGCCCAAGCATTGCTATGAGAGTGGCAATGATTTTGGCTTGGGATACTGGATTGGCTAGAACTGGTGAAGATTGGCACATTGATGTGGATCACCTTAATTTTGCTGTCCAAGTTGCCGAATTGCATTTACAATCTGTCACATCATTGGCTGAACGATTGGCAGAGCATCCCGATGCATTGTTTAGACGAAAAATTATGTCTTGTTTTCCGTTCTATGGTGATGTAGTATCATTAGGTGACATTTTGAAGATCACTAAAATGCGAAAACGGACTGTTGTTGAACTGATTGAAGGGCTATTATTAGAAGGATACATCAACGAACATCCTGTTGAGAATACGAAAAATCGAGTTTTTGAACGAGTACAATAATGCGACTACAATACCCTTTTGACTTACCAAAATTGCCTTATTCATTCACTGATATGCAACCGTATATCAGTGAATGGACAATGAAAACCCACTATGAACGCAATCATCGTGGGTATGTTGACAAAACCAATGAATTGCTATCTACAAAGCCAACATATCAACAAATGTCATTGGCTATGTTGGTTAGTCAATCAAAAGGGAAATTGTTTGAAATGTCAGCACAACATTTCAATCACACTTTTTGGTGGTTCTCAATGAAACCACCAAAAGCATTGAACCTTCCATCTGAAAAAGTTTTGAACCACATCATCAAAGACTTTGGATCAATTCAAAATTGGAAAAATGACTTTATCAGCAAAGCCCAATCACAATTTGGTAGTGGTTGGATTTGGCTGGTCAAAGAGAATGGAAAATTGGTCAACACCACAACAAGCAATGCTGGAATACCTAATTTTGTGAATGGTATCGTTCCCTTGCTTGTATGTGATCTATGGGAACACGCATATTTTTGCGATTATGCGACCAATCGCAAAAAGTACATTGAAGGCTGGTTCAATTGCATCAACTGGCAAATGGTTGATGTGAGATACAACAATGAAGATGGATTGATGAAGATTTTTTAAAGATCGGACAAAAACTGTCCAGCACAATTTCAATCACAAAGATATAAGTATATACTTATTGAACAAACTAAAACTAAAACAACCAAGCAAAGGAATTACCAATGCCACAATTACTAAATGCTGGTCAAAGTCCATTTGGCTGGCATCGCATTCAAGCATTTATGCAATGCCCTACTAAGTATTATCATAGTTACATTTCGGATGAACACAAAAGAACAGTCAGTCCATCATTGATTGTAGGTTCATTGTTGCACACTGGAATGGCACATAGATTTGCAATTATGGGTGCTGAACAACGCAATGAAGAACACGAATTATTTGCCCCTATTGATGCTATGAAACAGCAAGCAAAGGAAGAAGGTGCATTGTGGGAAGAACAGATGGATAAGGTTCTTGATGTATATGAAAAATACACAAAAGACGAACAATCGCTGTTTTGGGAAAAAGACCTAATTGTGTTGAATGTTGAAGATATATTCACAATCACGATTGAAGGCTATGATCTCACTTTGAGAGCCGATTTGGTGGTTCAATCCAAGACGAGTGGATTGATATACTTTGTTGACCACAAAACATCATCATACATTCAAGAGAATACTACCAAAGGCTATCAAAGCAGTGGTCAGTTTATCGCTTATCAAGTATTGGGTGAAAACCTGTGGAAAGAGCAATTTGGTGGTCTTATCATCAATTATTTGCAACATGGTGGATTTAGAGCAAAGACACCAACCGTAAAGTTTTTGCAGACCAAAGTGAAACGTAGTCAATCTCATATTGATGCATTCGCCCCATCAATTTTGTTTTATCGCAAATTGATTGAACATTATCAAGACAAAGATTTAAAACATTTTCCACGAGTGCAAACCGAGTTTTCGTGTATGCACAAATATGGTGCTTGTGATCATTATGACAAGTGCTTTTCATCAAACAAACCTAACTAAAACAAGTCAAAAATGGAGATATACCAATGACTACTAAAAAACAAACTATTCCACCGTTCATATGTGTATATGGTAATTCGGGCATCGGAAAAACAACAGATATGGGCTTTGCGTTTCCAAATGCTCTTTTTGTCGCCAGTGCTGGTGCGACAAAAAGCATTGTTTCCACTTGTGGATACCAACCAAGAGAAATCCAATTGCATACAGTTGAGCAAGCAACACAAACTGTACAGCAAATGGCTGATGGAAAGATTGAAGGCGATGCAATCGTTATTGATGATTTTTCCTATATGGTCGAGGCATCTTTGTCTAAAATGCAAGAAAAATACACTGGTTGGACAGTATATGGAAAATTGCGTGACGAGATTTTTCGGTTCAGAAGAATAGCAAGAGAGAGCAACATCACAGTCGCATTGAATTGTTGGTTGGCTATGCCTACAACATTGGAAGATGGATCATTGAAACGTGGATGCCCTAAATTGCCTTCTGATTATGGTGAAAACATTCCAGCGATGTGTGATTTGGTGTTGCGTGGTGATGTATATAGACAACACAAGCCACACCCCTATGCTTATTATGCTGACAGTAGTGTAGAATGGGTTGGGAAGGATCGTGATGGTGGAACACCTAGTCCAGCACCTATGAACCTTGCTGAAATCCTTAGATTGAATGGATACGATGTGCCTAGACTTGTTGATTGGCAAGAAGAAAAAGTCGAAAATCTTAGTCTGATGATTGATGAACAAGGTCGAAAAATTGCAAAGGAAATGTATGGACAATTGCTTGAAAAATTGCCCGACAATCCCCATCTTGCTTATTGGACTGTTCGTGATGCATTGGATCGATCAATCTTGCGAAAAGCAAAAGCGAACCGTTGGAATGCGATCAAGTTTTAATTATTTTCAACAAAAGTGGCATTATCCATTGACACTTGTCTTGGGTGATGCTACTATCAAAACGTGCCTAGCACAAATTAACTAAAACCTTAATGGAGAATAAATCCAATGTCTTTTAAAATGACAATCAATTTGGGCAATGTAAAGCCTACTCAATCTGTACAAAAAGAACTACAAACTGGTGTGTATAAAGTCGAAATCACCAAAATGGAAGGTAAAAATCCTATCTATGATGCTGGTGAAATTGCTGGATACAAACGTGGTATGTGGGTATTCAAGGTAGTCGAAGGTGACTTTGAAAATGCTACTTGCTTACACTCAATGAACACACCAAAAGATGCCAATGACTGGATTGCTCGTTTGTGGTTAGATAGTCTGTTGTCTTGTGGCTACAATATGGATGAAATTATGGATATGCCTTCTTATGACGATACAGTCTATGTTGGTCGCCAGTGTTTCATTCAATACACTCACAAGTCCGACAACGGTGGTCAGTATGACAAAGTACGTTTCATCAAGTCAGAAGAAGATTTTACTACTTTGAAGGAACGTGGTGTTTCAACTCAACAGAACAAGTCGAAAACCACTTTGCCAACTGGTGACAACGCAACCAAATCGGCATCGCCAAAAATCGCTGTAACAGCACCACCCAAGTCAAACAAAGACCTTAACTCATTGATTGGTGGAATTGGTGACGTAGGGTTCTAAGTCAACCGTTTACAAATCGCATCGTATTGCATAGCCAGCCCCTGTTGCTGGCTATGTTCAATTTTGGGGTAAGACTATGTGGAAAACATTTTGCACAATAACAATTTGGGGCAACCCAATCGCAACAGAACGTACAAGGTTTGATGCAAGGCGAAAAATAGCCTACAAGCCTTCCAAAACACGCAATGCTATGAGCAGACGAATTGTGTTGATAAAACAGCACATCAGCCAAAATAGCCTTCCTATGATTGAGAATGAACCAATTCGTGTTGAATTGGATTTTTACCATTCAAGACCCAAACGATTGATGCGTAAAAAAGACCCATCAGAACCAATTCCAAAAACAACCAAACCCGATGTAGATAATTTGGCAAAATTGATTTTAGACAGTGCAACTCAAAGTGGATTGTGGTCTGATGATAATTTAATCACTCAATTGGAAATTAGGGATTGGTTTGTTGAAAAGGCAACTGAACCAAAATCAGTTATGATAGTAAAGACACTTGACAGAGAATAGACTATGAAAGTTTTAATAATTCATCGAGATAATGAAAATGAAGATCACATCAATATATTGAAAAATGTATTGAATGAAAAAGGTATCCAATCCCAGTCAGCATCGGAAGATAAAAAGTTGCATTTCACATCAAACCATCAATCTTGGGTGCGAGATTGTGTATTGGGATATGACTTAGAAGGGAATGAACGGTATAATGGTTTCATTCTGATTGGCAGATATATGGATGATTTTGCATACAAGTTTGTACAAATGGCATTCCTTAATGCACAGCCACTTTATTTCGTGGCTGATGGACAAATTAAACAATTAACACGATTTAAAATTGATGATGATACAAAGGTGGTGACTGATGAATAAGGAAATAGAACTGGATCAACGATCCGAACGAGCAAGACGATTGTTGACTTGTTTGAAAAACAAAGGGCTGTCCATTCCACAAATCGCACAATTATTGGGAAACGGAATAGACAAACGAACATTATACAGATGGTTGAATGGGGATGCAAAACCACAACGATCACAGGACTTGGATCGACTACAAGAACTGGTAGATAAACTATGAGAAACGCATACCAATACAAACAATTGTTGAGATTGGTTGAAAAAGATTTGGCTGTATTGAACAGCCAAATACAGCCAAACAGGTTGGTTCTTCATATTCGAGAAGGATTGGAAAACGAGTTTCCAAAAGATCGAGATTATGCATATACATACATCAATGATGATGGTGAATACACAATTGTATTTTCCAAAAAAATGTATAGAGCAAGAATACCAACTGTACGAGCAATTATGCGACACGAAATAGCACACGCATTGCATTTTTTTAATGGCAAAGATCAACATACAGAACAGGAAACTGATGATCTAGCCGAAAAAGTTTGGGGAGATCGTATCTATTATGACGATCAAGACATTCAAACACTTGAATATGGACAACACCCTAGACCTTCACACTTACACCAATAGGATTGAAAATGACAAACCCCAAACTAACTGACAACTGTATTGATGAAATGGTAGCCACAGGCAATTTGACTGATGAAAACATTGATTGTATTGCTGATGCTTTATTGGATGCAGTTGAAAATGAAGAACCAATTCAATTGGATTGGCATATGACTGACAATGAAATTGAATGCAATGCTGTTGCAATTGCCGAAGGTTGGTACATAAAACAATGTACAGAAGAACAGCAATTGAAGGCTTGGCAACATTTGATCAATACTGGCGAATGCTGGCATTTACAAGGTTGGTTTGGGAGAACAGCAATGCATTTGATCCGTACTGGTTATTGCGAACCCAGCCCAGATATGATTGACAATGGATTTAAACAATGATTGACAAGTATCTCAAACAAAAGGGTTTAATGCAAAGCACAAGGGGGGTCTATGAGCGAGTTTATGCCAATGTGGACACATCATCACCCCAAAGTGTTGTAGATTGGCTTAAAGGCGAAATTGCAAAGCGACAGCCTATTGGCACGTTGCTACCCAAAAGAGCAATGGCAAAACATATTTTGGTTTTTGAACACAATGTTGATGATGAAGATGCTGATCGTATGTTGCCAAAACTCAAAGGTAGGGCTGGAAAACAACGAGAAGGTTTGACCAATGATCAATACGATGAATATATGGATGCTTGCCTTCAAATGCGTGATCCAATCAGAACCATTTTGCGATTATTGCCTTTGACTGGAATGCGTATTGCCGAGATTTGCAGTTTACAATCTGAAAACATACACCCAGTTGGTAAAAGATATATTTTAAAGTTTCGTGGTAAAGGCGACAAGGAACGTATTGTGCCATTGTCCAACAATGCTTGGAAAATCTTGCGAACGTATCTGATAACCAATGGCTATATGTATGAAGATGGAACTGGAATGATGGGTGGTGGTATCTTTGAAAACATCAATTGGAACACCAGTTAAACCATATCTTGTTCGCAAATATACAAGACGAATTGCATCTGAAAGACCCATATTGAAGGGTCTTTCACCACACATTCTAAGACATACATTCGCAACAAGGGTAAATCGTAGTGGTGTGGATTTGAAAACACTACAAGCCTTGTTGGGGGCATTCACAAATTACAACTACATCACGATACTTGCACCCAACAGCCGATGATCTGATGGATGCGATTGATCTATTCGACAAGGATAAAGATAAATGACAGAAAAGACTATAAAGATAAAAATTACGGAAAAATTGATTGACTATCTAAAACTCAATCATAGTGGTCAGCATTGTCCACTATATTGGGTGCTTAGTCGAATTACAGCATCGTTACGAAAAGCAGAACGTGATGATAAATACTCACACGATGGAACTATTGAGATTTCAGAATGGGAATACAATTCTTTACCCCAAAAATGGCAATGGGATGCATATTGTAGAGATTGAACAAATTGAAGATCGAGTGAATGAGATACTTAGATCAGATCATCAAGTAAGGGAGATAATCAAGCAATTTTTGGAAGATAAGATTGATGCATTCAGTGCTATTTCAAAAGTTGTTGATAGAGTGGAATATATCTACCACTTTAATCCAGTGAATACCCATCCAGCATCGGATAGAATTGAATGTCTGTCTTTATACTTTATTGGTGGTGCGATGGAAGGTAAATTAAAGTTGATGGACAAAACGATTGATCGACATAAACTTGCTCACGTTGCTACATTGGTGGTTTTTATACTAATTTTAATCAAATCATTACTATGAAAGGGGATGGGAATGAGTGAAAAATATGAGATTATCTATGCTGACCCTTGTTGGGATTACAAGGGTCAGACACAACACAATGGCAAGGGTGGCAAGGATACTGGTGGAGCAGTCAAACACTATCCAACAATGACATTAAAAGAATTGAAAACCCTAAAACCAATGATTGACAAATTGGCTGATACCAACTGTTTGCTGTTTATGTGGTCAAGTAGCCCACACTTGGATCAAGCGATTGATCTGATGAAGGGTTGGGGCTTTAAGTATGCAACAATAGCCTTTGTTTGGGATAAGCAAAGGGTAAATCCCGGATTTTATACAATGAGCCAATGCGAGATTTGTATAGTTGGCAAAAGGGGTAAAATACCAGCAAATCGTGGTGCAAGGAATGTTCGACAATTCGTATCTGAATTGCGTGGTCGCCATTCAGCAAAGCCCAATGAAATTAGGGAACGAATAGTACAAATGTTTCCAACTCACAACAGGATTGAACTTTTTGCAAGGGAAAAAGTCGATGGTTGGGATAGTTGGGGCAATGAAATTGAGAGTGATGTATGAGCAAAAAAATCAAATATACAGGAATGTGGCAATGGCGATGCTTTGATTGTGATACACCAATCAACAAACCCTTCCGTTGTGATCGATGTGCAAAAGTAGGACACTAATTATGAGTTTGAATGATCAAATAATGGCTGGTGAAATGGCTAGATGGGCTGTTTATTTCGAGAGAATGAAAAGTATTGGAAAACTGTATGACAATTATGATGATGCTTTGAAAGAGTTTGATTATCTAGCCGATAAAATGACAGAAGATTTTTGTCTACCTATGGCAATTGCTGGTGGATATGCAGATGGTTGCAAGCAGTTTAAAATTGTAGCCAAAGAAGAAGAAGGCTGGAATGTGATTATGTGCAATGCAATGTTTGCTTTCGGGGAAAAACCTTGCATCGTGAAAATTGTTGATCCAAAGGAAGGCGATAATGCGTGATTATTATAGAGATATGGATTTGGCAACGAATGCGACTTTTGATGAAATTAAAGGACAATACAGGCGATTGGCTAAACAATTTCATCCCGATAGGAACAACAGCCCATATGCACAAGAACGATTTAGGGAAATTAGCGATGCATACAGTGTATTGAGCGACCCACAAAAGCGACAACAGTACGATTTTGAGCGACAATCGTTTTACAGTGGTGGTTCAACCTATCAACAAGCCCAAAACACCCATCATCAACAGAATACAGACCAAATGCAATCCCAAGCAAGGCAAGGGTTTGATGATTTTTTCAACAGCCCATTGTGGGGTGCTGTAAAAGGTTTTGCTGGCAATATGGCACAAGACTTTGTTCAAGGCTTAGACGATGAAATACAAGGGGAATATGATGATGTTGACCCCTTTGTTGAACGAGTTGCAAAGGTGACAGCAAGGAACAATGCCAGTGGTTCTATTTCAGTCACTTGTTCAATTTCAGAAAACGATTTAAGAGAAATTACATCATTGGCATCCAAAGGAATGGACATAGAAGATTTTAGTGCTGATGTTGGTGTCTTGGTAGCCAGTGCATTGTCACAAGCCATTATGAACAAGTGGAAGGGCTTTTAATGACATAAAAGGGCTACAATGCCCTTTTATGCTTATTCAGCATACTTTTCCATCAGACGAACCAAAGTATCGATCATATATGAGAACATTGACGATGCAAATGCAAACAATACCAATTCGCAAACATTGAGTTCTAATTTTCCATCTTGTAGCCATAGTCCAGCCTTATCAATCAGATATGTGATGTACCCACTATGGAAACCAGTGCAATATGTACAAGCAATCAATTTGTCAGTGAATTGAGATTTGTTGTGTAGGAATGAAACTTTGTGCTGTATTCCGAATGTGATTGCATACGCACATAAGAGTAAAAACAACATTCTATCCCCTTCTTCTTTGTGGTGTAGTCTTTCGCCTTTCCGAACCAGTATCAATAATTCGACAACAACTGGTTTTTGCTGATTTGGCAAAGATTTCAATGGTGTCGGGAATACCATCACCATTACAATCAAAACCCAAATCCAATTTGGTTTGATTGAGTGCATCTAAAATCAGTTGATGTTCAGTCCTTTCATCAGTGTTTGCAATACCCCTACCCTTCTTGGAATGTAGTATATTCAGTCGCTGGATCGCTTCACCTAGCCCCATTTGCAAAGTTGTTTTCATTGACATTTTATGCTCCTATCTTTAAAAAAATATATCACAATATATTGTGCTTGTCGATGGTAGATAGAGTGATCGCTACACTTGATCTTTATTAACAACCGAGTATCATAAAAGAGAATGAATACGATTTAATTTCAACAATCCGTAAGGAGATTTTTTATGGCTACATATAAAGGTATAGGGTTTGACAGTACAAGTGGAAAAATCCGTACAGCAACATCAAGTGATGAAATCGCTTTTGATGCTCAAATTAACGCAACAGATGGTGTTGTTGTTACTGGTGATACTGAAACAACAACTTTGACAACAACAGGCGATGCCAGTGTTGGTGGTGACTTAACAGTTGTTGGTGACATTGTTTCAAGGGGTGAAATCAATTTGGTTGTCCAAGACCCTGTTATTGATTTGGGTGTCGGTAATCAATCAACAACATCACAGGCTGGTGGGTATGCCCTTCAAATGAACCGAAACAGTGGTTTTACTGCTGAAACCGTTACTGCCTGTACTGCTGGTGTTATTGCAACGTCTGCACCAACAATCACAGTATCGGCTACAACAAACTTTACTGCTGGCGATGTTTTGGTATTCATCAACAGTGATCAAGGATCGAATGATGGTTTCTACACCGTAGCAAGTGCAAGTGGTACAACAATCACTCTTGAAGGTGTCGGTGGTACTGCTGTATCGGGTTCTTTACCATTCTCTCAAAACCAATTGACCACTGTTGCAACAGAAGATGCTGATGCCAGAGTATTCAAGGTTGATCTTTATGCTCAAGTCGTTGCTGATGGTAGTGCCAATTTCAATGATGGTAGTGGTTCAGCATTTGCAAAAGGTACATTGTTGGAAATCTTTCAAGCCAATGCTACCAAATCAGACTTTACAACCAATGGTTCATATCAGCAAGTTGGTTCAAGTGTTGGGGCATCGTCTTTACAACAGGCATACAATGTTGATGGTGCTATCACCACATCTGGTAGTAATGACATTGCATTCACTTTGACTGCTGGTAACTTTACCGTTGATGGTGGAAATGTTGTTCTTGGTGGCACAAGTGCATCTAACTTTACAATGGATGGTGGTGACTTTTCTGCTGGTGTTTCAACTGCTCTTGGTGCTTTTGCTGTTCAAACAAGTGGCAACAGTGGTGGTGACATTGTATTGTCTGAAACTGGGGCAAGTGGTTCTATTCAAATGATTGTTAATAGCAATACCATTGCTGAAATCAAAGACAATGCTTTGGATTTGAACAGTGACATTGACTTTGGAAAAGCAACTGGTTCTGCACAAGTTTTGAAGAAAACATCAGTTGCCGATGGTGATGATCTTACTATTCAAATGGCTGGTGCAAACGATGCAAGTATCATTCTTCAAAATGTGGCTGGTACTGGTAATGATGCAATTTCACTTGATGCTGGGGCAAACGGTGGTTTTGACATTGCTGGGGGAATAGACTCTAAAATCCTTGTAACCACAGGTGCTTTAGAGATCGGAACATTCACAAGTGGTGACTTGACTTTATCCACAACAACTGCTGGTGCTATCATTGCAACATCTGCTGAAAACATTGATCTAAATGCGACAGGTGGTGTTACTATTGATGGTACTGCAATCTCGATTGATGGTACAAGTGCATCGAATGTATCTGTTACAGGTGCTAACCTTTCATTGGAAACACTGACAAGTGGTAACGTGACTGTTTCATCAGTTGGTCAATTGACATTGGATAGTGATGATGCATTGTTCTTGAAAATGGATGCAAATGACGCGACAAATAAAACCCTTCAAATCCAAGCAAACAACATTGGTGCTGGTCAAGCAAACATCGACATTGATGCTGACAACAACATCTTCTGTAAAATTGCTGGTAGTCCTGTATTGGAAATTGCCCCATCATCGATCATTGCAAGCCAAAACTTGCAAGCATCATCAAGTGGTGGTTTTAAGTTCGGTTTGGCTGGTCAAGTTGTTACAGAGATTGATACTGACGATACATTCGCTAGTGCAACCGATAGTGCATTGGCTACCCAATTAGCAATCAAAACCTATGTTGATGGTCAAATCCCAAGTGTTGATCAAGACTTGAACATTGCAGGTGATAGTGGCACAGGAACGGTCAATCTTGCTACTCAATCATTAACTGTTGATACTGGTACAAACTTAACAACAAGTGCAACTGGACAGACAATCACTATCTCTCTTGATAATGCTGTCGATCTTGGTGCATCTTTAGCAATCCAAAGTGGTCAAGTTGTGACTGCGATTGATACTGACACTACATTGGGTGGTGGTTCATCATCAGATAGCAATTTGGCTACTCAGTTGGCTGTAAAGTCTTATGTAGACGATAACTTGAACCAAAAACAAGATGTAACTGTATTGGGCGATGGATCAAGTGGTGCGTTGGGTGCTGGTGATGTTGTTGCTATCAATGGTAGTGGTCAAGCGATCCAAGCCAATGCTACCAGTGCGAGTACAGCAAATGTGATTGGTATCTGTATTCTTAATGACAGTGGTACAATCTCTATCCAACAAATCGGTAATAATGGATCAGTAAGTGGTTTGACTGCTGGTACTAAATACTATCTTTCTACAACTGCTGGTGCATTGACAGCAACTGCACCATCATCAACTGGAAACATTGTATATCAGATTGGTTATGCTCGATCTTCAACTGAAATCATCGTTGCTCCACAGTTTATGATGGAAATTGGATAATTCTTTATTCAGTTTATGTTGTTTAATGGGGGTAGGGTGTTTTTCAACCCCTACCCCTATTTTAATTTATAGATAAGGTGATGTATGGCAAATGTACGAATTACTGGTTTCATCAATGAAAGTGGTACAACAAAGATCACAACTGCTGGATCGGGTGGATCGATTGATTTGTGAAACTGGCTTGGAAACTATGGACATTGTTCCAAGTTCTGACAACACATTCAACATTGGTGATCCAAACACAAATGTCTATTCAAATGTGTTCTCGATCAATGGTAATTTCCAAGTTGTGTCTATGGCTAACAATGGTGGTGATCCAACAGCCCCAAGAAGGTTTTGGCTATATATATACAAAAACAGCCAATGAAACTGATGAAGTTTTTGTACAAGATAGTCGGGGAAATGTGACACAAATCTCACCACACAATGAAGATAACGAGTGGCATTATTTTTCAAGGAATATGAAAACTGGCAAAGTGGTACGCATCAATATGGAACGAATGATCCGTAGGCTTGAAGAAATTACTGGTGAGAGTTTTATTGAAGAATGGGTTGAAGAATAATGGAAGGAATAATTGGCGAGATCAAATTGGTTTGTCATTCTTTTGATATGGCAAACTATATGGAATGTGATGGTAGAACATTGTCAATTGAACACCACGAGCCATTGTATGCGTTGATTGGTGCAAACTTTGGTGGTGATACTACCACTACATTCAATTTACCTATACTCACAGCCCCTTTGCCTAATTTGAGATATGTCATTTGCGTGAATGGTCTATTTCCTACACGAGATTGAGTGATGAATGATGGGATATGGTATAGCATCTGTTGGTCGCCACGAGATTTCAACAATCCAAACTCATTTATAGAATTGGATGGTTGTCCGAGATTTTATTTTTCGGATGATGGGTCAAAACCCAATCCCAGCATATTTGAAACCAACTATCCCAATTTGTATGTGAAGGAGATTTTTAAAACTCAAATCTTTACTGAAAATGAGAATGGCGAGAAAATGCCGACACATTATCGGTATGGTATCTTTATGCCAAGTCAAAATCTTGCATATGATAATTGGTTGAAAAAATCGTTTTCAATCAATCAAGTAATTTTGGACAAAGCCAAAGCAAAAGAAGAATTGTTTCATAAAAATATGTTCCTTGAATATGCATCGAAAATCATCAGACACGATATGCATAGTGGTATAAACACCTATTTACCGAGAGGTCTTGCCAGTTTAAAGAAGAAATTGCCACCCGAAATTATCAGTAAATACAGACTAGGTGGTGCGATGAAATTGCTTGAAAACGGATTGGTACATACACAAAAAGTCTATCAAGGGGTTTATGCCTTCACCAATCTTGTGAGAGAGAGTGCTGTACTGGAAACAGAACAATTTGATTTGAAGGATGCATTGGATCAATTCTTGTCATTGACAGCATACTTATAAACAGATCACGATTGACGATTTGCCTAGTATAAGGGCAAATCGGTCACTAATTTGTACAGCCATTGATAATTTAGTTCGCAACGGATTGACTTACAACAACAATCCACCAAGTAAAAAAGAGATACGCATATATCAAATTGACGATATGGAAATTGGTATAATGGACAATGGTAGGGGAATGTCGCAACAAGAGTTTGACGAGTATTCAAGACCATACACAAGGAAAAAAGGTCAAAAGGAAACTGGTAGTGGTTTAGGCTTGCATATCTGTATGGCAATTTTGACAGAAACACGATTTTAAACTCAAAGTTGAACAGCAAGAAATTGGAACTTTGATAAGGATAAAAGTAGGATGATTGATAGTATTTTTTTGGTTGATGATGAAGATTTGTTTCATATAGTGTTTGAAGATGCTTGTTCATTGCTGGATATATCTTTGTCTATGCAAATGGTATATTCAACCGATGATGCTGAAACACATTTTCAAGACTGGCAAAACAATCCACTGGACAAACCGAGTTGTGTATTTGTAGATTTGAATGTCATTGGTTCGTCATTCAATGGTATTGAGTTGATCCGTAGAGTAAATGAACAGTATGGGAATGGTGTTGTCATTGGCATCATATCATCGTCTTGTGGACGAGATTGAGATTGAACAAGCCAAAGCCATTGGTGCAATGTTTTGGATTGTTAAAAGCGATGATATAGAACCGAGATTGGAACAGTTTCATAAAGACTTTTCCAGTTATCAAGATAGAACCCAACCATTCACAGTGTATAAATGATTACTTTAACCGAAGATATAGAAGAACAGTTTATCCAATATGGACAAAGCAAAGGTGTAATGTTGGAAGGGAACATCATCAAAGTGATGAACCCAGCCAATCCAACATTCAAAGAGTATTTGGAAACTGCTCAATCAAAGGATGCTGAAAATCGTAAAAAGCGATTGCAAATTACAAAGGAATTGCAAGACAAGAACAAGGAATTGACTGAAAAGCAAAACGAAAACGATGCTTTGATGGATCAGTTGAAGGTCGCATTGGAAAAAGCCGAACAAGCCAAAACAATGCTTTGAATGACTTGTCTATATTGCAAAAGCGATCCCAAACAGAATTGATCAGTGAGATTGTCAAAATTGCCTTGTGGGTGATTGTTGGGGTTGGGATAGTAGTGACTGGTATGTATTTGTATTCAATGGCTACAAACAGCACTGAAACCACTTTGATCGGCAACACTTGGTCGAACCTATTTGGTATCTTGCTTACCAACTCATTTTCAATTATTGGTACAATAATGGGTGTAAAGTATGCCGATAGCAAAGAAGGAAAAAGCAATGTCGATTAAAGATTTTAAAAAGGGTTATTCATACAGCATAAACTTAGTTGATGGTGATAATTTCACTGGTGAGTTCAGTCGAATTGAAAGGGGATTTGTTCTTTTTTTGGACTATGCTGGCAAAGAACATCCAATTAGAATTGAGAATGTAAAAGATGCTTGTTTAGTATGCTCTTGTTTGCAATTGCAATCCTTGTGATTGTCATTGATCTTTGTTCATTGATGGGTTAAATTGGCAACCAATTTGACTATTCAATGAGATATACAATGCATTTTTTCAACAATTTATTGTGGTTTTTTGGGATTGGAACAAAACCAATCCCAAAGCAAATCAGCACACCATTCCAACAGACTGATAACCATTCCACCTACAATGGCTATTTTTTCCAGTATGGTGATCAAATGAAGGTGTTGCTGTTGCTACGAGCGATAGGAAACAAAAGCCGAATACAGCAATTAAGTTTTACTATATGTGAAAATAATTATCTGATTTGTCCTTGCTTGTTCGTTTTGCATTGTGTTATGGTGGTAGTGTCACTTATGACAACCAAACTAAAACAAGGAAAAACAAAAATGAGATATACAGAAGAACAAATGGATGCTCACATTGAGAGTATGACACAAGAGTTTGGCAATGCCAATGTTGCCTACCCTTCTAGGCTTGACTGGCAAAAGCTGGATTTAAAAAACCACCCTATTGCAAGGTGAAGGTAGGGGTATGCGAACATTGCGAAACACTTATGAGTACAACTGGTCGAATGCCTGCAAAAACTGATCGAGCCAGTTGGTTTCACTGGTTTGGATTCAGAACAGATGGTGAAGGGTTGCACAAAATCCACACATTATCGCCATTGCAAGCAACGTGTGTACCTTGCTATGAGTTTTACAACAATGATGAAGGGGATGAACAATGAAACAATGTATTATTTGTAGAAGAACATACACTGGCTGGGGGCATAATGCCCAGCCAGTGGCTGATGGTCGCTGTTGTGATGGTTGCAATGATGGTCGGGTAGTACCAACTAGAATTGCTATGATGCTTGGTATCAAGGTGGTTGGTGCAACAAAGCATACCCACCGATTTGAGTTTGATTTTGATGTTGATCCATCGACATTGTTGTCAATCGTGCAAGACAATATGGGATTATGACGATACCGAGATCATCACAGTTGAACCAAACAAGGTTTTTGATGTAGTGATCAATGTGTTCAATGAAGAATACGATAAAGACGATTTTATCGCTGATGTAGAGTATTGGGCTGGTGAATACAATCAAGGGGGTGAATTATGATTGAGATTTTTAGAACAAATACTGAAAAAACCATACTATGAACACAGCCCTTCTTCTAAGGTATGGATAATGGTCGCTCATATCATTCACATTCATAATTGTGGCGATGGATTGACAGAAATTGCTGTTAGATCACATAAGCACATTGAATACTATTTTACAGTGACACCATTTACAAAAGTCAAAAGCGATATACAGAACGCATTGAAATAAGGTGGTCGCATTCCACTTGCTGTTGCTTATGATGCAAATACAAAAAGCCCCTTCATTGGGGCTTTTTCATTTTCGATAGTTTTGAAACCCTTTTGGAATTGGTTGCTGGTTTTCCAACTACGATAAAAAACTCATTCGCAATTTCGATCTTTTTGATTGTTGATCTGATAAAGTTTTCGGCTGGCTTTGTCTGAATGAATGTATATGCCCCTTTGATCTCAACATTCTTGATCTGATTTTTCCTTTTACGCAATGCTCTTTGGATTTGTGGCAAAGACCAATGTTCAGCATTGAATAGCACACCACGCAAAAACTTGGGTGGTGGTGTCTTGGGTACTGGTGCTGATATGCTTGGTTCGACTTTCAAGGGCTTTGACAGGCTGTTCAAGGGTTTTAGTCTATCCCAGTTGTCCAATACGGTTGTAAGGTGTTCAGATTGGATTGTGGGCTGTCCTACAACCCTTGCAATAATCCTTCGTTTCCTATCGACAATCTGTTCAATCCGTTCATCAATTGTTCCAGATGCTGTCAGATACCAAATGTACGTTGGTTTGGTCTGTCCAATCCTTCTGATGCGATCTTCTGCCTGTCTTCTGCTGATGGTGTATAAAATCGCTCTAAGAACATCAGATTGGTAGCACGAACCAATGTGATGCCTTCAAATGCACTACGAGAACCTAAGAACACATCAACTTTACCATTCTGAAAATTATCAATGGCTTGCTGTCTTTCCAATCGACCAGTTTTACCATCAAGCCGAACAAGTGGTATTTTTAGTTTTCGCAATCCTTCTGTATAAAGATCGAGAATGTCTTGATGCTCCCCAAAGACCACAACTGGTTGCTTTTTCTTTTCACCATATTGTAAGTCCAAGCACAGGCTGATGGTATCTTTCCCCTTGCAACAATTCTTCTAAGGTATCCAATCTTTATCAGATTTTCAGCCTTCATCGTACTTCAATGCGATCCGATACTTGGGTAGGATCGCCATATATTTGTGTTAGGTATTCATCCAGCCAATCCCCAAACTCTGATACTGCTTGATCATATTCTTGTTGCAAGTCTGTTGGCATTGTGACTGGAAGGTACAATCGTTTTTTGGGTGGTATTCGGGTGCTACATCTTCTAAAACCCTACGCAAGATTGGTGGATCACCACCAGCAATGTCTTTGACTGCTTGGTATTCTTCTTCATTGTTTACAAGTGGTGTTCCACTCATAATTAGTATTTTTTCAGTTTGTGATGTTTCCAGTATTCGATGAATTGCCTGTGTTCTTTTGGCATCAGCATTCTTTGCATAATGTTATTTCATCAGCAACAATCATACCCCATTTATACCGACAAAGATCATCAACTCGGTGGCACAACAAATCCCACGATACAACAGTGATGTGTGGTAATTGGACTGGAAATGGGTCAGTCATTCCTTCAATAACGTGGCATCTAAGTTTGTGTCTTAGCCATTTAAAGGCTTCTTTTTCCCAGTTCCAAACCACTGATGAAGGGCAAATCACCAACACTGGACAAACTTTAACTGCGTTTTTTCCGATAGTGTAAAGGGCTTGAACAGTTTTGCCAGTGCCTTGACTGTCAGCCAATAGGCATCGAAAATCGGATTGTTCAATAAACTCAACCCCTTCCTTTTGAAAGTCACGCAACTTTGGTTTTTCGGTATTCAGTGCTTGAATACGTTTTTCCATCCTTGCCCTTCTAGCCTTTTCCTTGTTGCTATTTTTATGTTTGCTCTTTGGCTCGTTTTGCTGATCTCATGTTCGTTTTAGATTTGATCGACTGCTCGATGGTTTTTCTTCAAACTTGGTCTTTTGATTTTCATATTCTCTCACAATACATTAAATTATATAACACAAAAGATAAGTGCAAAAGGGGATATGATAATGGAAACCAGCAAAAAATATGCATTTACAGGTGCTGACACCAATGGTTTGAGCGATTGATAAAGAATGGTGCATCGACATTATGATTGGCTATTTGGAAACTCGTGGGTATTTGTCAGTTTGTCGAAATGAATTGATGTTTATTTTGGACAAAGACGAAAATCATATTTTGACTTTGGAATGGCATAATTATGGGTTCAACCTAGAAGAAGATTTTACAGCAATGGATGCATACCAGTTGGAACTTGTGTTAATCGGTATCAACATTGTATCTCGTTCTATTTTAGAAAATTACACCTTCACCAAAATTGATCGTTCTCAAAGGGTGAAACAATTACAAGCCCATAATGCCGACAGAATGGAAACACTTGATGATGATGAAGGTGATAGTGAAGATTATTGGATATAAAAAACTTGACAAGGCAACAGCATATGACATATATTGGTATTGTCACTTATGACATACAAACTATTTCAAAAGGAAACAAAAATGCCTAGTCAAAACTGAAAACCAGAAAAAAATGATGGAAAAAATACCAATTGTTGCGAAAACTTGTCCGAAACAACGGATTACAATCGTTATCAGAAGAAGATAGAGTGTTCTTCAAACAGTTTTGGGATTTATATTCTGCTGAATAACAATACTCTCCTTTGTGTTGGTTGATGGGATGCCTTTGAGCATCCCATTTTTGTTTTAGAGTGATCGCACCGATAGTTGTAATCTTTTCAATATGATATAGTTATATCAAAGAGAATTACAGGTGGTATATGGATTGGATGATTTCAGCATTGAAGGGTCTTGATGGACACATTTCAAGCAAGCGATTGGTAACATTGATCGCATTCGCTTGTATCGTCATTGCCTTTATGGTGAATGTTTTTATGAGCATTCCACTGGAACAACACTTTTTCGATGGGAATGATGTACTTGGTTATGGCTGGTATGGGCTTTTCATCATTTGAAAAGTTTAGTCCAAAACACGCACATAAAGATAACAATGGTGGCGACAGTGAGTAAGTGTAAAGAAGGTGAGATTTATTTTGCACCCCCAAAACAAGTGCGTTCCTAAAATGGACACAAAGCCCACTGACGTAAAGGAAACAGCAACATACGGTGCTGGTGCTATCTTGGTAGGTGCTTTGGCTGGTTGGGTGCTTGGAAAGGCTAGTGCTGACGATGATGATGTTGTATCAGACATAGATAAAAGCCTGTTGATCAATGAATACAATCTGAATGATTTTATTCCGAACATTCAACAAATCTCATTCGATGATCTTGATCAATCTGAAATTGAAACTGTAAATTATGCAATTACAATTGGGTTACTCAACAGACTGACTGCCATTGAAAGTGAAGGTGACAATCAAGATCATCAAGACAGTCCAACCATCATATTTGACGATTTGCAACAACTACAAAGATACGTTGAGAATGAAGGGACAAGAAGAAGATGCATATGACAGCATCGTTCCAATCGTCAACCACATACAGGATTTGCAACAGGTTTTAAATCACTTTGACTATATTGATGAAATTATTGAATACCTAGATGGGGAATGGGAATGAGTACAGAATTAGTCGCTATTTTTGATCAATGCATTGGGCTTGAAGAACAAGCCCAAATGCCAACTGAGAACAGCATTGTGGTCTATGATGATGGTAATGCATATCTAAATCGTCAAAGGGGTCGCAAAAAGCCTTTACCACCTTCACAACAGGCTATTGTTGAATACTACAATGGCGATAAGTCACCTAAAAAAATTGTTCAAACATTTTTGGCTAGATCAGTATTGATTGGAACAGCATTGGCTGTTTTTGGTGAAAACAAAAATCAAAAGTCACTGGTTCAGAATGCATTGGTTGCATCAGCCAGTATTGAAGGATTTTTGCTGTATTGGTACAAAATCAAACACAAGTAAAAAACTAAAAAAGCCCCTGTAAAATAAGGGGCTTTTAGTGTCGATCAAACTGGTTAGGTTTTACAATTCTACATTGAATGCTCTTTCAGCGAAGGCATAAATGCTTTCAATGCTATCGGTAATGCTCGGATGCTCTTGTGCATCACAAACAAAGCATTCAGCATTATCATATCGTTCATCGTATGAACCAGTTGTATCAAGGTGATAATTGTCTAAAAATTGTTGTAGGGTCATATCAGTTTCCTGTTTGGATAAGTGTAGTTTGCTGTGTGTCCAATCAATCAGTTGATGCTCCCCATCGTCATTATGGATCGTGGCGACTGGTGATTGGCTAGAATGTCAAAGAGCAATGCATATCAATCAATGCATACATAGTAGTATCACGCATATGATTTTTTGTCAAATTAAATTATCACTTTTTGCCTATATGGTCGATTTTGGCGAAACACAATAACGATCACAATTTGACAACAGATTTGCAATGTGTTATATTGTAGTAGTGCCACTTATGACACAATGCTCTTTTACATCGCTATTTAACAAGTGTACATTGGTAGTCGATACCAAAATTAACTAACTAACAAAACAAATCTATTTGGAGAACCCAATGGGAAAATCAAAACGGAAACGGTGGGTATGCCCACTATGTAATGTAGGTAAATTAGGTTTACAAAGACCACGCAAGAACGATGTGGTTCGTTATTGCTTGCCTTGTTCTGAAAAGACAGGAAAACCTGGTTGAACGTGTTTCACCATCTGACATTTCAGCAAGGAAAAGGAAGGAAAAAATCCAAAGCAGAACGTCAAGCCAAAGCATCATCAAAGCCCCGAAAGACAATTAGAGATTGGATGAAAATCAGTCGCTATGAATACGTCATAGATGGGAAAACATACAATGTGATGTTGGGTGCATCAGTAATGTGTCGAATGACAGGTTGGAATAACCCCAAGAGATTAAAAGCCTTGTGGGATAGAACCAGTACCCAAATGCGACAAGCAACTGTAACCCACACTGGTATTATCACTTTTACTCGTAGCACCTATAAAGAGTATTCAACAGGTAGAGCCTATCGTGCTAGGGTTGAGATTATGCTTGCAAAGACAGATTTAGTCCGCAAGCCTTGTAACGATACTACACGAACTGTGCCACATCGATCAAGATCACATTCCAGTTATCAATGGAAAACGTAGACCACACGATCTGTCCTTCAATCTAAAACAGATGGAAATGGCAAAACGAATGTGGGGCTATGCAACGCATCCAGAATGTGCTGGATGGTCAATCGGTAAGGGTTATGCCCCAACCAGCCATTTGGAAAAAATGGTTGACCACCAAAATTGATGAAAGGGATGAGAAGGTTATGAAATGGCTGGAAAAACTGGTATTCTAATTTGACCCCCAACACACAAGCCCAAGACACATCAGTCTTGGGCTTTTGTTTTTTAGTGCGATCAGCATACTCGCAAGTCATTCAAATGGCTTGTAGGGGCTGTTTTCAAAGCCTTGTTCTGTCACAACAGACAATACTATGCGACAATTTGTATAGCGATCACTGTAATTGCAACAGACCACAATTGTTTGGGGCTTTTGTGTTAGTATGACTTTATGAAAAACCTTTTGATCACATCGACAGACTTTGTTCGCAATCCCAACAAGGATGAAAACATAGAACCCGATAGATTTGCACCAATGACAGGTAAAAATAACTATCGCAGTGGTAGGATCGTAAGTGAAAAACAACTTGCAATGTTGAAGAAAAGATATGGGATCAAACGTATCATCAATCTTGCAAAAGATAGTATGGTTTATCAGAATGACATAACCGTACCCTGTAAAAAGATTGTGAACCGACTTGGGCTGAAAGACTTGGACTTGAATACCATCCCTTCTATATGGGTGCAAGACCGTTGTCATATGAAGATTGGGAACAAGTCAAAGCCCTATTGCAAAAGGGTGATACACTCGTACACTGTACTTGGGGTGTAGATCGTACAGGTACAGTTGTGGCTGGCTGGCGACTGACAGTAGAACCCAACCTATCCCACGATGATGCATTGAAATACACCTATGCATTTGGTGGTCAATGGCGAATGGAAGGTGATCCAAATCGGTATCTAAGAGATTGGATACTTGATACTGAATATGATCCAAACTTTAAGGTAGCCAAAAAAAAGATTGAGTGGTGGATATACGCAAGTGTCGGTATTATCTCAATTCCATTGATGTTGTTATTGATGAAACGGAATAAGATGATTTGAGTGATCGGCAATGGCAAAAGCCCCATTCACTTTGGGGCTTTTGTGTTATGATGAAAATGAAAACAAACGTAGGAGAATTGATATGGCAATTGGTGATGATGAAAACAGATACATCGTTCGATTTAACTTTGCTGGTGGTGGACAATCATTGGATTTACGATTGTGTGAACCATATGGAAAAACCAAAAAAGAGCGACACACAGCAATCAAAAGAGAGATTACAGGTATTATTAAACATATGAAATACTTTCATTCTGTTGATTTGTTTCACATAGGAAAGTCACACGATGATTTTGCATATATAGGATCGAAACTGGTTGGTAGGGATGACTGGTATAAAAAGAAGGGTTATTTTGAAGATTAAAAAATACAACCATAGGAGATTGATATGAATAAACATTATAGGAAATTAAAAAAGAACCCAAACAGTAAGCAATGGCAACTAATTAATGATTTAGTTAAAAGAATGTCCAAAAAAGCAAATCATTTTAGAAATACCCTTGTTAAACCCGACAATCCTGTTCTTTACATCACTGGTTCTTACGTTTATGAGAAAAATGGAAAAGAGTATTATGACGATAGTATTAAGGTTCTCACAAAAAAGACAAAAAATGGAAAAACGTGGCAGACCAAAATGAAAGCAGTGTTGGCACAACTAATAGATAGCGAACCCGATGTGAAATATATAGACTTTATTATATCTGGGTACAAAAATGGGGAAAAGTACCATCAATACATTCAGTTTGATCCTAAAAGAACTGGAACTATGCGTTCTTTAAAAACCTTTCCAGTTGAAATGGGATAAAACCCTTTAATTTCCACTTACTAGAAATTACAAAAGGGCGATTGAGTGATCGCCAGTTGCAAAAGCCCCAAACAGAATGGGGCTTTTGCGTTAGAATGAAAACAACCACAGGAGAACGTGATGAAAATCTATCAAAAAACAACAGCATACCAAAAACAATTAGGCGAAACATCATTTTATTCTGACAAAAGCAAACGAAATAAAGTGGGAACAGGTTATTATAGATATGGGGTAAGTTTAGACTACATCACTACTAATTACAATAAAGTTATCAAAGGGTATAAAAGTCGTCTTTCAATGCAACCCCTTTTAGCAAGTATTCCCAATGTTAGCGAACCTTATCAAAAATCTATTAAGTTAGTTGTAAATGATACTAACAAAACAACTCTGTATTTTAAAATCGCTGGTTCGTGGGGCAGAGTGTTTTACTTGCCAGCAATGAAAGCCACCTTAAATAAAAAGGGGCTTTCAATGAATGACATAATGCAAGATCAGTATGAATACTTTACAGTGGGCGACATACTTTTTGAACAACGATCAGTCTATGATGAAAATGATCCTTATGTTTATTCAGATATGAGAAAGGCTAAATCAGCATTGAAAAAATACCTTGCGAACAACTATGACGTTTGAATGAAACTCAAACACTAAAAATTACAAAAGGGCGAACGGTGATGTTTCAATGATCGCAATTACAAAAGCCCCAAAGTGAATGGGGCTTTTGTGTTATCATGAATATAACCATAGGAGATGAATATGAAAAAGAAAATTATGATTGATAGTATTTACGAAGATGAACTGCCCGAAGATGAAATGAGAATATACCGAGTGACTGATCAGTATGGGTTTGGAACAAAAATACCAACAGATATGAAACTCATAACAGATCAGAGCAATCGGTCTTATAGAGTATATCAGTATTTTGTTTCTAATTATGACCCTTACAATTATTTGTACATTCTTGTTAAAGGTGAAAAGTATAAATTGGTTAAAGCCAAACATGGTGGTTTCCAAATTACACTCAAAAAAGTCTAATTTCCACTTACTGAAAATTACAACAGGGCGATACGGTGATGTTCATTCCATATCGCCCTTTTTTGCGTATTCTGTATAGGTATGAAAATAGTATATTTTCGTATCGCTCTTTCAAAAAGATCGTGTTATGTGTAGGGTAACCCATACAATTTCAAAATCTCAAAGGGGAAAATCGTGTCAAAAAGCATACAAATACACTACAAAGATGGTATGGTTACTCGTTTTGAGTACAATACCGAAACTTTTCACAGAATTGCACAGGGTATGAGCATCATTCGCTATGTAGAAATTGAAAACAGACCTTTATTCAACACCAACCCAAACCAAAGGGAAACCAAAATGAGCAAATACAGCACAACACTATCAAAAAGAGAAATTGAAGATGCAATCAGACTGACCAATCTGTACAAAAAGACAGTTGAGCAGATCAAACTTGAAAAAAAGATAGCCGAGTGACAATCAATGATAAAGCGATTGAAACGCAAACTGAAATCCGTACTTGAATGGTACGGATTTTCAATTGAGAGATAAGGTGGTTTCGTTTGCACCACAATTTACTGTCAGTTATACTACTACTGAACCAAAACAACAACATTCTAACCAAAGGGGAATACCAATGAGTGTTAATTTTAAACCAACCGATGATTACGTTTTGATCGAACGAGAGAATGACGAACAAAAAACATCAAGTGGATTGATTTTGCCTTCCACTGGCGAAAAGCCACCTATCGGAATAGTCCGAGCAATAGGGGATAATGCAACACAAGTCAAAGTCGGTGACAAGGTTGTATTCGGCAAGTACAAGGGTGAAGAAATTACCTTACAAGGCAATGAATACTTGATCCTTCGTGAGTTGGAAATCGCTGGCATCCTGTCTAAGTGAGATTTATTTTGTATTTTACTGTTGACAATGCAACACTACTAGGCTACTATGTTGATGTGGATAACACAAACAAACAACTAAAACCTAAGTCAATGGGGCATTCCAATGAAACTACTCACAAACATAGCAGTCGCTGTCATTCTCACTTTCACATTCATCACCTATGTCAGTTCTTGTGCTGATGCTGATGCTAAACGATCCCAAATTATTCAATGTATGAATGGTGATCGATCAGAATTAGCCTATGCTTACTGTCTTGATGCGTTGGAAGGTGAATAATGGATTTATTTGGTCTTGGTCGGGAACAAAGCCGATACTATATGGATAACCACCCAAACGAGATTGAATTGCATTTGAGCAACGGATCGTCAATGTACTTACACATTGACGATTTTGGCTTGAAAAGCCTTTACAATCACTTTTGCAACACCAGTGACAGCAAGATGGTGGTACGCAACCAGTATGCTCAAACACTGGTGTTCAATGCCTTGCATCGTGCCAATGACAATTCAAGGGTTCGACATATTCAAGTGGCTGTTCGAGCCGACAGAATTGTTGGATTTACTCATTTTGGGGCGACAGTCTTTCAAGCATCACGATACCGAACAGTTGAATTGATGTTTGGTGGTCACAACTTGGTATTCAATACATCGTTTGAAGATTATGAGATTTTACGATCCCATTTCATTCCAAACAACAACAATGATGAACCAAAGGCATTTCCTGTTTGGAATGCTAACCGATGCCAACCACGCAAACCCAACGGACAACCAATCAATGTCCGTAACCAATGGGAAAAATCATTTGTGTTTCGTGGCACAACTCACGATTTTAACAGTGAATTGAGAGTGGCAAGATTTGTCACCCTACAAGACAATGTAGATGGATATATCAATTTCGATCCATCAATGGACTAACAACAAAAGGGGAAAACAATGAAATACAAGATACAACGAAAACAAAGCGATGCTGAAAACGATATGAGATTGATCGATGTTGAAACTGGTGCTGTACTTGGCTATATCCTTCGCTGGAAACAATATAGCAACTGGTGGTATCGTACTACTGTAACAATGAATGGATTGGTCTATGGTCGAGATACGGAAAACATCAAACAGTCAATCGCATTCATATTGGAAAAGCGAGAATTACTGACTGACGATATGAAGGCTGAATTGAAATAGTATCCAATTCACTGAATACGTTAAAAGGCTGGGATCGAAACCCCAGCCTTTTGTAATTGTACCACAGCCTAACAGCCTAGCAAACCCCTTGAAATGGCTTAGAACAGCATTTTAAAAGCCAACGCAAGCCTATTCCAAAGTGTATCGCCTTTTGCTCTGTATTCCTTCTCAGATCGTTCCAACAACCGAGTGTATTCTGATGATGTGATCCGTAAAGTTCTGATGTGCTTTTCATCAGTTACAACGGTGATGTGTCTTTGCTTATAATCACCACATTTCATTATTGGATAGGTTTCGTCTTTGCGATTATCGCTCAATGTTTCCTTGCTCATTCTTCAAATCCTTTAAACAAATCATCAATGTTAAACTCTTTTGGTTCTTCATCCTTTGGCTGTGATCCCAAAAAGGTTTCAATGTTTTCAGTTGTTGCTGGCTTTGGAATGTATGAAGGACACATATATTCTTCATTCAATACAACTCTTAATGTTGGAGCAATAGGACAAGCCTTTGTAAATGCTGTACTCATTCCATCTGGTGTCAACAATCCAGTATTCAATTTTCGTGGATCAATCGGAATGAGAACATTGGCAACAATTGCAACCATTGGTTCTACTTGACCAGTGACAGCATTCTTTACATTTGCTGAATTGACCATTTGCATCCCCATCACTTTACATTCAATTGCGTGATGTTGAGATAGTTCGCTTTCGCTTTCATTTAATTCTTGGTTTTCCCACATCGTTTTGGAAACAACTTGGAATGGATTTTTTTGTAGTTTCATTTTTGACCCCTTTTGATTATCTTTGTGAATACACACAGAAATAATATAAAAGATTGTGCAAAATGTCACAAGTAAAACAATCAACTTTATCCAATTTCCATAATAAATTGTGGTCGAAAGATTACTGATGCATTTGTCGCACCACTTGCCAAAATAACAGTACCCAATTGAACAACCAAATCACCTGTTGTTGATGGTGGTGTCAAAGTTGCTTTTCCATCTGTGGTCGATAGGAATACTGTTTTACCTACATCGGTACTTGCAACACTGGATGAAAAGTTTAAAGTGGCTGTTCCACCGAGCAATAGTGTCAATGTTGATCCTGTTGCACCACTCGATAAAGATAGGAATACGTCTCTTGCTTGTTCTTCACTAGCATTGGCATTCACTACCCTACCCAATGTTCCACCTTCACCATTTTGTAAGTATCGAACCAAATCACCAGCCAAAACATTTTCATCATTGACTGCTGGAATAGTTAATTGATTGGCTGTTGGTGTTTGAAAAGATAAAGTACCACTACCATTGGTCACAAGTGTTTGACCACTTGTTCCATCACTACTTGGGAAGGTATAAGAAGAATTGACTGTTAATTGTCCAGCATCAATCGAATTGGGTACATCATTTGATCGACCAATGTTATTGACAGCAATCTTTGCATTGCTACCACTAAAATCAGTAATTCGACCAACATTTTGAATGAGTTCAGTCAATCCAGTTGGTTTGTCGATTGTCAAGCGACCAGCATTTATCGGTGAAACATATACAGTTTTACCAATGTCTGCTGTTGTCAAAGTTTGATCGAATACAGTATTTCCAGCACTACCATTCAAGCCATTCAGCAAACCAGTGAGAATACCATATCCATTGTTACCAGTTGCCAATTGATTTGCTACCACGAATGCACTTGGCATTTTGGCACTATCACTAGCATCGGCAAGGGCAACCAATGGTCTGCCCGATGAATGACTACCATCCACATACACAACAGAACCAGCATTGATTGTAGCCCCAGTTTCATTGCGTATCTCTACAATGACTTGGGTTTTAGTCTTTTCAACAGTTAAAAAATTATTGGCAGTATCATAGACAAAATCGTTTTCACCACCAATCGTATCAGTGGCTGTTCCGAATGCTACTTGGGTGTTGGCTATCGTTCCAGCAATTGTTCCACCACCACCACCACCACTACTACTGGCTGTGTTGAGAGAACCACCCAAATTAAACTTAAACTTTTTATCAATCATATTAAAACTCGTTCGCACAAATGTAAGATATATTCACTTGAATTGTACCAGCACTTGTTTGATAGATCAGTTGATCACTTTCAGATGGTGTGCTTTGTGGTCGAATGCTTGATGCACCCATACCAATCGATCCACTTGTTTGTGGTGGAATGATCAAAGGCACAGCACCACCACCACCAGTCGGATCAAGAACATCACCATTTGCACCAATAGCCACATAAAGGTTATTGGTACTGCTTGGATTGTAAATGATAACAGTGTGGCAATTGTCGGGGATCAATTGCGAAGGTCTTGAACCACTTGCATTGCTGGCTAAAATGGTTGTACTTAGTAAAAACTTGTCTGATGCTATCTCAGCCATATATCCACCTATTTGTTAAACTTTTGAATTGTTTATATTTTTCGCAAGTTGCCGAACGAGTTTTGATATAGTATAACAAAGATCAAAGATACTTGGTACTAACATTTCAAAATAGAGAGATCGCTATGAGTATGGATAGGAAAATTGCGTACAATAAGGAAAAGGCTGAAAAATACGGTTGGACACCACAAGATTTTGGTGCAACTGCTTTTGATGAAGATTTGATCAACAAAATCATCCAATTTCAGACTGAAAATGGACTAACTGCTGATGGATACTGTGGTTCGGGTACATATCGAGTATTGCGAACAGTCCAAATGCAAGATTGGACAGCCCCATCCGTTAATGCAACAAGTGAGTACATTATCTGCAATGGAAAGCAAGTTCCAATTGATTGGAATAAGGTAGTTACTTGGAATGAAGAAGGTGGATTGAAAGCATCTAATTTTCGCAAGTCTGATGGATTGCGAAATCCTACACTCTTTGTCACTCATTGGGATGTGACTTTATCAGCACATCACTGTGCAAGAATACTTGAAAAGCGAAAATTGTCAGTCCATTTTTTGATCGACAACGATGGTACAATTTTTCAAATGGCTGATACCAATGATGTTTGTTTTCACGCAAGCAATGCCAATGGAAGATCAATCGGTGTTGAGATAAGCAATGCATATGACTTGAAATGGCAAGACTGGTATGTACGCAAGGGTTTTGGAGAGCGACCAATCATTCACAATGCTGAATGCCACAACAGTCGCTTAAAGCCATTTTTGGGCTTTTATGACGTTCAACTAAAAGCATTGACTGCTTTGTACCAAGCAATCAACAAGGGGTGTTCTATACCCCTTGTTGCACCCAACAATAAAACAACAGTTGATCCCAGTGTAGTTGATGGTTCATTCAAAGGCTTTTGCTCACATTATCATTTGACCAAGCGAAAAATTGACTGTGCTGGATTGGACATTGATGATCTTTTGACAATTTATCCAAAAAGGCAATTCATGACCTTTTGACAATTTTTCAAAAAGGCGATCACTCTAAAACAATCCGATTGATAATCCATTTCATCAAACAGTTATACTACTGTTTGAGATATATCTTTATAAAGGAGCAAGTTATGCATCTACAAACTGGACACTTAAACTATCTGTCAAACTCAAATCTTGATTACAATAACCCTATGAATGTTCGTAGAGTTGGTGCATTCGCTGGTGTAGCACATCAACCTATGGCTGGATTGGCTATAAATGAAATGGGTGGGTTGGCTATGAACAATATGGCTGGACTTGCTGTAAACGAAATGGGTGGAATTGTTGAAACAGCCCAAGAACAAGTGATGGAAAAGCCATTTCTTTATGCTGGTATTGCCTTGATTGCATATCCAAAAGTACACAAGTCTTTGGGAAAGAAGAAATTGTCTAAGAAGGCTGAAAAGCAAGTTCTTTACACTGGTTTGGGTGCTATTGCATTTCACTTTTTAAAGCCTATGTTGATGGGTGAGTAATTGAAAATGACACCATTGACTATTGCTCTTATTGCCTTCTTTGGTGGTTCTGCTGTGACTGGTGGGGCTGTGATAGCCTACAACAAGTCACAACAGGAACAACAAGACATTGATAAAGTTATCAAGTCTTTGGAAACCCAATTTGAGAAGGCACAAGCATCGGCTGTTGTCAATTTGACTGAAACTGATCTTTTGCAAATCCCTTGCTCTGCTGAATACATCAAAGACAAGGGCGATTTGCTTTGTAGGGAAATGTTTTGTCGAATGAACAGACAAGGTGGGGGGCAAAACTCAAATGGTGGTGCTGGGGCTACATCACAAGAATGTAGCGACATATCCCAAGCATCATTGAATAAACTAAAATTGGAAACTTGTATGCCTTATTGGGATGAAGATACATCAAGCCAAAATGGTATCAATCTTAATTCAAAGTTCGGTATTTGCATTGAGCAATTCAAAAAGGATTAAAAAATGAAACGATCAAACACAATGGATAAAGCATTCATAGATAGAATGTATCAAAAGGTTCAATTGCGACACCTTTTATCACAGCGACCAGCATTAAGAAGAATGATTAATTGGATTAGTGGTGGGGCTGTTGAAAGTCAATTTCGTTTGCACGATAAAATGGATAAAGTTGATCTGATAATTGCGTATATTGATACGGATCAAGGTGAATTGCCCGAAGGGTATCTTAGAGTAAGTGAATTGGGGCGAAAAGTGCGTATCGGTAAAGATAGTTATGGTAAAAATGTTTATATCAAAATAGATGCTATAAAAGATTGGATGCGTTTTATCTTAGCAAGGGCAATTCGAGAAGATAGGCACATCAAAAAAATAGGTATCTCATTTATGGGAAAAAAAATGTACAGCGAGTATGACGTTTATCGAGAACAAGGTGATCCCAAGTATCCTATTGAACCAAAAACAAGGGTTCTTCCACCCGAACCATATATTGATTGAAAACACATCAATCCAAAAACTGAAAAAGGCTGGGTACAACACCCAGCCTTTTTTGTATCCAGTATTTCAATCAGATCACTTTATATCCCAATCGTTTGCAATGACTGTAAAGGCTGATTGTTTGGTTTTTGATGAACATCGTGCCACTGTTGCTCACACAATAGCAATACACACGATACCAGCGATTGCTGTCGCCATATTTGACTTTGTAGTCCGTTGGAACACCACATCGCCTAGTGTATCCATCAACAGTCATATAGGCTCTTGTATTGCCAGTGAAGGGCGATAGTTTTGATTTTGTGATTGTTACTCGTGTCATTGTTTTTCCTGTGTGATTGTTTATTGTTGTGTTCTTTTCAATTGTTCTTCTGTTGCAAGTTGAAAGTAATCCCAATTGCAAGCCACCGATGTTTTGCCATTTTCCCATTCAATACAAGGTTCTTTTCGGTGATTGTAGGTAAAGGCATAGATGCGACCAATCATATCTTCTGTTCTCTTGGATACGATCATACCTGTTTCCCATTTCATACCCATACACATTCTTGTTTCGGGGTATCCACTTGATTTTTTGGCAATTTTGATTGTCCATTCAATCTTCTTATTATTCGGTTGGGTCATTGTGTTTTCCTGTTGTTTTGAGTTTGTTGTTTAGAAATTGGCTGTGAAAGTGAAATAGAGTTGACCTGCGAGATTATCGGGTTCTTCTGTAATTTCTAATCCATTCCCGAACACCGTTTTCATCATTGACAACAATTCAGTCTTGTGTTGTTCATAAGCATACTGTCTTACCTGTTTTGTCGCCCCATTCCATGTCTGAACTGATTTAGGCAATGTCCAGATAGACACTCTAAAATTAATTTTGCCCCATGAAAGGTCTATCGAATGGAGATGTACAGAATGATTGATGATTGATGATTTGCTTACCAAGCGATTGATTGCGAGTTTATGGTATTCTTCGAATTGCATTGTATTTCCTGTTGTTTTGAGTTTGTTGTTGTGATTGTTTATTGATTGTTGAGTTGAGTAAGTATCCATTCCGTTGCCACTTTTTTGGTTTTGCGACCAAAGTCACTGCACAGGAATGTTTTTTCAATACATTCTTCGTTTGTCAAAAGTGGCGACAAGTCCGATCTACTACTGTACAACCTTGCTACCCATTCGACAGTTTCTGTTGTCATCCCATCTTCCCCTAGATAGCGATGTTTGTTTTGAGTTAAGTCACCAACTCGTAATGTAGATGGTGCATTGCAATAATCCACCCCACTTTCCTTGATATACACTAAATGCAATTGGGCTGGATAACAGGTTGATGATCCCCAAGAACGGTCTGATACGGATTTTAATTGTAGATTTGTAGTCATTGTGTTTCCTGTTGTTTTGAGTTTGTTGTTTAGAAATTGGCTGTGAAAGTGAAATAGAGTTGACCTGCGAGATTATCGGGTTCTTCTGTAATTTCTAATCCATTCCCGAACACCGTTTTCATCATTGACAACAATTCAGTCTTGTGTTGTTCATAAGCATACTGTCTTACCTGTTTTGTCGCCCCATTCCATGTCTGAACTGATTTAGGCAATGTCCAGATAGACACTCTAAAATTAATTTTGCCCCATGAAAGGTCTATCGAATGGAGATGTACAGAATGATTGATGATTGATGATTTGCTTACCAAGCGATTGATTGCGAGTTTATGGTATTCTTCGAATTGCATTGTATTTCCTGTTGTTTTGAGTTTGTTGTCATTGCTGACACTACTAGATTAACACAATGACAACACAATGCACCAATTATTTTTACTACAATTCCCAATCAGTCTTAATTATAGTCGCTGGTAGCGATGGATTTAATTGGAATTATTTTTTGCAAACAACCATTCATATCGCTTGCGTTTATCCAAATATGTTTCATCAGCATCGTGCGAATAGGCTTCTTTTTCGGCTCTTAAATTGAAATAGGCTGTCTGACCATCCATACCATTCCAAAGTCGATTTTTGGCATAGTCATAAAAATATATGAGTATGAAACCAATAAACAGTGTTTCCAAAAACTGCTGATAATGAATTGTTTCGTGCCTTTTAGTCACATCACTCATTTCATCCCTTGATAAAACAATAAAGCCAAGTGTAATTGCACCAATTTCAATTGGGGCTAATTTGCTCAACCATACTGGGATTTTCGAGTTTTCAACAAATATAGGTTGTCTAGGTAATTTCATATGTGTTACACTATGGAATAAGGTTGTTTATGACAAAAGGGGGCTTTATGAACAATACAATTACTTTTAAGGATGGACAATACCCAAGACAACTGACTTGGAATGACATATCATTTGATCTTAATTGTGCTGTTCGGGATACTCTTTTTTCCGAGAAGGTAGAAGATGGATATATCACCCATCTTGTATATGGTCAATATGGCGACCAATGGAAATACTACTGTTGTATCGTTTCAACTCACCCAAATGGCTCTGTGATTGTTTCCTTCGTTACAGATAATGAAATGATTGATATGTGCCAAAATTGTGCATATATCGAAATTATGGAAAACAGGTATCGACCACCTATGAATGGTCGATACGCATCTGATTTTCCAACTATTGAACAAGTTTATCAATACGATGATGAACAATTTGAACAATTTAACCAGTTATATTTTGGCAATCAATTCTGAAAACTTACCTTTTGGTATATCTTTTCTGAATGGTGGTCTAGCATAAGTCCAAGCATAAACTTGATCGGTAGTCAATCCAGAACTTTCAAGTTTAATGATTTGCAAAGTAAGTGGTGTTCTGTCGGGATAGACAAACATAACTTCTCTTTCACTTGTGGAAAAACTGCTGAATGCACCACCAGTTGAATACCTTCCCGGAAAGTTAGTAAATCGTGGATCACGAGTGTTTGAGCGAACACGCAAGTTGCTACCACCAAAAGACCAATCAACAAATCCCGAAAATCCAGTATGAGTTTTATTGGCATAAGTATACCCAAAGTAATCAACCCAAAATCCTTCAACGTGATAGGCTGGATTGTCTAATGTTTCACTTGGTATAGCCTTTTTTGTTTTGGCATTTGTAGTATTCAATTTGGTTATTTTTTGTCTTTCACTACTGTTAAAAGATACTGGTGTGTACGGAACTAAATCCCATATTGGTTGTTCTGATGTTCTTACAAATACTTTTCCTTCAATACCATTTTGAATGTCGAGCCACAACTTGATAACATTCGCAAGATTTGTAGTATTTTTCAAGTCATTGGTGATGCCCTTTGCTTTAACTTTATCTGGAAAATGTGTTTTCAAGTGTTCTAATTGAGCAAATGACCATTCATTTGCTTGGCAAGTTTTGTTACCACCAATCATTTCACTTACACTGTTGCCAACCGTTCTGATAACAACCCTTTCGCCCATATCAAGGTCTTTCTCCCACAATCCTAATACTCTGAATAAAGGAACGTATCGAACCCACTGGGGTAATGATGCCTTACCAGTTGACTGTTTTCCTTCACTATCATAGCCACCAGTACCAAGTCGGTTGCTTTGTGATGCTTTGATCTTATTTGAAAGATCATTATTTTTCGATGCCAGTATCACCAAATCAGCAAATTGAACAACTGCTTTGGTTTCATCAAGGTTTAAAGTCATAACAGAATTGTCTTTTGGATTGCGTTTTGCATCTTCCAATGCAAAACCAGCACGATCCAATGCGTATGCTTTTTCAAGCAATGAATTGCTAGGATTTTTGACACCTAAAACGTGTTGAACAACAGGTCTATACTGATCCAATACATTCTGATGAATACCTAATTCTACTTTTCGTCTAGGGTTCAATCGAACAATGTGGTTCAATCCTTTATCTTGATAACGGAACACCGATCCCAATCCATTTCGTCTGTAACCCAT
>CBCXTS010000019.1:0-8686 GCA_965178085.1 Alphaproteobacteria bacterium | reverse complement strand
TTAATGTTTTTTTCAACAGCAAACTCAATCACTGCACGCACGTTTTTAACAGCAGCTTTGTGTCCTGATGTGCGGGGGAATAAACGTTTTTTTGCCCAACGGCCATTGCCATCCATGATAATAGCAACATGTTTGGGCATCATTGGATTTAACATTTTAGCTTAAATAGCCATCAAATCTTGTTCTTTTTCCTGCACAGCTATATCTGCTTTTGCAACCATATCATTCGTTAATTTTTGAATACTATCTTCCGCTTTTTTAGCATCATCTTCTGAAAGTTCTTTATCTTTTAGCAAATCTTTAATATCTGAATTAGCATCACGACGAATATTACGAATTGCAACACGTCCTTTTTCAGCTTCTGCACGGACAACTTTCACAAGATCTTTACGTCGTTCTTCATTCAATGCTGGCATTGGAATACGCAAAGCATCACCTAAGTTTGCTGGATTTAAACCTAAATCAGACGTTAAAATTGCTTTTTCAATTTTACCTGCCAAATCCTTCTCCCATGGTGAAATTCCCAGTGTTCTAGCATCAACAACAGTAATGTTTGCAACTTGTGAGATCGGAGTATCAGTACCATAATAATCAATCATAATATGCGCTAATAAATCAGGATGTGCTCGCCCTGTTCTTATTTTTGCTAAATCATGTCGTAAGCTTTCTAAGCTTTTTTCCATACGGTCTCTAGCATCCATTGTAATTTCTTTAATCATTTCTCTCTCCTAATTTCTAACCCAAGTACCTTCATCTTCACCACTTAAAACACGCAGTAATGCGCCTGGATTATTTAAATTAAAAACACATATTGGAATATTAAAATCACGACACTGAATAAATGCACTTAAATCCATTATGGCCAATTCTTTCTGGAGTGCTTCAGTAAAACTTAATTGTATAAATTTTTGTGCATCACTAAACTTACTTGGATCTTTATCGTAGACACCGTCAACAGTCGTGATTTTCAAGATTGCATTAGCATTAATTTCTGCTGCACGTAAACTTGCTGCACTGTCAGTTGTTACAAAGGGATTACCCGTACCACCTGCAAATATTACCACCTTACCATCATTCAAATAGCGTTTTGCAAGACTAGGGTTTGTCGTTTGAATTACACCATCAATACCACGCGAGGATAATACCTCGTTATCTATATCATTAGCGTTTAAAATATCTGATAATGCCAACGCATTAATCATCGTCGCAAGCATACCCATGTTATCAGCAGTGCTACGCCCAATTTGATTACCAAACTCTACACGTCCGCCTCTTAGGATATTGCCTCCGCCGATGACTATTGCTAACTGCACATTCATCTGAACAATCTGTTTTATATCATGGATAATATCTTTAATCGCTTCTACTTGAATACCAAAGCCACTGGCTGATAAAGATTCACCACTTAGTTTAATTAAAACACGTTGCAAAGATGGCTGTGACATATTAGCTTAAGCTCCTTTAAGTTGGCTCATCACTTCAGCAGCAAAATCAACTTCTTCTTTTTTCGATGCCTTCGCCAACACCAAAACGGATAAAGCCTGTTACTTTTGCATTATTTGCTTTTAGTAATTGCTCAACTTTTTGATCAGTGTTTTTAACAAATGGCTGGCCAACTAAGCTCTGCTCGTCTAAGAATTTACGAATACGACCTGTAATCATTTTTTCAATAATGTTGTCAGGTTTTCCACTTTTTCGCGCCTGAGCCATAAAAATTTCTTTTTCTTTTTCAACCGTTTCACTTGGAACTTGATCCTGTGATACAACAAGCGGTGTACATGCTGCAATATGCATAGCTATGTCTTTTGCAAGTTCTTCGCTGCCACCTTGCATTGCAACAATCACACCGATACGTCCGCCATGACTATACAAACCTAGTGTTTCACCTTGTATTGCATCAGCACGACGCAAGTTAATGTTTTCACCAATTTTAGCGATTAATGCTTTACGAGCTTCTTCAATTGTTTGACCATTCGCTAATTTGATAGCTAATACTTCTTCAATTGTTTTAGCATTTGAGCTTGCAACGGCATTCACTACATCATTGGAAAATTTCTTAAAACTTTCATCACGCGCAACAAAATCGGTTTCTGAATTAACTTCAACAATTACAGCTTTATTTGCGTTTTTCGCCATAACAACAACACCTTCAGCAGCAACACGAGATGCTTTTTTATCTGCTTTTGCTTGACCTGATTTACGCATTTCTTCGATTGCTTTTTCAATATCGCCATTTGTTTGTGTTAATGCTTTTTTACACTCCATCATACCCGCGCTTGTACGCTCACGAAGCTCTTTTACTAACTGTGCACTAATTGCCATTATATAAATTCCTTCAGTCATTATGTTTATTCTGTAATCCATCAATCCCATTATTTATTATGTGCTTGCATTTACAATGGGATAATTTAACTATTCAGCTTCTTTCTCAGAAACTTCTGCTACTTTTTCTTTTGCAAGGTTTGCTGCTTGCTTTGCATTGATCACCGCATCTGCAAACTGATTTAGGTAAAAACGAATAGATTTAACTGCATCATCGTTACCAGGGATAACATAATCCACATCATCCGGACTTGAGTTACTATCTACAATTGCAACAACAGGAATGCCTAGACGTTTTGCTTCTTCAATTGCAATATGCTCTTCCTTACTATCGATAACAACAAGCGCATCAGGCAATCCACCCATATCTTTGATGCCACCTAATGCTTTTTCAAGTTTGCTAATTTTCACGTGTATTTTGTAATGCTTCTTTTTTAGTTAAACGCTCAAATGTGCCGTCTTCTCGCATTTTTTCAAGCTCACGCAAACGCTTGATTGACTGGCGAATTGTTTTGTAGTTTGTCAGCATACCACCCAACCAACGATGATTCACGTATGGCATACCACAACGTGAAGCTTCTTCAGAGACAATTTCTTGTGCTTGACGTTTTAGTACCTACAAATAAAACCTTGCCATTTTTAGCAGCTGTTTTACTCACAAAATTCACAGCATCCTGAAATAAAGGAACTGTTTTTTCTAGATTAATAATATGAATTCCGTGGTTAATACCAAAAATAAACTCACTCATTTTTGGGTTCCAGAATCTTTTTTGGTGACCATAATGTACACCAGCTTTCAGCATATCTTTCATTAAAGACATTTTTTTCTCCATATTTTGGGTTATTCCGCCATCACTCCCACTTTTAAACTCAAATTATAAAGCACCCTAAAAGTGTGTCGAGCAACGTGTGATTTTAAACATAACGCTTTTCAATGTTTTTAAGCTTAATTTTTAGAGCAAATAAACATAAAGCTCGCGGATTGTAACATAAAAGAAATGTGGCTGCTAGATCGAATTTGTTGGTAATATCTTCTTTACAAGACTTTTGCTTAAAATTGATTAAAAGCAAAATAAAACAGATGATTAAAATCATCCATAATGGGTATAGATAATACACCATCTTATCGTTATAATAAATTCACTTTATCTTAAGTCACAAAAGCATTTCAGTTATGTTAACTTATCCTCAAATTGATCCAGTTGCATTCTCACTTGGGCCAATTGAAATCCACTGGTATGGCATTATGTACCTCATAGGTTTTGCAGGTGCTTGGTGGCTATCTCTTATGCGTTGCAAAAAGCCATATAGTCCAATTACCAAAGACCAAGTTTCCGACATGATTTTTTATGCAGCTCTTGGTGTTATTTTGGGTGGCCGTATTGGTTATATGCTTTTCTATGATTTTTCAAACTTTATCAGTGCACCTTGGACTGTTTTTAAAGTTTGGGACGGAGGCATGGCTTTTCATGGTGGTTTAATTGGCGTTATCCTTGCTCTTGTAATATTTTGTCGTAAATATAAATGTAATATTTTTGATCTTCTAGACTTTATTGCCCCAATGGTGCCGATTGGCTTAGGTGCTGGACGTTTGGGTAATTTCATTAATGGTGAGCTATGGGGACGTGTTACCGACTCACCTCTTGGTATGATTTTCCCTTATGGCGGACCACTGCCACGCTATCCTTCACAGCTACTTCAATTCTTACTAGAAGGTGTTGTGCTTTTTGCAATTCTTTGGTTTATTTCACGCAAAACCACGCCCTCGTTTACTGGTTTCTGCCAATTTCTTACTTTGGTATGGACTATTTAGATTTATTGCAGAGTTCTTCCGTCAGCCCGACCCACAAATGGGTTATATGTTTTTCAACTGGATGACAATGGGGCAACTGCTATCAGCACCTATGATTATATCTGGGCTTTTAATCCTACTGTATATCTCTATGCAGAATAAAAAACCTACAAACACTTAGGAGATATTATGCAGCAATATCTTGATTTTCTGCGTTATATTCAAACTCAAGGCACAATTAAAACAGATCGTACAGGCACTGGAACAAAAAGCATTTTTGGTTATCAAATGCGCTTTGATTTAAACCAAGGATTTCCTCTGGTTACCACTAAAAAAATTCACCTAAAAAGTATAATTTATGAATTGCTGTGGTTTCTAAAAGGCGACACTAACAATAATTACCTTGCTGAAAATGGAGTTCGCATTTGGAATGAATGGGCACTAAAAAATGGTGATCTTGGTCCTATTTATGGCAAGCAGTGGCGCAGTTGGCAGACACCTAATGGAAAGATCATTGATCAAATTCAGCAAGCAATTGATTTAATCAAAACACGACCTGATTCGCGCAGAATTATTGTCAACAGCTGGAACCCTGCTGTTTTGCCTGATGAATCTATCTCACCACACGAAAATGTAAAAAACAGTAAAGCTGCGCTGCCTCCCTGTCACACAATGTTTCAATTCTATGTTGCTGATAATAAACTCTCTTGCATGCTTACACAACGATCAGCCGATGCTTTTTTAGGTGTACCTTTTAATATTGCCTCTTATGCACTTTTAACACACATGTTTGCTGAGCAATGTGACTTAGAAGTAGGCGAATTCGTTTGGTCTGGCGGTGATTGCCATATCTACAGCAACCACCATGAACAAATCAATGAACAATTATCTCGCACACCACAAGCATTACCAAACTTACATATTAAGCGTAAAGCCAACTCAATTTTTGAGTATGAGTTTGATGATTTTAACATATTAAACTACCACCCCCTCCCTGCTATTAAAGCTAAGGTTGCAATATAATGACGGTACAAACCACTTCATTAGATAAAGCTGCTATTAAGGTCTTGCTTCTTGAAGGCATACATGAACAAGCCAAAAATGCTTTTATCCAATCCGGTTACCACAATACAACCTCTCTTAATCACGCATTAGATGATGAAACACTAATCACGACCTTACAGGATACTAAAATTGTTGGCGTACGCTCACGCACACAACTCAATGAACGTGTGCTTAAAGCTTGCCCACATTTGATTGCGATTGGTTGTTTTTGCATTGGAACTAATCAAGTTAATACTGCTGTAGCTCAAGGTTTAGGTATTCCAGTATTTAATGCACCTTTTTCAAATACTCGCAGTGTTGCCGAGCTTGTCATCGGGCAAATGATTTTACTCTATCGTAATGTTGTTGATAAAAACATGCTCATGCATCGCCAATCATGGATGAAATCTGCCAATGGCGCGCATGAAGTGCGAGGAAAAAACGCTTGGCATTATCGGCTATGGACATATCGGAACCCAAGTAAGCGTTCTTGCTGAAAGCTTGGGACTTAACATTCTATTTTATGATATTGAAAATAAATTGCCCCTAGGTAATGCTAAATCATGCATGAGCTTAACTGAGCTATTAAAACAAAGTGACATTGTAACATTACATGTTCCAGACACAAATACAACACGAAACATGATTGGTGAAAAAGAACTTCACTTAATGAAGAAAGGCGCGATACTAATTAACGCCTCTCGTGGCAGTGTGGTTGATATCACAGCACTTTCTAAGGCACTTAAATCTAAGCATTTAAAAGGTGCAGGCATTGATGTTTTTCCACGCGAGCCTTCATCTAATAGTGAATTATTTGAAAGTAAGCTTATTGGTTTAGATAATGTGTTTTTAACACCTCACATAGGTGGCAGTACACTAGAAGCTCAGCAAAATATTGGTCTTGAAGTTGCTGATAAGCTCATTAAATATAGTGATAATGGCTCAAGCATCTCTGCTGTCAACTTCCCTGAATTGTCGCTACCAACGCAAGAGAATGCACATCGAATTTTACATATCCATGAAAATAAACCTGGTATTATGCGCGCAATTAATCGTGTATTCTCTGATCATGACGTCAATATTGAAGGACAATATTTGCGCACACTCAATAATACCGGCTATGTTGTGATTGACCTTAATGGTAGTGAAGAAGCTTCTCGCACATTATTGCAACAACTTAAAGCTATTGATGGCACAATTCGTTCACGCGTTTTATTCTAAACTATGCTTGAGCAAGCTCATAAAATTATACAAGCACATATCAAACAGCATAATACTCAACACATTTATGTTGCTTATAGTGGTGGCATTGACTCAACTGCTTTGTTGCATCTTATTGCTAAATTTTCTAATGATGTGAAAATTCACGCTATTCATATCCATCATGGATTAAGCCCAAATGCAGATTTATGGCAAAAACATTGTGAGGAAATTGCTTATGTTTTTAATATCAATTTTATTACGCATAAACTTATCCCACCTCAACATAAAAGTAACATTGAAAGCTGGGCGCGTGACGCACGTTATCATTTTTTTGCTCAAACGATGACACATACTCAAAATAACTTGCTTGTTACTGGACACCACCAACAAGATCAAGCTGAAACGTTTTTATTAAATGCACTTCGAGGTAGTGGTGTCAAAGGTCTATCTGCAATTGCTCAACAACGTTCTTTTGCTAACGGCTACTTAATACGACCTTTACTTGAATACACAAAACGTGAAATTACTGAATATTGCATCCAAAATACATTGAAATGGATTGAAGATGAAAGCAATAATTGCACTGATTTTAGAAGAAATGCAATAAGACACAACATCATCCCTGAGCTTGAAAAGCTTGCCCTTTCAGCTACTAAAACATTAGCACGAAGTGCTGATTTATGTACTGAAAGCACACTACTTTTAAATGAATTTTTAGCACCAATTATTGATGATATAAGCATAGATTCATCAAGTATCAATTTAGAAAAATTTATAGATTATTCAGAGCTTAAATGTAGATATGCATTGAAAAATTGGTTAGATCAACACGGTTTTTCATACAACTTTTGAACAATTTCAGCAAATCTATCGTGCTGTAATTAAAGCTCAAGGCAATTGGCAATTTACCCTTTGCAAACAACAGCTACGCATTGAGAAAAAAAAGCTTTTCTTACTCCCAAAAAAAACAAGTATTAATACCTATGAAAAACCTGGCATAGATGAGGTTATTGCTTGGCTTAAAGTGCAAGATAATTGTTTAAATTTGCCAAGTAAAAAACTATGTATTCGTGAACGTTTACCTGCTGATCGCTGCCAACCAAAAGCTCGTAAGCATAGCCAAAAGCTTAAGATTATTTTTCAAGAACATGGTATTAGTGCGACTGAACGTAAACAGGCATGGATTATTTGTGATCGTGAGGATCAAAAAAATATTATTGCTGTTTATCCATTCTTTATTTGTACTACATAAAAACCAGAAATTTTGTTACTAGATGCCTTTAACATGATTTGCTATACTGCTACATCGATTGTAAAGCACTAAAAACCATGCAATTAATTCCACCTCGCACACTGTGTGTTGCACCAATGATAGATTGGACAGACCGCCATTATCGCCACATTATGCGTCTGATTACCAAACATACAATGCTATATACTGAAATGATTACGACTAATGCAATTATTCATGGACCACGCGATCGATTACTACAATACTCTACTGATGAAAATCCACTCACATTACAATTAGGTGGTAATAATCCTGATGACTTAGTCTTTTGTGCTAGGCTTGCTGAAGACTTAGGCTATAGCGAGATTAATCTTAATGTAGGCTGCCCAAGTGATCGCGTCTCTCGTGGTGAGTTTGGTTTGTCTTTGATGTATAAACCTGAAGTTGTTGCTCAATGTATTACAGCTCTTAAAGATGCTTTAACAATTCCTGTTTCCGTAAAGTGTCGCATTGGTGTCGATAACAAAGATAGCTTTGATGAGCTTGCTTATTTTATTCAAGGCATTGTTGATGCTAAAGCTGATTTTATCTGTATTCATGCACGCAAGGGCTGGCTCAATGGTCTAAGTCCCAAAGAAAATCGTACAATTCCTCCCCTACAATATGATACTGTCTATCAAATTAAATCACTGTTTCCTAAACAACAAATTGGCATCAACGGTGGAGTCACTCATTTTTCACAAGCGATAGAACATTTAAAGCATGTTGATAGTGTGATGATTGGTCGTGAAGCCTACCATAACCCCATGTTATTTAAAGATGCTGATGCGTTATTTTATGCACAAAATCAAAAAAATATAACGCCTTTTGATATTGCTGAAGCACTCATTCCTTATATTGAGAAAGAATTAAAAACACCTAGCACTAAACTCAATCATATTACTCGCCACACACTAAATTTATTTAATGGCTATCCAAATGCACGAGTTTATCGTCGCTTTTTAAGTGAAAATGCTTATATCAAAGATGCAAATAGTAATATTTTTAAACAAGCACTCAGCATAATGCATTAAAAAATTACCAAACAAATTGAC
>CBCXTS010000018.1:0-161028 GCA_965178085.1 Alphaproteobacteria bacterium | reverse complement strand
TTAATAAAATATCCTAAACTTTAGAACATAATTGCACAGATTCATTATTTTACGTCAAGTCGTTCAATTATTACTTAAATTCAAAAGCGTTAGATCTAATTTTTAAACAATGACATTTTACGAGCGTTATTTTTTAACGTAAAAGATCAACTGTGTTATCAAGCATTGATCGTGCAGTACGTAATGCATTGATATTAGCTCGATATGATAATTGTGCCTCGCGTAAATCCATTGATTCAATTAACGAATTTACATTAGGATATCGCACATAGCCTTTTTCGTCAGCTGCTGGATGACCTGGTGAATATTTGAGTACAAAATCACTTTTATCTTCAATAATCTTTTTTACAGTTACAAGATCGGCTTTTGTCTCGTTATCTAACATATTACGAAAAACAACCACTTTGCGCCGATAAGGATCATTATTTGGGTCTAATGCCGTTGATTGCGCGTTTGCGATATTTTCAGATACAACACGCAATCTAGTACTTTGAGCACGCATCCCCGAGGCAGATACTGTCATTGCTGATGCTAATTGGTCCATAATTTCCTCTCCTTACGTAATGACGTTATTTAAATAACTTAAATAACACAGTGTTAAAATTTTTATCTTAAAGCTATTTATCGTCCACCTCCTGCGCCTATCGATTCAGCATAAATGGTATTGTATCTGCGCATTACTCGTAATGCTAAAGTATGTTGTGATTGAGTTTGAGCCATCTTTTTTAATTGCTCTTCAAGTTGCACTCCGTTTTTATCAGGTGAAATTTCATACGGAAATCGTACTCTGCCGTTTGTAAAACTTCCTGCTCCTCCTGATGTTTTTGCGGCAAAATGCGCTGCGTTGGTGCGAAGAGTAGTAAAAGGTTTTACACCATAAGATCCGCTAACGGTCTTTGCAAAATTCATTGGTGCAATATCGCGCGCAGAATAATTGGGCGTATCTGCATTTGCAACATTTTGTGCTAAAATGTTTTGACGTTGATTAAGCCAATGCATCCTTTTTCCAAGGATTGAATAAAGAAATGTACCATGTACGGCCATAATGCTCTCCTTCTATAGAATATTGCTCTCTCCAGAACTATTTCTTTCTTGAAGAAATTTAAAGCATAAATCATGCCATTCATTTTTAAAACTAAATAAAAATAAGAAAAAAAACCATGTACTTCAAGTAGTAATCAAGTATAGTGCTTTATTATTACAAAGTAAGCTATCGGTTAATATATTCATTCTTCGATAATATACTAGCAAAATATCCTGCTCTGTTTTGTTTAATAACACTCAATGCTTAAGCTTAATTAGTGTTAGATTATTTAAACTTTGGATTACTTGAACTTTAAATTATTAACCAAATTTATCAGCAAAGGGCAATGGAATATATCCAGTAGTTATCAAGAACGAGTAATCACCAAACAAGCACAATTTTATTATCAATAAACAGAAGTCATACCCGAATGGAACATTTTGATTTTATAAAATATTTTTCAGCGTTTATCGTAGTTATTGGATCTATCTTGGCCGGTAGTTGGGTTTTACGGCGTCTCAATTTATCACGATTAATTGAAGGCGCAAGCGGCAAAAAACGTCGGATGCGCATCGCCGAAGTACTACCTCTTGATACACGCAATAAATTAGTAATGGTGCGCATTGATGAACAAGATCATATCATTTTATTAACACAAAACGGTGGTAACATTATTTCAAATCAAATCAGCATGCAGCAACAAATGCAAACACTCCAACATGATAACATGTGATGCGATTAAATTCTAAAAAGGATAGTCTTATCGTGAAACCGTCTTATAAAATAATCTTACTGTTTTGCGCCGCAATCGCTTGTTTTCTAACAATAAACCCAGCTTTTGCACAAAATTTCAGCGTTGATTTTGGAGAAGGCGGATCAGTCACCGCGCGCGTTGTCCAAATGATTGCTTTATTAACAGTTCTATCGCTTGCTCCATCGTTGCTAGTAATGATCACAAGTTTTACTAGAATTATTGTTGTTTTAAGTTTATTGCGTACTGCTCTTGGTACACAACAAGCGCCCCCTACTCCTGTGCTAGTATCACTTGCCTTATTCTTGACATTTTTTATTATGCAGCCAACTCTTGAAGTTGCTTACACTGAAGGCATTGCACCACTTATTGAGCAAGAAATTAACGAAGAAGAAGCTTTTGATCGTGTGATTACTCCGTTTCGTGATTTTATGTTGATCCATGTCCGCCCAGTTGACCTTCAGTTAATGCTTGATATTGCCAATATCGGCACCGTAGAAGGTGATGTCGAAGAAACACCTTTGCGTGCTCTAATACCTGCTTTTATGCTATCAGAGCTGAAGCGAGCCTTTGAAATTGGTTTTTTATTATTTGTGCCTTTTTTAATTATCGATATGGTCATTGCATCATTACTGATGGCAATGGGCATGATGATGCTACCACCTGTTATTATATCATTGCCATTTAAGCTTGTCTTTTTTGTATTAGTTGATGGTTGGGCACTTGTTGCTGGTTCGCTTGTTCGAAGTTTTGGCTAAATATTAACCAAAAACCCATTTATTTAATAATTTGCGGCCCTTTGATTGTAATCTGTTGCTCGAGAAAATACTCTAGTAACTGCGGAATCGTTATGACTTGAAACCCTTGCGCTTCAAGGCTTACAATTTCATTCTTAATGTGTGTGAAACTTTTTGTAAATGGATGCGCAACTATAACAGCATAACCATCCTTACGTGCCTTAGTTTTTGCAACATCCATTTGCTTTTTTATTGCTTTATCCGTCTTGATGTTATCAAGAAAAACATCTCTGCGTAAATGCACAAGTCCGGCACGCTTTGCTTGCATGAGGCCTTGCGTATGCTTTGTTGTAACCGAGTCCATAAAATACAGATCATTTTGCTTAATGATATCAATAACAATGCGCATATATTCTTGATCAGCAGAAAATTTACTGCCCATATGAGTGTTAACTCCTGTTGGTTGGTACACATTATTAATATTCTGGATTACTTTTTGAGATATTTCGCTTTTATCAGCATTCAAATACAAAGCATCCGGCCCTGGGTTGATTTTTGGATTTAAAGGCTCCATTGGCATATGTACTAGAACTTCATGGCCTTTTTGTTTGGCTAATTGACTCAAGTACAATGTATATTTTCCATATGGCAAAAACGCTAATGCAACCCGCTTATCAAGCTGAAGAGCTTCATGACCGAACTCTTTATTTATGCCAATATCATCAATGACAAAAACAATTCTGGGTTTATCAAACGTTGTAACTTTGCTGGCGCCATAAGCAATAGCGATAGCAAAACAACTTCCAAGCACAATTAAAGTAAACTTGACGCAGCTAAACATATATTGTCTAATTGTAAATTGCATTGTATGTGACTAAAATTAATTAAGGGATTTATATATAATTTTCACCAAACAGCTTGACATTTCATCTAAATTTGGGTAAGATACTCCTATAATTAAAGGAGATTAAAATGAAAAATAAGCGTAAAAAGTTATCATTAATTCAGATCATCAATACATTTCCTAGTGATGATATTGCTGAAGATTGGTTTATAAGTCATAGATGGAATAATAATATTCAATGCCCATTTTGTTGTTCATATACAGTTAAGCAACGCAAGACAATTAAAAAATCGTGGAGATGCAATGATTGTAGAAAAGATTTTAGCACAAAAACGAATACCTTAATGCAGGGTAGTAATTTAGGTTTTCGTATATGGGCTATTGCCATATATATTTTAACAACAAATTTAAAGGGTGTATCGAGCACGAAACTTGCGAGTGATTTAAATATAACTCAAAAATCGGCTTGGCATTTAGCTATGAGAATAAGAGAAACTTACAGTGATAATATTGGTAAGTTAGATGGCATAATTGAGATAGATGAAACTTATATTGGTGGTTTAGAAAAGAATAAGCATGCCCATAAGAAAACTAAAGGGACGCAAGGTAGAAGTACAAAGACTAAAACTGCTGTGGTTGGTATGAAAGAAAGAGAAACTGGAAAAATTAAAGCACGTTCTATGGGTGTTATAAATAAAGATACAATGAGAAAAGAAATTCAAAACAACACAACAGATGAATCGATCATCATTAGTGATGAAGCTAGGCATTATATGGGTATTAGTGATTTTATGGTTAATCATTCAGTAGGTGAATTTGTAAATGGTATGGCCTCAACAAATGGGATAGAATCATTTTGGGCTGGTTTAAAAAGAGGTTATATTGGGACGCATCATTGGTTTAGTAAAAAGCATATTGATAAATATGTTCAAGAGTTTGCTGGTCGTTATAATTCAAGAGAATATGATACTATTGAACAAATGAGTATTATTGCTAATAATATGGTTGGTAAGAATTTGAAGTATAGGGAGTTAATAAAAGTATGAATTTGGCAGAAATGAAATATAGTTTAAATAAAGATAATTTAATAAATTATTCATCTAAAAAAGATATTTTTTTAAATCAACTAAAAACAAAAAACGGCAAAAATAAATATAAAAGATATTTAGGATCGCCCATAAGATATGCAGGTGGAAAAACGCTTGCTGTTGGTATGATAGTTGAAATGTTGCCTAGACATATTAATAGATTAATATCACCTTTTATTGGTGGAGGTTCGGTGGAAGTCGCGATAGCAAAAGAATTGAATGTTCCAGTATATGCCTTTGATATTTTTGATATTTTGGCAAATTATTGGAGTGTCCAGATTGAAAACCCTAAACTTTTATATAAAAAGCTTTCACAATTTTCACCCACTAGAAATGGGTTTAAAATTATCAAAGAAACCTTAAAACTTCATTGGGAAGGTAAAATTAAGTTGGGAAAAATAGATTTGGCATCATTATATTTTTTCAACCACAACACATCGTATGGGCCACATTTTTTAGGATCACCATCTGATATATGTTTAAATAAAGAAAAATATCAAAAAATAATTGATAAAGTTAAAAACTTTAATGCTCCTTTATTACAAGTTCGTAAAAAAAGTTTTGATGACATAATACCTTATTATAATTCTGATTTTTTATACTGTGATCCTCCATATTACTTGGGTACAGATAGTAAAATGTTTGTTGGTATGTACCCTCATAGGAATTTTCCTATTCACCATAACGGATTTGATCATAAATTATTGCGTGATTTATTAAGGCAACATAAAGGAGGTTTCATATTATCATATAATGATTGTGACACTATTCGCGAATGGTATAAAGAATTTGATATGATTACCCCAAAATGGCAATATTCTTTTGGTCAAGGTGATAGAAGAGTTGGTAAAAATAGATTAGAAAATAATAATGGTAGTTATATAAAGCAATCCCACGAATTACTTATATGGAGATGCCCAAAATGAAAAAAAGGGGCTTAAAATCAGATGATGCTAGGAAAATAAGGCAATCCGGGCATGATAATGCAACGAATTTTGCGTTATTAATTGGCATGAAAGAAGATTATAAAAATGATAGAAAAGCAAAAAAAGATGTTATAGACCCATCTGGTGACGCTCATTCTGTGAAAAGTGGAGAGAAGAAATGGCAAATATTTTTATATAGCAGAAAAAGATTTATAGAAGATGATGGTTTTCAAGCTTTAAATGGCATTGGGGGCCTTTTAATTCATTGCATAGATGCTTTTCCTCCATCTTACATTTCTTATAAAGAAAATCCAATTGAAGCAAAAGAACGTTTAAGAGTTCCTATGAAAGAACTAAAAGATAGATTTCAAAGAAAAGCTTTACTGAGAGCGTTTTTAAGAAAATCTATATTTAATGGAGGTGAAGTAGATTATCTTACTGTATATGACGATAAAAAATATCATGTGTTTTTTAATGATGATGTTATTAATGTTTTGGGGGAAAATTTTACAATTGATAATTCACAGGTTAGAGCAAAGGGGCAAGTAGCCGAACAAAAAGTATTGTTCAAATATAATGATAATAATGTAGGAGAGTTGGAAATGAGAAATGATAGCGATATTCATTACCAAGAAGTAAGGTTTAACATGTTGAAAGATAAGTTTATGGAGATATTGTATTCCTATATTAAAGACACTCAAGAATTTAATAATAATGTTTCATTGTATGGACAAGCTATTAAGAGGTTTGGGAGGTGGGGAAAATAAAAATGAAAAAAGAATCTAAAAAACATATACCAAATCCTAATGGTCGTCCTATTAAGAATACAATAGAGCCTATTAATGATTCACCTGAAAATGTTTTGAAAACAATTATGATGAGTAAGAGTAAGAAAAAATGGGATTATTTGAAGAATGGTGAAAATTGTATATAAATCCCTTAATTAATATATAACAAATAATAAACGCAACTACTGTTAAGCTGGTTGCAAACATTCAAAAATGGCAAGTGATTTTAAATGACATCCAAAAACAAAAAATGCTTACTCATTGATAATTACGATAGCTTTACTTTTAATCTTTATCATCTTCTAGGTCAAATTAACAAAAAATGCGTTGTCAAAAGAAACGATCAAATATCACTACAAGAAATTGAAAAAATGGCACCCGAAGCCATCATTTTATCACCTGGACCCTGCACTCCTATTCAAGCAGGTATTTGCCTTGAACTCATCAAACATTTCAAGAATATAATTCCAATTTTTGGTGTATGCCTTGGAATGCAGGCAATTGCAATGGCCTTTGGAGGAAAGTTATGTCAACAAAAACCTGTTATGCATGGGAAAACATCACCGATCATGCATGCCAATCAAAAATTATTTAAAGGCATACCAAATCTTTTTAACGCTACAAGGTATCATTCATTATCGGTTAACGAACATGATTTAATAAAATTGCAGACCATTTCTATTGATGCACACAGCCAAGACGATCATTCTATCATGGCGTTAAGCATCCCATCAGATTGCATTTATGGTGTTCAATTCCATCCAGAAAGCATTGCAAGCGAGTATGGAGAAAAATTGCTGGGTAATTTTTTTGCAATGTGTAGTATGCATCAAACTGCAAATTGAAAACTAATCAAACCTCATTTAACATTGCAAGGACCTCCAAAACATAAATAAGAGCATTAAAATGAACAACGCAACCACACATGAACAACTGAAGCCTTTCATTCATATTATAGCACAAAATGAGACTCTTACTTTTGAACAAGCAAAGAGCGCCTTTAAAATCATCATGTCAGGTAATGCAACCGATTGTCAAATTGCTGCATTTTTAATGGGCATATCTCAGCGCGGAGAAACCAAAGACGAAATTACTGCTGCTGTTATCGTTTTGCGTGAAAAACTACTACCAGTTAAAGCACCAGATAATGCAATTGACATCGTGGGCACTGGTGGCGACGGTGCTGGTACCTTAAACATATCAACTGCTTCTGCATTTGTTGTTGCAGGATGTGGGGTTCCTGTTGCAAAGCACGGTAATAAAGCGGCCTCTTCATTGTCAGGAGCCTCTGATATTCTAGCAAGCGTTGGCATTAATCTTGAGTGCGATTTATTTAAAATAGAGCATGCCCTTCAGCACGCCAACATTGCTTTTTTATTTGCTTCTCGCCATCATAGTGCTATGCGTTTTGTTGGGCCAGTACGTACACAACTGGGTATTCGTACATTATTTAATATTCTTGGTCCAATGATTAATCCAGCCAGCGTCAAACGACTTTTGGTTGGATGCTATACACCAACCCATTTAACATTAATGGCACAAACTCTAGGCAATCTTGGAGCAGAAAAATGTTGGGTAGTACACGGACAAGGATTAGATGAAATAGCAATATCAGGTCCAACCAAAATTGTTGAATGGAACGGTTCAAGCTTAAATGAATTCACTATTATGCCCGAAGATGCAGATTGTGAAACACACCCACTTAGCCAAATCAAAGGAGGTGACGGAAATTATAACGCTGCAAGAATGCGTGACTTGTTGGACGGTAAACACGATGCATACCGAGAAATTGTTGTGCTTAATAGCGCAGCAGCTTTAATGGTAGCTGGAAAATACGCTAATCTAAAAGACGCTGCAATAGCAGCACGCAATGCCATCGACACTGGAAAAGCCCGCCAAGCTTTGGACAGTTTAATTGCCATTACCAATTCGTAATAACGTCAAAATATGATGCAATCAAAACTTAATGAAATTATTACCTATAAGCGCGCACAGATACAACTGGCAAAGTCCCAGAACAGCGCTAATGCTTTGCTGCAAAAATTAAAACTAGAATCCTCACCTGTTCGAGGATTTTCTACTCATTTAAGGCGCAACGCAAAAGACGGTACCGCTCTTATTTGTGAAATAAAAAAATCTTCCCCAAGTAAAGGACTAATCCGTACAAACTTTGATCCAATAGCACATGCGCAAGCATATGAGGCAGCGGGAGCTTCTTGCCTTTCAATTTTAACAGAAGAGCATTGGTTTCAAGGTCACGAAACGCACCTTATTAACGCCCGAAAGGCTGTTCAATTGCCAGTTTTACGCAAAGATTTTATTGTTGATAGTTGGCAAGTTATAGAATCGCGCTTAATGGGTGCAGATTGCATCCTATTAATTATTGCTGCACTTGAAAAACATCAAGCAATTGATTTAGAGCAAACTGCTTTAAATCTTGGGATGGATGTTTTGGTTGAAATCCATAATCACACGGAATTAGAATTAGCTCAAGAATGGTTGCGTGCTGATTTACTTGGTATTAACAACCGAAACCTCAAGACGCTTTCCTTGTCTTTAGATACAAGCATGGATCTCTTAAAAAAAATAACACCAGATCGATTTAGAATTAGCGAAAGTGGTATATATACTGACCATGACATTGCATCGCTTAAAAAAGCCGGAGCGCAAGGGTTTCTTGTTGGATCTTCTCTTATGGAACAGCAAGACATTAGGCAAGCAACGCTTGCCCTCTTAGGCACTCTTCCAAGCTAAAACATGATCATTAAAACACAGGTTAATGGTCAAATTAAGGATACAATATGGATAAAAAAGCAGATAATCAATTAACACATATTGATAGCGATGGAAATGCACATATGGTTGATATTTCTGATAAAGATATTACCTTGCGCGAAGCAAAGGCTATAGGCTTTGTTCAGATGCATCGCGACACAATTGACACAATAATTGAAAACAAATTCAAAAAAGGAAATGTTTTAGCAATTGCACAATTGGCTGGCATTATGGCAACAAAACGAACCAGTGATATTATCCCATTATGCCATCCGCTCAGTTTAACTAGTGTTGATGTATTTCTTTACATTGATCACGCACGTGGTGGGGTTTCAGTCGAATCTACTTGTAAAACCGAAGGCAAAACAGGCGTAGAAATGGAAGCGCTTACAGCCGTTAGTGCATCATGTTTAACCATCTATGACATGTGCAAGGCTATTGATCGTAGTATGACAATAGAATCCATTACATTGGTACATAAAAGTGGAGGACGCTCTGGCTCATACCAACGCGTTATCAAATAACTCAAATCTAAAGATACGATCATATGTTAAGCGTAGAACAAGCCCTTGAATGCATTTTAACCAGCATTAATACTTGCACAGGCAAACAAATACTGTCTGTTGAGCAATGTCATGGTAGAGTTTTAGCGAATAATTATCAAGCACTCCACACACATCCCGCTTACAATATTTCTGCTATGGATGGCTATGCTTTGACGCCAAAGACGTATCAACAACAAGCAAATGCCCAATACGGACCAGTACGTATTGTCGGCACAGCACAAGCAGGCAAAAACTTTAATACAGACCTGAATGAAAATGAAGCCGTTCGTATATTTACAGGAGCGATTTTACCACAAGCGTGCGATCGCATCTTAATTCAAGAAAATGCAACGATTATTGGTGAAGATTTATATTTTGATACATTACCAAGTGCGCATGAATATGTACGCCAAAAAGGTATAGACTTTCAAAAAAACGCTCCTTTATTCAAACAAGGAAAACATCTGAACGCGCGTGACATTAACTTGCTTCTATCAATGAACCATGCCTGGGTTAGTGTATATAAAAAACCAAGAGTTTACATCATAAACACAGGAGATGAGTTAGTTTTAAGTGGGCATTACAACAGCGACACTTCTACACACCAAAACAAAACGCATGCCATTGCCAGCAGTGGGTTTGCAATAGCTGCAGCACTCAATGGATGTGGAGCAGAGGCTTCTGTTTCACCCTTGTGCGTTGATCAAATTGCAGACTTGAAACAGCGATTATCTGATGGAGCAAACTATGATCTTATCGTTACAACTGGTGGCGCATCAGTTGGTGATTACGACATAGTAGCCCAAGCACTCAAAGAAAATATCTTAAAGCTAAAATTTGATCGTGTCCGTATGCGACCAGGAAAGCCTTTATCATTTTCATTTTTTGGCAACACACCTGTTATCTCTCTTCCTGGCAATCCTGTTTCTTCTATTGTTGGGTGTTTTTTGTTCTTGTTACCTGCACTGGTTCAATTGTCAGGTAGGGTTTCTTCTCCTTCGTTTTTATATCCACGCTTAGCAAAATTAGCTGAACCGCTTGAGCCCAACGGCGAGAGACAAAGTTATTTACGTGCACAAATTCTTCAAAGAAACCCTGACAATACTTTTACTATTCAAGCATTTCAAGGACAAGATAGTGCCCAATCTCGAATTTTACAGAAGGCTGATGGTCTTATCGTACGTCTTCCAAATGCTCTTGGCATAGATGCGCAAGCCGAAGTACCCTTCTTTGTTTTTCCTGATTTTTTTTAAAAATTTTAAGAACTTTATATAACGATGCCCAAACAACAAAATCAATCTATTGATACTTCCAAGCCAACAGCAAGTTCAAAAGAGCTTTTACAAAAAGCACTTAATGGCAATCAAGTAGAATCAAAATCTGCTAGCAAAAAACTTGAGCGAGAATACCCAAATTCACCAGAATCGTATCGTTGGCGCGTTATGCAATATATTAACAACCCAAGTAACAAGAATGCACAATCACAAGCCCAAGCTATCCAGCTGGTACTAAATGCTAGAAAATTATATCCTGATGATTGCGGCTTGCAAGTTTTGCATGCGTCCATTTTTCGCATTTGCAAACAATTTAAAGAAGCTTTGAAAATATTAGATCATATTAACCTTAATTCAATTAATGCTAGCGATGAAGTATTGAATATTTATTTTGAAAAAGGTTCTTTATACCGGGCCCTAAAGCGATATAATGATGCTCTTGGGCAATTTAAGCACATCACTATACAACAGCCACAATTCATGCAGGCATGGTTTCAACTTGGATATTGTTACACGCGTTTGATAAAACTTGATTTGGCCATGAGCGCATATGAAAAAGCGTTTGCACTCAATCCATCTTCGTTTGACTTACTCATTAACATGGCAAACCTATATGCTCGTTTAGGTAATGCTGAAAGCGCTTTAAAATTTTATAGAAAATGTAACGATCTATCTCCAGAAAACAATCTATTGAAATGGAATATATCACAAACCTTACTAGCTACCTGTCGATTCAAAGAAGGATGGAAAGCATACGAAAATCGTTGGAAAGCACCTGAATATGCAAAATTTGCAAGCACTTTTACCCTACCACAATGGAATGGCGAAAATTTGCAAAGAAAAACGATTATGCTCTATCAAGAACAAGGTATTGGTGATCAAATCAAATTTCTAAGTCTTATCCCTAAGTTTATAAAAAATGGCGCTCATATTCTAGTAAGTTGTGACAAACGCTTACATCCTATTGTACAGCGCTCTTTCAATGTTGAGCTTGTACCTGTTGATATGCCCCAAGAAGGTCAATGGGTTAAAGAAAGAGGTAATGTTGACTATTGCTTACCTTTAGGAAGCTTACCTTATAAACTTGACATTGATGAAAAACATCAACCTATGAAGCGCTTTTTTCTACCAAAAAAACAAGATTATAGAACGAGATTACAGAAAAAATTCCCAGGAAAACTCTTAATTGGACTTGCTTGGAGCGGTGTCCATAAGGTTAACCCCTATCGTACAATCCCTTTTGAAGCGTTAGCGCCTTTAACCAATAACAAGTATTGTCAATTCATTAATTTACAATATGACCCGCAAAATCAGCCCAAAGATATTCCTTCTGATACACTATATCATCTTAATGAACTTGATCTTTGGAATGATCTTGACGGCGTTTTAAGCTTAATGTCTGGACTTGATTTAATTATAACATCACCTGGAGCGAACGTACATCTTGCTGGCAGCATAGGAAAATCAACTCTTGTAATGATGCCATCGGCTATTGACTGGCATTGGCCTGGAAAAGGTGATGCATGCCTATGGTATCCTAAGACTATCTTGTTTAGACGCACACATCGTGAAGGTCATGGTCCAATGATCCAACGGATAAATGCTGCATTAAATCACTGGATTAATGGAGGACATCTTGCACCTTCAACAGGAGTGGTTGGTTAACAAAGAAACAACAATCTCTTTTCTTTGAAAACACTTGATAAAAAACATGATGTCGTTTAGATGATAGATTAACACAAGCTTAGAGAATTATTGATCTGTTTGTCTGTATAATCTTGCATATTCAATATTTCTAAAATCATATTAAAGTATTATCTATCTATTAATTAACATACTTAAATCAAAAAAATGCCGGCACTTCTTGATAATTCAATGCAATCTATTATCATGGCATTGCATAACTATTGGGCACAACAAGGATGCGCTATACTGCAACCATATGATGTTGAAGTAGGCGCTGGCACCTTTCATTGGGGCACAACATTACGCTCGTTGGGTAGCGATCCTTGGCGTGCGGTTTACGTACAAGCCTGTCGTAGACCCGCTGATGGAAGATACGGACAAAACCCTAACCGCCTGCAGCAGCATTATCAATATCAGGTCATGCTCAAGCCTGCTCCAAGTAATAGTCAGCAATTATATCTAGATTCGTTGGAAGCCATTGGCATCAATGCACAAGAACATGACATTCGATTTGTCGAAGATGATTGGGAAAGCCCTACTCTTGGCGCATGGGGCTTAGGATGGGAGGTTTGGTGTGATGGAATGGAAGTTAGCCAATTTACTTACTTCCAACAAGTTGGTGGGTTTGATTGTAATCCTGTTTCTACTGAGTTAACCTATGGTATTGAGCGTTTAGCTATGTACGTACAAAATGTTGATAATATTTTTGCGCTCAAATTTAATCAAAAGATGACTTACGGTGAAATTTATCAACGCTTCGAACGTGAGTTTTCTGCTTATAACTTTGAAAAAGCCGACATACAAATTATCCGTCAGCATTTCATTGATGCAGAAAATGAATCTCAAAACATGATAGCTGCAAAACTTGCTTTACCTGCTTATGAGCAATGTTTAAAAGCAAGTCATCTTTTTAATCTTCTAGACGCCCGTGGTGTCATTTCAGTCAGTGAACGCCAAGCATATATTCTACGCGTGCGCAAATTAGCTAATTTAGCTGCTCAGGCTTATATTGAAGGTTTATAATTGATGTCTCAATATAAAACAGCTGAATTCATATTTTCGATTGAGTGTCAAGAAATTCCTGCAGCCCTCCAAGAAAGAGGCATTGCATCTCTTTTGCTCAACATCAATAAAAAATTGGATGAATATGGAATTAGTAACGGACAAACTCTTAACACAGAAACTTTTGCAACACCAAGGCGGTTTATATTAATTTATCCTGCATTACCATTATTTCAACAGGATAGAGCTATCGAAATACGGGGGCCAAAAATTGATGCCCCAACACACGCAATAGAAGGATTTGTTAAAGCTCATTCATTAAAAAATATTGATGCGTGCATGACATTAGAAACACCTAAAGGAACGTGGTGGGTCTATAAAGACATCAAAAAAGGTAAAGCTACTGTCGAAGTATTGCCAACCTTGATTGAAGAAACCCTAAATAATGCTACTCAATGGTGGCCAAAATCAATGCGTCAAGGTAGTAGTGATTTCCGTTGGATCCGTCCTATTGACAATGTCATTGCGGTGTTGGATGGTAAACGCGTTAAAGGCTCATTAACACTTGGTACACAACAACCAATGATGATCAAACTTACTAATCAATGTTTTCCTCACCCAAGGCTAGGAAAACCTTTTAAAGTTAAAGATAAAAACGCGTACATAACAGATCTTCAAAACAATTTTGTTATCCCTGATCTTAACTTGCGCAAGCAACAAATACTAAATGGCTTAAAAAAAATCGCAAATGCACAAAATATAATCTTAATTGATGATTCTAAGCTTTTATCTGAAGTCGCAGGATTAGTTGAGTGGCCAGTTGTTATGCATGGGCATATTGATGATAGCTTTATTGAAGATATACCCGAATGCGTTTTGCGCACTAGCTTACGCGACCATCAAAAATACTTCACATTTAAAACACAAGATGGATCACTTTCGTCTGTTTTCGCTCTTGTTGCAAATCAACCCGAATTTAATGATACCAATCCCTTGATTTTGAAAGGCAATACGCATGTCTTGCGCGCTCGGTTAAATGACGCTAGGTTCTTCATTAAACGTGATTTAGAAGTCACTTTAGAATCAAGGTTAGAGGCTCTTTCACGCATAAGGTTTTATGAACAACTGGGTGATTTGAAAGAAAAATCTTCTAGGAATGAAAATATGTGCCAGCAGATGCATAATGTTTTTAACGTTCCATTGGATATTGCAAAGCAAGCAGGTCGATACGCAAAAATTGATCTTAGTTCTGATTTAATTGGAGAATTTCCAGAGTTACAAGGTGAAGTTGCTGGTATTTATTTACACAAGCTTAACGTAAATGAAGAAGTTGCCAACGCAGTTCGCATGCAATATATGCCGAAAGGTCAAAAAGATCCTTTACCTGATAATCAAGCGGGCAAAATGCTTGCAATTGCTGATAGACTTGATAGTTTGGCAGGATTTTGGTTAATTCAGCAAAAGCCTACTGGATCGCGTGATCCGATGGCATTACGGCGTATGGCTACTGGCTTAGTCAGAATTATCATAGAAAGACACGATAGTTTTTCTCTTGATTATTGGATACAAAAAGCCTTTACAAATTACCCTGATACCTTAATAACTTCTGCAGACTTGCCTGCCCAAATCCTTGATTTACGTATCTTCATCTTGCAACGACTTCAACCTTTGTATGAAAAAGATAATTTTTTTAATATTATTCTATCCACCCTTCTTAAAGAGCACCGTTTCGATTGCCCAGTTTTTATAACTGAACTTGCCCATGAGTTAAGTGACTTTCTTAAAACAGATGCTGGAGATAATTTGCTTGCATGCTATAAACGCACCGATAATATTTTGCACGCAGAATTATTACAAGACAACATCCCCACACACGCCAATGTCAATCCACAAAAACTTCAATCAAAATACGAACAAGATCTTTGGAATGCCATTGAAAAATTGCAAGAAGAGCTACCTGACTTTGGTACAACTCCTGAGAGAGCATCTCTTCAAAAGATTCCAATTTTGTCGAATTTATATGGCCCAATTAATAATTTCTTTGAGCACGTTATTGTCAATAACCCTAATCAAGATATAAGACAAAACCGCCTCCAAATATTAATAGCAGCACGTGCGTTAATGAACCGTTTGATAAATTTTTCTAACATTGACTAATTTCAATTTTTATTTTTGATAAGAATGGATACATCATGCATGAAATAAACAAAATGATATATTGGTTTAGCACTAAAACTGCTGATGGCGACGCCAGCATGCGAGACCTGCTTGGTGGCAAAGGAGCAAATTTAGCAGAGATGTGCAAAATTGGTATGCCCGTACCCCCTGGCTTTACACTTTCAAGTGACGTTTGTACTTATTATTATAAAAACAAAAAAAACTATCCTAAAACGCTTAAAACTGAACTTACTGCCGCATTATCAAAACTTGAAGATGCAACAGGAAAGCGCTTTGCCGATGTAAAAAAGCCACTATTGCTTTCTATACGTTCAGGTGCACGTTCATCCATGCCTGGAATGATGGACACTATTTTAAATTTAGGTCTAAATGATCAAACAGTCATTGGACTTGCAGAATCAACCAATGATGCTCGATTTGCATTTGATAGTTATCGCCGGTTCATTCAAATGTATTCAAGTGTTGTACTTAATCTTTCTCATGATAGTTTTGAGCAAGCGCTCGAAGATATTAAATTTAAATCAAATGTAAAAGAAGACATGCAATTAAGCATAGAATCTTTAAAAATATTAATTGATGACTATAAATATATCGTTCGCAGCCAGACTGGTGAAGACTTTATTCAAAACCCACATGAACAAATCTGGAATGCCATTTCTGCTGTATTTAATTCATGGATGTCACCACGCGCCATCGTTTATCGTAATTTGAACAATATTTCTGAAAATTGGGGAACAGCTGTTAATGTACAAGCGATGGTGTTTGGCAATATGGGAAATGATTGCGCCACTGGGGTAGCATTTACACGCAATCCATCTACTGGCGAAAATACATTTTTTGGTGAATATCTTATCAATGCACAAGGTGAAGACGTTGTTGCCGGCATCCGTACTCCTCAGCATTTGTCCATTCAAGCTAAAATAGAACACAAAAGCGAGCAGCCTTCAATGGAAGAAACGATGCCAACGATCTATCGTCAGCTATGTGATGTTCGCACATTGCTTGAAAAGCATTACAGGGATGTACAAGATATTGAATTTACTGTTGAAAGCGGAACACTCTATTTGTTGCAAACTCGATCAGCAAAACGCACAACGGCAGCAGCACTTAAAATTGCATGCGACATGGTTGATGAAGGTTTTATTACAAAAAAAGATGCGCTCATGCGGATTGACCCAAAAGCTTTCGAGCAAGTACTCCATCCAATACTTGACCCAAGTGCAAAGCATCATGTTCTTACACGCGGCTTGCCAGCAAGCCCTGGTGCAGCAAGCGGACAGATTGCATTTAGCGCTGACATTGCAGAATCTATGGCCATCAAACATAACATGGATGTGCTATTACTACGCAATGAAACATCTCCTGAAGATATCCATGGGATGAATGCTGCCAAAGGCATTTTAACTGCAAGAGGTGGTATGACAAGTCATGCAGCAGTTGTTGCGCGTAGTATGGGTCGCCCTTGTATTACCAGTGCTACTAATTTGATTATAGATGAGCAAGCCAAGTCTGCTTACATCGGTGATATCAAACTTTCCGAAGGAGATTGGTTAACGATTAATGGCAGTTCTGGTGAGGTTATGGTAGGCCTTATTGATACAATACAGCCTAAGCTTGGTAAAGATTTTAAAAAAATTATGCGCTGGAGTGATGAGTTTCGTACTATCAAAGTACGCACTAACAGCGATACACCTGAAGATACTCAAATTGCATTTAAATTTGGCGCAGAAGGTATCGGTTTATGTCGAACAGAACATATGTTTTTTGAAAGCGACAGAATCAACGCATTCCGACAAATGATTGTTGCCAATGATTTAACTGAACGCCGCAAAGCTTTGAAGCAAATATTGCCAATGCAACAGAGCGATTTTGAAAAGATATTTTTTCTTGTAAAAGAATCCCCTGTAACTATTCGGTTGCTTGACCCGCCTTTGCATGAGTTTCTTCCGCGTGAGAATAGTGATTTTGATGAAATTGCCAAGGTAACTGGCAAAAACATCACTGACATCCGCATCCGAGCAAAACAGCTACAAGAAAGTAATCCGATGCTTGGTCATCGTGGATGTAGGCTTTTAAATAGTTACCCCGAAATTTGTGAGATGCAAGCACAGGCAATTTTTTCTGCTGCAAAATCTGTTTACGACAAAACCAACATATCCCCCACTATTGAAATCATGATACCTTTAGTATCTATCTCAAAAGAGTTAACATTATTAAAAAATATTATCGCTAAAGTTGCAGCCGACATGTCTTCATCTATTAACTATAGCGTTGGCACAATGATTGAACTACCACGCGCAGCATTGCTTGCAAATGAAATTGCTCTTGATGCAGAGTTTTTTAGTTTTGGTACAAATGATCTTACTCAAACAACATACGGACTGTCTCGTGACGATTCCGCACGTTTCTTAATGGATTATGAGCGTCTTCAAATTCTTGCCCAAGACCCTTTTACTCGCCTTGATGAAAAAGGAGTTGGAGAATTAATAAAAATCGCAATTCAACGAGGACGTAGCGTGCGCCCAGATATCAAGTTAGGAATTTGTGGAGAACATAGTGGTGATCCTGATTCTATCAACTTTTGTGTCCAAAACCGACTAGACTATGTATCATGTTCACCATATCGCGTTCCAATTGCAAGGCTCGCAGCTGCACAAGCTGCAATTAAAAACAACCTTTAATGCACTTGCATTCTTTAAAAATCTATAAAAAACAATACTTTATTTCAATATTTAAAAGCATTTGTTCTTTTCTTAAGCAATATATAAATATCGATATTGGAACTGAACAGCATTGCTTTCATAAACAAAAAACTTTGAGATTTTTTTCTTGCGTTACATCATTATTAAGAAATAGTTGCAAACTTTTGCAATTCAATAGACAATAAAATCTAATGATGTAGTAACTTTTTTATAACTGAAGGACATAACCCAATAAAAATCGATCAACTTACATAAACAATTTACTTGATCAATCAAGTTTTATTGCCATGGGTATTGCCTTATTCGAGTGTTAGAATAAGTTCTGGATATTGAGGCTATAAAGTTAGTGTTCATTTAATAATAGTCGTTAATAATAGTGGCATAAAATATAATGCTGAAATCTATCAAATTTTAGGCTAATCCCAAAAAATGAGTGAACAACAAATTAATGGTGAAAATTGCACCATATAGAATAACATTAATGTAATAATATATTAAGGCACGGATAATATCATGGAAACAATTGGACATTTTATCAATGGTAAGCACTATAGCGCAAAAAGCACAAGAACTACTGAAATATACAATCCAGCGACTGGAGAAGTCATTTGCAAGCTGTCACTAGCCAATGACGACGATATTCAAGCAGCTATTGATAGTGCCAAATCCGCACAAAGCCAATGGGCAGCTACTAGTCCACAAAAGCGTGCTAGAGTATTTTTTAAATTTGTTGACTTGCTACACCAAAATATGGAGCAACTGGCCGAAATGCTTTCAAGAGAGCATGGCAAGACCATAGAAGACTCCAAAGGCGATATTACACGCGGCCTTGAGGTTTGTGAGTTTGTATGTGGCATTCCTCATTTATTAAAAGGTGAGTTCAGCGAAAATGTTGGCCCATCAATCGATATGTACAGTATGCGCCAATCTGTAGGCATTGGTGTTGGCATTACGCCATTTAACTTTCCTGCAATGATCCCGATGTGGATGTTTGCCCCAGCACTTGCATGTGGCAATGCATTTATTTTGAAACCATCAGAGCGTGATCCTTCACTGCCTATGCGCCTTGGGGAACTGTTGATCGAAGCTGGTTTGCCTGCTGGTGTTTTAAACGTTATTAATGGTGATAAAGAAACTGTTAATAGCTTAATAACCCATCAAGAAATTAACGCGGTTTCGTTTGTTGGTTCTACACCTATTGCACGATATGTATATAAAACTGCAACAGCGCACGCTAAAAGAGCGCAATGCTTTGGTGGCGCAAAAAACCACATGATCGTCATGCCCGATGCTGACCTCGATCAAGCTGTTGATGCTTTAATCGGAGCCGGATACGGTTCTGCCGGCGAGCGTTGCATGGCAATCTCTGCAGTTGTACCTGTTGGTGATGCTGTTGCTGACCAGCTAATTGAAAAACTCAAACCAAAAGTTAAAGAACTTAACATTGGACCGTATACAGATATCAATAGCGATATGGGCCCTCTTATAACGAAAGAGGCTCAAGCACGAGTACGTTCATTAATTGACCAAGGTGTAGAAGAAGGTGCCAAGCTTGTTATTGATGGTAGAGACTTTAAATTGCAAGGTTACGAGGACGGTTTCTTTGTTGGCGGGTGTCTTTTTGATAATGTTCACCCTTCAATGAATATCTATCAGAATGAAATTTTTGGCCCTGTCCTTTCTGTTATCCGAGTGCAAAACTATGAAGAGGCATTAGAACTTCCAATGCAAAATGAATACGGTAATGGCGTTTGCATTTTTACACGTGATGGCGACACTGCTCGCAATTTTGCATCGCGTATTAATATCGGCATGGTTGGTATTAATGTTCCTATTCCTGTGCCGCTTGCATACTATACATTTGGTGGATGGAAGGCATCATCTTTTGGAGATTTAAATCAACACGGAACAGATTCTATTAAATTTTGGACCCAAAACAAAACTATTACAGCACGTTGGCCGTCTGGAATTAAAGATGGTTCTGAGTTTTCTATCCCTGTATTAAAATAAACAAACATTTAAGCAATTTCTCTAGCGCGAGTTACTATATTGCATTTTATATGATCATAACCAACATGACTTCAGCAAAATCTTATTCTCACATCGCTATGTTGTTTTTTCTATCCTTATGGTTGAGTGCTTGCCATGTCACGTCGTCAGAGCACGCATCTAGTTTTCAAAACAATTTAGCCAATTATGATGTCGTTAACTTTGATCCTGAACCTATAGAAAGCAAATCCCATAATGTACAATCCAGCTCTAAAAATCAGCATTCTAATACCCAGCATATAGAAGATAGAAAAAATGCGCCAACTGGAGCTGATTACTTTAATCAAACACTTGAAAACTCAGCAAAAAAACTTGCAGGTATAGAGCCTCAAAATCGTGCAACATTAGCAAGTCCCAAAATAAAAACACCACTTGATGTCATTGACAACAACAAAGACATCATTGGAGTAGTAGAGGCACGTTACTCAAACAAGTGTTTTGAATATTGGCAATACGCCAAACAACAAATATTTAACCAAAGATTATCTGCGATTGTACAAGATAAACTGAATGCTGCGGCATGGTGTGATTATTTCAAAGGGGATTATGAAACAGCCAATATTCGATTTAATTCTATCTTGCGTTCAAACAGCTCACATTTTAATGCAAATCTTGGGATTGCGTGGATTAATATGAAATTAGGACGTTATATTGATGCCAAGTCCTACCTTGATAAAGCTCACGAGTTTGCACAAACTCGTTCCCAAGTTTTTTTTGTTAAAGATGGACAAGCATGGTTAGAATTTCATAAAAATGATATTGCCAAAGCCAAACTCCTTTTTAAAAATTTAGATTCTTTTGGCGCTATCGGAAATAGGAACGCTCCTAGTGAGTCGCTTGCAGGATTGGGTTGGGTAAGGTTTCATGAAGGTGATTTAGAAGCAGCTCGCAAAAACTTTTATGCAGCCATTACTCGAGATGATACATGCCATATATGTTATGAAGGACTTGCTCATTTAGCACTTCTTGATAATCAAAAAAATGAGGCCCTTCTTAATATAAATTATGGATTAAAAGCCAATCCCTTTGACAAGGACCTAAATGAACTAGCAGATTCTATCTTAAGTGAACTAAATCATCCAAAAGCCTTTCATAGTTTTTGGTATGGAGTTCACAAAGCAAATCCGAGAGCACCAAGACCTGCTATTAAACTTATTGAAAGCTCTCTCGAAGAAGACGATTGGCGCAAAGCTAATCATTATGCACGCTCAGTTCAAGCAGAAGCAAATGAGCAACAAATATTATCGCAACACCATAAAGCGATTGCGCGTGCAATGCACAACGAAACAAAAGAACTATGGGATATCTACGATGCCCAAGGCCCTCTTGCATTACTAAATCAATTGGATGCGCAAGACCTTGGCACAATTTATAGTGATAATCCTTCATTCTATTTACTAAAAGCACAAGCTTTCTTTGATCTTAATGACAATGACGCAGCATATCACAATATGCTGCGTGCTTTAAAAATAAACCCATATTTGGAAGACTCTTACAAACTATTACGCAGAATACCAGGAGAATATGCTCATACACTTGAAATTGGCTTAGAACAATATCAAAGTGGTAATATACTTGAAGCAGAAACGGCCTTCAACAACGCCATTGCTAAAGTTAAAACATCACCTGCGGGTTTACTTGCTCTTGCACTAATATATATTGATAAAGGGCATCCAGTTGATGGAGTAAACCTTGCCATCGACAGCCTAACATTTGAACCTAATCAAGCATTCCAAAATTGGCAAGCACCAATTACAAAGTTAATTGCAAGTGCCAATTATTTGCAAGCCAAGAGACTGCTCGACTTAGGAAAATCTAGATTCGCACGCACGCACGCACAGTGGAATAGATTTTATGCAGAAATATATTCAAGTCTTCAAATGCCTTCTTATGCTTTGCGCTACTCGCAAACTGCTGGTGAAATTAATCCTACTTGGGTTGCAAACACAATCCATGCCTGGAAAATAACAAAAACAGAGCGCTTGCGTTCATTGGCAAGTGTTGGTTGGGGATTTTATTTTAAAGAAAATTATTTAAAAGCTATTGAGTATTTTGAAAAAGCAAAACCTTTTATTAATCCTCAGCAAGATTTATTTGGATATTACAATACAATCCGCGGGCATGGACTTGCTGCTTTTAAGCTTGCACAATATCGCATAGCAGAACCCCTATTAGTAACTGCCAGTCAGCATGAGCCCAATTTACTTCCTCTTGTTAATGAAACATCCCCTAGCAATAAAATGCATACCTATAACGCCTTATCAACCCTTGGATGGTCTTACTATCAACTTGCTCAATATGAAGAATCTATTGCTGCTTTCCGTAAGTTTTTGTCATATTATCCTGATGTTTTTGATATTAACATTGGCTTATCAAAAGCTCTCTTAAACAATGGAGACATCTACGCTGCTGCAGAATATTTCAATAATGCACTCAAGATTGATCCGGCTAATCCTGAGTTAACAAAGTTGAAAACTATCATTGAACAAGTCTTACCTACAACTCAATAATTTAAATCAATGCAAGATTGATTGCTTTAAACTTTAGTATATTTAAAAGGATACAATTATATATGGAAAAACCACAACAAGAAGCAGACCTAAAATCAATTTTAGAAATCGCTGCTGGCCATTGTAACGAAGTGATCAAGCCCAATATTAATGCCTGGAATAAAAATAGCAAGTGGCCACGTCATGCATCAGATATTGCAGGGCAACAAGGTTTAACAGGCCTTTACTGTCCCGTTGAATTGGGTGGACAAGGATTATCAATTGCAGACGGTGTACAAGTTTACGAACAGCTAGGCAAAGGCGATGGAGCTTATGCTTTTGCACTTTCAATGCATAATATTTGTACCTATGCAGCTTGTAACTTTGCTACAAACTCATTCAAAGATGCCTGGGCTAAAAAATTAACCTCAGGGCAAAAGCTTGCTAACTTTGCCCTAACCGAGCCACAATCTGGTTCAGATCCAGTTGCAATGCATACTTATGCCCAAGAAAATACCGACGGAACCTACACCATATCAGGATCAAAGGCTTGGGTTTCTCTAGCAGGTGAAGCTGATGTATATTTCTGTGTTGCAAAAACATCACGTGAACCCGGATATAAAGACATGGCAATGTTTGCCATCCCAAAAACTGCAAAAGGGCTGAGCTTTGGCCCTCTTTATGATACCCCATCTTATCGTTTTTTGCCCTTAAGCGAAATGTATCTAGATCATGTCATCGTACCTAAAGAAAATATCATTTTACCTATTGGCAAGGCTTTCAGTGGTGCTTTAATGGCAATTGACATTGCACGTGTTTCAATAGCAGCTGGGTGCTGTGGATTAATGGAAACAGCTCTAGATACTGCACTAGCGTATTCTAGCAAACGTGATATGTTCAATCAAAAAAATCTTGACCTTAGTGGCATACAATGGATGCTTGGTAGCGTTGCAACAAAGCTTGAAATATCGCGATTGTTATATAAACAAGCAGCAGCAGCTCTTGGAAGCGAGAATGGCTCACTGATGGCAGCGCACGCAAAATCCTTTGTACCTGATGCAGCATTAGATGCTGCCAATATATGCACGCAGGTTTTAGGCGGTATGGGTCTGTTAGCGCCTTATGGGCTCGATCGCCTCAGCAGACTTGCTCAAATGCTTAAAATTGTTGACGGTACTACTGAAATACAACGCGTTGTTATAGGCCGTGCATTAAAAAAGCGCGCTAGCACCTTGCCTGAAATTCAAATGCCAAAAGCCTTTAATAAAAGTCTTTAACATTATATTTTCATGAAGGCTTGCTTTTTTGTAATCAATCAGCAGAATCTCTATTTTTGTGCATCATTTTTTGTGCATCAGCATCCGACACTGCTAATGATGCATAATTAAAGCTTCCCTGCTCTTTTATTTCCTTTGCCGCACGCAATACTGCGCCCATGCCTGCACGTGCCAATGACCCGCCAGTTGATATGCGTTTAACGCCAGCCTCTTTTAATTCTGCAACTGTATAACTCGTTCCTGTAAGCCCCATGACAACATTTACAGGTGCAGACACTGATTGGCAAACCTCAGTAATTGCATCTATATTAGGCAATCCTGGAGCATAAAGAACATCTGCGCCAGCCTTTTCAAAGGCTTGTAATCGTTTAATAATATCTTCAATGTCACGATTACCTGCAATAAAGCCATCTGCACGTGCTGTTAACAAAAAAGGTATCTTTTTTTTATTTCACACGCTGCCTCAACTCTTTCTACCGCATGCAAAAAGTCGTATAATTGCCTACTATCAGGATTTACGTCCTCTATGGCGCCTCCAGCAAGACCGATTTTAATAGACCATTCTAGTGTTTTTTGTACATCATCTAAAGTAGAACCATATCCATTTTCTAGATCAGCAGAAACCGGTATTTGGACTGCATCAACAATTTCTTTTGCATTAGCAAGTCCAACATCTCGAGAAATCATTGCCATTTGATCATTGCAACCAATTCCATATGCAAGTCCAGCACTAGTCGTTCCTAGGCAAGTAAAGCCTACCTCTGATAACAATTTTGCAGAACCACCATTATAAGCATTTGGCATTATTAAAACATCTTGGCTTTCATGCATTTTTTTAAAGGATTGATATTTTATATATTGTTCCATTATGACTTCCATCACAGTTACTATTTTTTAAACTGTACTATAAAATTCAATAATGCTTAGCAACAAAGACAAACAACAATATTGCTATGAAAATTAATACGAAGAATACCTCAGTACTTACTATCAGCAGCAAAATACTATATAAATAATAAATGTTTTTGTCATTAGTTTGCAAGCAAACTTCTCTTGCAAAAAAATACGACTCGTCTCATATTTTGTTTTTACAAATTTTTAATGTATACATATATTTTAAAATACTAAAAAGAGCATCTTAATTTGTTTAAACCACTAAATCATGAGCAATGCCAATGAAAATTGCCGTATTACGTGAAAGACGCCCCCACGAAAACCGTGTTGCGGCCACTCCTGAAACAGTCAAAAAATTTATTGCACTTGGGTTTGAAGTTGCCGTTGAAAGCAATGCCGGTGCAGCAGCAGGCATTACAAACCAAGCTTTTAGTGATGCTGGTGCAAAGATCACTAAAACAGCCTTACGTACATGCGAGGCTGCTGATATTGTTATAAAAATACAACATCCCATGGAAGCAAATGAAGCAGCCGACGAAGTGTCACAACTTCCATCGGGTTCTTATCTATTATGTCACATGAACGCTCGCAATAACGTTGCATTAATAAGCACACTCACTGCAGCTGGTGTTAATCCTATTGCGCTTGAACTTGTGCCTCGCATTACTAGAGCGCAATCTATGGATATTTTATCCTCACAAGCAAATATCGCAGGTTATAAAAGCGTGTTAGACGCCCTTGAAGAGTATAATCGCGCAGTGCCAATGATGATGACAGCCGCAGGTACAGTTGCGCCTGCTCGTGTCTTAATAATGGGTACTGGCGTTGCAGGTCTACAAGCCATTGCAACCGCCAAACGACTTGGCGCAATTGTTTCTGCAACTGATGTGCGCCCTGCTACAAAAGAGCAGGTCGAAAGTTTAGGCGCGACATTCATTGCTGTTGAAGACGATGAATTTTTTGAAGCGCAAACAGAAGCAGGTTATGCTAAGGCAATGTCTGAAAACTATCAAAAAAAACAGGCAGCTTTAATTGCCGAAACAATCACAAAGCAAGACATTATTATTACTACAGCATTAATCCCTGGGCGCCCTGCACCACGGTTGATTTCACATGCAATGACTCAAACCATGAAAGAAGGCGCTGTAATAGTGGACATGGCTATTGAAACTGGTGGAAATGTTGAGGGTAGTAAATACAATGAAACTATAAAAGTTGGACCTGTAACAATTATTGGCAATGCTAATATTGCTTCGCGAATTGCGCAAACTACGAGTGAGTTATTCGCCCGCAATATTTATAACTTCATCGATGCATTATACGATATAAATCACCACAAAAAAGCAGGAAAACCTATTGATTTAAAAGATGAAATTATACGAGCCACGCTGCTTGCTTTTAACGGTAAAATTATCCACCCAGACTTTGGAGGCACCTTAGAAGAGCCAGCAGCTGAAACCATAACACAAGCAACAGATACAGCAGTTATTGAAGATGCAAACATAAAAGCAGATGATGGAAGCAGTAATCCAACTAATGATAAGCTCGGTCAAAGCGATAAAGCAGATTATGATACCAATCAAAATGATATCGATAAAAATATTGTATAAAATTCCACAGAATAAATCAAAAAATAGGCACAATCAGAGCTACATATCAAACAATACCACAAAAGAGCAAAAGGAATACCTCTATGGCAAATGATATGACACAAAAACTAGAGCAAATAAACACTGCAGCTAACCAAATCTCAGAGCACGCATCAAGTATTATTACTCAGTATCATTCTCAAATGGGCACAATTGATACGCAGATTCCATTTGTTGGCTTGTTTGCCTCTTTTGTGTTGGCATGTTTTGTTGGTTATTACGTAGTTTGGAGTGTCACACCTGCATTGCATTCTCCATTAATGGGTGTAACCAATGCAATTTCATCTGTCATTATCGTCGGCGCACTGATTGCTGCTGGACCAGAATCAAAAACAGCTGCTAGCTGGTTTGGTTTTGCAGCAGTTATTTTGGCTTCAATCAATATATTCGGCGGTTTCATCGTGACACAGCGGATGTTGCAAATGTTTAAAAAGAAACAGCGATAACCTTCAACCCTTATAAAGGCAAAACAAATGGAACAATTTGCATCTTACGCCTATTTGATTGCAAGCATATGCTTTATAATGGCCTTGCGTGGTCTTTCGCATCCTGAAACAGCACGCAACGGTAATTTTATTGGAATGGCTGGTATGGTCATCGCAATTATAACCACCCTTGCAAGTGACAATATTTTAAGCTACGAGCTCATCATTGCTGGCATCATTATAGGTGCTACAATTGGTACAGTCATTGCCTGGCGCATTGAAATGACATCTCTACCGCAATTGGTTGCTGCATTTCATTCACTTGTTGGTTTATCTGCTGTATTTGTAGCTGCTGCAGCTTTCCATGATCCTGAAAGTTATGGTATTGGGCAAGTTGGTGCACTGCTTACCTCTAGTCTTGTTGAAATGGCAATTGGTACAGCTATCGGTGCTATTACATTTTCTGGATCAATTGTAGCTTTTGCCAAATTACAAGGTCTTGTTTCTGGTAATCCGTTACAGTTCAAAGGGCAACATATGCTTAACCTTGTATTGGCTGTTATACTTATATTGGTTATTGCTGTTTTTTGTGTTCTACAGCACCCTATTCTTTTTTGGGCAGTTGTATTAATTGCCCTTGTGTTAGGTTTCTTAATTATCCTTCCTATTGGAGGGGCAGATATGCCAGTTGTTGTTTCAATGCTAAATTCTTATTCTGGATGGGCAGCATGCGGCATTGGATTTACACTTGCAAACATTACACTCATTATAACGGGCGCATTAGTTGGTGCTTCTGGAGCTATATTATCTTATATTATGTGCAAAGGAATGAACCGTTCCATCTTTAATGTGATTTTAGGTGGATTTGGCAGCAGTGTCACTGTTGTAAGCCATAGCACTGAAGAGCGTCCCATAAAACCTGGCAGTGCCGATGATGCCGCTTTCATCATGAAAAATGCAAACTCTGTTATCATTGTACCAGGTTATGGCATGGCCGTTGCTCAAGCACAACATGCATTGCGTGAAATGGTTGATTTATTAAAAAAAGAAGGCATAAAAGTACGCTATGCAATTCACCCAGTTGCTGGGCGTATGCCTGGACATATGAATGTTTTGCTAGCTGAAGCCAATGTGTCTTATGAAGATGTCCTTGAGCTTGATGAAATTAATCGTGATTTTGCTCAAACCGATGTTGCTTTTGTAATAGGCGCTAATGATGTCACCAATCCAGCAGCAAAAACCGACCCCACAAGCTCTATTTATGGAATGCCCATTTTAGATGTTGAGCACGCTGGAACAGTTTTATTTATTAAGCGCTCAATGGCTGCAGGCTACTCTGGTGTAGAAAATGAATTGTTTTTTCGCAATAACACCATGATGCTTTTTTCTGATGCCAAAGCCATGTGTGAAAACATTGCAAAAGCTCTTGATTAATCCTAAATAAATACTGCTTTTGATGTTGATCGATTTTTTAAGCCTACAAAAATAGCATCAATACTTTCTTATCATTGACTGGATGCTTTTACCTGCTTCATTTTTATCATTAAACTTTAGCATATATTAAATCCAGCATTAAAAGCACTTAAGCTTGCCAAGCAATCCTACATAAACCTACAAATCATAGCCCATAAACAAGTGGCAATGCTTTATATACTTACAAGCTTAATTGAAGTTATAAAAATCAATATGGATTATATTCAGTTTTGTATTATTCAAATCAAAACTGCCACATATAACGATTAATAAATAAGCAAATGATATACGCTCTTAACGTCACCATCAAAGGCCATGATGTTAAATCATGATCATATTAGGCTATCATGCAGTGCCCATTATTATTTTAAAAACTATTTAAAAAAAATTGCAACATACTCAAACACCTATACATATAGCAAATATACACAAACACTAGCTTATGCGGATTGCAGTGATTAAATTAAGATAACAGAGGCGATATATCTTTTAAAAAATGCCGCTACAGCAAGACAATGTATATTTTAAACATGCGCATTTAATCATGATGCACTTTTAATAATAGTGAGGATAAAATATGACTGAGAATGTTTTTGATATAAATAGCCGCCACCGAAGAGAACTGATGAGTGCTGGTGGATGGCTTCCTCTTGATGAGCAAGCAATTGCTCGCTACCTCCAAGAGATTAAAGAAGTAGCTGATAATTTACAAAACTCACAAATAGAAGGAGAGCAAGTAACAACACCTGTAGATGACTTTGCTAATTTTATTAACGCAAACCCTTTGCTTAGAATGACTTTTAGTCAATCCATTACCCAAGCAAAGGAAAACAGACCTGAGGAATTTCCATTTGAAACAGTTGAGGAGGTTATCGCGGCTATGCAAGCAGTTATGACCATGTCACCTAAATTTGAACAAACTGACCTTGTGGGCTGTCCTTTAAATGCTGTTATCAATTGGCCAATGTGCACAACCGCTGGTTTTGCATTTTTCCGCCATCCAGAAGTTAATGTTCAAATCAAAAAAATATTGCAGTATTGGAGTGCAACATTTTTAGCTACTGAAGCTTCTTGCACTTATATGAACGCTAAAGAACCAGATGGCTGGTGGTGTCCAACTGCAAACAAAAAAATTAAGATTGAAGAATACGCCAAATACGACCCTACAAAACCAAATGGTGGATTTAGTTCTTGGAATGACTTTTTCACGAAAGAATTTAAAGATGGTGTCAGACCTATTGCAGGCTTAACTGATAACACTGTTGTAGTTTCTCCTTGTGAATCCGGTCCATTGCAAGTTGTCTACAATGCTTCTGCCTATAATGATTTTTGGGTCAAAGGTACAAACTATTCATTATATGAGATGTTTAGTGCTGTAGAAGTTGGAGGAAATCCTTTAGGACATTACTTTGTTGGAGGTGCTGTCTATCAAGCGTTTTTAAGTGCATTGCATTACCATCGCTGGCATGCTCCTGTTGCAGGAAAAGTTATAGCAGCTTATAATGTACAGGGCACTTATTATTCAGATGCTGAATACGGGTTTCAAGATCCAGGTGGACCAAATCTTTCGCAACCTTATCTTTCAATTGTAGCGACACGGTCTGTACTTGTTATTCAACCAGAAGGCACTAATAAATCGGATCAGTTGGTTGCAGTAATTTATGTTGGTATGGCCGAAGTTAGCTCATGTAACCTTACTGTAAAAGCAGGTGATACACTAACGAAAGGACAGCCTGTTGGATTTTTCCAATTCGGTGGGTCAACACATTGTGTACTCTTTGGTCCTGCTTTGGCAACTAAGTTTACTGTGCCGATTCCTAATCCCAGTGACGCACCACCGCTAAAAGTTAACTCACAGTTAGCAACAATTGTGATCTAATTAGTGATAGTTAAAAATTGTTAAATAATAGATGGTTGGCTAAAAGCTTGTTTGAAATCTGCTTACCGGCCAGCCATCTTTATTTGATAGCTTAAGTTAAAAAACTAATATCACGCCTTTCTGCTACTGGTTGATAATCGTGATACTCATCGGGCATATTATTTCTATTGATCCAAACGCTATCAAAACCAAAACTGCTTGCACCTGCAATATCCCAACGATTAGATGACATAAACAAACAGGCACTTGCAGAGCATGCTAATTGCTCAAGCATAGCTTCGTATATACATGGCTTTGTCTTATAACATTCTAATGGGTCAACAGAAATAACACAATCAAACAATCCCTCTAGATTGTTTGATTTAATTGCCCCCATAAGCATGTCATTTGTACCGTTTGACAAAATAGCAGTTTGACGCCCTTTTGCTTTTAGTTTTTGAAGGCTGCCTAAAACTTCTCTATAACAATCTAACCTCCAGTAAGCATCTAGAAGCTTTGCGCGTAACACAGAGTTTGATATAGCATGGCATGCTAGCGCATAATCTAGTGCAATTTGCGTTATGTGCCAGAAATCATGATAACGCTCGCTTAAGCTGTAAACCCAGCTATATTCTAGCTGCTTAGTACGCCATAATTGGCTCAAGGAATGTGCGTCTTTTCCAATTTCCTTTTCAAAACGCATAATGGCAGAATGCACATCAAACAATGTACCATACGCATCAAAGCAAAAAACATGCTTGGTCTTTACTAATTTATTGAGCATTTCAAACGATTGATAGCCTCAGTCATTGTTTTGTATTTAAGTTTAATTGAGTTGATATTATTAAAATTGAGCTAATTCTTTTGTATTTTTGAAAATCGCTTATTCATGTTTTCAATGCGCAGCGCCAGCGTACGCATAATTTCAATAGAAATATCAGGAAATTCTTTTAATACATTGAAAAATAGTTCTTTTTCTAAAACTAGAGCTTCTGCGTTCTCACTTGAACGCGCTGTTGCTGTACGCGGAACATCACACAAAAGCGCAATTTCACCCAACATATCATTTGCATGCAATGTTGCAACAACAATATTCTTATTACCACTTGCAATAAGAATATCTATTTTACCACTGATGACAATATAAGCACAATCGCCTGTGTCACCTTCATTGAATAAAACATCTCCAGCATTATATTGAACGCGCTCACTTGTAAAAGCTATCAGTTTCAAGTGCGACTCTTCCAAATTAGCAAACATCGGAATTTTTTGTAAAAGTCTTGTTTCTTCTGCTAAGCTCATAATAAAAGCCCTCAATTTTTGTTAATAATAGCTTAATCTTTATTCAGTAATTAAGTAATAGGTCACTCTTATCAAATAACGGCTAAGCCTACTCCTTTGTCTTTTAATTTCCAGCGCATATCAAATGCTATATCTTCATACAATTCGTTTGCAATCAATAATGTTGTTTTGTCACTGCGCCAAGCTAGCACATTTGCTAATATTTTGATACGCTCAACCATATCCACCGCTGTAAGCGGATCACGCAATAACATGTAGTTACTATCTTTAATAACAGCCCTTGCCAAAAGTATTTTTTGCTGCACGGTAGCATTAAGATAATTACCTTTAAAGCCTACCGGCTGTAACAAACCTGCTTTAATAATATTATCTTTCATGCCAAGCTCATCAAATAAATTTACCAATAATTGTTGCATCATGTTTGTAGCGTTTGGCAAGGAACGCATTAACTTTCCAAATAGAACATTATCTTGCACGCTGATGGCAGGGTTTATTTTTGTTTTATCAAAAATATAAAAACTACCGCGTAATATTTTTGCATTTTCAGATTTCTCTATATTCCTGTGGAAGTATTTGCGTGCTTTGAGTATTTTTTCTTGTACTTGATCATTAATCAAACCAAGGCGATGTTCAGCTGGGATTAAGCGCATGGCAACATTAATTAATTGTATATTTTGCTCATGTGTTAATGGCTCTTTATTTTTAATTTTATTTGCTAAGTCTGCATAATATTCAAGCTCATCTAAAGGAATCAAATTAAAAGCTTGAAATTTTGAAGATGGTGTATTCGCCCCTCCAAATAGTTCTACCATTAACTCACTAGCTTGAGCGCCAATTTCAACCAATGTTAGATCAAGATCACAAGCTTGTATCGTTTCAAATACATAAGCATTATCGGCTGGCTTATAAACATCTAGCAAGAGTTTATCATTACATGCACCAAAGAAAAGATTTTCTGCAACACTGGCTTGTTCATTATACTCTAATAAGTTAAACGCTACGATTAAATGGCGTCCATCTTCAAGGCGCAATAATTCGTTAGCTCTAGCACGAGCATTCAAAAGATTTTGTAAAAACGCTTTTCCTGCATTTTCTTGAGGTTTATTACGCAAACCAAAACTAAACAAATCAGCCTCTAAAGCACACAACCGTGCTACCTCAATGATCGTGTTATCGATCTCTGCATTTTTTTGTGTCAGTGTAGTTGACCATTTAGATTCAAATTTATCAGGTCGATTGCCACTTGCAATAGCTTCTAAAATAAAATTAGCATCGTCTTCATGCTTGCTTTCATCATCAACTTCTACTTCTGGTACTCTAAACAAACTATATTGAATATTTGCATAGATGTTATCATCGCTTAGCACACCGGTATCTTCAACAAATGCGATGCTATTAGCTAATGTTGGTTCACTAATAGAGTGTAAATTATCATTGCCAATCGTAACGCTTCCCTGATCACTATTCATAATACCAGCTCCAATAAGGCCAAGATCTGCTCGCCCTTGGGGTAAATCATAATAAATCAAACCGCTTTTCCCTTTGTCAATATTAAGTGACAAATCATTAAAAACTGGTTGGTCTTGATTACTATCGCGCAAAGTAAGATTATTAAAACGCCATGACCCTGCAAGTAAACTTGCTTGATTTGGAGGGGTCAATTGCAATTCTTCATCTGTCATCTCTTCAGGCACAAATTGATCTATAACTTGCTCAAACTTTACACGTATATCCTCTTTTTGCTGATACCAACGAAGCAATTCTTTCCATGGCGCTCCTAAATCTTTATATGCTGATAAAACTGCTACGAGTGAGCCTATATCAAGCTGGCCTTTAAGTACTAAATATCCTCCTAATAAAAAGAAAAAGAAAGGTGTTAATTTATCAATAAAATTATTAAGAAACTTAATAAAAAATTTCTTCCGATAAATATTTAACCGGATATTGTAAATAGTTGCAAGACGGCGTGTCATACGGGCCAATTCATAACGAACCGTATTTTGTGATCGAATGTCAATAATCCGCGTCATGCCATCATCAATCTCACTTGCCATTGTGCGCACATTACGCACTCGTTCTTTTGCAAGTTTATTGACTGCAGCCTGTAATTTTGGAATCAAATACATTTGCACTGGATAAAGACTAAGTGCGGCAGCACCTAAAAACGGATCTTGCCAAACAATATACCCAAGCGCAATAAAAAGTGTTCCACCTTGAAATTGTGGATCTGCATACGCAGTCCCAGCAAACCCTCCAACTGGTTCTACTTCAGCGGTAATAATCGGAATCATTTCACCTTGTCGAATATTACGGAAATGGCGTATCGGAAAACGCATTATACAATTGTAAAGCTGATAACGTAGTCGGCGCAGCAAGCGTTCTCCTAATTGCCCTTTATATACGTTAATATAAAATTTAAACCCACCATTCAGCATGACAATACCAAGATAGGCAAATGAAAAACTAATAATCAAAGAAAGTTGACTTAGCTCAATTGGCATTACCATGCCAGCCATCGAAATTTCAAAAACATGCATTTGATCTGCAGTGGAATCATCTTTAATTAAATTAATGATACGCTTTGGGAGTTCTAAAGAAAGAAGATAGACAGGATAATAGCACCAAATAATTGCTGATAAATATAACTGCTGCTTTTGAGTATTAAAAAAAATATAAGAAAAAAGGTTTCGATTCATACTACTATCGTATCCCTTGCGATATTAAATTCTAGCACATGATGGCATAATCTTGTAACATATGAAATGCAATAGCATAAAAATCACCGGAAATAGAATGAATTATTAAAAACAATACCAGCAAAGCCTTGAATAAATAAAATAAGCACGCTAAAGAACATACCATGAGAAAAGCAACCATAAAACGCACAACAAATGAAACCGATATTTCTGCTTCAATCAATATTGATGGAAGCGGCAAATTTGATATTAGTACTGGTATCGGTTTTCTAGACCACATGCTAGAGCAGCTTGCACGTCATGGTTCAATGGATATTGATCTTAAAGCAAAAGGCGATACGCATATTGATTTTCACCACACATGTGAAGATAGCGGATATGCAGTTGGTTCAGCTCTTTCAAAAGCATTAAACGATAGAAAAGGTATTATTCGCTACGGACATGCTTATATTCCCATGGATGAAACATTAACTCGCGTTGCAATTGACTTATCAAATAGACCTTATCTTATATGGAAGGTTGACTTTACCCGTGACAAGTTAGGCGAAATGGATACAGAACTCTTTAAAGAATGGTTTCAAGCATTCTCACAAAGTGCAGGTGCGTGCGTACATGTTGAAAATTTGTACGGGATCAACAATCATCACCAAGCAGAAAGTTGTTTTAAAGGTCTTGCGCGTTCATTAAAAATGGCCACTGCTCTAGATTCTAAAGATCTACAAAGCGTTCCTTCAACAAAAGGCGTGTTGTAAGTAAACCTGTTTTTAGGCTTATTAAAGCCAAATGTTTTAGATGCTAGGTTAATTCTTAATGAAAGCTCGTTTGTTTTCTAAACCACCATCAGTAAGTGTAGTTGATTACGGATCGGGTAATATTCGTTCTCTTATTAGTGCACTTGCGCGCGCAGGAGCTGATGTAAGCATAGCAAGCACCCCAGAGCAAATCCTGGCAGCAGAGCGCATTGTAGTTCCTGGCCAAGGAGCTTTTTCCAGCTGTATTGTTGCATTAAATACGCGCTCTGGAATGTTACAAGCGTTAAATGAAGTTACACAAAACCATGCACGCCCTTATCTTGGCGTTTGTGTGGGTATGCAGTTAATGGCAGATATTGGCGTTGAATACGGAACCCATAAAGGCTTAGGCTGGATAGCTGGTGAAGTTATAAAATTACAAGCCGATGCACCAAACACGCCATCTGCTAGTTTAGCTCTTCCTCATATGGGTTGGAATGTCGTTTATAACAGCAATTCACAATATGAAAGTCATCCTGTTTTTAAGCATATTAAAAACAAAGAGTGGTTTTATTTTGCGCATTCTTATCATTTTGTAACAGCAGATATAAAAAACTGCGCCCTAGCATGCGATTATGGTGAGCAGTTTGTAGCAGCAATCTCCAAAGATTCTATGATTGGCACGCAGTTTCACCCTGAAAAAAGTCAACAATCAGGACACCAACTCATTGAAAATTTTTTACGATGGCAACCATGATTTTATTCCCAGCAATTGATCTTAGAAATGGTAAATGTGTACGATTGACACAAGGCAAAAAAAATAGACAAACAATCTATAATTCCTCACCAACCCTACAAGCTGAAAGCTTTATAAAAAGCGGATGTGCATGGTTGCATGTTGTCGATCTTGACGGTGCTTTTGAAGATTCAGTCTCAAATTCTAATCAACAAGCCGTGCGTGATATGCTTAGCGTTGCAGGCAATATTCCTATTCAATTAGGTGGAGGAATTCGTACTCTTGATGCCATCGAAAGTTGGTTACATGCAGGAATCCAACGCATTATCCTTGGTACTGTTGCAGTACAAAATCCTCAATTAGTTATAGAAGCAGCACGTCAATTCCCTGGACAAATAGTAATTGGTATTGATGCTCATGACGGCATGGTTGCTATTAATGGATGGGTAAATGTAACCCGTATTCGCGTTGAAGAACTGGCTTTACAATTTATCGATTATGGCGTTGCTGCTATTATCCACACTGATATCACCCGTGATGGCATGCTTGATGGTCCAAATGCAATTGCAACTCAAGCACTTGCACAAAAAGTTCACTCTTCTGGAAAATTTAAAACACAAGTTTTGGCATCAGGTGGAGTATCGTCTATTGCTGATTTATGCAATCTTGCTAAGCTTAAACCAATTGATGGAGTAGTACTTGGCAAAGCATTATATGAAAAACGCTTTACACTAGACGAAGCTATTTTCGCTCTAGAAAATAGAAAAGACTCTTTGAATAACAACAAGAATCTAGATTGATTATGAATTGTAATAATCTTGCGACACGCCTTATCCCTTGCCTTGATGTAAAAAATGGACGCGTTGTAAAAGGAATCCATTTTGAAAATTTACGCGATGCAGGCAACCCTGTACAACAAGCCAAAATCTATGATTCTGCTGGAGCAGATGAATTGTGCTTTTTAGACATTGCAGCAAGTCTTGAAAGCCGCTCTACTTTAATTGATGCCATCTCTCGCACAGCCGATGCCATTTCATTGCCTTTAACGGTAGGCGGTGGCATCAGTCAATTAAGCCATATTGAAGATTTGCTTAAAGCTGGTGCAGATAAAATTTCTATTAATACAGCTAGCGTATATAATCCTAATTTTGTACAAGAAGCAGCAAAAACATTTGGTAGCCAATGCATTGTTGTTGCTATTGATGCTAAACGTACCAATACAATCGGCAATACTCCTCAATGGGCTATCTTTACTCATGGAGGACAAAAACCAACCCAACTAGAAGCCATCAGTTGGGCAAAGAAAATGACTGATTACGGGGCTGGTGAATTGCTAGTAACTTCAATGGATCGTGATGGTACAAAACAAGGCTTTGATAATCAATTAATGGCAACAATACGTAAAGCTGTTTCTACACCTATTATTGCTTCTGGCGGTGTTGGTACACTGCAACATTTGGTTGATGGAGTAATCCATGGCAAAGCAGATGCTGTTTTAGCGGCATCTATTTTCCATTTTAAAGAATATACAATAAGCCAAGCAAAACTTTATATGCAACAAGCTGGTATCCGTATGCGCATTTAAAAATATGACTCCCGCATGCCTATTGAAAAAATAATTAACGCTGAATTAAAAGTTGGAACACAGAAAATGCCTGAAAATGATTTTATTACAAAACTCTATTGCCACATTCAAACTAAAAAATCTGATGATCCAACACGCTCATACACTGCACAATTATTCAAATCTGGACCAGAAAAGATCGCTCGTAAGCTTAATGAAGAGAGTACTGAGACATTGCTTGAGCTGTTACGAGGCGACAAAACCGGCATGATACAAGAAAGTGCTGATCTGCTTTATCATTTGGTTGTTGCTTGGGTAAATATTGGTATTACGCCCGAGCAAATTGCACAAGAGCTTACCAATCGCCAAGCAATGTCTGGACTTGAAGAAAAGGCAGCTCGCAAAGCACCTAAACAAACAATTATAATCTTTACCTAACTAAACTCGTGCAGGTTAAAATCTTACAATATCTTCACTGATATATGCGCTTACGCGTCAATTGTTTTTGATGGCTATTTACAACCTATATTATGCTCTTTAAAGCTAAACAAAAATTAATAAACACGCTTTTACTAAAAATTTTAAGAACTCATCAACAATAATCTAATTAAAACAAGCAATGCGGCCAATATTAGCTTTCAGCATTATAAATTTTTGTTAATAATTCTATGCAAATGGAGGCGCGGACCGGATTTGAACCGGTGTACAAGGATTTGCAGTCCTCTGCGTAACCTCTCCGCCACCGCGCCTTTATATGTGGCTTGATAACTCATGCTAATAAGACCATAAAGCAATTAGGTATTGCCACAAACAAGCAAACACTGCAACTGCTTATCAACAACTATGGCAAATTATTATATCAGAGCTTGTAAAGCTTCGGTGTTGTACTAACTTGGATTGGTCTAATATAAATGCCATCTCCATTTTATTTTTTGCATTATACTTATGCTATTATGCGACATAGTTTGAAAAACATAAGATCTTGGCTGTTTGTAATAAACAAACAATTATAATGCATGGGTTTGGAGCGTATTATAATGATAAAATTCTTCGTATGTACCAAGATCAACATAGTTAGTAACTTCTTGAGCAATAAAATTACTACCACTAAACAACATTTGCTGAATAACTTGTGAAACAAACAACTCTGCTACATCAGAATCGGTGTTTGCTTGCTTACTATTTTCCTTGTGCAATTTATTATTTTGATAGCTTTTATATAATTTTTTAAATGCTGCATTATACTCGTGCACATAATGGAAGTAATAACCACCAACGCAAATATAATTACTAACAACGGATTTCTCTACAATAGATGAAACCATCATTTGCTCATTAACAACTGTAAAGCTCTTAGCTCCAACCTTTGTAGTATTAAGGTTTTTACGCAAATCAATTACGCATGTGCTGTTATCTTGCCATGAAACTTTTTCTAATTTGAATAAACTATCACAATCTTTAATAAATAAATGATCGTCTTTTTTTAATTTTTTGCTTAAACAATACACAGTTTCAGCTACACCACTAGTCAAATTATCCAGTACCAATGTTTTGACACGCTCTTTTCCATATAAGCGTTCAATGGTACGGCGTACTAAAAACATGTCATCATGCTGTTTTAAAATAATAATATATATCTGATCTTGATCCAAATATTGCTCAACAACTTTTTCTATCATGAGTTGTCCATCATGCATCACCATTAAATATTTTGGACACATCGTCGGATATCTAAGGCTTAAACCTGCACATGGAATAACTATTGCCATAACATATTAATCCTATCGTAAAGAAACACACTATCATATCTGTTTTTTGCATATGGTAAAATTCGCATAAGCATAAAGATTAAAATATAGTCATTATTTAAAAATTGCCATTTCTTTTTTAATTGAAAATTCATGTAGTTACATATTACTTGATAGTTTGTCTTGTCACTAGCATGTCGTGCAAACCATAAAAACTCAACATCTTGGCGCAATTTATTAGAGTCATATTCTACCGCATTTAGTTTTGTTGGATTTGCATCAATTAAATAAAATTGATTATCTTTAACAATAATATTATCAAAAGTTATATCTCCATGAACAGGTGCCCTATTTAATTTATACGGTAACTTAGTAAATAACTCTTCAATAGAAAAGCACAATCGCTTAATTTCACATCTAGAGGCAATAGCATTTAGTTTATCATAAATGGCATCTCTATAGTCTATTTGCTCAAAACTGTTGCCCATACAAAGTTCAATATAATTGTCAAAAAAAGCAACAAAAATATCAATATCGCTTTTTGTTGCAGTCTTTAAATATTCTTGGATACTAATACCATTGATATATTCTAAAATAATCTTGCTTTCATTTACAATCTCAATATTTGGTATATGTAAACCGAGCCTTTCAAGTTTCATTAAAATTTCTGCAGATTCCTTTAAGTTTTTATCACCCTTCTTGACAACCACATATGCTCCAGAGCGTTTAAACAAGTCAACTTGGCAGCCACTATAGCCATACAATTTTTTAACCCAATGCATGTTTTATAGCACGAGCTAATGAATTGATATCCACACGCATATTATTATTTTTATCAGCGAGATCGTTTTCTTTTTTATACAGATTGTCTGGAGTGTATAAATTTTCTAAATATCGTTGGCTTTGGCTACCGGCTTGTGCTGCAAAAGTAATCCACCTAACGCCAACAGCGCTACCCATATTATTCCAACCATATTCATATGGGATATACTTTGCATGAGAAAAATCTACAACGACTGTTCCTCTTTGCATTGCATGACAATGTGTTAGTCCTGCACCAGTTGGCGCAATTACAATGGCAGATTGATAAAACAAATTAATTTTTTCTTGTAAAGAAAGACTTGAAAAATTCTCATAACATGTAAAACCCTGCTCCATTAAAAAAGATTTCACCTCAGATTCATTATCAATACCACGTGCAGCAGCGTCGTTTCTACTAATGTAAATTTTTTTAAACGGTTTGCACTTTATATTAGGTATAAGTTGCTTATTTAAAAACTTTGAAACCCATTGGCTTGTTTTTCCTCTAAGAGAATGCGCTGGATATGTAAACACATGCAATTCTGGTGCTTTAATAATGCAAGGTGTATCAATTTCTATAACTTTTTCTAAAAGACCTGGAAAAAAACTTAACGATTCTTTCTGCCATTTCGTTAATTTGTTTGTAACAATCGGACAACCATTTTTGCTCATAAAGTAAAAGACAGGCAAATCTTCATTAAACCAGTGCCAATAAAGAGATATCTGCGGAATTAGATTGATTGGTTGGTCAAAAACTTCTTCTCTTTTGTCTTCAAGCTTTAGATAAAGTATACTTTTTAAAGAAAAACTATCCCAGAATGCGCAAGCATTTTGTGCTCTTAATCCGATTTTAGAAAAGCCACTTGTATAAAAAAAATTATCTTTAACAATGCCAAAAAAATGATGAGAATCACTTCCTGTAATAGCAAAACAGTCGCCATCAAAGATGTATTCAATCACTGGATTTTCTATATACTTATAAGTTACATGTGCTAACGCTAAAGCGTCCTCTGCGTGTTCTTTAGGCGGCAAAAAACATTCGGTTTTATATTTTCTACTTTTTTTACCAACAATATGCGTTTTGCTTTTTATATTTTCACATGAAAATTTTGGCCACACTTCCATCATATCATACAGTTCTTATAAAGTAATTTAATGTAATCTTCATTACATTAGCGAAAGCATTAAAATTATTTTAAAAAGACTAAGCTTAATATTTTTAATCATCACAAACCATACCATATGAAGTAAGCATTACGTTTTAATATCAAGCCGATTACCCCGAGCGCGATTGGCGCTACCAATACCGCTGACACCACCATTGCTATTGATTATTCCACCTTGCCCAGCACCTAACAGCAAAAACCGTCCTCTCTTTGATCTAATAGGTCTCACATCACTTGAACTATTGCGAGCACTAGTAGCGCTTTCTTTGACTTGCAAATTATTGCTTGTTGCTTGAGTTCTAGTGTCAATAGCTGAAAATATTAAAATCTGCGGGTCCTTACCTACCCCTGCAAATATAGTGCTAGAAATATTTTCTGCTAAACTAGTCTCATCATCAATAGAGTTTGCTTGCAAAGCTTTTGTTAAATTATCTGCCCTAATTGCAGCTTCGAACAACAAGTTCGGTACGCTATTTGAAATGGTCCTGCTAGCAGCATCGATGCTAGATTGGCGTGGAAAAAAAGACTGCGGTGGCGTGTATTGTGTATCTTCAAAGGGTGCAAAAGTAAGTCTACTTGTACTATTACGTCCATTGGTAATAATTCTTGCAGCTTGCGCAGCAGAACTTATATCCCTATTACTTGTAATAATACCAGTCATCGCATTCAAACTGAATGCACTCAATTTGAATGCATCCTCACAATTGAAATATAAAACACAACGTGAACACCATTTTAAAAGTTTGTACTCTTAAAAAACTATTAGCGTTTTGTACGTTATAAAACTCTCCTACCTTCAACTATAAGTGAGTTCGTTTTGTTTACAAGCTATATATTTTAATTTTTATTATAAAAATCATGCATAAATTTAAAACAGAACTTGACACTTGCCAAGCTGCGCTTTAACTAGTTCTATTGTCTATCAGACATGCTTTATGCATTTCGGCTTTATTTAAAACTTAAGCTGATTTATAAGGGGGGTGTAGCTCAGTCGGTTAGAGCGCTGGCCTGTCACGCCAGAGGCCGCGGGTTCAAGTCCCGTCACTCCCGCCATTTCTTCCTAAAAGTTCTTATTGCTTATCAGACAACGCCTATAGCGTACTGCTAGTTTACTACAAAAACTTAAACTTACAGACCAACAGATCCTGAATTGCTCAACATTCTCTATCAAAAATCCACTTGCATTCTAAAAACGCAAAATAGCCTTATCACTAATGCGATCATAATCTTGGAAAGAATGTTAAGGCCACTAAACATTAAATAGAAGTTATCAAATAGATTTTATTTTTTGGTTAATGCTTTATCGCTTTGCTTTATATCCATGATGAGTATTATTATATCATCAAAATCAAATCCTAATATGCATTTACAATGATTAAGTAACAATCAAGTCATGCTACTTAAAAAATTTGCCTTGCTTAGTTCCATTGTTTCACTGCAATAGGCAACATTTGAGTGACTTTTATCACATTCAACATGCACGAATAAATTGGTATTGATACCATCCTCACTTGCTTGTTTTTTTAAATATCTTGATGCAATTATTTTAAATCCAAATCTTTCATGAAACATTTTAGCAACTAGGTTATTGGAGAGAATGCAAAGCCTTACTCTATCAAAATTTAAAACAGTAAAAGCCCAATTAATTAATACCTTTTGAGCAAAATACATTAAATTAACATGTCCGCCTGAAACGCCTCTAACTATATTATCAATATTGCCTGAAATAGCGCTATATTTAGCAATACCAATATGGCCTATAAGAGTTTTATCTGCGCCATAAATTGCAAATAATATCTGCTGTTGATTGCCAATTGCAAATTTAGTTAAAAAATACGTGGTGCTTTCAATAGATTCATCAAACTCAGTAAAGAAAAAACTACGGAAGCGCTTACGCCAAAGCATCATTTGTTCAATGAATACATCGTCAGCAAATACCCAATTTCCAATCGCTACAAGATAACCAATCACCGTTTTGCTTTCATCGTATATTGCAATAGAATCCAAAAAAGCTTTCTCTTTGTCGTGATGTTTTTTTTGTGCAATTATTGTCAAAAAACTCATAGCAATCTCGCTTGCAATAACATTGTATTCAACAGCATATATATGATTTTATAATAAACGCGCAATATCAATTGTTTAAATACAGTTTCTCATGTGAAAAATTGCCATGCACAAAACATTTAGTGCATATTAAACAATAGTTTATAAAGTTTAACCACTTGGTATTTCATTGAAATAAACATTTGTAAATGAATATCTCACAAATACATAAACGCTGTAGAATCCCTAGCAAACGCCTGCAAATGAAACTTACACAATGATAAAATTTAACGTTTGGAAAACTGGAATGAACGACGAGCTTTACGTCGCCCGTATTTTTTGCGCTCTACAACACGAGAATCTCTAGTTAAAAATCCGCTTTTCTTGAGGCTAGGTCGTAATTCAGTTTCAAAAAGTGCTAACGCTTTTGAAATGCCAAGCCTAATTGCTCCAGCTTGACCAGACAACCCACCACCTTTTGCAGTACACATCACATCAAACTGACCATCACGTTGTGCATGTACCAACGGTTGGTTAACAATCATGCGCAAAACAGGTCGGCCTAAATAAGTTGCTAAATCACGTTTGTTAATTGTAAATTTTCCTGAACCTGGTTTAATCCAAACGCGTGCAATCGCATTTTTACGTTTTCCAAGCGCATAAACACGCCCGAGGCTGTCAATAACAGGCTTTACTTCTTCTTGCTCAACCTGTCCGGTTAGCGACACATTTTCCACTTGTGCGAGGTCAGTCATTTAATTTTTATCTCCATATAACATTAACGCATATTTTTTGAATTACGCGTTGCAAAATCAACCGTAATTGGTTGCTGCGCTGCATGAGGGTGCTCTGCCCCTTTATAAACTTTTAGCTTTTTCATTTGCTGGCGTGATAATGGTCCACCAGGTAGCATACGTTCTATTGCCTTTTTAATCACACGCTCAGGATACCGTCCTGTCAATATTTTACCAGCAGTAATGCTCTTAATGCCACCTGGATAACCAGTATGGCGGTAATATGTTTTATCTGCAACTTTTTTACCAGTTAAATGCACTTTTTCTGCATTAATGACAATAACATTATCTCCGCAATCTACATGTGGTGTAAAATCTGCTTTATGTTTTCCGCGTAAAATTTTGGCAATTTCACTTGCCATGCGCCCTAGCACCATATTTTCAGCGTCAAATAAAAGCCAATCAGTTTTAACGTCAGCAGGTTTCAGTGAAAATGTTTTCATTTATATATCCTAATTAATGCACCAAGCAAAAAAACAAAGACTACACAATAAAATTAAACTGTGCATCTTAATTTTTAATTGCAATTTGAAAACGAAATTTGCGTTTTCGTATATTTCTTTTACTTTTTAAATAAATAAAGTATGAAGACTGATTATATCTAGCTTACGTTTCAGTCAAGTAAAAACAACATGCAAAATGCATGAAAAGCATTATAACGACTATTAAATGACGCAAGCTACACTAGATAATCATATCATATTGAGTATTATTCATCATAATGTCTACTATAAAACACTCAGTCCCTAGCTTTAAAAACTCCCTTGATAATGATAGTTTTATCGTACCCAAAGGCTTTATCATAAGCTCTGGATCATCTGGAAAAGGTAAAACAATTATAACATCAGCAATTGCTAGATTGTTTTATCTTACAAACCAACAATACAAAAATGATCAACAAGACAATAACGATTCAAACAATAACATTCCAAAAACTTTCAATGTTGGTGTTTATAAATGCGGACCTGATTATATTGATCCTGCATACCTTGCCATGGCAGCACAAAAACCTGCTTATAATTTAGATCCATGGGCTATGCGTATAGAAACCATCGCATGGCTATTATGCCAACATGATTATGCCGTTATTGAAGGTGTAACTGGTTTATTTGATGGAGGAGAAAATAGCGCAGGTTCAACAGCATCTCTTGCAAGGTTGACAGGTTTTCCAGTCATTTTAATCATGGATGCCAAAGCACGCGCGCAATCGCTTGCGGCTGAAATTTTAGGTTATTGCAATTTTGATCCAAATATTAAAATTGCAGGCGTTATTTTAAACCAAGTCGCAAGTACAACGCACTTACAACGAATAGACGAAGGGCTCAAGCAATTACCAATGCATATGCCAATTATTGCAGCGTTGCCTTTTCATCCACAAATGCAGTTGCGTTCTAGGCATTTAGGTCTTTATCAAGCCGATGAATTAGAACTTCAACATTTCTTTCTAGATCAATTATGCCAATGGGCTTGCCATGGCATTGATGGCAAATTGGGATTAAGTGCATTCAATTTATTCAATTATTTTAGCCCACCTAATAATAGTTTTTCTACACACTTGAACAAACAACTAAACAAACAATTACAAAAAGCAAAGTCAAAAAGCAATAACAGCAAAGCTGCTGCTAGGCTAACATTCAAACAAAGTTTACCTTTTCTATCTAGCGCTTTTACAAACAATACAAATGATATTGCACCTATACGCATTGCTATTGCAAAGGACTGTGCCTTTTCATTTTGCTATGCGCATTGGTTATTAAAATTAGACCAAGCATTTGAAGATGGTTTATGTGACGTTTCATTTTTCTCACCACTCGATAATGAAATACCAAAACCAGACGCGCAATATATCTTTCTTCCAGGTGGATATCCTGAGTTATTTGCAAAAAAACTATCGCAAGCAAACAATTTTATAAAAGCAATGCAACGAGCATGCGAAAATGATTGTGTTATTTATGGAGAATGTGGTGGATTTATGGTATTAGGCCGGGCAATTATTGATGGCGATGGCATTCAACATTCAATGTGCAATCTTTTACCAATAACTACAAGCCTTGCCCTACCTAAAAGAACACTAGGTTTGCGCAATATCAAGCTAACAGACCCAGCAACATTGAACACAACAATTTGGCGCGGCCATGAATTTCATTATGCACAAATAGTTGAAGAACACGATAAACTACAATACCAACCAATGGCACTTGCTGCAAATTCCACAGGCAAAGCTTTTGATAAAGTCGGCATGCAACGCAGTTGCTATTCAAAACATAACAAGGCAGCATATATTGTAGCTAGTTTTATACACTGTGTTGAGCAATATCAATGACATTAGCATTTAGCAACAATAATATTCCCACGCCAATGCTATTGCAAATGGCCAAACAGGCAATTGGCCTGACAAAGTCTGATAGTAGCTTATGGCCTTTACCTATTGATTGTACTATTAACCTTATTAATTTGTCTGAAAATGCGACTTTTTTGATTACAACAAAAACTCTACAGCGATTTATATTACGCATTCATCGTCATAACTATCATAGTCAAAATGCTATTGCATCAGAGTTAGCATGGCTTGAATCTTTGCATGCATCAACCATTGAAGTGCCCATTATGATCAATGGCCGTAATGGTCAATGGATACAAGAAAGCAACCTTGATGGTGCTTTACCAATGCATTATATGGTATTGTTTGAGTTTATTGACGGTCTTGAACCAAATCAAACCAGCAACTTACAAGACATATTTACTCAACTAGGCACGCTTTGCGCTATGCTCCATCAACATAGCAAGGCATTTACTACCCCAAACTTTTTCAGCAGACCCTGCTGGGACTTGCATACAATCAATGACAAGCAGCCAATCTGGGGACCATGGCGCGATGCGCCCAACCTTACACCAGATATGATCCAAAACCTGAAGCAAGCCCAAGACCTAATCACCCTAAGACTTGAACAATTTGGAACAGGTAACAATCGATTTGGACTTATTCACGCTGATATGCGCCTTGCAAACTTACTATATCATGAGGGAAAAATCACCGTGATTGATTTTGATGATTGCGGCTTTGGTTGGTATCTCTATGACTTTGCTGCCAGCATTAGTTTTTTTGAAGATCACCCAGACATTGAAACTTTAAAGCAAGTATGGCTTAACTCTTATCAAAAAATAAATTCACTTAGCAATGATGACATTATTGAAATTGATACCTTCATTATGTTTCGCAGATTGCTGTTGCTAGGTTGGATAGGATCTCATCAACATACACAACTTGCACAAAGCCATGCACCCTATTTTGCTGCTAATTCAGCTGAATTGGCTAAAAAATATCTTAACAAATTTAGTACAAAAACTTGAAACAATTCAATAATACGATATATAGTACCGTTTGGCTACTTTGTCGTACTAAATATTTTTATCAATTTAATCGTCAAAATTAACTACAAAGCAATTTTTAAAATTTGCCATTCGAGTCTATTAAGCATTAAACAAAAGAAAATCACATGCAACCTATCCTTGTCATGAAATTTGGAGGCACATCAGTAGCTACAATAGATACTATGAAAACAGCGGCTGAATTAATCCAACAAGAAATTAAAAACGGCTATCATGTTGCCGTGGCAATTTCTGCGATGGCAGGTGAAACCAATCGCTTAGTTAAACTTATTGACGAAGCTAACAGTATTTACGACACGCGTGAATATGATGCCATTGTAGCAACTGGAGAGCAAGTTAGTGCTGGATTAATGGCACTTGTCTTACATTCTATGGGGATCGGCGCACGTTCATGGCAAGGTTGGCAAATTCCTGTGCAAACCGATAATTCACACGCATATGCTAGAATGATGCATATCAATCAAGAAAACATTCTTGAATGTTTTAAGTCTAAAATGGTTGCAATATGCGCAGGCTTTCAAGGATTAAGTCCGCGTAATCGTATCACAACATTAGGACGAGGTGGTACTGATACAAGTGCTGTTGCTTTGGCGGCGGCTTTACAGGCTGAACGATGCGATATTTATACAGATGTTGACGGTGTCTATACCGCTGACCCTCGTATTGTTCCTGCTGCAAGAAGACTCAATAGCATTGCACACGAAGAAATGCTAGAAATGGCATCCTCTGGTGCCAAAGTACTACAGACCCGCGCAGTTGAAGTTGCAATGAACCATTGCGTTAAATTGCGGGTGTTATCAACATTTAAACCTGGCCCTGGTACATTAATTGTTAAGGAGGAAGACATGCTAGAAAAAATGATTGTTGCTGGCATTACCAGACAATCGGACGAAGCAAAAATAACACTCGCTAACGTTGCAGATAGACCAGGCATTGCCGCAAGTATATTTGGCCCTCTGGCACAAGCGGGTATCATCGTTGATATGATTGTACAGTCTGTTTCTGTTAAAGAATACACTGATATGACATTTACGATACCTCGCTCAGAATATGCGCGTGCACTACATATAATCAAAGAAAACGAACCAAAAATTAAATATACTCAACTTTTATCTGATACCAATGTTGCTAAAATTTCTATTGTTGGTGTTGGGATGAAGTCTCACGCAGGTGTTGCACAAAAAATGTTTCAAGTGCTTGCTGAGCATAATATCAACATTCAAGTTATTTCAACTAGTGAAATTAAGGTTTCTGTACTCATTGACGAAAAATTCAGCGAACTTGCTATGCGAGAGTTACATTCGGCTTTTGGACTGGATAAAGAATAAACCAATTATCTAAATTATAAACAAGCATATTGTGTATAATTCATGACATATTAAAATAATGTTAGCATAATATATGATTTTCTAAATCTCGATAACATAAGGCTCGTATCTTATTTGATAATTAATAACGTCTTAATAAAATATCCATTTGAAATCAAAAGGAAAGCCAATGGCACAAAATACAACAAAGAAAAACAAAAAAGATAAATCGCCAAACAGTAATGTTGCACAAGACCCTATGCAACCTCTTATGCAAAAATCAACACCGGTGCAACAAGATAACGCCTCCATACAAGCAGAGTCCACGCCGCTGTGGAGCATCTTAGGAGAATATGTTCGTGATTTGTCGTTTGAATTCCCATCCGGCAGAGACCTTATCCAACAACGCATTCAAGAACAGTTCCGTTTTCAACAACAAGTAAATTTAGACTTTAAAGGCAATAATAATGAACCAGACATTGTCCAAATTGCATTATCAATTGCCGTAAAAGGTGGCAACGAAACACGTACAATCGTCTCATGTGAAATAGTTTATGATGCCATCATTCAGTTAAACACAACTGATGATCGCCTACGAAGCATTATTTTAATGGTGGATGCACCACGCACAATTTTTCCTAATGCACGCACTGTCATTACTAACTTAATGTATTGCAGCGGCTTTTCTGGTAGCATATTACAACCGGTTGACTTTGCAGCAGCTTTAATGAAAAATAGCAATCAAGAGTAATGCAGTTTTGCTATAAAATATCATTTTAAACGACAAAGAATTGAGCATTACCTATGAGTGAGAATGATTTAAAAAATTGGCTTGCACGCGCCAACATGTTAACAGAATCATTACCTTTTATGCGCCGGTACAATCAAAAAACCGTTGTCATAAAATATGGCGGACATGCAATGGGAGATCTTGAACTTGCCAACAGTTTTGCCAATGATATTGTATTACTTAAACAATGTGGAGTCCATCCTATTATTGTCCATGGTGGCGGCCCGCAAATTAACGCAATGTTGGATAGACTCGATATAAAGTCAAATTTTCAAGATGGCCTTCGCTACACAGACCCTAAAACAATGGACATTGTAGAGATGGTGTTGGCAGGCTCTATCAACAAACAAATTGTTGCCTCAATTAATAAAGCTGGAGGTTATGCAATAGGTATCTCTGGAAAAGATTGCAGGCTTATAAAAGCAAAAAAACTCACCACGCAAACAACATCTATTGATCTTGGATTTGTTGGCATACCTGAGGTAGTCGATACACAAATTCTTGAAATTATTGCAAATAGCAACATAATACCCATTATTGCCCCTATTGGTTTTGATGATGATGGAAACACCTATAACATTAACAGTGATACAGTAGCAGGAGAAATTGCTATTGCAGTTAAAGCAAAGCGCCTGTTAATGTTAACTGATGTTGACGGTATTCAAGATTTAAACGGTAATTTACTAAGTGAAATTTCATTACGCCAAATCGATTCACTCATTGCAGACAAAGTTATCACTGGCGGTATGATACCCAAAATACAAACTTGTAAAGCCGCCGTGGAACAAAATGTTGAAGGTGCCGTTATATTGAATGGAAAGCATATGCATTCAATTTTACTTGAGTTGTTTTCACCTTTGGGGTTTGGATCACGTGTATCTAGCACCACAAGCTCTCAAGTATAACCATTAACTAGCAACGTAACCCCATATAAAGATAAATATAATTATGACGTCGCATTCTAATTTTAAAATTGAACCTGATGAAAAAGGTATGTTTGGTGAGTTCGGTGGTAGATTTGTAGCAGAAACGCTTATGCCTTTGATTCTATCGGTTGAAACAGCTTATCGTGATGCACAAGATGATCCTGCTTTTCAAAAAGAACTGTCCTATTATTTAAAACATTACGCTGGAAGACCTAGCCCTCTTTATTTTGCTGAGCGTTTAACGAAAGAATTTGCTGGTGCAAAAATTTATTTCAAGCGCGACGAATTAAATCATACAGGTAGCCATAAAATAAACAATGTGCTGGGCCAAATTTTACTCGCCAAACGTATGAATAAAAAGCGCATTATTGCTGAAACAGGTGCAGGACAACACGGCGTGGCGGTTGCAACAGTATGCGCATTGTTTAATTTACCTTGCGTTGTATATATGGGACATACAGATGTTGAACGCCAACAACCTAATGTATTCCGTATGAAGCTTTTAGGTGCTGAAGTTGTGTCTGTTGATTCTGGTAGTGCAACATTAAAAGATGCAATGAACGAAGCTCTGCGTGATTGGGTAAGTCAAATCGATGATACCTTTTATATCATTGGTACTGTTGCTGGTCCTCATCCTTATCCACAAATGGTCCGTAATTTTCAATCTGTTATTGGCAATGAGGTCCGTGTACAAATGCTTGAACAAGAAGGTCGCATTCCTGATATATTAGTTGCTTGCATCGGTGGTGGCTCTAATGCAATTGGACTATTTCATCCTTTTATAGATGAACCAGATGTTGAAATTATTGGTGTCGAAGCTGGTGGCTTAGGCTTGGCAAGTGGCAAACATGCTGCATCATTGTCAGGCGGAGAGCCTGGTGTGTTGCATGGCAACCGAACCTATTATTTACAAGATAATGACGGACAAATACGTGATGCTCATTCTATTTCTGCTGGTTTGGATTATCCAGGTATTGGTCCAGAGCATGCATGGCTTAAAGAAAGTGGACGGGTTCAATATGTAAGTATTACCGACCAAGAAGCTCTAGAAGCCTTTAAAACATGCGCGCGCTTTGAAGGTATCTTACCTGCCTTAGAGCCTGCACATGCACTTGCTTATGTTCAAAAAATTGCCGCTAGCTACTCAAGCAAGCATATTCTTTGCGTTAATATATGCGGACGTGGTGATAAAGACGTTCCTCAAATAGCAGAAATGTTAGGAACAATATAATGCACTTGTTAGGTAATAATCGCATTAGCAAGCGTTATCAAGAGCTTGCAGAGCAAAAGCGTACGGGCTTTATACCTTTCATTACCGCTGGCGATCCTGATTATAAAACCAGTCTTGCACTAGCTAAAGCTCTTGGAGAATCTGGGGTTGATTTAATTGAAATTGGTATGCCATTTTCTGATCCAATGGCTGATGGCCCCACCATACAACAATCTTCTCTTCGTGCATTGCATAATGGACATCGTATGCAACATACATTTCAATTGGTAGAAGAATTTCGATCAAGCAACGACACAACGCCTATTATTCTCATGGGATACTATAATCCTATTTATAAAATGGGCGTTCAATCTTTTCTTACTAAAGCAAAACAAGCCGGTGTTGATGGCTTAATTATAGTCGATCTTCCTGTTGAACATGATGATGAGCTATGCATCAAAGCACTAGAGCATGAAATCGCCTTTATTCGTTTAGTTACGCCCTCAAGTGATCACGCACGTATTCGAAAATTAATGCAAAATACCGCATGTATGGTTTATTATGTTTCAATTGCTGGTATTACTGGAACACACCGCGCGCAAAATGATGCCATCGCAAAAGCATGCGATGCAATAAAAGCAGAAAGTAATTTACCAATTGCAGTTGGGTTTGGTGTAACAACTCATACTCAAGTTTGTGATATTAGCCAATACGCTGATGCAGTGGTTGTAGGCTCTGCAATTGTAAAACAAATAGAAAACGCACTCATTCAAGAACTTTCACAAGATCAATTGGTGGCAAATGTTGTTTCTTTTGTTGACACCTTAACAAAGAAATAACTAATTATTATTAGCAATGATATTTTGTATAACAAGATTAGGTTGCATAACAAGAATAGGATAAAACTTCATGAACTGGTTAACACGATCATTACCAAGCTTTCCAAAATTTTTGACACCAAACAAAAAAGAAAACGAAACACAAAAATGGTATAAAGACCCTGGAGCTATTGGTGAGATGGTCCATCACCGAGACCTTAAAGAAGCGCTTTGGGTTTTTCCTAGCGGTTATCATATGCGCATTAATGCTCAAACTAGACTTGAGTTATTATTTGATAATCAAGAGTTTGAACAAATTGAAATACCGTCTTGTCCACTTGATCCTTTAAAATTTAAAGATCTCAAGCGCTATAAAGACCGTTTAGATACTGCACGCCAAAAAAGCGGCAATAGTGATGCTATCCTTATAGGTTTTGGTTCCATTAAAAAAAGAAAATGTGTATGCATTGCGTTCGATTTTGAGTTTATGGGAGGCTCAATGGGTATGGCCGTTGGCGAAGGCTTTATCCGTGCATGTGAATATGCATTTGAACAAAATGTACCTTTGATTGCTATCCCTTCTTCTGGTGGAGCTCGTATGCAAGAAGGTATTCTATCATTAATGCAATTACCTCGTACTGTAGTAGCATTGTCAACTTTGCGCGAAAAATCCCTTCCCTTTATTGTTATTCTATCTGATCCAACAACAGGAGGTGTTTCAGCTAGCTTTGCAATGTTAGGCGATGTACATATTGCAGAGCCTGGTGCAATGATTGGCTTTGCTGGTAAACGTGTTATTGAACAGATTGTACGCGAGCAATTGCCGCCTGACTTTCAAACTGCCGAGCATATGCTCGAACATGGCATGATTGATATGGTAATTCCTCGTAGTCAGTTAGTATCACAAATCTCCATTATATTAGATCATCTTATGCACAATACAGCTCCTTCACAAATTAACGATGACCAACAAGAAGAGCATAATGATAAATTAGCCAATCTTGATGACGCCGCTCAAGATGATGAAGATTCAGAAGATGCTAGCTTTACTTTCAAAAGTGGAGCTTCTACGATATTACCTACAGACATTCCTAACTCAGATGGAGTTAAGATCTCTTGAACTTACTTCGCTCAGCTTTCTCATTTAGCTGGGCTACTGCCTGCAGCCGCGTTTTAGGTCTTATACGCGATATATTATTCGCACTATTTTTAGGTGCAGGGCCCATCACTGATGCTTTTATCATTGCAATGAAAATTCCTGCAATGTTCCGTAGGCTCTTAACAGAAAATGCTTTTTCTGCGGCTTTCTTGCCATTATATGTTAAACTCTTGCAGGCAAATAAAAACGCTGCTGCGTCATTTGCTGGCAACATGATCGTTATTATCGCTTTATTCCTCAGCGTCCTCGTTATATGCTTGATTTTTGCTATGCCTGTTGTTTTGTTGACCATTGTTCCTGGCTTTGCTGAACATACCAACAAAATTGAGATTGCTACTACCTTAACGCGCATATCTAGCCCTTATTTAATAGCAATGGGCATTGTTGCTTGCCTGATGGGAGTTTTAAATGCTCACGGTAGGTTTTGGCTTGCTGGTTTTTCACCTGCTATTTTAAATATCTGCCTTATTATTGCGTTTATTGCTGGGCAACATCTTGACAAAATTACCCACACTTATTGGTTGGCAAGTGCAATCACTTTTAGTGGTGTGCTTCAAATATGTGCCTTCATGTTTTTAATAAAAAAACTACGCCTCAAGTTTAGCCTTGATAAAAACTGGAAAACACCTTCGTTTAAAAAATTTTTATTGATGGTAGGACCTGCAATTACCAGTGCTGGCGTTTTACAAATAAACTCTCTTGTTGGCGATATCTACGCGTCTTTTCTTGGTAATGGTGCTATTAGCTGGCTTTATTATGCTGATCGCTTGCAGCAATTGCCACTAGCTTTAATTGGAATTGCTTTGTCAACAGTACTACTACCGCTTTTTGCAAAACAATTTTCAGCCAATGACACTATCGCTGCAAAACGCAGTATGGGACAAGCCGTCTTTGCATCGTTACTCATGTCAATACCAAGTGCTATTGCATTTTTTATTATTGGCGATTTAATTATTCAAGTTTTATTTGAACGCGGAGCGTTTACCGTCAATGATCGTATGATGGCAGCAGGTGCATTAAAAATTTATGCAATCGGATTGCCTGCTTTTATTTTATCAAAATGCTTACTTCCTGCCTATTATGCAACACACAATACAAAAACACCAATGAAAATTGCAATCATTTGTGTTTTCATTAATGCAGTCGCAGCGTACCCGTTGGCACAAAATTATCAACATTTGGGTATTGCAGCAGCGTTAAGTTTTTCTGCTTGGTTTAATTTTTCAGCACTCATTTTTGGTCTAAAATTACGCAATTTACTACCTATTATGAATATACAATATCAATCAGTTATTGTTGCTTTTTTTATTGTTGCCATCATGACAAGTGCTATCATAGTGCTTGAGCATGTATCACATGGACTAGCGCCCTTTTTACGCTTAGCTTTCATTATTGCCATCATACTTCCAAGCTATTTATTACTTATGTATAAGGCTGGTTTTTTGAAAGAGATATTGGATAAAAACAATGCGCCCTGAAATCCTTTTTTCATTATTTATGCCTGCACAAAATCTTAATGGCGTAGGGCCAAAAGTTGCAAAAGCTTTAGACGTAATTGGTTGCCATAAAATTCTTGACCTATTATTTTTGTCGCCACGCTATTTTATTAAGCGCAACAAAATTACTACAATACAAGCACAAGATGACCCAATGCCCGAAAGCGATAATCAAATTATTGCCGACATCCAAGTTCTTAAGCATAATAAAGCACCAAAGCGTAATTTACCTCATCGGGTTGAATGCTTGCTTGGACAAGATAGTCTTCAATTAATTTTTTTTAATATGGATGCCAAATGGTTGGCAAATACACTGCCCGTTAATAGCATGCGTACTATCGCCGGAAAGCTCGAATTTTATAATGATCAGGTCCAAATCATTCATCCAGAGTATATCCTAGCAACCTCGCAAGAAGACACAATACCAAAAATTGAACCTGTCTACTCTCTTGCAGCTGGTTTAAGTGCAAAGTTAATGCGCAAACTTATCTTACAAGCACAAAACCTCATGCCACAGCTTCCTGAGTGGCACGATAAACAATTGTTACAGAACAACCAGTGGCCAAGCTGGAATGAAAGCGTGTTATGCTTACACACATCGGACCCTGGATATCAAAACACCGATTTATATAGAACACGACTTGCATATGATGAGTTGCTGGCAAACCAATTGGCCTTATTATTAACACGCGAACATGCAAACGCAAAAGTCGGCCGTGCATTGCAGTTTACTGGCAAACTTTCTAAGCAAATATTCACACAAAAACTAGCATTTACATTAACACAATCTCAACAACGCGTTATTAGCGAAATCTACACCGATATGCGCGCACCAACGCGTATGCTACGTATGCTGCAAGGTGATGTTGGATCCGGTAAAACGCTAGTCGCATTTGCTGCAATTTTAGCAGCATGTGAAAGCAATTGCCAAGCTACGCTCATCGCTCCTACTGAAATTTTAGCACAGCAGCATTTAAAAACTATTGCAACCTTACTAGAGGGTTCTCAAATTGAATTTGTATTTCTCTCTGGTAAAGAAACAGCTAAAGCACGCAACATTGCCATACAAAAACTTGCCGATGGTAGCGCACATATTGCCATTGGCACACATGCCTTGTTACAAGATAATATAAAATTTAAAGACTTAGCCCTTGCAATTATTGACGAGCAACACCGTTTTGGTGTTGAACAGCGTCTTGCTATTGCTCAAAAAGGCAATAATCCTGATTTGCTAGTAATGTCTGCTACTCCTATACCTCGCTCACTTGCAATGGTTGCATATGCTGATCTTGATCAAAGTCGACTTGATGAGCTACCTCCGGGACGACAATCGATCACTACGTCTGTTATTTCTGAAAATAAAGTTGAAAGTTTAATCAATAAAATCAAAGTTCAAAAGGATAGTTCTCAAGTTTTTTGGGTTTGTCCTTTAATTGAAGAATCTCAAACCTTAAAATGTATTTCAGCAGAGCAACGATTTGCAACATTATTGCAATATTTTGATCAAGATGAGTTAACATTGTTGCATGGTCGCATGCACAAAACCGAGCGCCATCAAGCAATGGAAAACTTTGCAAGCGGCAAAGCACGTATCATGGTGGCAACTACTGTTATTGAGGTAGGTGTTGATATTCCAAGCGCAGAAATTATGGTTGTTGAGCATGCTGAGCGTTTTGGTCTGGCACAATTGCATCAATTACGCGGGCGGATTGGACGCGGACAAAATGGAGGGCATTGTATTTTACTTTATCATGGGTTTCTCTCTAACACACAAAAAGATCGCCTACACATCATGCGCCAACATCATGACGGCTTTTATATAGCAGAAGAAGATTTACGATTACGCGGTAGCGGTGAGGTATTAGGAACGCGCCAAAGCGGTGTTCCTGACTTTTATTTTGCAGATTATGTTGAACATAAAAACTTATTCAAAACAGCTCGCCAAGATGCTTTAGCTCTTTTATCAAAAGACCCTTTGCTCAAAAGCCAGCGTGGACAAGCTTTGCGTACTTTACTTTATTTATTTTCACGAGATTCAGCTATTAATAATCTAAACGCGGGATAATCAATTTAAAGCAATAATAATGACTAATAGCCTAATTATTTGTTAACAAAATTGCCCTTACATATCTTGCATTAAAGGGCGTAATTGCTACCTTCTTCATCTAATATTTTTATAATATCAGCAAAATGCGCCTCAGATGCCTCTGGTTGCTCTAACCACTGATTGGCGGTTTTTCTTGCTATATAATCGCTAACTATTGACAGTTTTTTGCCTGTCATTAATGCCGTAATATAAGTTTCACAAGATTTTTCAAAATAAAACAACGCATCAAATGCTTGTGCAACATTGCTGCCTACAATCAACACACCATGATTACCCATCAGCAGCACTGATTTATTTCCCAGACAAGTAGAAAGACGCTCTGCCTCTTCAGATAACCCCATCCCTGCAAAATTACGATCAACGGCAACTTGCTCAAAAAATCTCATCGAATTTTGATCAATTGGAGGTAATGTAGGATCATCAAGCGAAGCTAATACCGTTGCATATTTTGAATGCACATGCAAAATGCATTGCGCATGCCCAACATTGCGGTGTAGCGCTCCATGTATGGCCCACGCAGTCCGCTCAGGCGGATTAGGCCATGTAAGGCAAGAATCATCATTACTATCAAGTAATAATAAATCGCTTGCACATATGTGTGAAAAATGGCGACCAGGTGGGTTAAGTAAAAATAAATTTTGTGTGCCAGCTCCAACCGATAGACTAAAATGATTTGCAATTGCTTCATGCATATTGAGTCTAGCTGTCCAACGAAAGGCCGCTGCTAATTGCTTGCGTTCTTGTGCAAAAGAAATCATATCATCCCCACAATCTTTATGTTTAATTATCTTAGCGCTCTACAAATTATTGACAAAACAATAGAAAAGAGAATATCACATTATCAATATTTGATAAATAATTTTAAAATGTTGCAAATGCATATCATCATTCTATATACATTCTAGTATAGTTGCATTAAACAACATCTTTATTGATCTTATATCAATGTATATTGGCAAGCATACATTGAATGATGCGGTCGTGGCGGAATTGGTAGACGCGCAGCGTTGAGGTCGCTGTGGTGGAAACACCGTGGAAGTTCGAGTCTTCTCGACCGCACCATCATATGCTTGTTATCAACATGCATATTCCATTAATTTACAGTGCTTGTTTAGCATACAATGGCATATACATATGCAACAAAAGTTAGGCCAGATCGCTAGCGTTTTGGAAAACGTGCACGTTTTTCTAATTCATAAATTGGTATATGGCTTCGTATATATTGGCCGCTAGAGTATTGATTTGGACTAAAATCCCACGAAACTTTCTGTTGTTTCATAATATCTTTCAAAAAATGACGGCGTCGCTGACTTTCAAGGATTTGTCCATGAAGTCTATCAATATTATATCGTTGACTAATCTCATCACGCAAAGCAGCAATTTCTGCGCAGTGTTTTTTACTCTCAACTAGGTTATAATGCTCATGGGGATCGTTATTAAGATCAAAATATTGATCAGGCTCCATTGCATTATTTGATATGCCTGTACTGATAAATTTTTTACCTTCGCGTAGTATCATAAAAATTGGCCCCAGAGTACCTTCTGCAAAATATTCTCCATGCACTTCATCATGGCCACCTGTTCTAGAAAGATGCGGCAATAAAGAACGACCGTCTATCTTGCTGGCATACCCTGCTTTGTTCCCATCTTTTGATAACTCTACCAGCGTCGGTAATATATCAACTAATGAAACAGCTCTTGATACTCTCCCAGATGAAAACATTTTTGGAGCATGTATAATAAGCGGGATACGCGCTGAATGTTCTAGATAACTCATTTTAAACCACATCCCTCGCTCACCAAGCATATCACCATGATCTGAGGTAAAAATTACAATCGTATTATCTTTTAAGCCTGTCTCTTCAAGCGTTTGCATCAACTCTCCTACTTTTTCATCAATATCACTGATAGTGGCGTAATAAGCACGCCTTGCGTTGATGATGGTCTGATCATCCAACATCATTTCACTAGCTCCATAAGTATCACGCAAGCGTTTAGAATGTGCATCTTCTTCTACAGTGCCATAAGGCGTTATAGGCAAATCAATTTCTTTATTACTATAAATATCCCATTTTTCTTTTCTACATAAATATGGATCATGTGGCTGTATCATGGACACTGTAAGCATAAAAGGCTGCTGATTGTCATCTTTTGCTTGGTCAAACAAATATTGCTTTGATTTAAAAATAACCTCATCATCATAATCTAGATACATTGAACGAGTGCATGTGCCTGCCTTCGTTACAACTTCCATATTATGAAACCAATCTTGATGCTCAGTTGGAGCACTCCAATTAGGGCTCCATTCAAAATCAGCTGGATAGATATCTGTCATTAACCTTGTTTCAAAACCATGCAACTGGTCAGGTCCAATAAAATGCATTTTGCCATTTAAAGCTGTACGATAATTTTCTGCACTAAGATAATGCGCAAAGGTTGGAACTTCTGATGAAAACTCACTCCCATTATCCCAAGCGCGTATAGCTGAAGGCATGCTTCCGCTCATGAAAACAAACCTTGATGGCGCACATAAAGGTGAATTGGTGTAGGCTCTATCAAAAACCACACCTTGACTTGCTAGCTTATCTATGTTGGGTGCATATACAACTTTATGCCCATAGCACGGCAAAAATTGCGCCGCCAGCTGATCGCTCATAATAACTAACAAATTGGGTTTTTGTTTTTTATCAGTCATCATATCCTGCTATTGGAGTTTATTAACTCAACGTAGCTTGCGCGTTGTAAAGAACTCTATTCCTGCTGCATCGCGCAACAAAAGCAAAACACGTTTCCGTTTGTCTTTAATGGCTTTTAAAATTGGCTCTTTTAGGTCATCAATGGCTTCAACCTTTATCTGATTAATTTCAACAATCATCGTTCCAGGTTGTAATTTATTTGGCTTTTCATCATTTTTATCGTCCGTTTTTATAATGACAAGCCCCCTTGCATTGTTATCTAAGCCATATCGAGTAGCTAATCTTGCTGTTATCTCTGCAACGTGGATACCAAGTTCTTTTATTAGCATTCCTGCATTTTTCTTATTGTTAGCATCTTCACGGTTGTTTGATGCAAGAGCGCTTTGTTGATTAAAATCAGCAGACTCCAACTCTCCCAATACAATATTAAATGTCTCCATAACACCATTACGTCGCACAACAACTTCAGCTTTATTGCTAATTGCTGTGTTTGCTACCATGAAAGGTAATTTTCTAGATGATGGTACTTCTTCTCCATTAAATTTGATAATAACATCACCTGTTTGCAGACCTGATTTTGCAGCAGGCCCTGAGGGATGAATCCCTGCTATCAAAGCTCCATAAGCTCTAACCATACCCAAGCTTTCAGCAACTTCCTTTGTAACCGGTTGAATCGTAACCCCAAGCCAGCCTCTTCGTGTCTTGCCAAACTGCTTTAACTGCTTGATTGTTTGCATAGCTTGCGTTGAAGGTATAGCAAAACCTAACCCAATAGAACCACCAGTAGTAGAAATGATTGCAGTATTGACGCCTACAACCTTCCCATCAAGGTTGAATAAAGGTCCACCTGAATTTCCTCTATTAATAGGTGCATCTGTTTGAATAAAATCATCATACGGGCCGGCTTGAATATCACGCCCACGTGCTGATACAATACCCGTTGTCACTGTACCTCCAAAGCCTAATGGATTGCCAATGGCAATAACCCAATCTCCAATACGCAAATTATCTGAGCTTGCAAACTCAACATAAGCAAAATCTTCTAGTGTTTCATCTTCATTTGGAAGAATTTTTAACAATGCAAGGTCAAGTTTTAAATCTTGGCCAACAAGCTTTGCAGTATAAGAGCGTTTGTTGCTGAATAATATCTCAATTTCACTAGCACCATCAACAACATGATAATTTGTTACTATGTGTCCCTCTTCATCAATAACAAAGCCAGACCCCAACGCTGTAGATGGCCCTTTGTTTTCTTCATTTGGTAGCTTAAACAAATCTCTAAATGGTGATCCTTTAGGTATCTGAAGCATAAAATCTTCTGGTACATCTATACCGCTTTGCTTATGAAGAGCCCGAATGTTAACTACTGCAGGAAGCAAAGATTCAACAATGTCTGCAAAACCTTCAGATCGGTCATGTGCTTGTGCACTAATTAGTGCATAAAAAAACATCAAACAAAAAACAATCAAAGCAAACAAATGCTTAAAGATCTTAGACGTGTGTTGTAAAAAAATGATATGCATTTAAAACTCCAATTTCCTACAATAGTAAAACTTACAGTAAATATTTTACTACTTTTAGTTAACCATTACTACATTCAATCAATCATCTAACATTTATAACCGTTATCCTAGATTAATACAATTTAAACTCATTTTCTACAAGCTTTATGCATGATTGCTGAGTCGCAATTTCTATGTGTATTTATTTTATAAAAATGTCAAATGATATACTAAAATATTGCGTTATATAACTAAAGTTTGAACATAAAGGCGTGTTTCATATTCTATATCCGTTAAAGTACGTTACAAGATGTGCATAAGGGATCATTTAAACTATATCCTTATGTTTGCTCCTTAAGCTTGCCAGCACTCAATAATCAAATTTTCTATTATAATCCATCATTTAAGATTTTAGTAGTTCTTATTAGGATATATTATGCTATAACCAAACAACATTAAGAACCAAACAACATTAAGAACCAAACAACATTAAGCTACAAACTTGTAGGACCAACAACATAACAATGTCACTCAATCAAGATAGTACTTTTGATCCTAAAAATGTCAACACATTCTGTGATAGTTTTGGATTTTGCCGAGCTCCGCTTTACAAATTTGGCCAACCACATCAATGCGACTGGGCAATCATTGGCATTCCGTTTGATGTTGCAACCACCAATCGACCTGGTGCCAGATTTGGTCCACAAGCAATACGCAAAGCATCAACCCAACTAGAATCCCTATTATCCTATCCTTACGCAATTAATCCTTTTCGTCATTTGAAAATTGTTGATTATGGCGACATTGGTTTTAATCTAGGATATCCAGAGCAATTTCCTGATATAGTAACCAATGCAATCAATGAAATCATACACACAAATGCTAAAACTTTTTGCTTTGGTGGCGACCACTTCATCACATATCCAATTTTACGTGCAATGCATAGGAAACACGGAAAAATTGCCTTAATACACTTTGATGCGCATCCAGACACATGGCCTGATGACGGTCAAGAACTCAACCACGGCACTATGTTTGATCGCGCAGCAAATGAAGGACTGCTTGATCCCAAAGCCAGCATCCAAATTGGCATTCGTACCCAATGCCCAAATAAACACAATTTTAAGATTATCCATGCACATCAAGTGCATGATATAGGCACAAAAAAAGTTATTGAACAAATCATAGCTACTGTTCAAAACCGCCCTGTTTACCTTACCTTTGATATTGATTGTCTTGATCCAGCTTTTGCCCCTGGCACTGGAACACCCGTTTGTGGAGGCCTATCATCAGCTCAAGCGCTTGCTATTTTACGTGGCTTGCAGGCAATTAATCTTATCGGCGCTGACGTAGTTGAAGTTGCTCCTGCATACGACCATAGCGCAATTACTGCGCTTGCGGGCGCGCACATTGTCCATGAAATTTTATCCCAAGATGCTTTACGCAAAAAAAATAAAAAGAGATAGCTGTCGCACAACATACATATTCAAGATTGAATATTTTACCTACAAAAAGAAGCAAGCAATTAACTATGATATAAAATGGTGGGCACGACTGGGATTGAACCAGTGACCCCTACGATGTCAACGTAGTGCTCTTCCGCTGAGCTACGCGCCCCATATTTACAATATACTTATATTTTATATGATCACTCTTGCTTGTTAAGCTAACCATCGTCAAACATAAATCTAGTCTTACAAAGACATCCCGCACAACCCATAGTACTACTCTAACATCCATGGTATTTACTTTACTTGGTTGCGCTCCTTGTTAACTTTAAGTTAATTTATTTCAATTAAATTTTTAAGTCAAATAGATTTATGGCTACTATCACTAACAACGCTTTTTTGCAACTATCTAAATAATAATTTTTAGATTCCTCTAAATTGATGATAGCATTGATACCCAATGTTAAAAACCAGTGATAACTAATTCGTTTAAACTTTCATAAATATCATTAACGCTTGAATACTTTACCAATTAATACACCAAATATCATCGCTAACAAAACAGCAAAGATACCATATAATATAGGATTACTATGCGCATAATAATAAACTTGCCAGCCAAAGCCTGTCTTTTTAACAAATAAAGGCGTACTTTGAGCTGATACAATCAAGCCATCGCGCACTAAGAAAGCTTCAATTAAATAAATACCCGGTACGGCATTGGCTGGAATATGAAAATCAGCTCGAAACAAATTACTACCAAGCGAACGCATTGCACTAGCTGTTTCATTATATAAAGCTTGCGCTGTCATTTGCCTACGCAAACCTTGTGAAAACAGTCCATCACCAAGCGATACAGTTTGTCCATTTTCTTGTGTGACCATCAAATGATCTAATCCTATTTGATGACGGCGCAAAATTGATTTTAAAATAAAAGGAGTTTTTTCTCCTGGATAGGATATACGATAGAAGAGTGGTACGTCAGTAAAAGTTTGGTTGTCATGATTAACCCATAAACCAGCGGTTCGTTTTTTACGCCATACGCTTACATCACCAATTGGACCACGTATCACAATAACAGGAATTGTGTTTTCAGAAGCTGATCCAAAAAGCACCAAATCTGATCCTGAAAATTGCAAATCAATTGCGATTAAATTTGTATCCACTCCAACTTCAAGTATATTATCGTCTGCTCGCAAATGAGTTGTGATTAGTAATAATGTTAATGTAAACAAAGCAAAAAAGCAATTTTTTAATGCTGCCATACCACTTAAACCTTATTATTGACAAATTCAATTGAAAACAAATCAACAGGTGTACTAACCAAATCAAACAACAGTTTAAAGCATACAAGCAAAACCATTCCAGCAAGTAAAATACGTAATCTTTCACCATTAAGCTTTGAGCCTATCATTGCACCAAATTGTGCTCCAATAGATCCTCCAAGAATAAGAAAAAAAGCGAGCACTAAATCAACAGACTGATTAATGGAAGCTTGAAAAAATGTAGCATTAGCTGTTACAAACAAAATTTGAAAAAGCGACGTTCCTACAACTACTGACATTGGCATTCCAAGAAGATAGATCATCGCTGGAATCATAATAAACCCACCGCCAACACCCATGATGGCAGATAAAAAACCAACAAAACCGCCTATAAATAACGGCAACAATGCGCTAATATAAAGCCTTGAGCGTGAAAAGCGTGTTCGAAAAGGCAATCCATGTAAGAAAATATGCATATGCAATTTCCCTCGCTTTGGTATGCCGTTATAAGAGCGCAATAACGAACGTAGACTCTCTTGGAACATTAGCAACCCAACAACGCTCAAGAACAATACATAAGTCAGTTTTACTGCAACATCAATTTGTCCTAGCGTACGCAACCACGCAAATACAAATACCCCTATGATAGAACCTACTACACCGCCGACAAGTAAATAGCATCCCATTTTAATATCAATATTTTTTTTGCGCCAATGCGCAATTGCCCCTGATGCACTAGCTGCAACAATCTGACTAGCCTCGGTACCAACTGCAACTACTGGTGGAACACCTATAAAAATCAACAAAGGAGTCATCAAAAATCCACCACCAACGCCAAAAATACCCGATAACATACCTACCAGTACGCCCATGACAAACAAAAGGTATAAATTGACGGATATTTCAGCAATAGGTAAGTAAATCATTGTAACTAATGTGTTTTATATTTTGTGATTTCTAATGCTCTCGTAACAGTTTTATATTTTAGCAGCAAGTGCTGCTTCAAGATATTCATTAATATTTCCATCCAATACATCTTGCGCGTTACCTTTTTCAAACCCCGTGCGCAAATCTTTAACCATTTGATACGGATGCAGAACATACGATCGTATTTGGTGGCCCCAAGCAATATCAGATTTATTATTATATTGTTCTTGGTTTTCACTTTCGCGTTTGCGCAATTCAAGCTCATATAGACGAGCTTTCATCATTTTATAAGCAGAGGCACGATTTTTATGCTGTGAACGGTCATTTTGACATTGCACAACAATATTTGTCGGTAAATGCGTAATTCTAATTGCGCTATCAGTTTTGTTGATATGCTGACCTCCTGCTCCTGAAGCACGATAAGTGTCAATACGCAAATCCTTTTCAGCTAGCTCAATATTGATATTATCATCGACGACTGGATAAACACTAACTGAAGCAAAACTTGTGTGACGCCTTGCATTACTATCAAAAGGTGAAATCCGCACCAGTCTATGCACACCTGTTTCAGTTTTTAACCATCCAAATGCATTATGGCCTACAAATTTTATTGTTACAGACTTTATACCTGCTTCCTCACCTGGACTTTCTTGCAACAATTCAAATTTATATTGGTTAGACCCAGCCCATTTGCTGTACATTCGAAAAAGCATCTCAGCCCAGTCTTGAGATTCTGTTCCACCTGCTCCTGCATGAATCTCCATATAGCAATCGTTCGAGTCTGCTTCTCCATCCAAAAGACTTTCAAGTCTTGCACGTTCAATATCTCTGCCTAAAACAGATAATTGCTCAAGAGATTCATTTAAAATTTGCGTCTCATTTTCTTCTGTTGCCATTGCAATCATACTGGCCAATTCTGACAACTCATCAGCTAGCTTTTTTACCTTATCTGTTGCACTAATAATTTTGACGCGTTCTTTTGCAATTTTTCCAGCTTCAGTTGGATTGTCCCAAAGCATGCTATCTTCAAGTAAAATATCGAGCTCTTCTATCCTCTTATGAGCGTTATCCCAGTCAAAGATGCCTCCTCAGCAAGCTTAAGACCTGCTCATAGTCATTAATCTGCAATGAAGTATCTGTGGGTTGTTGCATTATAAACTCTTGCTTACGTGATCTCAGTTTATGACATCTTAGACATTAATTAAATATGTATTGCACGCTCAAAAGCGTCCAGCACTGATTCATGTAGCATTTCTGACAATGTCGGATGCGGAAACACGGTATGCATTAATTCGTACTCAGTTGTTTCAAGAGAAGATGCAATCGAATAACCGTGAATAAGTTCTGTTACCTCTGCTCCAATCATATGAGCGCCTAAAAGTTCTCCATTTTTTGCATCAAAAACAGTTTTAATAAAACCTTGCGTCTCTCCAAGAGCAATGGCCTTGCCATTGGCAGAAAATGGAAATTTGCCAACTTTAATTTGATGACCTGCACTTTTTGCTCCCTCTTCACTAAGTCCTATGCTTGCAATTTGTGGGTGTGAATAAGTACACCCTGGAATAAGTAAACCGTTGATAGGAGAAACCTTTTTGCCAGCAATTTTTTCTACCACCATGATCCCCTCATGCTCTGCTTTATGAGCTAACCATGGCGCACCAGCAACATCTCCAATTGCATAAACTCCTGCCAAGGATGTTTGACAATATTCATCTGTTTCAATATGGTTTTTTGATACTTTAATGGCCGTGTTATCTAATCCAATATTTTCTACGTTTCCTACAATACCAATGGCGCATAGCACAGCATCTGTTTCAATAATTTGAGTTTTACTTTTGGATTCTATTGTTGTTTTAACAGACTTATCATCGCGTACAATATCTTTAATTACTGCTGATGTTAAAATATCCATCCCTTGCTTTTTAAACTCTCTTGCAGCATGCGATGAAATTTCTTTATCTTCAACTGGTAAAATTCGATCTTGCATTTCTACAATTGTTACTTTTGTTCCAAATACATTAAAAAAACTTGAAAATTCTATTCCAATAGCACCCGACCCTACCACCAATAATGTTTTCGGCGCTGCTTTTGCCTGTAACGCATGTTTATACGTCCATACTAATTTGCCATCTGCTTGAGTACCTGGCAACTCCCGCGCTCTTGCACCAGTTGCAATAATAACGTTCTTTGCTGTAATCAATGATGTGTTATCTTCTGTATCGATAGCTATTGTATGTACATTTGCTTTTGTCTGTTTAAACGATGCTGTTCCTTCAATGATATCAACCTTATTTTTATTAAGCAAATGACGAACACCTTTGTTCAATTGTGCTGCAACACCACGAGAGCGTTCAACAATTTTTTGCATATCATAGCTGGCGTTTGCTACAGACAAACCATATCTTTGAGCCTCGCAGATGTGGCGATAAATATCACCAGAACGCAACAATGCTTTAGTTGGTATGCATCCCCAATTCAAGCATATTCCACCCAAATGCTCTTTTTCTATAATGACAGTTTTTAGGCCTAATTGAGATGCACGAATGGCTGCAACATAGCCACCTGGACCAGCTCCAATTACTATAAGGTCGTATGAATCTTTTTTCATAATGGTGCTGACAATATTAAAGCATTAATGAAATAGGATCTTCAACAAGCAAACGAAATTCGCTCATCCACCGCGCAGCCGTAGCCCCATCAACAGCGCGATGATCAACAGAAAGATTTGCACACATTATTGTAGCAATTTGCATCGTTCCATTAGCAACACATACTTTTTGCATACCAGCGCCAAGTGCAAGAATACAAGCTTGTGGTGGGTTAATAACAGCATAAAATCGATCGATGCCATACATCCCAAGATTAGATATTGAAAAACCACCGCCCATATATTCTTCTGGCATAAGTTTTCCTGTTTTGGCTTTTGAAGCTAAATCTTTCATCTGTTGAGAGATGGATTCAAGACCTAACTTATCAGCACCTTTTACAATAGGTGTTATAAGCCCGCCATCGATTGCGACTGCGATTGAAATATCAATGTCTTTATAGAGCTTAATTCCTTCATCTGACCAACTTGCATTAACTTCTGGAACGCGTTTCAGCGCTATTGCTGAAGCTTTAATGAGCATATCATTAACTGATATTTTAACCCCGTCTTTGGCCCGTTCATTTAACTGTTGGCGCAATGACAATAACCCATCAAGTTTGCATTCAACCTCAAGATAAAAATGCGGCGCTTCGCGCTTTGATTGGCTTAACCTAGAGGCAATAGTCTTACGCATTGGATTTAAAGCAATAAGCTCAAACTCTGGTTCATATGGATTTGCGTTAACTTCGTTTACAGTTTCGTCTACTTGTCTTGCTTCATCCAATTTAGAATTTTGGATTACAGTATTTTCTAGTGTATTTGGTTTTTTGTTGCTTGTATTTGCATTTTCAACATCGACTTTAATAATACGCCCATGTGGCCCGCTTCCTTTGATTTGATATAAATCAATATCATTTTGGATTGCAATACGTCTTGCAAGTGGCGTAATGAAAATGCGCTGGTCTTTATTCTCCTCCAATTGCCTTGAAACAGATTTTTGCATCGGTTGTGCTTGTGTCAGCAATTCAGAAACAATTGCTGCTGTTTCTTGTGTTGATCCTTGCGCCATTTGCTTATCGTTAGTTATTTGATGATTGTCATCAGGTTGCTTATCTTTTGAAACCGTTTGTACAATACCACCAACTACCTCACCTTCTTCTCCTAGCACTGCAATTGGTGCGTTGACGGCGACATTATTATTGCCTGCTTCAACTAATATTTTTAGCAAAACACCATCATCGGCTGCCTCAACCTCCATTGTTGCTTTATCGGTTTCAATTTCAGCAATAATATCACCGCTTTGTACTTGATCACCAACATTAACAAGCCATTTAGATAGCTTGCCTTCAGTCATAGTAGGCGATAAAGCTGGCATTAAAATATTTATAGACATATCTATATTCTGTGTTAAGAGCTCAATGATGTCAGTACTATACTGATCAATTATTCCATATAAAGAGTTTTCTTTGCTGCAGCTATAATATCTTTTACTTGCGGCAGTGCTAATTTTTCAAGATTCGCGGCATATGGCATTGGAACATCAAGCCCTGCAACGCGTACAGGTTCATGATCTAACCAATCAAATGCACGTTCACAAACCTGTGCAGATATTTCTGCCCCCACACCTGAAAAAGCCCACCCTTCCTCAACGGTTACAATCCGGCTGGTTTTTTTAACAGAACCCACAATTGCATCAATATCAATTGGACGTATTGTCCGCAAATCAATAACCTCTGCATCAATCCCACATGTTGCAAGTTCTTCAGCTGCCTCTAAAGCTTTCAATACCATAATAGAAAAAGCTACAATCGTTACATCTTTTCCAACTCTGCAAACTCTTGCCTTACCAATTGGAACTAGCCAATCAGAAGTATCTGGCACATCATTGGTTGATGCGTACAAAATTTCATTTTCAAGAAATATAATTGGATTCGGATCCCTAATGGATGACTTCAACAAACCTTTTGCATCATCCGCAAAGCAAGGTGCAACAACTTTTAAACCTGGGCAATGTGCATACCAACTAGCAAAACATTGTGAGTGCTGTGCACCTACACGCGATGCTGCACCATTTGCTCCTCTAAATACAATTTGGCTACCCATTTGCCCACCAGACATATACAATGTTTTTGCAGCTGAGTTAATAATCTGATCAATCGCCTGCATAGCAAAGTTGAACGTCATAAACTCAACAATAGGCTTCAATCCTGCAAAAGATGCTCCAATACCAAGTCCAGCAAAACCATGCTCTGTAATAGGAGTATCAATAACACGACCTGCCCCAAACTCATCCAATAGTCCTTGTGAAACTTTATATGCACCTTGATATTCAGCAACTTCTTCACCCATCAAAAACACACTCCCATCAAGGCGCATCTCTTCGGCCATAGCTTCACATAGTGCATTGCGCACGCTCATTTGTTTAACTTTTCCAATATATTCTGCTTTAATAGCACTCGATCTTGCAATATTATTATCAGATTGCGCATCTAACGCATTTTGTTCTGGTTTAGTAGGTAGCGCATCTTCTTGTTCTATTGACGTTTGCGGGATAGTTTTTTCAACGATGTCTACAGCATTTGCATTTTCTAAAACTGCAATCACACTATTAACTGGAATGTTATCGCTTCCTTCTTCAACAGCAATTTCTTTAATAATGCCATCGTCTACTGCTTCAACCTCCATTGTTGCTTTATCTGTCTCAATTTCAGCAATTACATCGCCGCTTTCTACCGAATCGCCTTTTTTGACAAACCATTTTGCAAGCCTGCCTTCAGTCATTGTAGGCGATAAAGCTGGCATTAAAATTTCATTAGACATCTATAAAACCTTTATTAACAACATATCATTAGCAAATCTTAAATTAGCGCAAGACATCGGTATATAATTCTTCAACTGCAGGCTCTAAACTAGCTTGTGCAAAATCACTAGCACTAGATACGGTTTTGCGGATCTCGCTATCAATTGCTTTCAATACTGTTTCATCTGCAATTTCGCTAGTCAGCATTCTATCTCGTAAACTTGTAATCGGGTCATGTGTTTTACGCATTTCATCAACTTCTTCACGTGTTCTGTATCTTGCTGGATCAGACATTGAATGACCTCTATAGCGATATGTTAACATCTCAAGAATATAAGGTCCTTTGCCCAAGCGGCAATGTTGTGTCGCGCGCGCTGCTGCCATCCGGACTTGCTCAACATCCATCCCATTGACTGCCTCACCAGGTATGTCATAGGCTTTGCCACGATTAAATAGTGCAGTAGCACCAGCAGATGAACGCTCTACCGATGTTCCCATTCCATAGCGATTGTTTTCGATAATATATAAAGCCGGCAATTTCCATAATGATGCCATATTAAAACTTTCGTAAACCTGTCCTTGATTAACGGCACCATCTCCTAGATAAATCGCAGACAAGCTATTTTCATTTTTATATTTTGCTGCAAATGCTAAACCAGTTCCCAGTGGAACTTGCGCAGCTACGATGCCATGTCCACCGTAGAATCTTTTTTCGCGCGAAAACATATGCATCGAACCACCCTTACCTTTGGAATACCCTCCAATGCGCCCAGTAAGCTCTGCCATCACCCCATCAGCTTGCATACCACATGCAAGCATGTGCCCATGATCACGATAACTAGTAATAACAGAATCTTGTTCGCTCAATTGTGATTGCACACCTACAACTACAGCTTCTTGGCCAATATAAAGATGACAGAACCCTCCAATAAGTCCCATCCCGTATAATTGCCCAGCTTTTTCTTCAAAACGACGAATAAGAAGCATTGCACGATAATCTGCAAGCATTTCTCGGTCAGTATAGCTATTACTGATTAAAGAGGTCTTCTGGTGCTTATCTGATTTTGACGTTTTAGCCATATAGATGTAAACTCCTAAATGATGTGTCTTGTAATTCTCTTAAAACGTCTATTTTAACGGCTAAGCTATTGTGGTATATATAATGCCTGGCTACATCATGACTGCAGGCATTGTCTATCATCTTGCATTTCAATATCTATCACCTGTATTCAATTTGTGCAATAGCTTACAAGCTACAATAATGTTAATCAAAATGAAAGAATGCAGTCCTCAAAATGCAAGCTAGCTTTTGAAAAAAGCACTCATTTTGTTTGTTTTTACTATACATAGCAATTAAAATCATTCTAAAGTTCTATCAAATACTATGAATGACTACCTTAATTTCAAATGCTCTATTATTAGTATTGTTTTCCTATATTCCAATTTAAATTTAAAACCCAGTTTATAAATAAAATTTTATGTTTCGTTCGTTCTTTCTTAGCAAAAAATGGCTGCTGTGGGCTTGGGGAGGTGCAGCGCTTATTGTATCTGCAACATGGTATCAAGTACAATTGAATGTTCAAATAAACGAATGGTTTGGAGGATTTTATGATTTGGTTCAAAAAGCACTCCAAAAACCGAATAATGTTTCACTAGAAGAATTTTATGGTTTTTTGATAACCTTTGGTAGAATTGCCGGTATATATGTTTTTGTAGCCGTAGTTCTTGGTTTTTTTACCAAGCATTGGTTATTCCGTTGGCGAAATGCCATGAATGATTATTATATTTCTTTTTGGAAAAAACTGCGTCACGTTGAAGGAGCTAGTCAACGTATACAAGATGACACTAGAAGCTTTGCATCTATTGTAGAAAATCTAGGAGTCAGCTTATTAGAGTCTATCCTTACTCTGGTTGCTTTTTTACCTATTTTGTGGGGCCTATCCATACATATTGTTGAAGTACCTTTTTTTGGAAAAGTCGATCATGTTTTAATTTATATTGCTATCCTTTTTGCAATGTTCGGCACGGTTTTACTGGCTCTTGTTGGGATTAAATTACCAGGGCTTGAGTTCAATAATCAAGTAGTAGAGGCAGCATACAGAAAAGAGCTTGTTTACGGAGAAGATGATATCAAGCGTGCTCAACCTCCAACAGTATTGGATTTGTTTAATCATGTCCGAAAAAATTATTTTAGACTCTTTTTGCATTATTTGTATTTTGATGTTGCAAAAACTGTTTATTTACAATTTGGTGTTCTAGTGCCATATATAGCCCTTGCACCTACTATTGTTTCTGGTGCTATTACTTTAGGGGTTATGCAACAAATCATACGTGCTTTCGGACAAGTAGAAAACTCTTTCCAATTTTTAGTACGCAGTTGGTCATCAATTGTCTCTCTTATTTCTGTCTACAAGCGCTTGCGTACCTTTGAATTACAAATTAATACAAAAGATTCTAAACAATAAATATATAATTTTTGAGATCAATGATGCTTACTAACCAATCTTTTTCATTAACAAACCATGCTCACAAATGCGTTGAGAAAAAGTTTTTTGCTACTTACCATCCTATATTAGTACGCGTTGGCGATTACACAATCTTAGATAATGACTCTAACGTAGCAGACCCTTACCTAGCAAACACCTCGTCTGCGCAGTTCATATCTTTTCCTAAATTTGACGATATCGTTAATGTTTTTTGCCAAACCAGCCATACCGTGGCTAAAACACTGCACCCGGTTCAATTGTTAGATGCAGATACTTTTTTATCCGCTAATGGCCAACAATTTTGCAATAGCTATGTTATGTTTGAATAAAAGTTAAGCTATGTTTGAATCAATAAAAAACTAAAAATGTAGTTTGAATTAATTAAACTGGTCAATTTGTTTGTCCAATATTTATCGGATGTAATCCTCATAAAGCGCTAAAAGTTTTTTACAAAAGGAGCCAACTCCTTTAGCTCCAATTTTTGTTTGATCAATTTGTACAACAGGTTTGACGAATGCTGTCGCGCTAGATATAAAAGCCTCCTGAGCTTGATACGCTTCCTCGATTGTAAATTTTTTAATAACAACTTGTAATCCATTTGATTGAGCCAACTTAATAATAGCCAATCGCGTGATCCCATTTAAAATATCATGATCATTTGCACGCGTCATGATTTGATTATTTTTTGTTATGATCCAAGCGTTTGAGCTAGTACCTTCAGTTATAAAACCTTCACTATCAAACTGCCAAGCTTCAAAGGCACCTTGTGAAACTGCTTGTTCCTTTGCAAGACAATTGGCTAGAAGAGAAATTGTTTTAATATCTCGACGTGCCCACCGCTGATCAGGCAAAGTAATAACTTTAATACCATTTTCAAAATCTTTGCGGCTTGAAAAATCTATCATTTTTGTTGTCATGACAAGACAAGGTGGTACTGCTGGGTTAGGAAATGCATGATTGCGTGATGCAACACCGCGTGTGATTTGCATATATAATAAGCCATTATATAATTGATTACGCCATATCATTTCATTGCAAATCAAATCTAACACACGACGTGTCGTTGGCATACTAATTTGTATTTCTCTAAGAGAACGCTCAAGTCTATCAAGATGTGACCCAGAATCGATCATTTTTTTGTTCAGAACGGGTATAACCTCATACACGCCGTCACTAAATTGAAAACCACGGTCTTCAATATGCACCTGAGCCCTCGAGTGTAGATAAAACCTGCCGTTAACATAAGCATATCGTGCCATTGAATTTCCCTTATTTTTTTAAGATGAAAACATCTTCTCTACTTTATTTGCAACGCGTTTATCTGCAACTAAAACAAGCCGATCATCACGTTCTAGGTTTGTGTCGTTCCTAGCAACCACAACACCATCTGCTCTAACAATTAATCCTGCAACTACACCATCGGGAAACTGTGCTTTCTGTAAGCTTTTACCAAGCATAGGACAAGTTGCATTAATTTCAATATCAAATACTTCAGCAAAACCTTCGCGTAACGTACAAGCTCCTACCACTGCTCCCTTTCTTATAAAACCTATCAAGGAAGAAATAACAGATTCACGAGGGAAAATAGAAACATCAATCCCAACATCCTTTAGCAGCGGCATAAATGTGCTTTCATTTACAATGCTAATCGCTCGCTTTGTTCCTGTTTTTTTGGCAAGCAGGCTTGCAAATAAATTTGTATCATCTTTTCCTGTAACACTTATAATAACATCGCATTGATTAGCACCTGCTTCTGTTAAAAGTTCAGTTGAAAGAGCATTCCCTGAAAGAACCATCAGTTTTGGATAAGATTCTGCAATTTCTCGTGCGCGATCTGCATCAGATTCAATAATAGTGATATGGGGCGATATTTTTGATTTTTGCAATTCGTTAATTATTTCTCGCCCAACACGCCCTGCACCAATGATAATCGCACGTTTTACGTCTGCTTGTGTAACATCATGACCAAATAACGCTATCACTTTAGATAATATCGTTGTATCGGCTACAATAAACAAATCATCTCCAGGTAAAATGTTGCTTGTTGATATAGGGTAGTGAACATTATTGTCACGTGTAATTGCTAGTACTCTAAAAGCAAGCCCACCGCTTAATGTGCTCAATTCACGCAACTTAGCATTAGCAACTATTGCGTTTTCCAAACATTGTATACCAGCTACCATCAAACGCCCTGATACCATCGGCTGTAGCGAGAAAACGCCTGGGTTAAACAAGCAGCGAACAATCTCTTGTGCGACTTCTTCTTCTGGAGATATAGCATAATCTACCGGAATATGCGCATCGCTAAAAAGAATATTGATTAGATCTGAAGTGTATGCGCTAGAGCGCACACGTGCAATTTTAGTAGAAACCTCAAAAAGACTATGAGCAATTTGACATGCCATCATGTTGACTTCATCTGAGCGAGTAAATGCAAAGATAAGATCAGCATCCTCAGTGCCAGCACGTTCAAGGTCTTTTGGATAAGCGGCATGCCCAACAATTGCCCGCACATCAAATTTTGAAACAATCTCATTAATTAAAGCAGCAGAACTGTCTATCACAACCACATCATGGCCGTTCTCAACAAGATACTCAACCAATCCGCGCCCAACTAATCCTGCGCCACACACTACTGCAAGCATAAATAATTACCCAATATCATTGTTAACACACATATGTAATTAAAATTTAGTCCAAATTGCTATATTAGCTATATTTAAATAAACGATTTAATTAGCACCATCATCATGATTAACCGTAATGCCTAATTGCTTCAACTTTCTATATAATGCTGTGCGTGTCATGCCAATAAATTCTGCTACTTTTGAAACAGCACCACCAAAACGTCTATACTGGTGCACAATATATATTACTTCAAATGCTTCACGGGCATCTTTTAAATTCATCGCCAATAGCTTTGCATCGATAGAAAGGTTCTTAGAATTTTCTTGTTTGGGTTTTTCAAACAAAGGCTTTAGAGTTTCTTTATCAACAATATCGATCTCTTGCAGAACCAATCTTTCACATATATTACGCAATGATCGTATATTGCCAGGCCAGTCATAATTCAACAGCATTTGTTCTCCACTATCAGCAATTTTTACTGCTTTGCGCCCAATAAGCGCTGAGAAATGCTCTATGTAGTATTCTATTAGCATAATGACATCATCTGCGCGCTCATTTAAACCCGCCATATAGATCTGAATAATTCCTATCCGCAATAAAAGATCCTGTGCTATCGTACTATGCTTGTCACTTTGATAAGATCCTATACGGCCTTCCACCGATGCCATAAATCTTACGTTAATATTAACTGACTCATTTGCGCCTACTCTTTCAAAACTTTTTGAAGCTAAAACCTTTACTAATTGATGCTGTATATCTTTTGGAAAATTTTCTAGATTTTCAAAAAAAATGCTCCCCCCATGCGCTTTTTCTAACAATCCTACTTTAATATTGCCATTTTTATCTTCACGTCCAAAAACAGATTCTGCGATTTTATCCAAATCGATATTTTGCGCTGAAACAGAAATAAATGGACGATTTGATCTCTTAGAATTTTCGTGTACAATACGCCCTAATGTTCCTTTGCCTACACCCGTTTTACCAGAAAATAAAATGTTACTATCAACAGCACTCGCCTTTTGACACTGAGCACGTAAAGCTTGTACATATTTACTCTTACCAATCAATGGCACCGCGTGTGTACCTAATTGAGAACGCAAATCGTCATTTTCTCTCTTCAGGCGCGCAGAATCTAACGCTCGGCGCACAGCAATAAGCAAACTATCTAACTTAAAAGGTTTGGCAATAAAATCATACGCACCGCTATGCACTGCAGCAACTGCCATTTCAATAGTACCGTGCCCACTAATCATCAAAACAGGTAAATCAGAGTGTTCATCTTGTATTTTCTTTAAAACATGCATTCCATCCATAGAACCAGAAGCAAGCCAAACATCAAGAATAACAAGAGCAGGCATTCGTATTTTAATTTGTTCAAGCGCTTGCTCTCCGCTTTCGGCGACTCGAGCTTCATAGCCTTCATCTTCCAGTATGCCAGAAATTAGCGTACGGATATCTATTTCATCATCAACTACTAGAATGTCTTCTTTTATTTCAAGCATATGTCTTTTAAGGTTTTTGTTAATAGTCTCTTAGTAATATAATTACATCCATTGATGCGCTTATCAAAGTTATACTGTTACGATTATATTGGCTGAACATATGGTAGTATAATCTCTACATATGCGCCTTCATTTGTTGTAAAATTATCTCTATCACAGCAATTTCCTAATTCAATAGTTCCGTGATGATCTTCTACAATTTTCTTTACAATTGCAAGACCTAAACCTGTCCCTTGTTCTTTCAACGTCACATAAGGCTCAAGCAATATATCCATTTGGTTTTTAGGAAATCCCAATCCATTATCGCGTACAACCAAGCTTATAGCTGGCTCTTTTGCTTGATCGTATTCATTTAAAACAACCTCAATTATGCCTTTTTTTGTGTGTTCTTTCTCGCTTAACATACCTTCATAAGCATTTTTGATAAGATTTGTTAGCACTTGTGAAATCTGCAACCCATCACACTCAACAACAGCGCTACCTTCAAGTCCTTTATAGGTCAAATCACATTTTTGAGTGTGCACATTTTGTAATAATACACTCTGCTTGCATAATTCAATAAGGTTTACTTGCCCCATAATTGGTTTGGGCATACGAGCAAAGCTTGAAAACTCTTCTACCAATCGACCAATATCACCAACTTGCCTGATAATTGTATCAAGCAAATTATTATATAATTCTTGATCTTGTATAATTTGTGTAGCAAATCGTTTACGTAAGCGTTCAGCAGAAAGTTGAATTGGTGTTAGCGGATTGCGAACTTCATGAGCAATTCTACGCGCTACATCTGACCATGCAGCTTGACGTTGCACTGATATCAGCAACGTTATATCATCAAAAGTTAACACTGAACCTGTATAATATTGCTTAGTTTCTACATCTTTACTATACCATTGTGGCGTAATGCGAACTAATAATTCACGCTTACTACTATTTGCTGAAAAAGTTAATTGACGCTCACGGGTTTTTACATTGTTTGTTTTATACTCTTCAATAATTTCAGCAAATTGCGGTACAATTTTAACAAAACAATTTCCAATTTCTTTTGTCAAGTCAATGCCCAACAACTCACACGCACGAGCATTTGGCAAATCAATCCGCCCTTCTTTATTAAGTCCAACAACTCCTGCGCTAACACCTGATAAAACAGCTTCGCTAAATTGACGCCGAGAATCACTTCTTTCTTTTGCATCTAAAAGCTCTTGTTGTTGGTTACTTATATAACCAACCATTCTGTTAAAAGCGTGCCCTAAGCGATTAATTTCATCTTTACGTTTGCTGATTACTACATTTGTAGTGAAATCACCTTGGTATACTCTATCGCTTGCTTGTGCTAACTTTTCAATTGGAATTGTAATTGCGCGCGCAATTCGAAACGCTGCCCATACAGTGATTATTATCAAAATTACTGCAAGCAATATTAATACTGCACTGTATGAGTATTGTATTTGACCTCTTCGAAGTTCGAGGCGTTCAAACTGTGACACTGTATCGCGAGTAAGATTAATATGCGACAAAACATTAGAGTCAACTAATCGTGCAATTAAAACATAAGTTTCAATATAATTGTCAATTCTGGTAATAGCTTTAATGGTGTTATCATTTTCGTTTGATAAAATTACAGCTTCTCCTGTGCGCGCCCTATCAACAGCCCAATCAGGGATTGGATCAAACTCAAGCGCAAAAGTAAAGCCAAATCTACCAATAATTTTACCATTACGCTGGTCAAAAACTATCGCTTGTGTGATATTGCGCGGATGTGCCAAGTTAGCCAATTCTTTTGATAAAGCCTCTCTGCTATCGTCTTTTATAACCCAACGCTTAGAAAGCGAACGTGCAATGCTCAGCGTATCTATTTTAATACCACGAATATGCTCTACAAGATACGCCTCAGCAACTTGTCCACTGGCATTTAAAGCATTCCGCACTCTCTCAGAAAACCAACTCTCCAAGCCTAAATCAAACAAAAAAACAGAAACACTTGTTAATAAAACAACAGGTATCATTGAAACAAGTGCAAATGCCCGTAACAATCTTGCATTTAAACGTTCACTGCTAAGTAAATCTTTTTGACCTGACGAAAACCGAAGTGTTGGAACAATATTAAATAACACAAATAAAAGAGCAATGACCAGTATCACCATATCAAGCAAAAGCAAAACCGCAATAAGATCAGGATCACTAGTAAAGGGTGTGACATCATGAAACGATAAAAATGTTATACAACCAGCAACTGCCATCATCAAAAAAATAAAAACAGCTGAAGCCCGCTTCAATATTTTACGCGATCGATGTTTATTTGCTCTTAAAGTACTATCTTCTAGCGACATATGAGAGGATGTTTTTAATTGTGCCAAAATATAATCCTTGTTACATTATACAAATATTGACTTAAGTATGCTTTTATCATTGACAAATCGTCTGTTTATTTTTTTAAAGTTTATTAAACCATACTCTAAAAGCTTTTTACGTACCGTGTTTTGATTGAACCATAAGGTTTTTGCAATCTTCATGTGATCACTACCAAATATATCCATCATCTCTTCAAAAAAACGGTTTTCTAGCTCGCCAAGTATCTTATCATAAAGATCCCATTGCAATCGGTTACTATCACCAGAAGATATTTTACTGCGTACCAATGCCAGAGCCTTCGTTTATATCCTTACAATGTTGCTTTAAAATATTTTGGTCCATATTAATGCTTGTGTTTTTAACAGCAAAGAAAAGCGAAAACACTGTCTCTTTAGAGCTTAACTGCCAAACAATACGAGCAGATAATTGCTATGATTGTTGGATGCTCGCTTCATGAAAACGTGCATTGCTATAGTAATTCCTATTCGATGGTTTATTCATAATATAAAGTTCAAACATTCTATCTTGAATCTTTGCTGGTATTTTCAGACCCATCATTAGCAATATCAACTCGTACAGGTAATAGCATATTTGTACCAAAATCATCTAATTTAAAATATTTCTCATGTGAATAGGATGTCGATATTATAATTTTACCTGAGCCAGGTTTAACAATGGCTTCCACGCAATTTGATAAAATATTGTCACCCATTTGTACAAACTTTTCCTCATGACCTAAAATATTAGGTAAAGAAAGATCATGGCTTTCAATGATTTCAATTGATGCCTCTGTAAACTTTGTTTCCAATGCTAAAATTGCCCGTTGCAAAGGTTGATAAACATTGATTAGCCGACAGAGGTACTTCTTGAACGGACGTGAATTGCTCCATTTCGCCCAACACTTGACAATACGCGCGCTTTCTGCGCGGATTATATCAACAAACTTTTTCCTTCCACTCCTGCCATTTTGCCAAGTAATTGTGCTCCACCTTGGATAGCAGGCAATAAATCCCTGATTGCATGGGCTAACATTGCAGCAAATGTACTTGAAAAACGAGTTTACTCAAAATATTGATGTGATTGCTCTAAGTCAGGCAGTGGCTAAAATTTCGTGATTTGTTGTATGTTCCACTTCGTATAACTAGCGCCAAAACCCTAAAAGCCCCTCCTTCCTTTCTTTGATCATCTACATAATAATTAATGAATGCATCTCGAAAAACCTTTGTAATTTTTTGTTAAATCGCGAAGATACAATTCCATGCTATAAGCATGTGATTGACTAAGGTCTTTTTGTGTGCTCGCTATAAGAGCTATAATGTCATCTGCATTGGTGCACAAGTCCTTTAATTCTTTTTTCTCATCAAAATTCCATCAAATAATATTGAAGCTTTCTAAATTTATTTTTAAACCATTAAAACTTTCATCAACAACTAATGTAGGCAAAAGCAATATAGATAAAATATTACTCCCGCACTAATCCTTAAAGCGTAACTATCGGGCTTCAACATAATCATCATTTCTAAAGTATCAAATATGCGCTTAAAGTGTCTAAGGGATCACATCATAGATTTTTTAATATAATGTACAACATTGTAATACAAATCTAGGAGCTTGTTTTATAGCTATAATTGTGCTTATACATTTAATGTATGAAGCAAAAAACAATTATAATTATACTCGCAGGTGGAACATCATCGCGATTTATAAGCTCCACAAGCCATACCTCAAAAGCACAAAAAGACAAGGTTTTTGAGTCAAAAATTCTTACCCCTCTTTTGAATAAGCCAGCAATTTGCCATTTATTGAATACTGTTTGTCAATCTATAAAAAGGGGTTTTATATCAAAAGAAATTGTAGTTGTCGCTACCAATGAAGTTCAAGAATATTTAACTAATCAATATCCAAATGATGACGGGTTAAAATTTATTTTCTCTGACCCTGGCTACGATCGCCAAGAAAGTGCACTAAAGGGCCTAGAGAAATTAGCGCAAAAAAACCATCCTACTAAAGTGCTTATTCATGATGGGGCACGTGCTCTTTTGCAACCTCTTATGATTGAAGAACTATTGAAAGCGTTTGATAATATTTCTAGCGACAATTCACACCTGCATGCATTAGTACCAGCAATTCCTGTAACGGATACATTACGCCAATACATCCCAATAGACAAAACAGCCAATGGCACTATTACACCATCAAAAACCCTTTTCCAATGCACTAATACTATTGAGCGTAAGGCTGTCATGCAAATACAAACACCTCAGCTATTTAACTTTAAAACGGTATTATTTTTGCATCAAAAGCACGCAAACCTTAAAAAACGATTCACCGATGACGCGGCTTTATATGAGCACGAAGGTAATCCTATTTATATGATAGAAGGCGATTTTCACAACATAAAGCTAACTTATCAATCCGACATAACCTATGCTACAAGACTTATGCAAAATTCTGCTGACATTACTAAAACTTTACCTGAAAACAACTTTCGTGTTGGCAACGGTTATGACATACACCCTATACAATCTGGTGAAGGAATAAAGCTTTGCGGCATATATGTTAAGTGTGGATTTGCTCTTAAAGGGCACTCTGATGCCGATGTCGCTTTACATGCATTGTGTGATGCTATATTAGGCGCAATTGCACAAGGAGATATCGGTGATCATTTCCCTCCTAATCAATCAAAGTGGCAAAATACAGACTCAAGCTATTTTTTACATTATGCAAAGAATCTTTCAATGCAATCTGGTTATACAATAGCCAATTGCGACATAACCATCATTGCAGAAAAACCAAAAATTCAACCTTTGCGGATGCAAATGCGTAAGAATATTGCTGATATTATACAAGTTGAGTTAGAACAAGTTTCAGTTAAAGCAACTACAAATGAAGGGCTTGACTCCATTGGTCAAGGCAAGGCAATAGCAGTACACACCGTTGTATTGTTACAAAAAGTAAACGGAACTAAATGAAAGCATATACAGCACAAATAATTGCAACGTTTTTTGGCATCGGTTTATTACCTAAAGCGCCTGGCACTTGGGGTAGCCTTGCAGGATTTGTAGTTAGTATGTTTTTCTTTACGTTTAAAATGCATTTTGCTTTGATGATTGCGTGTGTATTTTTTGCTTTTATAGGCCTCATTGCAAGCACAATACACGCACAAGAGTTAAAGCAAAAAGATCCTCAACAAATTGTTATTGACGAAGTCTCTGGCCTATTCATAGGTTTAAGTGTTCTGGTAATATTTGACTACTGGATATTAGAAGTTTGGGTATTATGCTTTTTTTTATTTCGTTTGGCCGATATTTTAAAGCCATGGCCTATAAATAAATTACAAGATTTACCCAATGGATTGGGAATCATGGCAGATGATTGGGTAGCTGGTTTGCTGGCAGGTGTTTTATCTGCTGTCGGGTGGGGCTTATATAGTAATTTGTGATTTCTATTCTTGCCTGATTTAATAATTGTAGAGTTGAGATCCTAGAATTTTAATAAAGGAACGATAAAATAATGGCTGGGCATTCTAAATTTAAAAACATTATGCATCGCAAAGGGGCGCAAGATAAAAAACGCGCGTCGCTTTTTGCAAAATTAGCACGTGAAATTATCGTTGCGGTTAAAGTTGGTGGTGAAGACCCTACGGCTAATAATCGTTTGCGTCTTGCAATTACAACAGCAAGATCAAATTCAATGCCTAAAGATAATATTGAACGTGCCATCAAACGCGGTACAGGCAACAGTGAATCCGATAATTATATGTCAATCCGTTACGAAGGGTATGGACCCTACGGCGTTGCAGTGATTGTTGAATGCTTGAGTAATAATCGCAATCGAATAGCATCAGATATTCGAGCCATCTTCTCTAAAGCAAACGGCAATTTAGCTGAAAACAACGCTGTCGCTTTTATGTTTGATAGAGTTGGACAAATCGAATTTGCTGTTGATACAGCAAATTCAGAAACTATGTTTGAAGCAGCTCTTGAAGTTGGTGCTATTGATATCATAAGTGATGAAAACATCCATGAAGTAATCTGTAATGACGATCAATTACACGAAGTTGCAAACGCATTAGAGCAGCAATTTGCTCCACCCAATGCTGCTCGATTGATTTGGAAACCAAATCAAGAAATAATCATCATTGATGATCATCAAAAAGCAACTAATTTATTAAAAATGATCGACGCGCTTGAAGAATATGATGATGTCCAAAATGTTTTTGTCAATTTTGATATTGCTGATGATATACTTGAACAAATTTGATTAAATGATTGTATTTATGTTTCTTTTTAAAAAATAAAATGCTGATAATTGGAATTGACCCAGGTTTGCGTGCTACAGGATGGGGAGTAATATCTTCTAATAACAATCATATATCATCAGTTGCATCTGGCACCATAAAACCCAACGCAAAAAATAACCTATCTGTCAGACTACGTTATATTTTTGAGCAGTTATCGTTGGTTTTTGACCAACAAAATCCCGATAGTTGTGCAGTTGAAGAAATATTTGTATCGCATAATGCAGCAACAACATTAAAACTTGGCCATGCGCGTGCAATTGCATTATTAGTGCCAGCGTTGCATGATTTACAAATTGGTGAATATGCTGCTACATTGATAAAAAAAACACTCTCAGGATCAGGGCGTGCAGATAAACAGCAAATGCGTAAGATGATCAGTATTTTATTGCCAAACGCAGAGCCAGATTCTGAACACGCTACTGATGCTTTAGCAATTGCAATTTGTCATGCACAACATGCTACTTTTAATGCTATTGCAGCATATACCAAAACTGAATTAGTATAGAGAATATTATAATATGATTGGGCGATTAAAAGGTATCATAGATTATATAGAAGATGACCATGTTATCTTAGACGTAAATGGAGTTGGCTATAGGGTCTTTGCTTCTCGTGCTTGTCTATTAAATTTACGCATCGGCAAAACCAACCAATTTGAAATTGAAACATTGGTGCGCGATGATTATATTCACTTAATTGGCTTTTCTACTGTCAAAGAACGCAGTTGCTATCGTATGTTATGCTCTGTTCAAGGTGTTGGTGCAAGAATGGCACTTGCTTTTTTATCGCATTTAGAAATTGACCAATTAGTTTTTGCTATCGTAGCAGACGATGCAAAAGCATTGAAAGTTGTTTCAGGAGTTGGCCCTAAACTCGCGCAGCGCGTTATCAACGAATTGCAAAATAAAATTACTACCCTAGCATCTGATCACACTAGCTTTAGCCAAGAAGCAAACATTTCACAAAGCCTAAACGAAATAGATATCAAATCTGACACTCTTCAAGCAGACGCCATTTCAGCGCTAGAAAACCTAGGTTATGATCGTTCAAATGCTTTTCGAGTTGTTACAAAAATAATCCAAGAAAACCCCAAATCAGATATTAGCAATCTTATTCGACTTGCTCTTTCTGAACTGTCATCAAATATTGCTAAAAAATCATAATGCAAACGAACGAACACAATCAAATTCACACTGATGAAATTGCTCGATCTGTACGACCACAAGACCTACAGTCTTTTGTTGGTCAAGAAGATATTCGTCGTAATTTAGAAGTGTTTATCAACGCGGCAAAAAAACGCGAAGAAACAATTGATCATATCCTGTTTTATGGTCCTCCGGGGCTTGGGAAAACTACCTTGTCGCAGATTGTAGCGCGCGAGCTTGGAGTTGGTTTTAGATCTACATCTGGCCCTGTAATAGCACGCGCTGGAGATCTTGCCGCTATCTTGAGCGCTTTGCAGCCCCAAGACGTATTGTTTATTGATGAAATACATCGCTTGAACCCAGCTGTAGAAGAAATATTGTACCCAGCCTTAGAAGATTTTAAACTTGATATTATTATTGGCGAAGGCCCTGGAGCACGTTCCGTAAGGATTGATTTAGCACCTTTTACGCTCATTGCTGCAACTACTCGCCCAGGCATGATCACTACTCCACTACGCGAGAGATTTGGCATACCATTGCATCTGACTTTTTATGATTATGAGGATTTAACGCGCATTATTTTGCGCGCAGCTGATCTTTTAAATGTGCCAATCAACACCGATGGCGCGCTTGAAATAGCCAAACGATCACGCGGCACACCGCGTGTTGCTAATCGTTTACTAAGGCGTGTTCGTGATTTTGCTCATTCAGCTGGCAACATCCAAATTGATAAACAGAGCGCCCATGACGCCTTATTACAACTGGATATCGATACTCTAGGACTAGATAAAATAGATCAACGCTATCTTGAGGTATTAGCAAAAGCACATCACGGAGGACCAACTGGGGTAGAAACTCTAGCAGCAGCATTGTCAAGTGAACGCGATGTTTTAGAAGAGGTCATTGAGCCATTTTTATTGCAAATAGGCATGATTGACCGTACCCCTAGAGGCCGCAAATTAACCGATACAGGATGGCGTCATATAGGTCTTGAACCAAGACAACACGACAGTGAGTCAAATCTATTTGCTACCTCCACTTAATTAGTGTCTCCTAAACTTTTCTTCTGCTTAGGCTTCATTATATCTCCTCAAGCTTAAGCTAACTTTTAAAATAATTTTGCAACAAACAATCTTTGCCAATTTACTATGTTCTAATCTATCTACTTTCAGTACGAGGATTAACCCCAAACCACCCAAAAAAAGCTGAAAACAAACACAGAATTGATGCAAATCGCATCATATCACTATAACTAGCAAGATAAGCGCTGTGCATATAATGGAAGAACTGCGCTTTACCATCGGCATTAAGCTTATCAGGAGCCTCTAATGTCAACAGTTGATCAAGATTATCAGACATTTCTATTCCGACTTCATGTGCTAGCCCTAAATCCAAAGCGATATCCTTCATATTGATCCGAAAACCTTCAAGCAACATCCAACCAAAAAACGCAATTGCAATCAAAACAGCAATGCGTGAGCATGCATTGTTTACACCTGCGGCAAGCCCTACTTTGTCCTCTCCTGCCGCGTTTACTGCAACTATCGTGAGTGGTACAACCATACACGCAACACCAAATGAAAATATTATAATCCAAATAAAAAAATCTTTCCAATAATCCCAGCCAAATGTTGCATAAGAAAGCCCCCACATCGCGCAAGACATCAATAGTGCTCCACTAAGTAAAAATATTCGCATCCCAAATCGATTTGCAAGAGTACCAACTGTTTTTGATAATAAAATGACAGCTAACGAAATAGGCAAAAAAGCAAGACCTGCTTGAAGACCAGAATAATTAAATACCCCTACTAGCATAAAAGGTATAAAAAAAAGCGCTCCTTGAAAGGCGCCAAACATCAATAACGTATGCAAGTTAATCAACGTAAATTCTCTAGAGCAAAAAAGTCCCAAAGGTAACAAAGGCTTGTCTACTTTACGCTGGATAAATACAAAAATCAGTATTAGTAAAACAAATATACCAAACAAAGCTAAACTTTGCTCATTATTTAATGCACCACGTGCGTTTTCTAAAAACATAAATGTTATGCTAGCAAGCGCTAATGTAATAGTGATAGCACCCAACCAATCAGGTTTAGCAGTACGATTTTGATGTTTAACTAAAACATCAAAAGGAATATCTTTTAATGCATAAAGCACCCAAATAGAAACTGGAATATTAATGATAAAAATAAAACTCCAGTTGAAATATTCAACTGCAACTCCCCCAAGCACAGGCCCCATAGGTATCATCATACTTGATATTTTTGCCCAACCAGCTAATGCTTGCCCTTGCTCTATCTTAGGAAAGCATGTACTCAAAAGCGCGATAGACGAAGGTGCTATTAACGCTGCAGTACAACCTTGAAACGCTCTTGCAGCAAGTAAAACATTTGTACTATCAGCCACCGCACAAAATAATGACGCGATTGCAAAGCTTATCACCCCTATAACAAATAATTTATGCTGTCCAAAATAATCACCAAGAGCTCCTCCTGCTAAAACAAACGAAGCAATAAACAATAAATAAATCTCACTTACCCAATATGCATCAATGGCACTCATTGATAAGTCTTGTTGGATAAATGGCAAAGCTGTATTAACTGCAATCATATCTGCGAACGCCATACCACTTGCAAGTCCGCATGCAAAAATTAACTTTTTCTTATGAAGCATATCTCTAGCTTATTTCTAAAATAAATATTTAAATATAAAAACCCAAAGAGTTAGCATGGATCAAATACACTTTACACTCCATTTGCACTAGAATCGCTATAAACTTTAAAGTACTTAAAACCACCTAGCAATCCATAAAAACATTGATGTATTTTGTTTTTAATTATAGGATATTTAAAAAGAGAGTTATATACTTGGCTAGCCATTAAATCAAAAAACAGCTTTAAGAAAGAGTTTTTCTTGAATTAATTCTTTGACAATTGTTCCAGCAATAAATGCCTCGATAAGCTTTACTGCTTGATTCTTTCCACCACTTAAAGCATTTGCTTTCTTCCAAACATACTACGAGAACTTTGTCTTAAATATTCTTCTTGAACCATCCCTAAATCCTGGCAATGATTCATCAGAGTATGCTTTCGTCTTTATAAAGCCATTAGCTTTAAATTGTCTAAGACATAGGGTAATCACCTCTATAATTTGTTTCTTTCGGATGCTTATTAGAAATCTCTTTCCAATGTTCTTCCTAGCACTGGCCAATAGATATATCAGAAATCGTCTTATCATTTACCCGGAATTTGGCACGGATGATATCTATAATTAAAAGGTTAATGGCATGAAAACGTTGAAATGCTCCAAAGGTTACTACTTCTCAAGATGAACTGTCTTTTATTATGTAACATCTATTTATCTTATTCTTCATAGCCTACCTCATTGTATATCAATTGCTTAAATCCATATTGTACGAACTTTCTACAATTCTCAGCAGTTTTTTGTTTATGGAGATATATCGTTACCTTTAAAAAAGAACAATATATTTTATATGTTGATATAGGCATACCGTCATCTGCTCAGCTTGGTTATCATTAATACCAGATTGCATTCTTACATCAATTATGAATTTAATTTTGCTTGAAGTTATTGCAATTTTTGATGAAAACTCGACTTGCCACGCTGTGGCCAGAACAAAGAGTACTAAAATCGTATTCTGTGCCCTTGTAGATAAAAACCATTGAACATAAATGGCCAAACATTAATTATATAATGCAAATCGTGTCAATGTAATATGCATAAAAGCTATTGTAGATTCTATCAAAAACTTAAAAATAAAAGTTACTATTCCAACTATAGTTACTATCCCAACTATATCGTGCAAACTATTACTTTCAAATATCTAGTCGCGCGATTAAAAAATATAAGTTATTTAAATATCTGAAGTCCTCAAAAATTTAATTACAATCACTCTACAATAGTCAATTATCTTGTAGTTAATATCAAATTGCTATAATTAGATTTTCTATTAAACATACAAATAATGGTCATGATATTATGCACAGAGCAACTTTAGGCGCAGGATGTTTTTGGGGAGTAGAATCTTACTTCGCTAAGCTGGATGGCATTTTAGATCTTAGCGTTGGTTATGCTGGTGGCAAACTAAAAAACCCAGATTATAAAACAGTCTGTACAGGTAGTACTGGTCATGTTGAGGTTGTCGATTTCCAATTTGATCTACAAATTATTACATATCAAGAGATATTAAATGCATTCTGGCTATGCCATAATCCTACCCAACTTAATCGACAAGGGCATGATATCGGGTCTCAATACCGTTCAGTAATTTTTACACACACCGACAAACAGTTTATTGATGCTCATGATTCACTTAATGCATATCAAAAAAAACTAAGTCAAAAAATTGTAACCTCAATTGAAAAATACACAAATTATTGGAAAGCTGAGGAATATCATCAAGCTTATTTAGCAAAAAATCGTTCAATATTTTAATTTCATAAACTTTTTACAAATCAATGATCAAATTACTTATTATCATTTCTAGTCTATTTTTGTTTACTGCTGTTGGTGGAACAATCTGGTACTTTTTTTGGCAAGAAAGCTTTAATAGCGTATTAGGATTTACTGAAGATCAATCAGAAACCGCTATCAGTAAAAAAGCAACAACAGAAGAAAACAACCTAGATAAATCTAAAATTACCATGAAAGGTTTAGTTATACCTGTTGCACATGGGCGCAAAATATCTAAAAATATTATTATTGAGTTTCGATTATTAACCAGCAATTCTATCTTAGAAGCACGTTTAAAAGAATATAACGAATATATTCGTGCAGTATTTTTAGAAAAACTAAGCTTACATTATGCTAAAATCAGTAACTATAATACAATATCAAAAGAATCAGTAATTAAACTAATGCAAGATTCCTTGGACCAATTATTGGGAGGCGACCCTTTGAAAGCAGAAGTCCAATTTATACATTTTAATGTTAATACGCTATAGCAATAATTGAATCATTATGACCAGCAGCTATGCAATCATTAAACAATTGCATGGAGATGATTACAATCTAGCTCTTCAACCTCAAAAAACCATCTGCTAAATCTTGAATAAGATCATCAGGATGTTCAAGACCAATATTAAGGCGCATAGTCTGCACATCATCATTCCAGGTGCTTGCTGTACGATTTTTTATAGGATCCACTGGAATGATAAGGCTCTCATACCCTCCCCAACCATAGCCCATGGCAAATAAACGCATATGATCTAGCATTTTTGCCAAAACAGGGCGTGTTACTTTTTCCATGGTAAACCCAAACAAACCACTGGCACCTTTAAAATGTTCTTTCCAATATAAATGTCCTGGATGTGATGAAATCATTGGATGGAGTATTTTTTTTACTTTTGGACACTCTTGTAACCAACTAACAACTTTCCTAGTAGTACAGTCGTGCTTTTCAAGGCGCACTGATAATGTACGCATCCCTCTAAGGGCCAAATAAATATCACTCGCCCCAATGCTAACGCCCGTACGATCAAACTCTTCCCACACTTTTTCAAAACTACGTTTGTTTCCACACGCAATTGACCCCATTATAATATCAGAATGACCGCCAATATATTTTGCTATTGATTGTATCGAAATATCCACACCTTTTTTAAGAGCAGGAAATAACAATCCACCTGACCACGTATTATCAATAACTGAGAATATCCCGGCATCTTTTGCTGCTTGTGCTATAGCACTAACATTTTGCACTTCAAATGTAAGACTACCTGGAGACTCCATAAAAATTAACGCAGTATTTGGTTTAATTAACGTGCTAATTTTTTCATTTAAAAGTGGCGGATAATACTCAACTTCAACACCAAAACGATGTAAAACTTCATTGCAAAATTTCCGTGTTGGCCCATACACATTATCCGAGATTAAAATATGCGATCCATGTTTTGTTAAACTTTGCAATGTTGTAATAATTGCGTTCGTTCCTGACGAGCACAAAACAGTATCATAAGCTCCCTCTAGCTCGCTAATTGCTTCACGCAGAGCCAAAGCGGTATTGGTACCACGACGCCCGTAGATAAATTTTTTTGATGCGGGGTTATCAAATTCTTTTAAATCAGTATGCAAAATTGTTGAAGCTTGCTCAATCGGTGGATTAATAATACCACCTAAAGCTTGATCAGCACGGGCACAATGCAACATTCGAGTTTCAAGGTTAAGTTTATCCCATTGCATCGAATCTTTTTCCATTACACACTCTTTTCTCTTAATTTTAACAATAATCCACTAAAATTCGACAACAACTTAAAACATCATCACTCACTAGATCTAAAATAATTCTGCGCTTTTAGCAAAATGAACTTAGTATTACACGATGTCTTAAACTTCTTCTGATGACACATCTAATGTTTCTTCTTTGACTACTGTCTTATCAGATGCTTCAAGTTCTCCATCCATCATCTTTGATTCTAGATGTCCTGATTTTTGAAGAATCTTCTCCTCAATCTCATCTGCTATAACTTTATCTTCTTTTAATCGCTTGCGTACATTCTCACGCCCTTGTCCAATTCTTTCGCCATTATAAGAAAACCATGCGCCTGATTTTTCAATCAAACCTGCAGCGATGCCAAGATCAATCAGCTCGCCTTCTCGAGATATACCCTCACCGTACAAAATATCAAACTCCACTTGTCTAAATGGTGGGGCAACTTTATTTTTTACCACTTTAACCTTAGTTAAATTTCCAATTTGTTCATCTTTCACTTTCAAGCCAAGACCACGACGAATATCAAGGCGCACACTTGAATAAAACTTGAGAGCATTACCTCCTGCAGTAGTTTCTGGATTACCAAACATTACGCCAATTTTCATGCGGATTTGATTAATAAAAATTACCATGCAACTTGATTTATTGATAGATCCTGTCAATTTGCGCAACGCATGGCTCATTAATCTTGCTTGCAGACCTATTTGCGTTTCTCCCATTTCTCCTTCAAGCTCGGCGCGTGGCACAAGTGCAGCAACCGAATCTATTACCAAGACATCCACTGCACCTGAGCGCACCAATGTATCAGTAATTTCAAGAGCTTGTTCTCCTGTATCAGGCTGACTTATGAGCAATTCATCCACGTTAACGCCTAATTTTTTTGCATAAACAGGATCTAACGCATGCTCCGCATCAACAAAAGCGCAAACACCTCCTATTTTTTGTGCTTCAGCAATCACATGTAGTGTTAAGGTTGTTTTTCCTGAACTTTCAGGGCCAAAAATTTCTACAACACGCCCACGCGGTAAACCACCTATTCCAAGTGCTATATCTAGATTAATCGAACCAGTTTTAATTACCTCTACATCTGATACATTTTTCTGGCCAAGCTTCATAACAGCGCCCTTACCAAAAGCTCTTTCGATCTGTTGTAAAGCTCCATCGAGAGCTTTTTTTTGTTCTTTCTTTTGTATAGAACTATTCAACATTACGTTTCCTTCCAGAGATCATGATTTGAATACAAAATTATTCACGTTGCACCTCGTGACATTACCAAATCTTATAATGAGCTATAAACTCAATTTAAATTAACAAACAAATTTATATGCAGCCTTTCCATATAATTCATTCAGTACAAACATTTTATTTAAAGCAAAAAATCGTTATTTTAAGCAAAACCATTGCTCTTTTACCGCGAATCTTATCATTGGTAAAAAAATAAATTGAACAACAATAAAAAATACATATGACTTAATAATCTTATGCACTATGATTCAACTCTCTTCTTCAAGAATTTTATATGTAAAGACTTTAAAAATATGCTCAAAAAAATTTTTATGACAGCTCTTTGTCTTGCTTTTACTGGTTGTTTCCTACCCAAAAATAAAGATACTGATGCAGACAAGCGCGCAAAATTAGCAATCCTTGGAGCCAGTACTGGCGCGAGCATAGGATATACAATGATTGGTGGATCTATCGCTGGCAGAGCTGGTGCTGGAGCTTTAGGAGGCTTATTTGGCGGACTTATCGGCAATCAAATTGCAGAAATAAAAATAGCCCCTCGCGATACTCATGCGCGGCGCACTGCTATTTTTATGGCACTAAGCGAAGGATTAGATGGTGAAGCTTTTGATTGGCATACTTCTGACAACACCAATATAAAAGGAACAGTTGTACCTGTTGAGCAATATGCCGATGAGCATGGGCGTGTGTGTCGAAGATTTCTTGAAGTTCTTGAATTAAGTGGCGGCAGAATAGAAGAAGAACGCGAAGGTTGTCTTGATCCAACAGGGTACTGGGTTGCCGAATAGCAAAGGTTAAATTTAAAGCTTTTTGATAAACTATGGATGCTTACTGTTTGCTGACAAATGCATTCCTATTTTCTTGTGCGCTTGCCTCTTGCATTCTTTATTATAAATAACATTAATAGCAATTTACATCTTAACTTATGCCACAATGCTTGACACAAAGCTTCATCACGTATAAGAAAAGCTTGTTTTGATATTGGCTTCATAGTAATTAGAAGCTGTTTAAATTACTTACTTCATATCCATATTTATTGAGGGTTATTAAAGGTGAAACGTACTTTCCAACCAAGCCGTTTAGTTCGCAAGCGTCGCCATGGTTTTCGCACACGAATGGCAACCAAAAACGGACGCCAAACTTTGGCACGACGTCGCGGTCGCGGTCGCGTAAAGCTGTCAGCGTAAATTCATTAACGCAAAATTTAGATTTGCTAATCAATATAGTAATCTTTTTGTTTTATATTGTCTGAGCGTGCAAGCTATACGGAAACGAAAATTAGTTAAACTTAAAAAACGCGCTGATTTTGTGCGTGTAGCTTCGTCAGGCCACAAATTTTTTTGTAAAGGTTTCGTGCTACAAGTGGCCCCTTTACAATGTTTTCATCAAGCAAACAAATATAAACACAACACTAGCATAACAAACATGGCGTACAACGACTGCAAAGACTGTATAAATATAGCACGCTTTGGTGTTACTGCCACTAAACGTAAAATTGGCTGTGCTGTAAGGAGAAACCGCGTTAAAAGGCGTTTGCGCGCTATTGCTTTAGACGTTTTGCCTTTTCATTCATCACCCCAGCATGATTTTGTATTAATTGCGACTCAACAAACTTTAATACGCCCTTATGAACAATTAAAGAGCGATTTATTGTATGCACTGCGCAAAACAAATACACATCAATTGTGCGACTAAAATCATATAAATCTAGTTTACAGAGTAGCTTAACATTATGGACGAACAAAAACGAAATATGTTTCTGGCAATTTCATTGTCGCTAATGATCTTGCTAGGATGGCAATTTTTCTTTGCCCCTCCTGTTCCTCAAAAAACACCAGAAAGCATTAATCAATCTGGATTTAATGGTGAGAACGCACTTATCCCACAACTGCCATCTTTATCTGCAAAGACAGGTGATTTACAATCACATAGTGATAGTTTTGCATCGCGCGATGAAATTTTAAAACAAAATGAACGTATATATATCGAAACGCCATTTTTACGTGGTAGCATCAATTTGCAAGGTGCACGCATTGATGATTTATCCCTAATACAATATAAGCAGACTCTGGATTCAAACAGTCCATATATTGAGCTTTTCTCCCCTGCAAAATCAGTAAAGCCATATTATAGCGAATTTGGATGGGTTGCAGACAAAACGCAAGTTCCAAACGCACAAACAGTTTGGCAGTCAGATGATACAACTATCAATATGCAAAATACTGCAACGCTCTTTTGGATAAACGATTCTGGTGTTCGGTTTGAATTACATTTTAAGTTAGATGAGCGTTATATGTTCATTGTTCAACAGCGAGTGGTTAACAACAGTAGTCAGAGCATTCGCTTAGCCAATTATGCGTTAATATCTAGAACATCAAAACCAGACACTCTTGGTTTTTACATCCTACATGAAGGCCCCATCGGTGTATTAAATGATACTCTTGAAGAACTTGACTATGAAGATCTAGAAGAACAAAAAAATATTAATACAGTAACACTTGGTGGATGGCTTGGAATTACTGATAAATATTGGCTTTCTGCTATTATACCTAACCAACAAGAGCAAGTTAATACACAATTTAGAAGTGCCCGACGTAACAATAAAACACTTTATCAAACAGACTTTATCTATGAAGCACGTGATATTGATATTAATCAAGAATTCACACAGACAAGCTATCTTTTTGCCGGGGCAAAAGAAACCACATTACTGGATACTTATGCAGAAAGATTTAACATTACAAATTTTGATTTAGCTGTTGATTTTGGTTGGTTTTATTTTTTAACTAAGCCGATTTTTTATGCCATCCATTGGCTAAATTCACAATTAGGAAACTTTGGATTAGCAATTTTAGCCTTAACTATTTTTGTTAAGCTTTTGTTGTTTCCACTTGCAAATAAATCTTACGTTTCTATGAGTAAGATGAAGCTTCTACAACCTCAAATGCTTGAATTAAAAGAACGCCATGGCGACGACAAAATGAAACTACAGCAAGAAATGATGGCCCTTTATAAAAGAGAAAAAGTTAACCCTGCAGCTGGATGTTTACCTATCTTAATTCAAATTCCTGTTTTCTTTTCTCTTTATAAAGTTCTCTTTGTTACAATAGAAATGCGACATGCTCCTTTTTTTGGTTGGATACATGACCTATCAGCAGCAGATCCATTAGGAATTCTAACACTATTTGGCCTCATTGATTGGCAAGTTCCGGCTTTACTCGTGCCAATAAATCTTGGTATTTGGCCTTTAATTATGGGTTTAACCATGTGGCTACAACAAAAGCTAAACCCAACCCCTGCTGATCCTATTCAAGCAAAGGTTTTCATGATTATGCCATTCTTGTTTACCTTCCTGTTAGCAACATTTCCAGCTGGCTTAGTAATTTATTGGGCATGGAATAATGTGTTATCAATTGCTCAACAATGGTTTATTATGCGCAAAGTTGCAAAACTAAATACACTCTCAAGTGAAATGCATAGCATCACTTCAAAAAAACAAAAGAAAAAAAATAAATAAAATCTTAAGTCAGAAACAATACGCAACAAAATTTTAATAACATTTAAATTGATTGCTCCTTTTATAGATACCAAGCAATACTCATCAATAACTGCATTTGAAATTGACAAAAATTGCAAAATATTAAAGCCAATGAAATAACTCGTGCATCACATTTTTTTTCAGGCCCAACTCATTTTATACATTCTATTGCTTCGATTACACAACTGGCAGAAGCAAGCTTTCCAGAAGTCAGCGTGTCTGGCCGTTCAAATGTTGGAAAATCAAGCCTCATTAACGCTTTATTTGGCCGCAAGTTATTGGCACACACAAGCAACACGCCTGGCAGAACACAATGCTTAAATTATTTTAATTTACGTGATCAATTATTCATCGTTGATATGCCAGGATATGGTTATGCACAAGCACCAAAAGATATTGTCGCCAATTGGCATAAGCTTATTGATGCTTATTTGGCAGGTCGAGTTAGTTTGCGCATGGTTCTTGTGTTGATTGATTCTAGGCGTTCCGTTGGCAAACAAGATCAAATATTAATGGATAAACTTAATCGATGGGGTATTGCTTTCCAGTTAGTAGTCACTAAAATTGATAAACTTCCAGAAGTGCAACGGCCATTATTGACTGAAAGCTTGCGCCAAGTATTACTAAAACATCCTGCAGGTGCACCTGAGCCAATTTTAACCAGTGCCCATAAAAATGAAGGAATTAATATATTACGCAATAATATACTTGAACGCCTTGACTTCTAAATCTATTATCCATATTGAAGCGAACATGTGTTGCAAATAGTCTATATACTTTACCTTTCGTGTATTTCAATCTATGTTATGCAACATTAATTTTGATTTTCAGGACAACAAATGATTATCGCATCCAAAAAAACCAACAGCATTAATACAAGCAGCAATGTTGACAAAAAAAACAAAGCACATGTTGATGTATTAGTTAAAGATAAGATAAAAATAGCCAAACCTCCCCAATATCAAGTTTTTATGATCAATGACGATTACACGCCAATGGAGTTTGTGATATATCTGTTGCAAACTTTTTTTGGAAAAACTATTGAAGAAGCAACACAGATCATGCTCCATATACATCAACATGGCAAAGGCAGGTGTGGAGTGTTTAGTTATGAAATTGCCGAAACAAAGGTTCTCCAAGTAATGAATGCTGCACAGCGTGAACAACATCCTTTACAATGCAAACTTGAAAAAATAAGCTAATCATGCGCCACTATTGGATCTTCAATTTTTATAACTAATTTGAGATCATTGATATTTCTATTATACACTACTGTGCGCATTATGCTTTAATATGAAATAATCACATACAGAATAACCAACAATTTAAGATTGAATTTAAATATATGACTACTTTATCAGAAAACTTAGAACAAACATTGCATCAAGCATTCTCTTTTGCAGCATCAATGCATCATGAATACGCAACACTTGAGCATTTATTGTTAGCTCTTTGCGAAGATAACGACGCTGTCAAGGTCTTAAAAGGCTGTAAAGTACAAATTCTAGCATTGAAGCATGATCTTTCAGATCATTTAAAAAATGAATTAACTACTATCAAAAACCTAACACCAAAAGAAACATCAGAGCCAAAGCCTACTGCCGCATTCCAGCGCGTTGTACAGCGTGCTGCAATCCATGTTCAATCTTCAGAAAAAGAAGTTGTAACAGGCGCTAATATACTTGTTGCTATTTTTGCTGAAGACGAAAGCTATGCTGTTTATTGTTTACATGCACAACAAATGAGTCGCTTTGATGCGACTAGTTTTATAAGCCACGGCACTATCAATATTGATGCCAGTATCGGCGTTACACATCGCAATCTTAAAAAAATGATCACTCAGAAAACGAACCTGATGACCATGCATATGGCATTGCACAAGAAGAAGATGATGACGAAGACATTGAAACCGCTCTTGAGCGTTATTGTGATAATTTGAATGAAAAAGCAATTAAAGGTAAAATTGACCCCCTCATCGGACGCGATGATGAAACAAATCGTATGATGCAAATTTTAGCGCGTCGCGTTAAAAACAATCCGCTCTTAGTTGGAGATCCTGGCGTGGGTAAAACTGCCATTGCTGAGGCCTTAGCTGCAAAAATTGTACAAAAAGATGTTCCAGATTTTCTAAAAAATCATACCATCTACGCTCTTGACATGGGCTTGCTGGTGGCAGGGTCTCGTTATCGAGGAGATTTTGAAGAGCGTTTAAAAGAAGTTATTCAAGAATTGGAAGAGTTAGAAAAAGCTATTCTATTCATTGATGAAATGCATACAATCATTGGCGCAGGCGCGACAAGCGCAGGTGCTTTAGATGCTTCTAATTTATTAAAGCCAATTTTGGCAGGCGGAAACCTTCGCTGTATGGGAGCAACAACTTATAAAGAATATCGTTCTCACATTGAAAAAGATAGAGCTCTTTCAAGACGATTCCAGAAAATCGATATCCCTGAACCTTCTCCATCCGATGCAGTTAAGATTTTACATGGTCTCAAAAAACGATACGAAGATCATCATAAAGTTAAATATACAAAAGACGCTATTAAAGAAGCCGTTACTTTATCTGTACGCTACATTAATGACCGCAAGCTACCAGATAAAGCAATTGATACTCTTGATGAGGCAGGTGCTTCACAGCAAATACTACCTCCTCTTAAACGAAAAAAAACCCTTGGGAGCCGTGAAATAGAAACAGTTATTGCAAAAATGGCCCGCATTCCTGCCAAAACAGTCAATCAAGACGACACACGCTCTTTGCGTAATCTTGAAAGAGACCTATCTCGATTAGTTTTTGGTCAAGACCAAGCAGTTAAATCTCTTGCTAGTGCCATTAAACTTGCACGCTCTGGTCTGCGTGATCCACAAAAACCTATTGGCAGTTATTTATTTACAGGTCCAACAGGTGTTGGCAAGACAGAAATAGCAAGGCAACTTGCATTTATTCTAAAGCTTGAGTTAAAGCATTTCGATATGTCCGAATATATGGAACGCCATACTGTTTCACGTTTGATTGGGGCGCCTCCAGGATATGTTGGCTTTGAGCAAGGTGGCTTGCTTACAGATACCGTTGATCAAACCCCCCATTGCATCCTATTGCTAGATGAAATAGAAAAAGCACACCCTGATATCTTTAACCTACTTTTACAAGTGATGGACCATGGAACGTTAACTGATCATAATGGCAAATCTATCAATTTTAAAAACGTTATATTAATCATGACAAGTAACGCTGGTGCAAGCGACATTGCAAAGCCAGCTTTAGGGTTTGGATCTGCTAAAAACGAAGGCTATGACACTGACGCAATTAAACGTATCTTTACACCTGAATTCCGCAATAGACTTGATGCAGTCATTGGATTCAACGGTTTAGGGCCAGCATCTATTCGCAAAATAGTTGATAAAATGATCCTTGAACTCGAAGGTCAACTAGAAGAAAAATCTATTACCATTGATCTAAAAACAGATGCACGTGCTTGGATTGCAAAAAAAGGATTTGATCATGTCTTTGGTGCTAGACCTTTGTCTCGCACCATCCAAAATTATGTAAAAAAACCACTTGCAGATGAGTTACTGTTTGGAGTGTTACGCCATGGCGGAAAAATTACCATTGATTTAGATAAACGCAATGATAGTTTGCGTTTTAAATATATCAAAAACACCTCCACAGATTCTCCAAAAACTAATTTGACTAAATTAACTAAGCGCGTCCAGAAAACATAATATAACATTGACTTTCATGATAGCTTGACATAATAAGCAACCATCTTGATCTTCAAAAATTGAATTTTCTAGAGTAAAGTTCCCATTTCACCATAAGTATTATAATTCTTCTAGATTTATTTAAAGGCACATAAAAATGCGTATAGGTATTCCAAAAGAAATAAAAAACCAAGAATACAGGATTGGTTTAACACCTGATAATATTGCAGATCTCAAAGCACTTGGTCATCAAATCAATATTGAGAACAATGCGGGTAATGCTATTGGCTTTAGCAATGAACAATACCTTCAAGCTGGTGGTACAATCTGCGACAATGCCTCACAAGTTTGGCAAGATTCAGATATGATTGTAAAAGTTAAAGAGCCGCAATCACAGGAATTTCAGTACATTAAAGAAAGACATCTTTTATTTACCTATTTACACTTAGCAGCTGAGCCTTCTTTGACAAAAGCATTGGTTGATTCAAAATGTGCAGCCATTGCTTATGAAACGATAACTGATCATAATGGCAAACTACCGTTGTTAAAACCTATGAGCGAAGTTGCAGGCAGAATGTCTGTTTTGCAAGGTTGCCATTTCCTTGAAAAATCAAAAGGTGGATCAGGAATTCTTATTAGCGGAATCCCCGGTGTTGAGCCAGCAAAAGTAACAGTTATAGGTGCAGGTATTGCAGGAATAAATGCTGCTCGAATGGCAATGGGCTTAGGAGCACGAGTTACCATTTTAGATGTTTCACTTGATCGTTTACAACAGCTTGATGATATGTTTGGCCCTAATTTGACTACATTAGCATCATCTCCTGCCAATCTCAAACGCATAATTGCAAGCTCAGATCTTGTAATTGGAGCTGTGTTGCTTCCTGGTAAATCTGCCCCTAAACTAGTGACAGAAAATATGATTAAAACAATGCAAGCTGGTTCCGTTGTTGTTGATATTGCAATCGATCAAGGCGGTTGTTTTGAAACATCACAACCAACAACACATGATGATCCAATCTATATAAAACATGGAATTGTTCATTATTGCGTAACAAATATGCCAGGAGCCTTCGCGCGCACCTCGACAATTGGTTTAACCAATGCAACATTTCCTTTTGTTGCCAAGTTAGCACAAGATGGCATTAAAGCTTTGCAAAATAACACTGGCTTACAAGATGGTCTTAATGTCTACAAAGGCAAAATAACATGTAAGGGTGTGGCTGATGATTTAGACTATCCTTTCCAAAATCCTATTTCCGCTATAGGATAATACATCGCTTCATTGTTTTATTTATGTTAAACGGCCATATTCAAAATGCGTTAAAAACATCAGCATTTGGGTACCCATCTGCTATCATATCTTGTTTTAATTGCCACTTCTGTAATGCACGACGTGTTTTAGGTCCTAGCACTCCATCATTACCACCTGTTTTAAAACCTTCTTTTTGCAGCATTATTTGTAGCTTTTTAATTTTCTTGCGCGACAATTTAAAACTATCCAAATTTGTAGGCAATGCTGGTGTCTCTTTACCAATTATTTTATCAGCAAGTAATCCAACTGCAAGCGCATAGTTTTGAGAAAAATTCCATCTCATAATAACATCAAAATTTTTATAAACTAAAAAAACAGGGCCATCTTTACCAACAGGTGCTAACAATCGAGCTTTTACATCTAATAAGTCAAGAGATTCTCCATTTAATTTTGTAAGTCCTATTTCAGACCACTCCATTAAGGTTTGTTTTTGAGCAAACAAGTATTTTCCAAATTTAAAATCTTCTGGAACACGTACCTCTCGTCCCCATATTTGTCCAGTTTCCCAGCCAATTTTATTTAAGAAATTTGCACCGGACCCAAAAGCATCAGGCAATGAACTCCAAACATCTACACGACTATCATCATCAAAATCTATCGCATATTGTAGATAGGTTTGTGGCATAAACTGCATATGCCCTAACGCACCAGCCCAACTGCCTTTTAATTGCTGAAGTGTTGCTTTATTATCACTTGCAATTTTAAGCGCTGCTAGCAATTGTTGCTCAAAAAAAGCTGAACGGCGGCGATCAAAACTCAACGTTGCAAGCGAGTGAATAACAGGAGTAGTTCCTTTATAATCGCCAAAATTTGTCTCTAATGCCCAAAATGCAACTAAAATTCGCGCTGGAATGCCATATAATTCTTTGATTGATTTTAGAAGTTCAGCATGTTTTTTTAACATTGCTTTCGAGCGCATTATTCGTTTTTGGCTTAATCGCTTTTCAATGTAATGCCAAAAACTTTGTAAAAACTCTGGCTGCTTTCTATCTAAACTGACCACTCTTTCAAGAGGCACTGTTATGCCGCTAAATGCTTTATCAAACGTCAAATTATCAACGCCATCTTTGAGCGCGCGCTCTTTGAACGCACTAATCCATGTCACAAATTTTTTATTTACCTGCTTTGTTTCTTCTGCAAAACTGTAATTTGTTGCAAGTAATGTAATATTAATACCAATGACAATACATAACATGCTATAGCAAATCATATAGCTTGGTAATTTTGCCTTTAACATTCGTAATACAAGCATCTTTGTATCCTGTGCTGAATTCTTGTTAATGTACCAACGTCCTCTGTCAACATTTACTAACAAACCTCATCATATATGATGCAAGAAACATTCCCACACACTATGCGCTCTGTATCTTATATGTTATATTTTGCAATGGCTGCAGCTTTGCTAGATGGTGCTGCAAAATACCTAACAGAATTTTATCCAGCGCTACAAATTACCTTTGCTAGATATTTCATCCCATTCATCGTGATTATATTTTGGTTAAGCGTAACTGGCAAAACATCACAGCTAAATGTTATTGATAAAGGATTGCAGATTGTTCGTGGCTGTGTCTTGACATTTGCCACGCTTTGCTATTTTGCTGCATTGGTATATTTACCTATTGCAGAAACACTCTCTCTTGCATTTATTTCTCCATTAATAGTAACAGCATTATCACCTGTTTTATTAAAAGAGCAAGTTGGCGTAAGACGCTGGATTGCTGTTTTAGTTGGTTTTATAGGGATATTGATCATTTTACGCCCGGGGCTTTCTGATCAATATTTTGCAATGTCGCTTGCCATATGCTCAGGGGTTGCATATGCTTTTTATATTATTATTACAAGGCGTATCTCAACAAACACAAGCCCCATTATGACACTTGCTTGGACAAGTTTTGTTGGTACAATTATTTTAAGTCCATTCGTTATAAAAAGTTTTACACCCATTGCCAGTGAGCATCTTCTGCTTTATCTTTTTGTTGGTGCTAGTGCTACTATTGCGCATTTTTTTCTTATTAAGGCCTATCAAATCGCCATGGCATCCGTTTTGGCCCCGTGGATGTATAGTGAAATGATTTTTGCAATATGCGTAGGCTATATTTTCTTTAGTTATATACCAGACAGTATGACCATTATCGGCATTGTAGTTATTTGCTTCAGTGGTCTTTACATTTCAATTAGAGAACACATCATAAAAAAACGCTTTAAATAAAAGCCAATTCTAATGATGCTTTTGGTTTTTTGATTGGTTTTTTGATTGTTTTTTTTTCTAGCAAATGAAATATATAGCATCAGAGGCATGCTAAATTTAAATTCACACAATGCCTTGTTCCAAAGCAATATGCAATTTTATGCAATTTTCGTGCCTTGAATACAATTCAATTCATTTTTTTGTTGACACTCTTTGCAAATCATCTGAAATTGCGTCTATCTAATGATTATAATTTAGCTCTAAAGAACATGATAAAAGTTTGTTTTAACAAATTAACGATATATTCAATTTATGCAACATCCATCAAATTCAGATAATCAATATAAAAACACCAATGTGAAGCGTCCGTTTCGTAGCGTTGCGCCTTCTCATTTGATTGGTCAAACAGACAGTGATCATACCAACCAATGCAGCACCGACAAAAACAAACTTACTATTGATCAAAAAACTCTATCAAATGAAAATCAACCCTTTGAGTCCCAGCCTCCTAAACAACATATAAACAACTCAACAACATTAGAACTATCAACTCATACAGATCTATCCGTCCTCGACGCCAGTAATGTTTTGAGCCAACAAAATACTAATGATCGCTTTCCTGGCAAATCTGCAATTTCAGATCATTCTTTTGTCGATACTGATATTGATCACCAATATCAAACAACAAATACACACGAACAGCAGCAACCTTCTCAAGCAAACAACACATCACATGCGCGCGCATACACGCCAAAATTTAGCCCACATGATGCCAGTGCCTATAATAGCGCAAAACATAAACTTACCTGCCAAAATATTGCAAAAAGCTATAGAAACAATCAAGTTTTGCAACAAATCACATTAGAAATCAGCAACGGAGAAGCCGTTGGCATATTAGGTCCTAACGGCGCTGGAAAAACAACATGCTTTTATATTTTGACTGGACTCATTCGTCCCGATTCAGGTGTCATTAATCTTAATGGGCATGATATCACTCATCTCCCGATGAATTTGCGCGCCAAACTTGGTATTGGTTATTTGCCTCAAGAAACTTCAATTTTCAGAGATATGAATGTCGAAGATAACATCCTTGCTGTTTTACAACTAGGCAAACTTACTATTGATGAACAAAAAGTAAGACTGGAGAGCCTTCTTAATGAATTTTCTATTGTACAGCTGCGTAAGCAGTTTGCTTCTTCACTTTCAGGTGGAGAACGTAGACGCCTAGAGATTGCGCGTGCATTAGCAAACAATCCAACTTTTATACTATTGGATGAGCCACTTGCTGGTATCGACCCTGTTACGGTTAAAGATATCCGAAAAATGGTCAACCAACTTAAAAAAAATGGCATTGGTGTTTTAATTACCGACCATAATGTAGCTGAGACTCTTAAAATAGTTGATCGTGCTTATGTTATCCGCGCTGGTACTATACTAGCCGAAGGGACACCAAAAGAAATAGCATCTCATAAAGAAGTGCGACAATATTATTTGGGCGAAGATTTCAATCTTCATTTTACTTCCTCTACAACCAATTCTTTATAAGATAAGGCATTTTATTCCATGGCTCTCAATTCACGTCTTGATATAGGTCAATCACAATCTTTGGTAATGACCCCACAATTGCAACAAGCTATTAAACTGCTGCAATTATCAAATATAGATCTTCAAGAGTTTATCGAAACCGAGATATCAAGTAACCCTATGCTTGATTGGGAAGAAAGCACTCTAGAAGATTCATCTAAAAGCAGTGAAGATTTTCAAGAATCTAGCAATGATAGCGACAGCGATGCTTCAAGCAAAAATGATCTTGATAGCGTCGATTATCTCAAAGTTGATTCATCAGGAGACCTAAATCAAGAAAACTTAGATACCGATTACACCAATGATTTTGATGTAGATTTTGCAGGTGCAGGATCTGAACTTGAAAGTAACTCTTACGATCTTTACTCTAATAGTAATACCAACGCTAGCAGTCAGTTTAGTGGCAATTCACAAGATAATATTTTTGATACTATTGGGCAAAAAAAATCACTCCGCCAACATCTGATTGAACAAATTACTCTAGATATCACAGAGCCAATTGAACGCGCGATCGCCATTTTAATGCTTGACCATTTAACACCAGAAGGATGGTTTTCAAGCAGCCTTGAGCTTTTATCAGAACAATTACAAGTTTCTATCGAGATTGTTGATACTGTGTTAAAAAAATTACAACAAATGGATCCTATTGGCATTTTTGCAACCGATCTTACGGAGTGCTTGCGCATCCAACTCAAACACGCCGGCAAGCTTGATGACAAAATGAGCATACTGCTTAATAACCTTGATGCTATTGCAGAGGCTAAAATCAATCGCTTGATCCGTAAATGCAAAACAAATCACGAAGGCATCCATAAATTAATTTCATGCCTGCGTGAATTGCAGCCTAAACCAGCCGAAGGTTTTAACTTTGAAGAAGTTGATGTTGTTATCCCTGATGTTATCTTAAAACCAGGCCGTACACCAAATAGTTGGCTGATTGAATTAAATGGCAGCACAATTCCTCATGTACAAATTAATCAAGACTTCTATCAACAATTAGGTGCACGTAAGTTACCCAAAAATGAGCAACAATATTTTTCCGAGCATTTCCAAAATGCTCGTTGGTTACAGAAAAGTCTTGAACAGCGCTCTTCTACAATCTTAAAAGTTACACATGAAATTGTAAAACAACAAGCAGGATTCTTCCAATTTGGTATTACTCATTTAAGACCGCTCATTTTGCGCGATATTGCCGATGCAGTAGAGCTACATGAAAGCACTATCAGCCGCGTTACCGCCAATAAATATATAGCTACACCACGAGGTGTATATGAGCTTAAATTCTTCTTTACATCATCTTTATCATCTGCAGGTGGTAACAGTACTATATCAGCTGAATCTGTTCGCCATACTATCAAAGAATTAATCAATGATGAAACATCCGAACATATTTTGTCCGACGATGCAATTGTTGAGCATTTATTAAGCCAAGGCATTGACATTGCTAGGCGCACAGTTGCAAAATACCGAGAAGCTATGAAAATTCCATCTTCTGTGCAACGAAGGAAAAATCTCCGAATGAACCTTCGTTAATTAACTGTTCTTGTTAGTATCTCCTTGCAAGATCTCTAAATAAGCTTTGGTTGCTTTTTCCATTCCAAGCATTAAACAATCTGCAGTCCATGCATGGCCAATAGAAACTTCTCTTAGTCCATCAATGCCATTGACAAATGTCGGTAGATTATCAAGCGATAAATCATGACCTGCATTCAAACCAAGACCTACTCTTTGGGCATTGTCAGCTGCCGTTTTAAAATGATCAATGATATTGTTACCTTGAGTAAACTCATGCGCATAAGGTCCTGTGTAAAGTTCAATCCTTTGCGCACCCCAATCATAAAGCGGCATAAAGTTTTTAACGTCATGCCCCATAAATACGCTTACTCGGATGCCTTTATCTGCTAATTTACGTATTGATGATTTTAAAATTTGGCTTGAACTATCTAAATTCCAACCACTATCTGATGTCCTTGCTTCTGGGGCGTCAGGCACAAGCGTAGCTTGATCAGGCATAACCTCTAACACATTTTCTAGCCATACATCATCTGGATAACCTTCAATATTATATTCTATATTATGATGAGTACGCTGCTCTTTTGTATAAAAGCTTGCTAGTTCAAAAACATCTTCTCTTGTAATATGGCGTTGGTCAGGTCGTGGATGTACTGAAATTCCATTTGCTCCTGCCTTTATTGCGACTTTTGCCATAGCAACGACGCTTGGATAACCAACATTTCGTTGGTTTCGTAGCAAAGCGATCTTGTTTAAGTTTACACTTAGGCGTGTCATTGGATTACCTCTATATCAGTGATAAAATATACAACATAACTCACATAATACAAATATTGGACTTATAAAAGTACCATTAACAATAAGAATAACAGTACCAATTATAATGTCAAAGTTTTTAGCGCATAGAGTGCCGTTTTTTACTTTTTTTAGAACTCTGACCAAGTATATAAGTATCTGCAATAGTTTGATTAAAATTATAACTCATGATTGGTTCATCTAGAGGTATTGCATCAAAGGATACAATTTCATCGCGCAGAAGCGCAGCTTCTTCAAAATTTAAATCACTTGCAAGATGCTTCATTTTTTTATCTAGTTTATTCAAATATTCGCCTACAGAAAGAGTAATTTCTTTTCTTGATTTTCCTACATTCTTTTTAACTGTAGACCTGTCAGTGCGTTCAAAGGCAGAATCAACCGTCTCACTAATTTGTTTACGTATACTTTCTGGTGTGATGTTATGTTTTTTATTATACGCAAGCTGCAATTTCTGCCGTCGTTTTGTTTCTGCTATGGCATATGAAAGACTGTCTGTCATTTTATCTGCATATAGTAGCACTCTGCCATCAACATTGCGTGCAGCACGCCCTATTGTTTGTACAAGTGATCGTTTAGAACGCAAAAAACCTTCTTTATCGGCATCTAAAATAGCGACCAATGCACATTCTGGAATATCCAACCCTTCTCGCAACAAGTTAATGCCTACTAGCACATCAAAATTTCCAAGACGTAAACCGCGAATAATTTCAATCCGCTCAAGCGTATCAATATCCGAGTGTAAATAGCGTGTCTTCAAGCCTGATTCATTTAAATATTCTGTTAAATCCTCTGACATCACTTTTGTTAGTGTCGTAACTAATATTCTATAACCCTGCTTGACTGTTATTTTACATTCATGGATTAAATCATCAATTTGCCCTTCTGTTGGCCGGATCTCACAATTAGGATCAATTAGACCTGTTGGCCTTACAACCTGTTCAACAAATACCCCTTTTGTTTTTTCCATTTCAAAAGGCCCTGGAGTAGCAGAAATATAGATCGTTTGCGGGCGCATTAACTCCCACTCTTCAAATTTAAGTGGCCTATTATCAATACAAGAAGGCAAGCGAAATCCATGATCACTGAGCACAGACTTGCGGTTAAAATCACCTCTGAACATTCCTCCTATTTGTGGTACACTCACATGCGACTCATCTACAAATAAAAGCGCATTGCTAGGTAAGTACTCAAATAATGTTGGAGGAGGATCACCTGGCGCACGTCCTGTTAGATGGCGCGAATAATTTTCAATGCCAGCGCACATTCCTGTTGATTCTAACATCTCTAAATCAAAAGTAACTCGCTGCTCTAATCTTTGCAATTCAAGTAATTTATTAAGCTTTTTAAAGGTCTCTAAACGCTCTGGTAATTCTGCTTTAATACTTTCAATAGCTTGTCTTAAGCTAGGGCGTGTTGTAACATGATGACTATTAGGATAAATTCTTACATCATCTAAACTATCAGCTTTTACACCGGTTAGCGGATCAAATTCTTGAATGGATTCTATGATATCTCCAAAAAAAGAAAATCTCCATGCCCTGTCTTCAAAATGAGCAGGAAAAAGTTCAAGAACATCACCGCGTACTCTAAATGTACCACGGAAAAAAGCTATATCATTGCGCGTATATTGTAATTCAACAAGAGATTTAATCAAAGTTGACAGCTCCATCTCTTGACCTTTTGCTACATCGCATACCATCTCGGAATAAGTTTCAACAGAACCTATGCCATAAATACATGATATCGATGCCACTATAACGACATCTTGACGCTCTAGAAGTGCACGTGTAGCTGAATGACGCATCCTATCAATTTGTTCATTAATGGAGCTTTCTTTTTCAATATATGTATCTGTTCTAGCTACATAAGCTTCGGGCTGATAATAATCATAGTATGATACAAAATATTCTATACCATTTTCAGGAAAGAATTCTTTCATTTCTGTATACAGTTGCGCTGCAAGCGTTTTATTCGGCGCTAAAATAAGCGATGGCCTACCTGTTTTTTGAATAACATGAGCCATCGTAAAAGTTTTTCCAGACCCAGTAACACCAAGCAAAATTTGGTCAGAATCTTCCCTTTCAAGCCCTTCGCATAGCTCTTTAATAGCATTTGGCTGATCACCTGCAGGCTCAAAACTAGATTTAAGCATAAAAGGCTTAGATTTTTTAGGCGTGGACAGCTTACTTTTATACTTTAAAAAAGAAGGTGTTTGCATCTGAATAATAAAAGAATAATCTTTAGATAATAAATCAAAACGGTGGTCTTGTTTGTCAATTTACTCCAAACAAAACTATATAAAACACCAATAAATCAATATTTTTAATAACGGATTAATTGTCGCTTAAAACTAACAACTATAATGAAAGCATCTGTTTTGCTTGTGCAGTATTTGCAACATTTGCACCCATTAAATTGATGATCTTGGTAGCTTTTTCTACCAGCTGTGCATTGGATGCAAAAACACCTTTTTCCAAATAAAGATTGTCTTCAAGACCAACTCTAACATTGCCCCCAAGCAGTACTGCTTGTGCAACCATTGGCATTTGCATACGACTAATGCCAAACCCTGCCCATTTACTACCTGCTGGCAACTCATCTACCATTGCTTTCATTATAGTTGTATTAGCAGGAGCTCCATATGGAATACCTAGACATAACTGAAACAATGCATGATCAGGATTAATTAACTTTTCACTCATCAATTGTTTGGCAAGCCATAAATGCCCTGTATCAAACACTTCAACTTCTGGCATTACATCCATTTTAGCAATTAAACGTGCCATCTCACGCAGCATAGGTGGCGTGTTAACCATGACGTAATCGCCATTGCCAAAATTCATTGAACCACAGTCAAGCGTGCAAATGTCTGGCTTATTCTCTTTAATATGAATAAGCCTATCTTCTGCACTGGCTAAATCTGTATTTTGTAAATCAAATTTTGCTGGATCATCATATCCGCCCATAAACAAATCACCGCCCATACCTGCAGTCAGATTAATGAGTACATCCGTATTACTTGATCTAATTCGATCAACAACCTCTTTAAATAAATTAGCATCACGTGATGGAGCACCTGTTTCAGGGTCTCTAACATGAAGATGCACAACTGCAGCACCTGCTTTTGCAGCTTCAATTGAACTATCAGCAATTTGTTTGGGTGTTATTGGTAAGTTGGGATGCTTATCAGCAGTATCAGCTGATCCTGTGACTGCACATGTAATAATAACATCGTCTTTCATAATTTTTATCCTATTATTTTACTATAATCTTACTGTCCTATCATCATGCTACAGCAGTTTCTACCTTATTAACAACATTTTCATCCATTGGCGTTGTTACTTTACAGGCAGAAAATTTGAATCCAGGTATCTTGCCATCAGGATCTACTTTTGAATTTGTTAACATATTTGCAGGAGCTTCAACATAAGCAAACGGTACAAAAACCATATCTTCTGCTATCGCTCTATCAGAACGCGCCATGATTGTTATAGCTCCACGTCGGGTTTTTATTTGAATCATTTCACCTGACTTACGACCTAATTTGCGTAATGTTTTAGGGTGCAAAGATGCATTGGCCTCAGGTTCTGCCCAGTCCAGTACATTTGCTCGTCTTGTCATAGATCCTGTATGCCAATGTTCCAATTGTCGACCGGTTATCAATATCATTGGATATTGCCCATCAGGAACTTCTGCTGGCGCTACAATAGAAGCCGGAGTAAATTTTGCACGACCTTTCTCTCGTGGAAAGCCATCAGCAAAAACGATAGGTTGCCCTGGATCATTCTCATGTAATGATGGATAAGTAACTACGTTTTCGTTTTCAAGCCTTTCCCATGTGATGTTATCAAACGATTTCATAGCACATTTCATTTCTTCGAATATGTCTTTTGGATGTGTGTATTGCCAATCAAGACCAAGATGTTTTGCAATTTCAGTGACGATCCACCAATCTTCTTTTGCATCGCCTGGTGGTTTCAAAGCCGCTCTACCCATTTGCACTTGGCGGTTCGTATTTGTAACAGTTCCATTTTTCTCAGGCCATGCAGACGCAGGCAAGATTACATCAGCGTAATTTGCTGTCTCCGTAAGAAAAATATCCTGCACTACTAAATGATCAAGCTTTGCCAAAGCATCACGTGCGTGACTTACATCAGGGTCAGACATTGCTGGATTTTCGCCTAATATATACATCCCTTTTGTATTACCTGCATGAATATCATCGATAATTTCCGTTACTGTTAAACCTGGCTCTGGATTAATGTAGCTGTCATTCCATAACTCAGAAAAATTCTTGCGCAATGATAACGACGTAACCGATTGATAATCAGGCAAAAACATGGGAATTAAACCTGCATCAGAAGCACCTTGTACATTATTTTGTCCTCGCAAAGGATGTAGACCCGTTCCTGACTTTCCGACATGACCACACATCAAGGCAAGAGAAATCAAACAACGTGCATTATCTGTTCCATGAATATGTTGTGAAACTCCCATACCCCAAAAAATCATTCCCGCTTTACACTGACTAAAAGCACGCGCAACCTGTTGTAAAACATCAACGCTAATACCACATATAGGCGACATCTTTTCAGGAGCAAAGTCTTCAAGGTGCGTTTTAAAAGAATTCCAACCTTCTGTAAAAGTATCAATATATTCTTGATTATATAATCTTTCTTTAACAATAATATGCATAATAGCATTAAGCATTGCTACGTCAGTGCCTGGGCGAAATTGTAGCATGTGCTTGGCATGACGTTTTAACCCCTGTCCGCGTGGGTCCATTACAATAAGAGTTCCACCATTTTTGCTAAACTGCTTAAAATATGTCGCCGCAACTGGATGATTTTCTACTGGATTTGCACCTATAACAATCGCTACTTCTGCATTCTTTATTTCATTAAAAGTCGCTGTTACAGCCCCAGATCCAATATTTTCTAATAACGCTGCCACAGACGAGGCATGGCAAAGTCTTGTACAATGATCAACATTATTATGCCCAAAAGCTTGGCGTATAAGTTTTTGAAAAATATATGCCTCTTCGTTAGAGCATTTTGCAGATCCAAAACCAGCAATAGCATTTCCTCCTGATTGCTCTTTTAAAGTTGTTAACTTACTGGCAACTAACTCAAGAGCTTCATCCCATTCTGCTTCACGAAAATGAGTCAAAGGATTTTCAGGATCAACATTCAAATCCTTTTGAGGTGCATCTTCTCTTCTAATCAGTGGTTTGACAAGGCGATGTTTATGTTCGATATAGTCAAAGCCAAAACGACCTTTAACACATAGCCTCTTCTCATTGGCTGGTCCTTCTATACCATCTACCCATGCAATTTTTTCATCTTTAATTTTAAACGACAACTGACATCCTACCCCACAATATGGACAAACAGATGAAACCGCGCGGTCATATATCCCAGAGTCTCCTATCTCGTTAGCATCTAAAGCGCTTGCTGGCATTAATGCACCTGTAGGACACGCTTGCACACATTCTCCACATGCAACACATGTTGAAGCACCCATTGGATCATCAAAATCAAAGACAATCTTACTATCATGCCCACGTCCCGACATACCAATCACATCATTAACTTGCACTTCTCTGCAAGCCTTTACGCATAAATTACAATGGATACACGCATCAAGATTTACGTGCATAGCCAAATGTGAACTGTCAAGTGTAGGAACTCGTTCACTTTCAATCTTAGGAAAACGACTTCCTTCAACTTGGTTAGCTTGTACCATAGACCAAAAATGTGAACCGTTGTCATGTGCATCTTCTGGTTGATCGGTCAGTAAAAGCTCAACAACCATCTTACGCGACTTTTGCGCGCGGGCGCTATTTGTTTTAATAGTCATTCCTTCTGTCGGTTTACGGATACATGAGGCAGCTAATACTCTTTCTCCATCAATTTCTACCATACATGCACGACAATTGCCATCTGCTTTGTAGCCAACAGAATTTGCATGACATAAATGCGGAATGTCAGTTTTTAAACGCTTCGCAACATCCCAAATAGTTTCGCCTTCAAATGCAAAAACATCTTTACCATCAAGGTTGAATCGAACAGATTTTGTACTATCTGTTGCTTCCATATTTATATCTCCTCATTAAAATGTGTCATCACATGTCGAATTGCGTTAGGAGCAGCTTGGCCCAACCCGCAGATAGATGCATCTATCATTACATCACATAAATCTTTTAAAAGTTCTTGATCCCATTGTGATGATTGCATTAGCTTGACCGCTTTCCCGCAGCCTACACGACATGGTGTACACTGCCCACAACTTTCGTCTTCAAAAAAACGCAACATATTTAGTGCAGCATCTCTGGCACTATCTTGGTCAGATAACACCACCACAGCAGCTGAACCTATGAAGCTTCCATAAGACTGTAACGTATCAAAATCCATTGCAACATTATCAATAGAAGCTGGCAATATACCCGCCGAAGGCCCGCCTGGCTGATACGCTTTAAATTTATGTCCATCTAGCATACCGCCAGCTGCATCAATAATATCTCTAATAGTGCTACCAGCAGGTAGCAGATAAACTCCGGGTTTTTTTAATCTTCCTGATACCGAAAAAGAACGTAACCCTTTCCTGTCATTTTTAACAACAGATGACATGATTTCTGGTCCTTCTCGCAAAATTCTTGTAACCCAATAAAGAGTTTCAACATTATTAACCAATGTAGGGCGGTTAAAAATACCTACTTGAGCTACAAAAGGCGGACGATGACGCGGTAATCCTCTTTTGCCTTCGATGCTTTCAATCATTGCAGATTCTTCTCCACAAATATAAGCGCCAGCACCACGGCGTAAATCAATATAACCTTTAGGGATAATGTTTGCTTCTTCAAGTTTTTTTATCTCATCGTGCAAAATCTTTAATACCGCAGGATATTCATCTCTTATATAAATATAGCATCGTTCTGCTTCAATTGCCCAAGCTGCTATCAACATACCTTCAAGAAAAAGATGTGGAACACGTTCTAAATAATATCTATCTTTGAAGGTCCCAGGTTCTCCTTCATCTCCATTTACTGCCAAATAACGAGGACCTTTTTCTGCTTTTACAAATGACCATTTCTTGCCAGTTGGAAACCCTGCACCACCTAAACCTCTTAAGCCTGACGCAAGCAATACATCTTGCACTTGATCAGGTGTTTTTTCTCCATCTCTAAGCCTTGTCAAGGTTTTATAGCCACCTTGCTCGCAATAAATTTTAAAAGATTCATAAGCGGGTATATATGGATGGATATCTCTTTTTTTAATAGCCGCCATTGTCTTATCAAATGTTGCGTGATCAATATGCTTATGACCTAACTCAACTGTTGGAGCAACATCACAACGACCCATACAAGGTGCTCGAATTACACGAACATCTTTTGGATTAGTGCCTTGCTTCAATTGTTCTAATAATTGTTGGGCACCTGCAATTTCACATGTAAGAGAATCACAAACTCTGATTGTTATATCAGGAGGTGGAGTTTGGCCTTCTTTAACAACATCAAAGTGGGCATAAAAAGTTGCCACTTCATAAACCTCCGCCTGCGCCATTTGCATTTCTTTTGCAAGAGCACACATATGCTCAGCAGAAAGATATCCAAATTTATCTTGGATAACATGCAAATACTCGATCAGCAAATCTCGCCTGCGCGGCTTATCACCAAGCAATTCGCGCACAGTTTTTATAGCATGGTCTTGAGACTGTCTACCTTTGGGTGTATGTCTACCCTTGCCAACTCCAGACTTCCAAACGCCAGTACTTTGACTTTCATTTTTATCGACCATCAAACACTCCAAAAAGATGATGTTTTGTAAAACAAACCTGTTCAAACAAGCCTTTATAAAATACAAATAACAAAACACTGTACTCAGTAGCAATATTCATTTTACTTAGCTATTAAATTTATTTTAGTTAACAATTAAATTCATTTAAGTTGACAATTAACAATTAACAATTAACAATTTCTATACCAGAATATAAATTTAAGCACAGGCTTATTATTTTGTAACCAGCAAAGTCAAAAGTTTGTCGCAAACCAACTTTACATCATCGGCGCACATATTAAAAAACAACGGCAACGACAACGTGCTCTCATAGTACTGTGCGCACCCTTTTAGTCGAGGTGTTTGACTATGCACCTTCCAATAAGGTTGTTCATGAACTGGGATATAATGTACCTGCGTTCCTATGCTTTCTTTCATTAACTCTTGCATTAAGGTTGCACGATCTATCGCACAATTTGCAAAATCAATTAAAACTACCATTAAATGCCATGCAGGTTTTTGATTGTCATACAGTGATAACAACTTTAAAATATCACTTGCACCTTGCAAATGCTGGCGGTATGTGTCAACCAAGTCACGTCTACGTGCTACAAAATTATCTAGCTTTCTAAGCTGACTAATACCCAATGCAGACTGTATGTCACTTAAGCGGTAATTATAGCCAAGATCATGCATTTCATAATACCAAGGGTCGCTTTTGTTTTTTGCATTTTGAAAATCAACTGCCGTTCGAACAATTCCATGCTGAGCAAACTTGCTAGCACATTGTGCAATTGCATTATTTTGCGTTACAAGCATTCCGCCCTCTCCTGTTGTTATATTCTTTACAGGATGAAACGAAAAACACACCACATCGCTTAATAAAGCATTACCGGTTTTATACCACTGATTACCATATAGATACTCCCCTCCGATTGCATGGCATGCATCTTCAATAACAAATAACTCGTGCTTGTCAGCAAACACAGCGATGCTACCCATATCAGCCATTTGCCCATTTAAATGTACCGATATGATTGCTTTTGGGTTACCAATTTTTTTAGCACGCATCAGCGCATCATCAAGCATATGAACATCTAACAAACCAGTGTCTGGGCGAACATCGCAAAACACAACCTTTGCTCCTACCATTGCTACTGCATTAGCACTAGCTACAAACGTAATCGATGGAACAATTACAACATCTCCACGACATATATTCAAACTAAGACAAGCCAAATGAAGCGCCGCTGTACCACTTGAACATGCGATCCCATAACATTGCGTCTGATTATTTATTTGACAATTATTTTTACATAAATAATCAGCAACTTTTTTTTCAAATTCTTTTGCTAATGGCCCTTGCGTTAGCATACTAGATTGCAAAACTTCAACGACATGATCGATGTCATCTTGATCAATATAATGCTTACCGTATGAATTGATTTCAGATTGCATGTTTTTGGTAAATAATGTTGAAGTATCTTATGATAGTAAAGCCCTAACAATGCCTACAATATGCGTACATAGTTTTGCTATTTTAGCCAATGCATTATTTCAACTAAGTGTCGTTGCTGTTGCTATCGATCAAAGTTGATATAGATTTTTGCTTTAATTGATCTAGATAAAGCTATCACCTTACATTATTAAGATCACGCACAGCTCCTTTTGCAGCTGAGCTTGCCAACATTGCATAAGCTTTTAATGCAGTCGACACTTTACGTTTTCTTTCTTTTGCTGGCTTCCATGCCATTGAGCCTTTTGCTTCTATTTTTTTACGCCGTATTGCAATTTCTTTATCACTTACTGCCAAATGCAAACTTCTATTGGGGATATCAATATTGATAATATCTCCGTTTTCTACTAAGCCAATTACTCCACCTTCAGCCGCTTCGGGCGATACATGTCCTATTGAAAGCCCTGAGGTACCACCTGAAAATCTACCATCAGTTATTAAAGCACATTCTTTTCCAAGACCAACAGATTTTAAATAACTTGTCGGATATAGCATTTCTTGCATTCCTGGTCCGCCTCGCGGTCCTTCATAACGCACTATAACCACATCTCCTGATTTAACTTCACTTTTTAAAATTCCTCCAACTGCAGAATCCTGACTTTCATAAATCCTTGCAGGTCCAGAAAATTTTAAATTTGAGTTATCTACACCAGCAGTTTTAACAATACAGCCATCGCAAGCCAAATTCCCGTATAAAACCGCTAAACCTCCGTCCTTACTATAAGCATATTCAGCTGAACGAATGCATCCATTTTTTCGGTCAAGATCGAGTTCATCAAAATGTCTCTCTTGTGAAAATGCTTGTGTTGTGCGCACGCCACCAGGTGCAGCTTTATAAAAATCATGAACAAGTTGGTCATTTGTTTGACTTACATCCCATTTTGCAAGTGCTTCACTGATTGTTCTAGAATGGATAGTTGGCACTTGATCATGCAAAAGTCTTTCTCTTTGTAATGAACCTAAAATCGCCATAATACCACCAGCTCTATGCACATCTTCCATGTGATATTGCGCAGTTGCAGGTGAAACTTTGCATATATTAGGAACCTTGCGTGAAAGGCGATCCATATCTTTCATAGTAAAGTTCACCTCTCCTTCATGTGCGATTGCCAGCAAATGTAAAACTGTATTGGTTGATCCTCCCATAGCAATATCAAGAGTCATTGCATTTTCAAAAGATTCAAATGTTGCAATCCCACGCGCTGTAGCGGTTTTGTCGCCTGCAATATAATAGCGCTTTGCAAGCTCAACAATTTGCTGGCCTGCTTGTTTAAATAAGGTTTCTCTTTTAGCATGCGTTGCAAGCAAAGAACCATTCCCAGGCAAAGATAATCCTAACGCTTCAGTTAAGCAATTCATCGAATTTGCCGTAAACATACCTGAACACGAGCCGCATGTAGGGCATGCTGAACGCTCCACGGCTGCAACTTCTTCATCTGTAATATTTGGATTAGCAGCATCAACCATTGCATCAACTAAGTCAATTTTGCGTTCTTGCTCATTCCATACAATTTTTCCAGCCTCCATGGGTCCACCTGATACAAAAACAACTGGAATATCTAAACGCATAGCAGCCATTAACATACCGGGTGTAATTTTATCACAGTTCGATATACATACCATTGCATCAGCACAATGGGCATTAACCATATATTCTAAACTATCTGCAATCAGTTCTCTTGAGGGTAAACTATAAAGCATTCCGTCATGGCCCATGGCTATTCCATCATCGACTGCAATAGAGTTAAATTCTTTTGCAACTCCGCCTGATTTTTCAATTTCACGTGCAACTAATTGACCCAAATCTTTGAGATGCACATGCCCTGGAACAAATTGTGTGAATGAATTCGCAACCGCTATAATTGGCTTCCCAAAATCTTCTTCGCGCATTCCTGTTGCACGCCAAAGTCCACGTGCTCCGGCCATATTACGCCCATGGGTAGATGTCCTTGATCTATATGGTATTTTCATTATCTAACCTTTCAACTCCTTAAGCCTTAAATCTTTACTATGCATATCTAACACATGGCTCTTAAAATTTACTCTATATTGCGCATCACAGAAAATTAAGATATTATTTTGACAAAACTTACAAATGCAAGATACATCTACAAGATAACTACACTATACTTTAACAAACTTAACATAAAAATTTATAAAAACATAAAGTATATTTGCATGTTTACAAATCAAACTCTTGATCTTGCCGCTAGCGCTATTGTATTAGCTAAAGGCGCTAAAACAACGCTTGTCATAGCTGAATCATGCACCGGCGGTTTAGTTGCTGGTGCCCTTACAGCTATTTCTGGATCTTCTAGTGTTTTAGGTCATGCCATTATAAGCTATTCTAATCAATCAAAGCAGCAATTTTTAAAAGTTAACCCATCTCTTATCCAAGATTATGGAGCCGTTAGCCCACAATGCGCAAAAGCGATGGCTGAAGGTGCGCAAAAAACCTCCAATTTGGATACTTTAGCAATATCTATAACAGGGGTCGCTGGGCCAATACAAAGTGAAACAAAGCCTGTCGGTTTGGTGTATTTTGGCGCAATTATGCCATTAGCAAGTGATGCTACAATTTATGAGCATCATTTCAAAGGTAACCGGAACCAAATTCGCTTTCAAGCTGTTGAAACAGCTTTAAATATTATTATTGACGCATTAGCGCAACAGCAAAATTTAAAAGCAGAACCTTAACGCTAATCTTTTACTTCGTCTATATTGGGTAGTATAAGGTTTAACACTATTGCTATTAATGTAGCTGGCAGCAAACCTGACACCGCAAGAATACGCACGCCATCTGGTAAATATTGCACTGCTTTAGGTTCAAGTTGTAAACCGAGGCCTATCGACAAGGATATTGCAAATATTATCATATTGCGTCTATTCCATTCTACACCCGACAATATAGAAAGACCGGCAGAAGCAACCATACCAAACATTACAATAACACCCCCACCTAACACTTCAATAGGTATCGTAGCAATCATTGCGCCTATCTTGGGCACAAGCCCTGCTCCAATCAATATGCATGCAGCAATGACAACTACCATGCGGCTCATTACACCCGTCATTGCGATAAGACCAACATTTTGACTAAAAGAGGTGTTGGGCAATCCTCCAAACACACCAGCAATTGCTGAACCCAAGCCATCTGCATATGTTGCTCCAACTATCTCTTTTTCGCTTGCTTCACGATTTGCACCGCTTTTTGTGATAGCATTAACATCACCTAAGGTTTCAATAGCAGAGACAAAGCCCATTAAACAAAAACCAACAACAGCTGCTATCGAAAACTCAAACCCAAACTTAAATGGAATTGGCACCGCAAAGAATGACGCTTTACCTATATTGCCAAAACTTACCATACCCATTGCATAAGCAATAATATATCCTGCTATTAGACCGATTAATACCCCTGCAATTGATAAAGAACCTTTCGTGAAAAACTTGACGCCTAATGTTACAACAATAACAGACCCAGCTACTAACCAATTGCTTAAACTTCCATATTCTGGTTTGTCCATTGCTGGATAACCGCCCGCTGCATACACAATCCCAACTTTAATAAGCGCTAAACCAATCATAATAACAACTAAGCCTGTAACCAAAGGCGGTAACGCAAACCGTATCCGACCAATAACTAAACCAAGCAATGCATGAAATAACCCACCAATAAGCACACCACCAAATAAAATTGGCAAAGCTTCAACTCCTTTTCCTGCCACAAGAGGGATCATAATGGGGATAAATGCAAAACTAGTACCCTGCATAACCGGCAATCTTGCACCTACTGGCCCAAAACCAATAGCTTGAAAAATAGTAGCAACGCCAGCAAAAAACATCGACATTTGTATCATATATATCATATTAGGAAAGTCAGGAGAGTTTGATCCAAAACCAAAACCAGCTGCACCAGCAATAATGATGGCTGGCGTTACATTTGATACAAACATTGCTAAAATATGTTGTAACCCAAGTGCTGTTGCTTGCAAAATTGGCGGCGTATAATTAGGATCTCGTAATTGTTCTTTTGTGCTTACAGCATTGATTCCCATATAATAACTCCTCCTAAAGTGTATATTCTTCGTCAAAAAATTTTACGATTTTGTAGCATATTTTAAATGTAACTTGAGTGTCAACATTAATTTAACGCAAGTTTCTTTACTAGCAATACTTAATCCATAATGTTCTAATATAATAGAATAAGATTAAAAGGATAATAAGCTTTAGCAGATAGAATAAAATGCTATTACAATTATACAAATCAAAACGCTTGACACGTACTTTGTCCAATGGCTTGCAGTATGCGATTTATTAATCTTTACAACAATTACATACAGCGCTGAAACAGATTATATCTTAAATACGCCACCAACAGGCGGTACTTATCATCCTGTTGGCACTGGCCATTTCAACCTTAACAAAAATCAAGCTATTACCTAAACAAAAATTAATTATAAAAATTTATCTTCCTACAAGCAATTCCAATTGAAATCGCGCCCTTTATCCGCCAACAACTTGTTGACACAAGTACCTTGACATTATTTCTGCTGAGCGCGCTCTTAATTATTTTCTAGCTTAGCCACGATTCTAACGTTACACCACCTGTATGTCTTACTACGTTTACTGCAGATGGCATTGCCGGATCAAGCCCAATGAACACAGGCTTTCCCTCATGAAAAATATTAAAAGCTCTTTATATTACACCACTAATATTTGCCTATACTCCAATCATCGGTGGCGATTAGGATGCTGTGTTACAAATTGGATTTTTTAGTATGTTGGGTATCTATGCTTTTACAGCATTACTGCAAAATTGTAGTGAGAACGTATTACTCTTATGGTCTTACCCTGTACTATCGGTTGCAATGATAGCTTGTTTTACACTTAATGTCTGGACTGCCAATCTTGCAGGAGCCTTAACAATACTAGCCGCAGGAGCCTTAACAATACTAGCCATTGTCATTTATACTAAAAAACAACATGCAAATTAATGCAAAATTATTGCTATTATTATTTGTTTTGCGCTCTTTTAAAATCACGTACAAACTTTCTTAGTGCTAGCCCAACTTCAATTAGCATATCCTCGCTCCATATGTCGCCTACACATTGCCTAAATAAGGTCATAGAAGGATACCATAATGGTTTTTTATTGTTTTGATTATAGACTACAACCTCGTGCCCTATATCCTTTTCATGCGCTGTAACCCAACGCCAATCAATCGGATTAGGTGCAAACAACCAGACAGTTTTTCCTAAAGTAGCTGCCAAATGCGCAATTGAGCTATCGGTACAAATGACTAAATCAAGCGACTCTATTAGACAAGCTTTATCATAATAATCTGTCAACTCATTGCCTACATCAAAAGCCATATCGTGCAAATATGGATAGTCTTCTTTACTTATATTTTTAATTGCTTCTTTACCACTTTGCAAGCTTATGCATTTATGGTTGGCCATTGCCAACACTGCTTCTATCATACTAGCAGGCATTGCATTAAGATCATCTTGTGCTTCAAAATTCTCACTCCATAGCACGCCAATATAAGGTTTTTCAATATGCAAAATTTTCTGTTTCCATTTTTTAATATCACGACTAGCTATCTGTAATCTTGCTGGTTTTTTTAAATCTTCACACGATATAGTAGCAACTTCAGGCAACAAATTGAGCAACGCCATGAAGTGACTTATGGTATCAGTTACTGGGGATTCTTCTTCAAAAGAATGCACATTATCAAAATACTCCGTCTTTGCTAATAATGTGGTTAGCGACTTATCGACAACTGCATTAACTACACTAAAATGAGGTCTTAAAAACGCTACAAAGCGTAACATATGTATAATGTCACTACTCTTGCATGTTCCAAACAAAGTGATTGAATGATAAGTGATTTCTGTCTGCCAGCATTTAGTGTTCAAAAATTTTGCAAGATTGCTTAATTCTTGATTAAGGGTATAACAAAAAAAACCAATGCCTTTTTGTAAGCTAACAATATCTAAATTAGACATTGCATCTATTAACAAGGCATCTCCATATGTATGATGCAATAAATCATTATCTGGATTTAACTTAATAACTGCATCAAACTTAGCAATACAGTTTTTAAGCGAATTTGTATGCAACCTAATACTAGATTCACTCATTAATAAATTGATATCATACGGTTCTAAAGCAATTGCGCGCTCTATCAATGCTAGTGCTTGAGAAATGTCATTTTTATAATTTTTTAATAAATGAGCCAAATTATTAAGAGATACCACATGATCTGGATCAACCAACAGCGCCTGACGATAATACAACAGAGCGCCATCTATCTCCCCTTCATTGTAATAATATCTAGCTAAAACGGCCAAATAATCGGCGCGCGTAATTGCGTTTGCAGCCAATTGATGAAAGGCCTGGTCTTTTGTAATGTCAAAAGACAAGTCATTTGTACGATCAACTAATAATAAATTTTGTGTCTTTAATGCCATCAATCCAACTGTTCTAGTACGCCATAGTTGCTGCTAATGAATAATAATACAATAGCATCACTTTATAACTTTTTGATAAGCCAATTTTATAGTCGCTAGGTTTTATAATCATTAAAATATTCAATCAAAGAAGTAGATACGTCATTGATCACTTCATTCCAGCTAATTGATTGATATTGCTGAAACAAACGCACTGAAGGATACACTACCATTCGGTCGTTTTTGCTCATCCAGAGCCATTTGCATGGGTTTGATAAAATTAACCAAACGGGCTTACCCATTGTTGCAGCTAAATGCGCAACCGATGTATCAACGCAAATGACTAAATCTAAAGATTCAATCAAGCAAGCTGTATCATAATAGTTTTTAATTTCACTGCCCAGATCAAATACTGTGTTACACAAATAGGGAAATTCTTCTTGATCCAAATGTTGCAATCCTTGGCTGCCTACTTGCAAGCTGATGAATTGGTTTGGTATTGGCGCCAGCATTGCTTCAAACATATCAACTGGCACAGCTTTAATATAGCCATGATCTGTTTTAGCCATGGCGACGACTCCAGCCCATGCTACGCCAATATGAGGTCTTTTAAGATGAGCAACTTTTGCTTTCCAATGCTCGATATCTGCTAAAGCAAGGTTAAATTTTGCACAAGAAGATCTTGTGTTGATTTGTTCAAATTTAAAAAAAATTGGCAACATCAAAAAGTCACAACAAACTCCACTAATCTTTGGAAGATCGTCTATATCATAAATATTTTCAAAATAACCTGTGCTAGCAAGCAATGGTGCAAGATCCTTAGCAACCCAAGCATTAACTACCTTGAAATGTTGCTTAAGGAGCTCCATAAAACGTAAATTCTGTATGACGTCTCCTGCTCCACTATGTCCTATCACATTAATTTTTTCATGACTACCTTTGCCATCCCAAAGCGATATGTTCCAATTGTTTATATTTTTTTCTAAAAATACTCTAAATCTATGGCATAAATAAAACATACCTTTTGCATATCCAGCATCGGTTGCATCACTGGCGCGTTTTTGTTGCTGCACATCATATAAAATAGCATTCCCATATAGTTGATTTAGATCGCTATCACTAGGGTATTTACGCACGTTTTCTTCAAGTATACTTAAATAACTTTCAAGCATATCGCCACATAAAATAGGAAGAACATTTGCACATAGCAAATCCTTATTAAAACGATCACCTTCTACAACAGGCAAAAGTAACTGTGCTATTTGTTGGATAAAATCTTCGCTACCATTGATCCAATCTTTAGATAAAAGCGATGCTAGATTAATCCGCCCCACTACATTATCTTTATCTAAGGCAAGAACTATCTTGTAGTACAGTTTTGCAGACCCTTCTAATTTGTTAGCTACACAATACTGAGCCACCCAATTAAGATAAACTAAATGCCCAATGCGCCTCTCCTTTAACAGTCTATATATAGCGCTATAGGCAATAGATTCTAGATCATTGCTTCCTTTTTCATAAAATAAATGCCCTCTTGCTATATCTGTCATCATATCTTTTTACTTCTAAAGTTTTAATGATTACGTGCTTAAACGATAATTATTATTAAACTTTCTAATGCCCTTTTTAAATAAACGCTGTATATTAAGTTCATCAATATCTTGATTATTATCAGAATTTGGATTGACTAAAAACCTTAAAGAATTATAACAAGAATAGTATGAATGGGGCTTCAACCAACTATTACTGTGCAACCCAATGCTGTAAAACCCAAACAGGCTTACCCAACCCACCGCACAAATGCGCAAATACACCATCGGTACTGATAATTAAATCTAAATTTTGGATGAACTCTGCTGCGTCTTCAAGATTGTTAATAAAATGACGACAATCCATGAAATTACAATCTTGCTCCTCTTGTTTTGCTATACTAGTAAAAGGATACTCAAATAAAAAAAAGCTTGCCTCATCAAGCGTACTGAAAAGCCAGTCATAATCATATGAACCAAATTTATTTTGATTTTTGTTTAAAGCAAATACATCTGCACTTTCACGATTACGTTGGCTATTATCTAATGCAACACCAACTTTTAAACCAGAACACTCGATAAATCTTTGTTGCCATTGATTAACTCTATCGAGTGATAATGTCAGATAACTCGTGCGCGCCATTGTATGCACATCACTTTGGTATAAGCTAGGCAATGCAAACATATGACAGATATGGCTAACATTTGACTGATATCCAATAGGCAACACAACATCAACCAGAGGATGTGCTTGCAATGTTCCATGGAGTTTTTCATCTGCTAAAACATATAACCGCTTGGCCCGTTGCTTGGCCCATGATAGCCACTGCATGCAATATATACAATCGCTCATTGCTCCATCATATACCACACCAAGACAACTTGTTTCTTCGCCTTGCCATAAAGGAGCAAACAACATAGTATTGCGTGCCATAAAAATGTTTCCAGCAGCATTAAAACAGCCAAAAGCCTGTCCAACATTACCTTGCCCATACAACATAGATCCTAAGCGCATATATGCATGTTCGTTGTTTAGGATCAATAGCTACAATAATGCGAAGATATTGCACACAATCAATGATTTGGCCTGTAATGGCGTATATAGAAGCTACTATATGATGCAATTCAATTTGCTCTGGAGCTTTTTGCAATGCTCTATTAATATTAGAAAATGCTTGGTTATAATCCTTTAACAATAAATCAATATTAATCAGCGCAATATGATCTTGTATTGTGTGCATTTCATGCAAACAAAGCTCACTATAATGACGCCTTGCATCATCAAATTTTTCTAATTGATAGGCACAACGTGCTTGATCCTTTAATGCTTCATATTCCACGCTCTGGCGCTCCAAGCTATGATTGCATACTTTTACAGTTAGTCGTTAATAACGCTAGCAACATGTAACATAATAATAAAATGATTTGCAATTTTATTAAAATTAACTTATTAGCAAGCAAAAGATCATATATAATATGCACTTATTCCGCGGTAGCTCAGTGGTAGAGCAATCGGCTGTTAACCGATCGGTCGTAGGTTCGAATCCTACCCGCGGAGCCATTCCCCCCAAATACCCTTACGTTCATAGTTGTTTAAAAAATTATGACTAAATTAAGATATGAAGTAATATAGCAACTTATAAAAAAATTAAAAATAAATGGCAAGCACAGCTATATAGTGCTGATGACATCTAATATACCTTAAAAAGATCAAGCTTTTGAAGTGTATCATTCGTTCTTAATATTATTCAATAATTTCATGGCACTGCTACCACGCAACTGCCACGACATACACCGCACACCTCCACCCATGTGGCACACTGGACTAGCAAGCACAGGGATAATTATACGTGTCGTAGCAGCTTTGATTTGTTTCAAAGCAATGGCGTCTCCTTTAATACCAAATTGTGGAAAATAAATATGTTTGGCCGTTACAAGCGCGTTCGTATACAATCCACAAGCCGACCCAAACCGCTCATCATAAATGACACTACCATCATAAGGTGTAACAATTTCATGGATTTTGACGTTTGGCAGCCCACGCTTTAAGTCTCTTTTTAACTCTTGGGCATACACATCGTCTTCTGGATAAGAATTGATAATAAGAGTATTGGTATCAACAAAGCTAACAACACCATCGCCATGTTCAAGCCCGCCATGTTCAAGCCCACCTTGTTCAAGCCCGCCATGTTCAAGCCCGCCATGTTCAAGCCCGCCATGTTCAAGCCCGCCTTGTTCATCTGCTTCAATAAAGGCAACATTCTTAACTCCGTTAATCAATTTTATTGTTTGGCGCCCTTCTCGTTCAGATAAGTTGTTATCGCGTAAAAATTTTTTACTAATAACGACATTACCTGCATAATCGTCAACAAAATTTCCGCCATCATTCAATAGATCACTTTTTTTAAAAGAAATATCCATATCTTTCATAAAAGCCACCAATCTTTCTTGAACTTCGCTAGAATCTTGCTGGCTTCCGCCTTGCCCTGCTGGCGTATAACGAAACATAATAGGATTAGTTACATTAGCAAGCGAAAAGTCACGCATACAAATATCTAGCATCGGCGCAATCAAAACTCTGCCTTTCCCAAGAACGTCAACATAATCGCCATACCATGATGGGTTGGTTAAAATGAGAACTTTATCGCCGTGTTTTTCAATCTGTTTGGCATAGGCGACATGAAATTCAAAAATATCTCTCGCTGCTTTTGCATAATACGGGTCATCTTCTATCGGAGAAGACCTTCAACCTCACTATTAGCGAAACTATTGCCAATCAAGCCACCTGCCAAACTGCCTGCAATCAACAACACACATAAAAAATACTTCATGATAGCCATTTCACTATATTTCATCAATTAAAGCAGAGATTTTTTTTATAAAAAACTTTACCAAAATTGCTTTTAGACCATGCTGCGCTAACAATCTATTTTTGCAATTTATTAAAGGTAAAAGAGTCTCATTCTTCTTTAGTTTATGATCTTTAAAAGCATTAAATAAATCGGCTTTAACTATGATCAAGTAATCTAAACACGATGAATAATAAAGCTTTAGAAAATAATGAAAGCATTTAAGATCATTACAAAAGCAAACAAGCTTTTGGAGACATTTTATCTGCAATCTAAGCTTTACAAAATCAACTAAATTTTATAACTTGCCGTGGCAATGTTTGTATTTTTTCTGTGATCCGCATGGGCAAGGGCTATTGCGCCCAACTTTTTGCACCGGCGCATTGTTAACATCTCCGCTAGAATGCTCCATCCCTACATCTGCGCTCTTTTGCGTTATGGTATCTGCTTGCTGTTCAATCCCTTCGTTTTGATGAAGCTCTACATGGCTTAAAAACCGCGTTAATGACGATCTAAGACCGGCTAGCATTCGTTCAAAAATTGCAAAAGATTCTTGCTTATACTCATTCAACGGATCTCTTTGCCCATAAGCTCTAAGGCCTATTCCTTGGCGTAAATGATCTAAATTTAACAAATGCTCTTTCCATTGATGATCAAGAATACGTAACAATAAATCACGCTCAACACGGCGCATTAACTCTACTCCAAAACGCTCCTCTTTCTCTTTCATATAGGCATTAGAGGCTTCAATAATGCGCTCTTTAATTTCACTTTCTGCTACACCATCTTCATTAACCCAATCATCAATTGGCAAATCAATATTGACCAATTGATGCGCCTGTGTTGTCAATGCTTGCAAATCCCAATCTTCACGCATTGCATCTTCTGCAATATTTTCATTAACAAGCGCTTCAATAGATTCTTCACGCATTTCTATGACAGTAGTAGCAATGTCACTATCTTCCATTAACTCTCTACGCTGGCTAAAAATAGCAGTGCGTTGATCATTCATGACATCATCATATTTTAAAAGCTGTTTGCGGATTTCAAAATTGCGAGATTCAACCTTTTCTTGTGCTTTTTCTAGTGCCTTAGAAACCCACGGATGCGTAATAGCTTCGCCATCTTCAAGGCCCAATTTGGCCAGCATTCCCTCCATACGCTCAGATCCAAAAATACGCATCAAATCGTCTTCTAGACTTAAAAAAAACTTAGTTTCTCCCGTATCACCTTGACGTCCTGATCTACCTCGCAATTGATTATCGATACGTCTACTTTCATGACGCTGTGTGCCAATGATATAAAGTCCCCCTGCTGCAATAACTTTTTGCTTATCAATTGCTATTTCAGATTTAATTTGCTCTTCTGCTTGATGATCTAATGTACCACCATTATCTTGTTTACCTTTTATAAGGCGCATTTCACAATTTCCACCAAGTTGGATATCGGTTCCACGTCCTGCCATGTTTGTTGCAATCGTTACCGCCTTTGAGCATCCTGCATCTGCAATAATGCCAGCCTCATTTTCATGATTACGTGCATTTAAAACATCATGCTTAATGTTATTTTTCTTTAAAAGTTTAGAAAAACTCTCTGAATTTTCTATAGAAACTGTTCCGACTAAAACTGGTTGGCCTTTAGTATTTGCTTTTATAATTTCTGCTAATACTGCAAGGTCTCTCTCTTTTGATGTACGATAAACCTGATCATCATAATCTTTACGGACCATGGGCATATGGGTAGGTATTTCAAGTGTTTTTAATTTATAAATTTCTTCAAACTCAGCAGCCTCAGTCATGGCAGTGCCGGTCATCCCTGCTAATTTAGGATACATACGAAAATAATTTTGAAACGTAACAGACGCTAGCGTTTGATTTTCCTTTTGAATAGGAACTCTTTCTTTGGCTTCTAACGCTTGATGCAAACCATCAGAAAAACGCCTTCCTTCCATCATCCTACCGGTAAATTCATCAATAATTGTGATCTTTTTATTGCGCACGATATAGTGTACATCACGCTCAAATAACTTGTGAGCACGCAACGCTTGATCAACATGGTGCACAACAGAAACATTTTCAATATCATAAAGTCCTGTTTCTTTTAAAAGCGATGTTTTTTTGCGCAGCAATTTTTCAATTGTCTCTTGGCCTTGTTCACTTAAGCTAACGCTTCGACTTTTTTCATCTTTTTCATAATCGCCTTCACCAAGATGTGGGATAAGTTTATCGATGAGGCTATATAAATCAGAAGACCCATCGCTTGGCCCAGATATAATTAAAGGGGTGCGCGCTTCATCAATTAAAATAGAATCTACCTCGTCAATAATGGCATAATGATATGATCGCTGCACCATTGCATCTAAAGAAAGGCGTAAATTATCGCGCAAATAATCAAAACCAAACTCATTATTGGTCCCATAAGTAATATCAGATTCATAAGCTGCACGACGTGCTTGTGAATCACTATCAGGTATCAAAATACCTGTATCCATACCTAAAAAACTATAAAGCTGTCCCATCCATTGACCATCACGACGGGCAAGGTAGTCGTTGACCGTTACAACATGAACACCTTTTCCAGCAAGAGCATTTAAATACGCTGCAAGTGTGGCAACAAGAGTTTTGCCTTCACCTGTTTTCATCTCAGCGATATATCCTTGATTGAGCGCAATACCACCTATCAATTGCACATCAAAATGGCGCATACCAAGCACTCGCACAGACGCTTCACGTACTGTTGCAAACGCTTCTACTAAAAGCTTATCAGATGGTACCCCTTCTGCTATTTGCTTTTTGAAAAGATGCGTTCTTTCTTTAAGACCCTCATCGCTAAGAGCCTGCATTTGAGTTTCAAGTGCGTTGATAGCATCTACATCTGCTCTCATAGATGCTACAATGCGATCGCTATTAGACCCAAAAAATTTTTGTACAATATTTGAAAACATAATATCTAAAGTAAGTGCGTTAAATTGTTATTGTTTAAAAAAAGAATTATATAATATATAGGACGCGCTCATGCTGTTTACAAGCCAAACAAGATTATGTCTATCTTGTAATTTATAAGCAGATTATTATTTTGTTCAAAGCAATGTCCTAAACAGTATCCATTGTGATCATTTCGTATGCATTATTGACTATAAATAAGCAAAGAAATTGTTTCTAGTCTATTTAATTTAAACCATTGAATAAATATTTTAAAATTGCATCAATCATATTTAAGAGTACGATATTAAACCTCTGATAAAGTTTTCTTTGAATTTCTGCACTTGGAGGTTTTGTCATCCATATAAGGTTGGAATTGACGATATACCTCTAGATAAACATCACGTTTAAACGATATAATTTGCTTGATAACAAATTGAGAATCTAGCCATTCCCAGCTAGAAAACTCTATAGGTTCACGCATAATATCAATATTTGAATCTAACCCACTAAAGGAAAGCAAATACCATAACTGTATTTGCCCTTTATAACGTCCTTGCCAAAAATTTTTTCTTAAATTCTCTGGCAAATCATAGCTTAACCAATGGCTGGCAACATGCATGATTGTAGCTTGCTTTATTGTTACGCCTGTCTCTTCTTCCAGTTCTCTCCACATAGCTTGCTCAGCGGTTTCACCTTCATCAATACCACCTTGTGGCCATTGCCATATATTATCACTTAATCCGTCTTTGCGTTTTCCTGCAAATACTTGACCGCGTAAATTCATCAATACAATTCCAACACATGGCCGCCACGATTTATCTAAACAATCAACGGTTGTATTTGAATGAAAGCTATTTAAAACCATTAATTTTGATTGATTAACGATAAATTAACATGCGCTTGATCAGTTAACGGCACAATAGCTATATCTTTTTCACTAAGGCTATCCAACCAACGAGTCACTTCTTTTACAACAGCAGGGATGGGCTTAACGAGGATAATGTTTGCTCTTGTATTCAATGTTGAGCTTTCAATATCTGCAAAAATGCTTTTTAACTCATCAGGAGTTCTTGGTTCATAAAGCTTTTGATCAGCGATTAAAACAGGTACCTCAAATTGACTTGCAAGAGTAAACGCAACTGAGTTAAAATTAACACGCGTATCAACAAACAAAAGTCCTCTCTTTTCTAAATGTGTAAATAACTCATGCACATGCTCTTCTGACGACAAAAAAGCTGAACCTTGCAAATTAACTAAGCCAACATAGCCTGTAGTTTTACTTAATATTTTATAAAGTAAATCTGTATTACGCTTTGAATCATTTGCAATTCTCAATGTTAAAGGCCCAGGATCATTGGCTGGGTATCCATTTGGCTCTAACGGGAGCATCAATAAAACTTCATGCCCAGATTGTCTTGCGCGATCAACCCATTGATCAACTCCTTCAGCATAAGGCGAAAAAGCCATGTCAACTTCAGGAGTAAGCCCTAAGACAAGCTCTGTTATTTGTTTGTTAAATCCAAGATCTGTAAAAACAAATGAAACCTTGGCACGTTTTTCGTTTGGATTAGCTGGACGATTATAAGAATTCCAAGGTTTGCGACCATCTGCACCTATACGCGGCAATATCCCATATGCGCTATCTTCAGATAACCCTGGGTCTGGATGAGGAAGCAATGTAACCGTTTCAAGATTCCATTCTGAAGTCTTCTGCAATCCATTGCTATTATTTGTTATATCATCTCTTCCTGGTATTATAATGGTCACTGGTTTTGGAAAAAACAAACTATCTCTGTGTCTTTGGGCTTCTTCATTATTTTCAGATACGTAAATAAATATACCAGTAACAGCTGTCATCAACAAAGCATACAAACACACTAAAAACGGAATATTCAACATTCTAACTAGTGTGAATAATATGCCAAATCTTCGTCTCATTTTACTAACCCAATAATGCTTAAACCCAATAGCTTAAATCCAATAGTGCTTAAATTTAATCTCATCGTTAACATCAAGTCATTTACTAGATATTGGAAATAGCAATATTTACTCTTTTTTTCTTGTTTTATATATATTAATTCCTCGCAAAAGTTCAACTGATCGCAGAAGCTGATAATCTTCAATTTTCTGATCGGCAATTCCTTCTTGATTATCACCAATCTCATTGTCAGTTTGGCTATCATCAATATCAATGTTATCTTCTTGTGAAATAATATCAGCAATATTAACTTCTTCATTTTCTAGGCGCCCTGGTAAATCCGACTCTTTGCCTCTACTATTAGCCTCTATTTTACTTAAAAATGACTGCTCGATAATAATGTCTGGCTCAATACCTTTTGCTTGAATTGAAGCACCACTTGGTGTGTAATACCGTTGTGTTGTAAGCTTAATAGCAACATCACCATTATCTAATGGCAATATCGTTTGTACAGACCCCTTACCAAAAGTTTTAGTGCCAACAATAATACCTCGTCCATGGTCTTGTAAGGCGCCTGCAACAATTTCAGAAGCACTAGCTGATCCTTCATTGACTATAACAACCATTGGTTTTCCATCTAGCAAATCACCAGAACGAGATAAAAATCGATGTGCATTCCGATTATCTCGACCTTTTGTTGAAACAATTTCGCCTCGTTCTAAAAATGCATCAGAAACTTTAGTGGCTTGGTCTAAAAGACCACCTGGATTGTTTCGTAAGTCCAAAACATATCCAATTGGTTGCTTTTGCTCTAGCTCTTCAATAGCGTCTTTTAAGTCAGGATATGTACTCTCGTTAAAGGTTGAAACCCGTAGATAACCTATATCATCATACAAACGACTACGAACTGGTTTAAGGCGAATAATATCGCGTATAATCTTCACATCAAAAGCCTTTCTACCTTTACGCAATATCGTCAAAACTATTGGCTCCCCTGGATCTCCGCGCATAATTTCAACTGCTTCGTTTAAAGTTTTTCCGCGTATTGTTTCTCCATCAAGATGTGTAATTAAATCCTTAGCTTTCAACCCAGCTTCTTCTGCTGGCGTATCATCAATGGGTGATACAATTCCAACATAACCACTTTTATCTAGCGTAACTTCAATGCCAAGCCCTCCAAACTTTCCAGTTGTAGTAGTTCGTATGTCTTTTAATTCCTTATTATCAAGATACGCAGAATGTGGATCAAGATCGTATAAAATACCCCTAATAGCAGATTCAAATATTTGGTCATCACTGACCTCTTCAACATAATTATCTTGCACTTTTGATATTACGGTTGACAACAAATCAGCCCATTCATATGCATCACGTTTACTTTCCTGCGTGCTTTGTGCAAGGGCAACTGTACACATAAAGCTTACTAAAACGGACATGCCGATCAAAGTTTTCAATGGCAACATAATTTTAGCATATAATGTTTTATCTTGATGATATGATAATTTAACCAATGTCGTTTCCTTTTGTTTATATCGCTTAATTTTTATCTTAATACGCAACTCAATTTAATAATTAATAATATGGAACATATTAACTATAAAATAACAGCTTTTAAAAAATAAATTTATCAAAATATCGTTATCTCAAATCTTGATTACTATTTTTTAAAGTTAACCAACTTCTAGGATCAACCACGATTCCATTCTCGCGAACCTCAAAATAAATATTACGATTTTGATTGTTTTCCAATGAACCCAGTATCTCTTCTTGTAATACCCATTGGCCTGTCACAACATCCAACTTGTCAAAACCAGATAGTACAGTCTGAATTGTTTCTCCATGACCTAGTATAACTGAAAGTCCTAAATAACGAACATCTCCTGCAAACAAAACTTGCCCGTCAAATGGTGCAGTTACTTCTGACAAAATGTTTGAATGATAATCATTGTTAATAAAAAAACCTTGTATCGCTTTATTATTACCTACATCTTGTTGGAATTTATACTTGATTCTTCCTTTCAACGGCATCGCCAATTTATATTTATGAGTATCAAAATAACGTATCGAAGCAGGTGCTATCTCTATATTATTATTCAATGCTTGTTGGACTGAGTTACCTTTCGTGACCCCATTACTAATATGAATAGCACGATCGGTTAAACTTTTGGTAGTAACTGGTTGCTGTGGCGACTTATTCCTACTTTGTTTATATGCAAGTTGGTGCTTTTTATTATCAATAAAATTTAATAATAAAGCTTTTGCAAATAAAAGCTTCTGCTGCGTTTTATAATTTAGCTTGTGTTTATCTTGCCGATTATCAAGGTATTGGATGAATGTACTAAGATGATTAATCTGCTCATACGATAGCTGAACATTAGGTAGTATATGTTGAAGCATTTCCAGTTGCTGTGGCTCTAATCTAAGTCTATTTATAATATTGCTTTTTTCTGCAAGATAACTCACTATAGGTTCTTGTATTTGTTGTTGCACGTTAGTTGTTGATTTTTTTTTAAACGATATATCAACCCAAGAAGCAGTTACAGGATATGTAATTGCCATTGCCAACAAAATAAAAGCAAAAATTAGCGAAATAAAAAAATATATGTTTGCATAAGTAAATGTTATATTTTTTTTAGTTCTTAAACTCTGCTGTTGAAAATGATTAAACATTATAAGCTATTTTACAAAGTTTTAACTATCGCAACGAAATAGAGTGCGCCCGGTCATTTGCTTTGGAACTTCAAGCCCCATCATTGTAAGAATTGTTGGCGCAATGTCACACAAGCCACCACCAATGCTCGTATTTGTAGTGGAAATCCAATCATCTAAATTATATAAAACTGCCGGCACAGGATTGGTACTATGAGATGTTATTGGTCTTCCTGATTTTATATCATGCATATGCTCAATATTGCCATGATCTGCACTTAAAAGCATGGCGACATCTCCTGTTACTCTGATTGCTTGCATTAAACGCCCTAAGCACTCATCCAAAACTTCAACACTACGGAGCGCCGCGTCAAAATTTCCAGTGTGGCCTATCATATCTGCATTTGCAAAATTCACAATATATAAGTCATATTTCTTTTCCAAAATTGCTTCTACAAGATGATCACAAATTTCAACAGCCAACATCTCGGGCTTTAAATCATGCGTTAATACTTTCGCTGAGGGTAATATTTTGCGAGTTTCGTTTGGAAATGCTTCCTCAATACCTCCATTTAAAAAATAGGTCACATGAGCTTGTTTCTCTGTTTCAGTTATACGAAATTGTTTTAACCCAAGATTCGATACAATTTCTCCAAGCGTATTTTCAATTTTTTGTGAATCGAACAATACACGATAATGCATATCCAATTGAGGTGAATAAGATACCATACCCAATCGTGCACTTAAATCAATATGTACCTTGCTAGACAATTGACCTCCATCGCATGTAAACGCCAACAAAAGCTGACGCATTCTATCGGGTCTAAAATTAAAGCAAATTAAACCGCTTCCTGGCTCAATACCTTTGTAATCTCCTATAGCAGATGGCGTAAAAAACTCATCCGTTTCACCACGCTTGCCAGCTGCTTGAATGGCCTCGCCTACATTTGCAAAATGCAGTCCTTTTCCAGATGCCATTACCTCAACCGCTTTTTTTGTTCTATCAAGATTAGAAGCTCGATCCATTGCCCAATATCTACCTGACAATGTTACAATTTTTGCTAAAGGTGCTTGCTCAGAAAACTTATTTAAATACTTCCGAGCCGTTTTAAATGCGGTATCACGACCATCTGTAATAGCATGCAAGAGCACCTCAAACCCTTCATTGGTCAATATATTAGCAATTGCAATTGCATGATCTAGATGTGAGTGTACACCCCCATCTGATAATAATCCAACCAAATGAACTTGTGCCTTTGAACCTACCCTTCTAGTATCATTTTGCACTTGTTTCATAAAATCTTGCAAGCCGTCACCATCGCCTAAACTATCTTGATCTATAGCATCATCGACGCGCCCCAAAAGTTGCTTAACAATCCTTCCAGCGCCTATTGTTAAATGACCTACTTCTGAGTTCCCCATTTGTGCCTCAGGCAAACCAACTGCCGCTCCAGAAGCATCTAATAACGTTCGTGGACTGTTTGTTAACAAATAATCCCAGTTTGGCGTATTTGCTTGCGTAATTGCGTTATCGCTAGCAGCTTCTCTCCAGCCCCAGCCATCAAAAATACATAATATTACAGCGCGTTTTAATGTTGTTTTTATATTATTAGTTTTTTTCATTTAAAAACTAACCTCAAAATTTAAATTGTATTGTTTAAACTGCACAAACTAATAAACGTTTATGCTCTGTGATAAGGGCCAGCATTTAAAATATCATGCGCCCTATAAAGCTGTTCAAACAGCATTGCTCTAACCAACAAATGCGGCCATGTTTGCTTTCCAAAAGCTATCTGCATACTTGTATCATGCAAACAACTATCAAGACCATCTGCCCCTCCAATAATAAAGGTTGGCGTTTGATTTTGTAAATTTGTTTTTTCTATTAGGCTGGCCAATTCATCACTTTTTATATTTTGTCCGCGCTCATCAAGACAGATAATAAAATCATCTGGCTTAATATAACGTATGATTTGTTTATACTCATCTTGCTTGCGTTTATTTACAATAGTCTGCTTAGAAACACAAACCTCAACGCATTTAATTTTGTGTCCAAGTCTTGCTTGATAACGTAAACATAAATGCTTTTCTAGATCAGAGTTTTTGCCTACCGCAATCACTTTTACACGCATGTTTAATATCCGCTAACAGACCTGCTTTGCATTCAAACTATCAAAATCAACCATCGGATCAATCTTCGTTTACATTCTTTGCAATCAAATTGTCATCTAGCTCTGTGTCATCTAACTCTGTAAGCCACATCGATTCTAGATTATAATATCTGCGCACTTCTTCTCTAAATAAGTGCACTACAACATCATTTGTATCAATCAATACCCAATCTGATTGCTCAAGGCCATCTACCATTGTATCAAGTCCTTGCTGCTTTAGATAAACGTGCAAGTGCTCTGCCATCGCACTGATATGGCGATTAGATGTGCCCGTTGCTACTATCATCCAATCTGCAAATGGTGATTTACCTCTAATATCAATGGCAATAATATTTTCTGCTTTATCTTGATCTAACCAATGACAAACCAAATCGCATATTTTGCTGTCACTTTTTTTGCAAAGCTTACTGTTAATGATTTTAGCATCATCAACGCTACCTTTTGTAGACATGGTCCGTTGTGTTGATTTAAGCGAAGATGTTGTTTTTACATTCATAATTACTATTTAAAATCTAGGTTAATGATACGATAACTAGTCATTTAAATTACTTAATAATCAAACATAAGATTACTTATCAAGTCAATATTATCTAGTCTCTCTTCAAACTCTCACGCAATTGCGATGCCGAAACGCTACTACGCTTGGCGTGCATCATACTCCATGCGGGTAGTTTTTTGCGATATTTAATATTGCCAGCATTGTTTGCCAGCACTCTATATTTACGCAAATACCTACCTGCTTTGCTTGCAAGCGCTTTAAAATCATAACTAGGTCTATTATATACCGCAATAGGAATCAAGCGTATGATTTGTTTCCAGCCATACCATTTATGTAAGATTGCCAAATTGTCAGCTCCCATCAACCAAACAAACTGATAGCATCGATATCTACGGATCAAATATTTTAAAGTATCCAATGTATAAATCAGTTGATGATGATTTTCAAAATCAGAAACTTTTAACCAATGTCGTCCATTTGAAAACCGTTCTGCTTGGAGTACTCTTTCTTGATATGCCATTAATTTATTTTTATCTTTAAGAGGATTATTGGGTGAAATCAACCACCAAACTTGACTGAGTTTTAAGCGCTTCCGTAAATAATTTGAAATCATAAAATGCCCTTCATGAGCAGGGTTAAATGATCCACCAAGCAAACCAATAGTCATTGATTTATTGCGTTTTAAACTACCATGATCATTATAATACAGCTTTGCTGATACCATATGCCTTTTGCCATGTTTTGCCTTGGTTATATAAGATGAATGATTAGCTTTCGCTCTATTGTGTGCCAATTTATTTTAAGCCTACTTAATTTTCAATAAAGTAAATATTAAATAAATTATCTAACCACGGCAATGCCCATTACCTATTACTTTATATTTAAAGCAAGTTAGTTGCCTAATACCTATTGGGCCACGTGCGTGCATACGCCCTGTCGCAATCCCAATTTCACTACCCATTCCAAATTCTCCACCATCAGCATATTGCGTTGAGACGTTATGCATAACAATAGAGCTATCAACATTTTGCAAAAATCGATCTGCATTGGCTTGATTGTCCGTAATAATAGAATCGGTATGATGCGAGCCATGCAACCCAATATGCGCAATAGCAGAATCAATAGAATCTACTGTCTTAATTGATAAAATTGCATCCAGATACTCTGTGTCCCAATCTTGTTCGTTTGCAAGTTTGATACGTTTGTCCAGTTTTGCAATATGTGCATCGCCTCGCAATTCGCATCCTTGTTCAAGCAAATCCTTTACAATTTTTGGTAAACTCCTGCTCAATTCATCTTGATGCACAAGCAACGTTTCAAGCGAGCCACATATTCCTGTTCGACGCAATTTAGCATTTAAAACTACATCATGCGCCATCTCGATATTACACTTAGAATCTATATATATATGGCAAAGTCCTTCAAGATGTGAAAAAACAGGCATTGTTGCTTCTTCTTGAACACGTTCAATTAATGATCTACTACCTCTTGGTATGATAACATCAACATATTCAGACATGCGCAATAAATATTTTACTGCAGAGCGATCTGGAGTATCCAATATTTGTACACATTCTCTAGGTAAATCACTTGCAGCAAGTCCATCACCAATTAATGCAGCAATTAATTGCGAGCTATTTTGACTGTCTGATCCTGCGCGCAAAATAACTGCATTTCCTGATTTCAAGCATAATGCTGCTGCATCGGCTGTAACATTAGGGCGAGATTCGTAAATCATTCCTATAACCCCAATTGGCACAGATACCTTGACAAAATGCAATCCATTTTCAGCTTTCCATTCTTCAAGAACTTGGCCAACTGGATCATCAAAATCTGCAATGCAAGCAACACTGTCAGCCATGTCAAGTACGCGTTGCTGATTTAACATAAGCCTATCTATTTTTGCACTACTCAAACCTTTGACTTGCGCGTTTTTCAAATCCAATGCGTTTGCATCAATAATTCTATCAACATTGCTTTTTATTACTTCATGAATTTTATGTAATGCTTTGTTTTTAATAGAGTTATCTTTTAAAGAAAGCACGCTTGCAGCACGGCGAGCCTCTTGCCCAATATGTAGTGTTTGCGTTTCTATTTGTCTTGACATATGTCTAGCTTTTCATAATCTAATGGATGAATATTGCAACGGCTCAATTGCATATTATGATGTATAAATTAAGTAGTTGTTCAATAAAAAAACACACTCACACATCTATTAATACAGAATTCAGTATAGGGTTCTAGCGTCTTTTAATCCAGCTTTTTATACGCCGTTCAATTAAAACATCATCTTTTTCATGAATTACTTTATTGCGCACTGAAACTCCTGATTCATGGACTGTTTTATTACTTTTTGAAATTAATGGATGCCACCATTTAAGAGGTTTACCCTCATATATCAATCGATATGCACAAGTTTTAGGTAACCAGCGCATTCTGCCTAACTCAAAAGGATCAAGTTTAATGCAATCATCTACATATTTTTGCCTTTTTGTATAATTACTACATTGGCAAGTCTGCAAATCTAACAATTTACAAGCAACATCACTAATGCCAATATCGCCTGTTTCAACATATTCTATTTTATGCAAGCAGCATTGCCCACAACCGTCGCATAAACTTTCCCATTCTTTCTCATTAAGCTCTGCAAGATTTTTACGCTCCCAGAAAGGCTTATCTTCATTGGATCCTATCGCATCAAAAGATTCATTGGGTTTATTTTTATTTCGCATTATTTTTTACCAACATCAAAAATTATTATCCCATAAGTCTATCAAACGACACAATATACAACTTAAGCATGCAATATCAATGATTAAGCTTTTATATATCGGCTAATATTAACACTAAACAATTATTTCAAAGTTTTTTTTTAACTTAAAGCTGCTAAATGATATAGACAGATCAATTCAAATTATATTACCTAAATGCTAAATGTTATGCATTATTTTGTAAAAAGCAACTCCTCTTGATAAAACAATGAGTAAACATTCAGATGAATATGCTACATCTCCTACAAGAGAGCTTACACACCTTTCTATTGTTGATATAGGAGAATGTCCATACTTACCTAATCGCTATGAGCGTCATATAGTAATTTCCAGTCCAAACTCTTCTCAAAGGCTCGATTTTTTTGCACAAAAAGGCTTTCGCCATTTAAATCGCATCATCTATCGACCAGCTTGCCAAAAATGCACAAGCTGTATCCCTATACGCATTCCAGTAAAGCAGTTCCGCTGGTCTCGCCGATGGCGAGCTATTCTTAATCGTAACAATGATCTGACAATGCATGATTGCCAACAAAATTTTCACACTGAACATTACCAGCTGTTTCAGCAATACATTACACAACGCCATGGCGGGCGCATGCAAAACATACAAATTGAGCAATTGCAGCAATTATTATCAACCCATCCTTGCTCTAATAATTTATTTGCTTGGTATGACAAGCAACATCATTTAGTAAGTGCTATCATTGTTGAAAAATTACTGACAGGTTGGTCTGCAATATACGCATTTAGAGATACGCAACTGCATAAGCGGTCTTTGGGTAATTTAATGATTTTAGCTTTAATTAATCAATGCATCAAAGATGAGGTTGAATATTGTTATCTTGGTTATTTCGTTCCTGGAGGTCAGCATATGCAATATAAACAAAATTTTACCCCATTTGAACTTTATATAAACGGACAATGGCAAACATATAAAAAATACCCTCCTGATCAAGCACAAGACCAATGAAGTAGTCCAAAAGATTTACAAATATTATTCTATGCTTGCATCTTTATGCCATAAAGCGTAACAAAAACGCTTCTTGCAGAGTAAAATATATTGAAAAAGCAAATGAGATTGTAGTTTTTTTTTGCGTAAGGTACAATCTAAAATCATGTGGCATCGGAGCGTAGCGCAGCTTGGTTAGCGCACTGGTCTGGGGGACCAGGGGTCACAGGTTCAAATCCTGTCGCTCCGACCATTTCTTGATACAACCACCATTCAAATAACAAGCACATCATTAATATTAAAGTACAGTTTGAGCAAAGCACTCAATAGCAACAGCGCGTACAAATCAAAATCGTACACCAAATCACCATTTTGTAACGGCTATCGTTAAATACGAAGTGTCGAGCTTACGATATTTCGTATGGGAGCAAAACTCTTTCTATGATAAGGTGTAATACCGTGCTCTATAATCATCTCACGGTGCAGTTTTGTGCCATAGCCTGCATTTTTATTCCACCCATATGCTAAATAACGCTGTCCTAAATCTTGCATTATGTTATCGCGCATTACTTTAGCAATCAACGATGCACAAGCAATTGAAATTGACTTTTGATCACCCTTTACGACAGTTTGCATTGCACAATCTAAACTTGGCTTTTGATTGCCATCAATCAAAGCAAATACCTTGTTTGCGGTAGCACCATAGTTTAATTTTTCAAGAGTTCTTTGTAAATTACAATATGCTCGCTCCATCGCAAGCATTGTAGCTCGCAAAATATTGTATTGATCAATCTCTTGGGCAGAGGCTGCACCAATTCCTGATACACACAAAGGCTTCAAAATTTCTACTATTTTCATACGTTGAATCGTTGAAATTTTTTTACTATCATCAACATCTTTAAATATAGCATTCTTGCGTAAACCTTCTGGAATAAAAACTGCGCACGCCATTACAGGTCCTGCAAGACTACCACGGCCGACTTCATCTATACCAACTACAAAAAAATTTGAATATTTCTTTTCTAAGGTATAATCAGGCATGTTCAATCTTTTTATTGAATAACTTCATATCTTATTTACAAGTTCAAAATTGCTGATTTAAGTATCACTTGTATTGTTAAAAGATTCATCTCTAGGTTTTTTTCCTAGGATGTCTTGCGCTTGTTTTGTTGACTTTGATGCACGCTTTGTGCGCGACAAAAAATAAAAACGACTTAACTGTGTTTTTAGTACTTTGATCCATGATAACAAATGCACTGGTATAATCTTTAAAACCACATGCAAAATTTTGGCAACACGCCTAGATACGCGTAACTCAGCAGAATAAATTAAGCGAATTGTCCCTAACAAACCTTTCCCGCGCCAACTTGTCTTACGATTAAGTCTTTGAGCAGCATTGGTAAATAGAGGACTGGTTGTCAAGGAAAGCACTGTTACTGCTACAATCATCTTATGGGTTGTCTGGTCTAAAATATCGGCAGAAACTGCAGCTGCAGCCAGTACAAATGAAAACTCCCCCAACTGTCCTAATAAAAGCCCTGATTCAAAACTTTGCTGCCAGCTTTGTCCTTGCAAGCGCAACAACACAATATTTAAGCCTGTTTTAAAACATAACACAAAAACACAAAAGAATACCACTTCAGGTAAATAATCAAGGATAAACCCAAAATCAACTAACATCCCGATTGAAAGAAAAAATACCATCATTAAAACAGTTTGAATTGGCCCTGCTCCGTTATGCATTTGCTCTCGTTGTGCTGAATTTCCAACAATCAAACCAGCCAAAAATGCACCAAATGCAGGTGATAAACCAATCAAGCCAGCAGTGCCTGAAAAAACAAAGCACCACGTCAAAGCGCCAAGAGGTGCTAAATCTTTTCGCTCAACCCAAATATGATGAAACGGCATATTAATTTTAGAACGCTTCGTCATTATCATAATGACGCCAACCAAAATACCTATTGAAATTGAAATTTCAATAGGTGCCCAAATACTTATTCCACCATCTTTCATACCACTAATCAATAGAAGCATTGGCGCGACAGCTAAGTCTTGAGCAATCAAAATACCAATTGTTAAGCGACCCAGATCAGTGTGCAATGCATCCATATTCTCCAAAACCTTAATGGCAACTGCAGTACTAGAAATAGCAAGGCAAAACCCAAACAATAAACTATTAGCTAATGTCCACCCAAAAGCATAGCCAGCTAAAATCATAATAGCTACTGCAAGTCCTATTTGTGCACTAGCAGTAAAAATGGAAATTCGCCAAATTTTACGGAAACTACTTAGCGATAATTCCATTCCGACAAAATATAATAACAGAATTACTCCAAGCTCAGCCAAAACCGCAATGCTCTCACGGTTACCAGCAAGACCAAGTCCACCTGGTCCTAAAATTGCTCCTGCAAGGATATAACCAATAATTGCAGGCTGTTTGTAGCGCACCAATGCTATCCCACAAAGTGTTGCAGCCAAAGCTATAACAGCTACTCCAGTTAAATTAACTGCGCTTTCCATATATCTTCCTTAAGTACAGCTTAAAGAAAAATTAAATTTAAGAATAAAATATTGAAACAATCAATATTAGCAAAGATAAAACTATATAGTTTTATCAATTTCCATTATTTCCTATTTAACGCGATTCAACATCAAACCACATCATCATTTTATGCAAATTTACTACTTTGCCTACAACAATAATTGCTGGACCTTTTATGTGTGCCGCTTCTTCTGTAATTTTGCCAAGAGAACAAAATATTGTTTGTTGATGTGGTAACGATATATTTTCTATAATAGCACTTGGTTCGTTGCTGTTTCTTCCTGCGTCCAACAATTGTTGTACAATATGTGCAATATGTCGTAACGCCATATAAAACACCAACACTGGCGATCCTCGTGCTAATCCCTTCCAATCAACTTCAGAAGGCAAGCCACCTCCACTTCCATGACCAGTCACAAAACTAACAACACTATTACACTGGCGATCAGTCAATGGAATACCAGCATAAGGCAAACTAGCTGCTGCCGTTATGCCTGGTACAATTCTAAAATCAATATTGGCGTTATACAATGCACGAATTTCCTCACCTCCGCGGCCAAATGTAAAAGGATCGCCTCCTTTTAGGCGCAGTACGCGTGCGCCAGACTTTGCTTCACTCACCAAGCGTTCGCATATATCTTTTTGTTTGACAGAAGGTCTACCACCTCTTTTGCCTGCAAAAACAAGCGTTGCATTTGGATTAACCAAATCAAGTAACTGTGGGTTTACTAAAGCATCATACACCAAACAATCACAATGTTGGAGTGCATGCAACCCATGCAAACTTAGCAGCCCTGGATCTCCTGGACCAGCCCCTACAAGCCAAACCGTTCCTGACTCAAATGTCGCTAAAAAAGGCAAATTAAACGTCAATGCAAATACCTGTTCTTAAGTATTGAAAATATCACTTGAAAAAATTGAGAAAACCAGCAAATTAAAACTATTGAAAACATTAATAAAGATTATACTCTATTAGATAACGATATAACCTTTTAATAACTATGCTACAATATAAAATCTGACGCTTTACAAAGATAGAATAAAATCTGACGCTTTACAAAGATAGAGTTTTAATGCACATCTTGTAGAGATTATTGAATCGATAATGATATGCATAGTATAAATGCAAAATGCTTAATAAAATTTACATTATTTTATAGCCCAATGATGATACAAGAATCTATACGCGCGCCCCTTCGAAGAGGATGGACCACTGGTGCATGCGCTACTGCTGCTGCTAAAGCTGCCCTTATTGCGTTTTGTACTAAAACATACCCATCATCAACTCAAATTGCTCTTCCAGGTGGTCGTGTTGCACATTTTAATATCAAGCATTGCCATGCAACAGATACATACGCCCAAGCAAGCGTTATCAAAGATGCCGGAGATGATCCCGATATTACCCATGGTTGCACATTACAAGTGCGCCTTAGCCCTAATCCACCTGAAACAGGCATTACATTTATGGCAGGTCAAGGCGTTGGAACAGTTACTCGCAAAGGCTTACCTCTTAGCGTTGGAGAACCAGCCATTAACCTTGCCCCGCGTGCAATAATATGTGCAAACCTTATACAAACTTGTGATGAGCTTGCCATAGCACAAGATTTTAACATATGTATATCCATACCTAATGGTGAAGAATTAGCAAAAAAAACTCGCAATCCTCATTTGGGTATTGTCGGTGGATTATCAATATTAGGGACCACTGGCGTTGTTATTCCTTATTCGTGCGCCTCTTGGATACATTCTATCCATCGTGCCGTTGATGTAGCATTAGCAAATAACGTTACACAGATGGGCGCCGCAACAGGACGAACTAGTGAAAACTGGCTTAAAACATCACTAAATATGGCTGAGCATGACATTCTCGATGTTGGTGATTTTGTATCAGGCATGGCAAAATATATTAAAAAAAACCCTCTGCAAACTCTATTTTTTGCAGGAGGACTTGCCAAAATTACTAAAATGGCACATGGAGCACATGATTTACATTCATCAAAATCTAACCTGAATTTTAGTTTACTTGCGCAATATGCTAAAGATGCAGATCTTAATGAAGATCAAACATCGCAAATTGCCAACGCAAACACAGCCTATGAAGCATATCAAATTGGTGGCACTCAGCTTGCCATGCATGTTGGGGCCATCGCTTATAAAAATTTAGACAATCTGCTAGGAAAACAAACAAAATTAGAATTGTTTATGATATCGCGAGAATCTAAATTAATGGCCCACATTACAAAACAGCTTTAACCAATATGATCATCAATGAAAGAGATACCCCCTTATCCAAAAAATCTTTCAAAGGTAGAGTATTACTGCTTGGAGGTACATCTTTTTCATTGCGCATTGCCAAAGCCATTGATCTCAATCTTTGCATAACAAAAGAACAACTTGTTTACTCTCTCAAAGGCACAACAGATAATGCAATATTGCCAAATTGCCAAATTAGAACAGGTGGTTTTGGTGGTATAGATAATATGGCATCATGGCTATGTGACAATAAAATCACTCATCTATTAGACACTACCCATCGTCACGCAACTAAAATCAGCCATCATGGAGCAACTGCAGCAGCAATCGCCAATGTTGCGTATTCATTTATCCGACCGAATTTATGGAGATTGCCTAAAAACCTACGCATCCATTACGCAGAAAATCCTTGCGAGGCAATACAATTAGCAGCACAAGAATCTCAAACCATATTCTTAACACATGGAACTCAAGCACTTGAGACAGTAGCAGCTTTTCATACAAAACGCTTCATCGCAAGATGCGCAAGTTATTCCAACTTTCAAAAGCCAGATTTACAAATTGCAAATCTACAAATGATTATAGAAAAAGGTCCTTTTACATTTTCCAACGAAAAAAAACTGTTCCAAACAATACTACCTGATATCCTAGTTGCAAAGGCAGGCGACGGTCTTTTGCCCAATAAATTGAAACTTGCAAATAAATTTAATATACCCGTTATCTTGGTAAAACATCCATTAGCAAGAAATTTGCATGCTAGCGACAAACCAAAACAATATCCAATGCCAAAACAACAATCAATAGCGCAAATCATACGCTGGATTACATCTACTGCAATCTAAAATTTTTAATGCAACCAAAGCCATCCAATGAAAACAGTAGCAATTTTACAAGCACGAATGCAATCACACAGATTACCTGGAAAAGTATTAATGCCTATTGGTCCAAAAACCGTGATTGAGCATTGTTTAGCTCGTTTGCAACGTTGTTGTAAGCTAGATGAAATTATTGTTGCAACTACTACATCTCCAGCAGATAACATCCTTGAAGCACTGGCTTATCAACAAGGTGTTCATGTTTTTCGTGGCTCACAGGATAATTTGCTTGATCGTTATTATAATGCCGCACTTCAAGCAAATGCTGATTATATTATCCGTGTAACCTCTGACTGCCCATTCCTTGATCCGCTACTTGTTGATGAGACTGTTATTGCACTTCATAAATTAGGCACAGATTGCATCGACTCCTACACTAGTACCGACCCTAGATTACCGCGTGGTCTTGACAGTTGCGGATTTACCTTTAAATTACTAGAGTTAGCCCATCAAAATGAACGCTCATCATTTGGCCTAGAGCATGTCACACCTTACTTTTCACATGGGCCAAACGCTAACAAAAGAATTGACGTTGGTTTACCTGCAATAGACGCCGTTGTTGACATAAAAAACAGCAATTATGCTGCATCCAAAAATAGCATCAATGATACTGCTTCTACAAATCCACAACCTTTTGGCGATAGATTGCGCTGGACAGTTGATGAAAAAGATGATCTTGAAGCCATGCGTATTTTGTTTCAAAGCGCATTACAGCAAGGTTTTACACAGAATTTCTTGTGGACAGAAGGCATTCAAACAGTTTTGCGCAATCCAGCAATCATCGATATAAACAAACATGTTATACAAAAAGCATAACAAAATGAACGGTTGCTTATTGACCTTCACCCAACTTGTGATATTAACTAAGGCATCTGCAATATTTAATATATTACATCTGTTAAAAGTTTTGACTGTAAGTCAAGCAAGTCCTATAAGGCATTGAACTTATAAGTTATATTTTTTTTTGCTTCTGTTTTTTTTGCGGGTGTGGCGAAATTGGTAGACGCGCTAGGTTTAGGTCCTAGTGGACGAAAGTCCATGGGGGTTCAAGTCCCTCCACCCGCACCATATATTTAATAAATTTAGATATATGAAACTATAAAACAATACGTTAAAAAATAGTAACACTAACTATAATATAAGGCCTGTATTAAAATGAAAGTCATCAAAGCTACACAAAACGCTCTAATCCACGATTTCGAGCTTTTGCTTCCACGAGAAGAATTTAATGCCAAAATAGAATCGCGTTTAGTTGAGCTTAGTCGCAATGCCGACATTAAAGGATTTCGTAAAGGTAAAGTTCCTACTACGTTAATGCGCAGTCGTTATGGTTCACAGGTACAAGACGAAGTGATAGAAGTACTATCAAAAGAATCTATGCAAAACTTGATACAAGAACACAATTTAACTCCATGTACTTGGCCTCAATTTATCCCACGTGGTGAAAAACCTTTTGAAGGTTACGATGATATCATTTTTGATGTCCAAATTGAAAGTTTACCTCAGTTTGAAATGATTGACTTTAAAAAGCTTGATATTGAGCAATACATCATTGACAAGGCACAACATCAAACACGTCTTCAAGAAGTTTTAGATAGATTAGCACAAGAGCAAGAAGGAACTACGCCTGCACCCGATAATACAGCAGCTAAAATGGGAGACACTGTTATTATTGACTATGAAGGCCGCTTAAACAACACACCTTTTGAAGGTGGTAGTGCACAGCAAACTCATTTGAAAATTGGCGCTGCACGTTTCTTAGCAGATTTTGAAAAAGGAGCTATCGGCATCAAAAAAGGTGAAGAACGCGATATTAAAGTAGATTTTCCTCAAGAATATCCACAAGAAATGCTAGCTGGCAAATCAACTACCTTTACATTTACATGCCATGATGTTTTGCATCCTACACCACAACCAATTGACGATTCTTTAGCAAAAAACATGGGAGTTGAAGATCTAGAAACAATTAAAAAACTTATTCTTGAACGCATCGAACAAGATGACCTAGATCGCACACGCGTTGTTGCCAAGCGAGTATTGCTCGACAAGTTAGATGAAAGCTTTCAGTTTGACATCCCCGTATCAATGGCTAAGCAAGAATTTAGCATGATTAAAGAACAAATGGAAAATGCTCGTGCAAAAGCAAAACTTGATAATCAAACTGGTGATGAGTTCGATCAAGACTTACTAGAAGAAGAATACGAATCTTTATCAAAACGACGTGTTAAATTAGCCATTATTTTGCATCGCTTTGGCCAAGAGCATAATATTAAGGCTGAAGAGCAAGAAATCACCAATGCAATTATTGAACGAGCACAGCAAGTCCCTGAGGAGATGCGAAATCGCTATATTCAACATTTTAGTAATGATAAAAAAGCGCGCATTGAGTTTGAAAACCCTATCATTGAAGAAAAAGCCATCGACTTGCTTCTTGGCATGGTAAATACAAAAAATAAAACTATCGCAATTGAAGAGTTCGAAAAGCTTGAACAAGCTCTTAATAGCAGCGAAGCAGAAAGTAAAGCCTCTAAACTTAAGGCTAAAAAAACCTCTGCTAAAAAAGCTTCTGCTAAAAAAACCGATACTAAAAAAAGCTCTGCTAAAAAAGCCGATGCTAAAAAAACACCATCAAAAAAATAAGCAACTAAAAAAGCATAACGGCAAATATTTGTATTTTATAGCTAATAATAGTTTGGTATTATCAAACCAATAATTGGAGACTACACAATGGTAGAATTTGACCACCAAATACATGGATCTGGGTTAGTGCCCATGGTTGTTGAGCATACAAACCGAGGCGAGCGCTCTTATGATATTTACTCACGGCTTTTAAAAGAACGGATTATCTTTTTAACAGGACCTGTGAGCGAAATGGTTGCCAGTATTATATGCGCACAATTATTATTTCTAGAATCAGAAAGTCCTAAAAAAGACATAGCCTTCTATATTAATTCTCCAGGCGGGTCTGTAACCGCTGGACTTTCTATTTATGACACTATGCAGTATATCCGCTCTGATGTGTCTACAGTTTGTCTTGGACAAGCTGCATCCATGGGTTCGTTACTGTTGGCTGCAGGAGCAAAAGGAAAAAGATTTTCTCTTCCAAATAGCCGCATAATGGTGCATCAACCTTCTGGTGGCGCTCAAGGGCAAGCTTCTGATATTGAGATTCAAGCACGTGAAATCTTACGCATGCGCCAACGCTTGAACGAAATTTATGTTGAGCACACTGGCAAAACTCTAAATGAAATCAAAAAAGCAATGGATCGTGATAATTTCATGGAAGCAAACGATGCTAAAGCTTTCGGACTTATTGATGAAGTCGTAGACAAGCGCCCTGAGCCAGAGCAAAGTTAATCAGGTAATTGTTCGTACAAATCATTGGTTCTTGTTCTATATTATATTTTTTTAAAAGGCATGTTTATTGCTGGTGTTAACGATGTATTTACGTGATTTGTAGTAGTGTTGTGATGCTGCTTGATTTATATTTGTATATTAAGCTATTCTATCATATATTGCTCTTATAAACTTGCTTATGTTATCGTGCATGCTATACTTTTGAGTATATGCATAATTAAATATATTAGTTTATATCTTGGCTGCGTAAAAATTTGAGTTTATTATCAATCCCGCTTAGAGAATAAAAGCATGTCAAAAAGCAAATCTAAAGATACTACAAAAATACCACTATATTGTTCATTTTGTGGTAAAAGTCAGCGGGAAGTTCGCAAACTTATTGCAGGACCAACTGTTTTTATTTGCGATGAATGTGTTGAGCTTTGCACTGATATTATTCGCGAAGAAAATAAAGACACCAAAGTACATGAAAAAATACCCACACCTGTTCAAATCCGCCAAACTCTTGATGATTATGTTATAGGACAAGCACATGCTAAAAAAGTTATGTCAGTTGCAGTCCATAACCATTATAAACGTTTAGCACATGAAGAATCTGGCAATGGACAACTCGAACTTCAAAAATCTAATATCCTACTGATTGGCCCTACAGGGTGCGGTAAAACATTACTTGCCCAAACATTGGCACGTATTCTTGATGTACCATTTACAATTGCCGATGCCACAACATTAACAGAAGCAGGTTATGTTGGAGAAGACGTTGAAAACATCATTCTCAAGCTATTACAAGCTGCTGATTATGATGTTGAAAAAGCAAGACGCGGCATCGTATACATTGATGAAGTTGATAAAATCACTCGTAAATCAGACAGCCCTTCTATCACGCGCGATGTTTCAGGTGAAGGAGTACAGCAAGCATTGCTTAAAATCATGGAAGGTACTGTTGCAAGTGTTCCTCCACAAGGTGGTCGCAAACACCCACAGCAAGAGTTTTTGCAAGTTGATACTACCAATATTTTATTTATTTGTGGTGGTGCATTTACTGGCTTGGATAAAATTATTACACAACGCTCGCAAGAAAGCTCTATTGGTTTTGGGGCCAATGTCAAAGCATCTGATGATCAATCTATTGGCCAAATTTTAGCAAATGTAGAGCCAGAAGATCTATTGAAATTTGGTTTGATCCCAGAGTTTGTTGGTCGTGTTCCAGTATTAGCAACGCTTGAAGATCTTGATTGTGATGCTCTTATACAAATTTTGACAGAGCCCAAAAATGCAATCGTCAAACAATATTCTTATTTATTTGAGATGAGTAATGTAGCATTAACATTCACTGATGAATCTCTTAAAGCAATCGCTATGAAAGCAATTGAACGCAAAACAGGCGCAAGAGGGTTGCGTGCAGTAATGGAAGAGATTTTACTTGAATCTATGTACATAACCCCTACTGAAAAAGATATTCAAGAAATTGTTGTTAATGACGATGTTATCACCAAAAATGCAGAGCCATTGCGCATCTACAGCGACAAAAGCAAAGAAGAAATCGCTTAACAAAGTTTAAAAAAACTGCAGTTCCATTAAAATATACTTCTTATACGCTTTAACGACTAAACTATAACTTCATTTCAAACGAGCATAACAACGCTTTTCAACGTATGTCAGATATCATCATACTATTGTCTATTGTAGATGGTATCAGTGGTTTTGGATTTGCGTTGAGCGCTTTTTTTAACAATATCATAAAGCTAGCACGTTTAACTTCTTTTACACCAAAACTTGCCAGATGATTGGTTAAAAATTGGCAATCAAATAATTGATAATTTAATAGCTTAAGACGAAGCACTAATTGAACCAATGCTATTTTTGAAGCATGACTTTTGAGATGAAACATGCTTTCACCAAAAAAAACTCCTCCAAGTCCAAGCCCATAAATGCCACCAGCTAAAACTCCATCGTGCCATACTTCAAGTGAGTGTGCATAACCTGCTTCATGCAAATTACAAAAAATATCTTTAATTGGTCCATTGATCCAACTCTCACTTTGTGAGTTAGCTAAAACATTAGCACCATTATCAAAATAGCATTGCTTTGATGTTTGTGGAGGCGTTAGCCCAGCATCTAACTGTGGTATGCCACCTATGCGCGTTGCCGCGCAATAGTTAATTACTTCATTAAAACATTGGTCAACGCTAATAGCCCATTGAGGCTTTTGCATTACTTGGTGTAAGCGTTTTGCAATATGCAAATTTTTTGGTAATAAGATACCTCGCATTGGAGCATCAAAAACACCAATCTCATTGCTATCGCGCGATAATCCCATTGGAAAGTAGCCATGTCGATAGAGTTGAAGAATTTCTTCTAAATACTCATCAATATGAGCTGTTTGTCTTATCATCGCTTCAAACGATCAAAAACATTTTATGAAAAACTCAATAAAACATGCTATCAGCAAATTTATATTGAATGGCGACGCTTCTATTTCAGCCAATGCTCAAGCCAGTTTACGTCATAATCTCCGTTTTTAAACGGATCACTTGTTAAAATTTTTGTATGCAGATCAATATTAGTTTCAATACCTTCAATTACAGTTTCATCCAAAGCCCGCAATGCACGTGTGATGCATTCTGTACGGTCTGCCCCATGCACTATAAGTTTTCCTACCAAATTGTCATAATATGGCGGCACTTGATAGCCTGCATATAAATGGCTATCAAAACGGATCCCTAGACCACCTGGCGCATGAAACCATTTTACTAGGCCAGGTGAAGGCATAAAAGTTTCAGCATGCTCTGCATTAATACGACATTGTATTGAGTGACCATCAAAACCAATATCGCCTTGGCTTATCCCTAACTCACCAGTTGCGGCAACTTCAATTTGCTTTTTAACCAAATCAATACCGGTAATTTCTTCAGTAACTGGATGCTCTACTTGTAAGCGTGTATTCATTTCAATAAAATAAAATTGACCACTATCGTATAAAAATTCAATTGTACCTACACCGCGATAGTTTAACTCACTCATCGCTTTTATTACAGTATTGCCAATCGTTGAACGCATTCCACAATCAATGACTGGAGATAGTGCTTCTTCTATTACTTTTTGATGTCTACGCTGTATGCTACAATCACGCTCTCCCAAATGGATTGCTCCGCCTTTGCCATCGCCTATTACTTGCAATTCAATATGGCGAGGGTTCTGTAAAAATTTTTCAAGATAAAGACTGTCGTCTCCAAAAGCAGCTTTTGCTTCTTTGCTACAAAGATGAACAGCATCGGCAAGCTCTTGCACATTATGTGCTACTTTCATTCCTCGACCACCACCACCTGCAGAGGCCTTTACAATAATTGGATAGCCAAACTCATCCGCAAGTTTTTTAGCTTCTTCAATACCACCAGTCAAAGCGCCTTTGCCTCCTGGTACAACAGGTAAACCAAGCTTAATTGCCATTGCCTTGGCTGCAACTTTATCACCCATCACATTAATATGTTGTGCTGTTGGTCCAATAAAGCAATAACCAGACTCTTCAACGGTTTCTGCAAAGCCTGCCCGCTCGGATAAAAATCCAATCCCAGGATGAATAGCATCCACGTTAGTTAATTCTGCTACAGTTAATAAAGCTGGGATATTTAAATAACTATCTTTTGAGGCAGGTCCACCAATGCAAACAGCCTCATCAGCCATGCGCACATACATTGCATCTTTATCAGCTGTTGAATGCACTGCAACCGTTTTAATATCAAGCTCTTTACAAGCGCGCAAAATGCGCAGGGCAATTTCTCCACGATTTGCAATTAATAATTTTTTAAACATGTCTCTATACGATCACTAATAAAGATTCACCAAATTCAACTGCTTGCTCATTGCCTACGTAAATTTCTTGTATACTCCCTGATTTATGCGCCACAATGTTATTCATCACTTTCATTGCTTCAATAATCATTACCGTATCACCCTCTTTAACCGTTGAACCAACAGAAACAAAAGGAAGACTATCAGGTGAAGGAGATAAATATACAACCCCTACCATTGGTGACGTCAAAATATTAGCTGCAAGAGTTTTAACATCTTTAACAGATGAATTATCTTTGCTTAGCACTGCATTCGTTTGTGCTGTTTGTTCAACTATAGCTTGTGATGGTGCAGATTGTATAAAACTTGCTTGATTTACATTGATTTCCTTGCGTAATACAATGTTAAGCTCTTCAGTGCTAAGTTGGATTTCACTCAAGCCTTTCTCATTCAATAAATCAGACAATTCATCAATGTATTTTTTATGTTTTTGCCAGTCATTCTTTTGTGCCATATTTCTATCCTAATTAAATGCTATATTGATACAATTCGTTTTGAGTTATTTTGATGGTTGGACAAGATTATTGATAGCACTAAGTGCTAATATATAAGTATCACCGCCAAACCCACAAATAACCCCTGTCGCAGCCTTTGAAATCCATGAATGTTGCCTAAACTCTTCACGTGCATATATATTCGACAAATGCAATTCAATCACTGGCGTACTAACCATGCGTAACGCATCATAGATGCCAATAGAAGTGTGCGATAATGCGCCACCATTAATAATAACTCCAGCAAAATGATCTCCACCTTCGTGTATCCAACTAACTAAATCACCTTCATTATTACTTTGGCGGAAATCAACTACAAGACCAAGTTGAGCGGCCTTGGCGTGGACATCTTTTTCTATCATTTGAAGTGTTTGGTCGCCGTAAATTGAGGGCTCACGCATTCCCAACCGATCAAGATTAGGTCCATTAATGATTAAAATTTTGGTGATCATTTCGAGCACTTACGTGTCTCCTGTTGGTTATTTTAGATATGTTGTTTTAATTTGCTCTACAATTTTGTTATCTGCAACTCAATAAAAACACACCTAATCTTCTAGGCGATTTGTCTATAGTTTGCCAAGCTTTAATTGTGCCAATACTTGTGCAATTTCATCAAGAATAGCTGGATCATCAATTGTAGCAGGTATTTTATACTCACGCCCATCGGCAATCGCACGCATTGTAGCGCGCAAAATTTTGCCAGAACGCGTTTTAGGCAAACGCTGGACAACGCATGCCTCTTTAAAAGAGGCCACTGGGCCTATCTTTGTACGTACTCTTGCGATAGATTCATTAATGATATCAGACTCGCTGCTTGTTGTTTGCGTGTTTAACACAAGTAGACCAACTGGTCGATGTCCTTTTAATGTATCCTTTACCCCAACAACCGCGCATTCGGCAACATCAACATGCTCACTCAACACTTCCTCAAGCGCACCTGTTGATAAACGATGCCCCGCTACATTAATAATATCGTCAGTACGCGACATAATAAAAATATACCCATCTTCATCAATATAGCCAGCATCACCTGTTTCATAATATCCAGCAAAACGACTAAAATATGACCCATGAAAACGCTCTGGCGCTTGCCATATACCTACAGCACAAGACGGCGGCAAGGGCAAGGCTATGCAAATAGAGCCCATCTCTCCAGCTGCTATTCGATTGCCTTGCTCGTCTAAAACACAAACATCATAACCTGGCGCTGCACGTGAAGACGACCCAAGCTTAATTGGCAATGGCTCAATCCCAACGCAATTGGTAGCGATGGACCAACCTGTTTCTGTTTGCCACCAATGATCAATAACAGGTACACCTAGCTTTTCTTTTGCCCACTTAATGGTGTCAGAATCACTGCGCTCTCCAGCCAAAAATAAATATTTTAAGCTTGATAAGTCATATTTTTTTATTAACTCACCTTCAGAATCTTCTTTTTTAATGGCTCGAAATGCCGTTGGCGCTGTAAATAGAACTTTTACTTTATGATCGTTAATAACGCGCCAAAAAGCGCCAGCATCAGGAGTTCCGACTGGCTTGCCTTCGTAAATGACTGTTGTACACCCATGCAACAATGGCGCATATACAATATAAGAATGCCCTACTACCCACCCCATATCACTAGCAGCCCAATAAACATCACCAAAATCAATGTCATAAATATGCTTCATGGACCATTTTAACGCCACCATGTGCCCACCATTATCGCGTACAATTCCTTTTGGCATGCCAGTTGTACCTGAAGTGTACAAAATATAAAGAGGATCGCTCGATTGAACTGCAACGCAGTCTGTGTGTTTGGCTGTTGCCATTGCACTGTGCCAATCTATATCGCGTGAGTGTTGCATCTCACCATAATATTGCTCCCGTTGAAGCAATAATACATGCTCAACATTATGCCCAGATAACTCTATTCCTTCATCCACTAACGGCTTATAGGCTACGACTCTATTTGGTTCAAGTCCACAAGATGCTGTTAGAATAATACGCGGCTTAGAATCGCTGATCCTTGTTGCAAGCTCAGGCGCTGCAAAACCACCAAAAACAACTGAATGAATGACCCCAAGACGCGCACATGCTAGCATTGCTACCATGCATTCAACAATCATTGGCATATAAATAATAGCCCGATCGCCTTTTTCAAGACCAAAATCTTTTAGCACCCCTGCAAGTCGTGCAACCTTATCATACAATTGTGCGTATGTTACATGAACAACAGTATTGGTCATTGCGCTATCATAAATAACAGCCACTTGCTCTCCATGGCCGTTTTCAATATGGCGATCAATACAATTGTAGCATGTATTGCATATTCCATCATCAAACCAACGGCTTGGATACAATGATGATCCTTGATTTAATATTTGTGTTGGTTTTTTTATCCAACTTATATCTTGTGCTGCTTTTCTCCAAAAATCTTGAGGAGAATCTATAGAATATTGATATAATCTTTGATAAGTTTTCATCATCTCAAATCCCGTTACAACAATTGATGCTCGCACCTCACCTATTTGCACCGAATGCTTGCCGGCTTTATTTGCGCAACTAAAACATCCATCATAAGCTTACAACACCAATAAATATACAACATTTTATCCAATATCATTAAAGGAAATTGACATCTGCAGTTTTTCAATGTTGTTAATGCTTATTTTGATTCATGGCATTATATGCTGCTTGCTGCTCAGGAGTAGATTCTTTTTGATGTTTTGCCTTCCATTCATCATAAGGCATGCCATAAACAAAATTTCTGGCATCTTCAAGCGATATATCTTCAGACATAGCTTGGGCTTCTTCTACAATCCATTTCGAAAAACAATTGCGGCAAAATCGACCATTAATCATTAAATCAATATTTTGTATTTCAGTGTGTTTTTGTAAATGACTAATCAACCGTCTAAATGCAGCTGCTTCAATTTTTTCTTGTATCTGCTTTGCTATTTTAGCCATCAATTTAAAACCTTTCTATCTTAAATGTTCCCTGCAACATTATTATTTAATATGATTTTACTGTTGCCAGAATTTTACTTTTTGATGCTTCGCCAATAAGTTTGCGCCAATTGCTTAAAACATTTTTGTGGATTAATCTCACTAAGTCCATCGCTAGCGCGCGCTTCAATAAACTCAACTCGCATATTGTTTAAAAGCTGTGATAGATAAATATCTAAAAAACAATCTGAGTTCTCATAACGCCAAATTTGCATATTAATATCTTTGCGTACAAAAATTGGATCTCCTAACAAAGACAATACAGTAAATTCGCGTGCATTCAATAGCTCGGCTGGATCAGGATCAGGTTCCTCTAAACTTAATAAATTGCCTTTATCCGTAACAATTTGAGTATTAACAGTATCTGGAATCAATAACCCCATCTCTCCAGCATTGCTTGCTGATGGGTTGGTTAAACCATTTCCATTTAGAGTGAGTTCTTGCTCTGAACCTGTTGCTATATCATCATTGCCTCCATTGGATAATTCTACTATTTGATTAGCTACCCTATCAAACAAATCTGTCAATTGGTATTGAGTCTGCTCAACTTGACTACAGCTCGAAAGCCCTAAACATAAAACTATTAGTCCTTGTTTTGCTATTTTTGTTTGTACAAAACCCATATTACTGCCTGCTCAATCTTTTAAGATGCTTGACTTAAAATGCAATTCAACTAATGATTTAATCAATAAAAGCCGTAGTATTTATATAATTAAATATAAAATAAACTATGCATATAGACACACAAAGCAAAAACAACAACTAAAATGAACCAATCCAAAAGTCATTTCAAATTATCTATCAACCAAATTAACCCGACCGTCGGTAATGTACAAGGCAATCTTGATATCATTATAGCAAGATGGAAACAGGCCGCACAGGATGGATCTGACCTTGCTGTGTTTCCAGAAATGTGCTTGAGTGGCTATCCTTTGCAAGATCTCGTGCATTCTCCCAATATTTTAAATCATTGCCAAAAAGCCATTCAAGAACTTGTGAAATTATCTTCATCCATTGATTGTGCATTGATTGTAGGAGCACCTGAAAAACGAGAAGATTCTATTTTTAATACTGCCTATGTAATTGATCAAAAGCAAATTCTAGCAAAGCGTGACAAACAAAGGCTACCAAATCATTCAGTTTTTGATGAGGTACGCGACTTTGCATCTGGCTTACCTTGTGGCCCTGTTATGATCCGCGGTGTAAAAGTTGGCCTTTTGATCTGCGAAGATCTATGGCATGATGACCCTGTTGAGTGCATAGTTGAAACTGGTGGCGAGTTACTGTTAGCTATTAATGCCTCACCTTATGAAAAAAATAAAAAAACTGAACGCATTCAAACCGTTGCTAAAGCTGTTCAGTTAAGCGGACTGCCATGTGTGTATATCAACATGGTAGGCGCCCAAGATGAATTAATGTTTGATGGTGCAAGCTTTATCATTAATCATGACTACAAACTTGTACTACGCTTACCTGATTTTATATCTGCAAGTGAGATTGCTATTTTTGAACGCCAAAATAATGGTTCATTATCGATCACCAAAAGCTGCTGTGCTAAAACACTTGATCCTCTTGAAGAGCTTTATACGGCAGCGCAATATGCATTGCATGATTATATCCATAAAAACGGATTTAAACAAATTGTTCTAGGTCTTTCAGGAGGTATTGATTCTGCATTAAGTGCTGCAATTGCAGCTGATGCTATTGACGCAGATAACGTAACAGCACTAATAATGCCATCACAATATACAAGCACTGAAAGCCTTGCAGACGCTTACGCAGTTTGTAAACTTTTAGGAATAAAGTACCATGAGCTAAGCATTGATAAATTATACAATCAGTTTGAAAGCACTCTAGGAGATGTTTTTTTAAATACCGAAAAAAATATAGCCGAAGAAAATATTCAAGCGCGTATTCGTGGTGACCTCCTAATGAGCTATTCAAATAAGTTTGGCCATATGGTACTTACAACTGGAAATAAGTCTGAAATAGCATGCGGATATGCTACGCTATATGGTGACATGTGCGGTGGTTATTCTGTTTTAAAAGATCTATACAAGACAGAAGTTTTTTCTCTAGCACTATGGCGAAACAGTATTGGCAAGGTTATACCTCAACGCATTATAGATAAACCTCCAAGCGCAGAGTTACGCTTCAACCAACGCGATGATGATACTTTACCGCCATACGATGTACTAGATAAAATTCTTGAGGCTACGATTACAGATAATCTAAGTCTTGAAGAGATATGTAAAATAGGATTTGAACGTGAAACTGTTATTAAAGTATTGAATTTATTACAGCGCTCAGAATATAAACGCTTTCAAGCTGCTCCAGGTGTCAGGCTTTCAAAAGTAGCGTTTGGACGCGATTGGCGCTACCCTCTCATCAATGCAACTAAAAACTATTAATTGAAGATAAAGTTAAATCCATATCAATCAAACAACAAGATAGAGACATGACAATTACACAACCTCGATTACGTTTTGCTCCAAGTCCAACTGGAAATTTGCACCCAGGCAATGCCCGTACTGCTGTTTTAAACTGGATGTTTGCCAAAGCAAATAACGGTCATTTAATTTTGCGGATTGACGATACCGATCATGATCGCTCTAGCAAGCAATTTGAGCACGATATACGTAGTGACTTAAATTGGTTAGGTTTAAATTTTGATGAAGAATTTAGACAAAGTGATCGTTTTGACATATATGACAAAGCAGCCGATAAATTACGCAAATCAGGTGCATTGTATCCATGTTTTGAAACAAGTGAGGAGCTAGAACTCAAACGGAAAGTACAATTATCGCTAGGCAAAGCTCCTGTATACGATAGATCAGCGCTTTCATTGACCGAGGCAAAAAAACAACAATTTATTGACAAGGGTATGAAGCCATATTGGCGCTTCAAATTAACCCATCATCGCGAAATCATATGGCATGACATGGTTCGAGGTGAGATAAAGCTAGACCCAAAGCATGTTTCTGACCCAGTATTAATACGTGCCGACGGTAGGCCGCTTTATACGCTTACCTCTGTAGTAGATGATGGTGAGTACAACATCACACACGTCATACGCGGTGAAGATCACGTAACCAATACTGCAACACAAATTCAACTTTTTGAAGCTTTAGGTTATGCAGTACCAGAATTTGCCCATTTAGCATTAATCGTTGCAAATGACGGAGCTAATTTATCTAAGCGTTTAGGCTCTGTATCTCTTTCTGATTTACGCGAGCAAGGATTTGAAGCAGCAAGCGTGCTTATTTTTCTAACCTGCCTTGGCACCAACACAACGCCCACAGGCAACGAAACAATCAAACAAATTATTCATGAATTCTCATTTTCTGATTTTGGCCGCGCATCTCCACGTTTTAATCTTGAAATTTTAGGTAACGCATCAACAATTTGTTTTCGCAACCTTGATTTTTTAACAATAAAAGAACGCATCGCTAAATTAAACTCTACTGCACAACCCAATATTAGTGAACAATTATGGACATGTGTCCGTGCTAATGTTAACACACTTTCAGATCTAATAAGGTGGGCTAACATCATTGATAGTTTTATGCCTGAGCATTTTACAGATAAAACAGAGATTAATATCGCCAAATATGCATTGGCAAATTTGCCTGATATTTTTAATAAAGAAAGTATCAAAACATGGTTAAAACAAAGCTCT
>CBCXTS010000017.1:0-14643 GCA_965178085.1 Alphaproteobacteria bacterium | reverse complement strand
GAGTAAAAGCAAAAATTAAGTTACTCAAAAAGAAAAAAAGAATGGCTAAGTTGAAAAAAACGTAAAGCACTTATACAGTTACGCATCAATCGTTTGCAAGCAAAGTTAAGTAAATTGAAGGCTTACAAAAAAGTCCGTATTCAAAAGAAGATCGACAAGACAGGTGGTGATGATGTAGTAATTGCCGATGACGAAGATTTTATTTTGCAAGATGCTATGACTGGTGATCCAGAGATACCAATGATTGACTTGCAAATAGAAGAAGAACAAATGATTGCCAATGAAGGTGGAATGGACTGGACACGAATTGCAATGTTTGGTGGTTTGGCTGTTCTTGGTATTTTTGGTGTAAAAATGGTGCTTGGTAAGAAAAAATCACCTAGAAAGAACCGTTTGAAAATGGGTCGCAAAGCAAATCCAAAGCGAAGAAAATCGAAACGTAAAGTTCGCAAAAATCGCAAATAAACCTTATATTTTCCATTGTATGATTGAATGTTGGTGGTGGGGGTTTTATTATCCCCACCACTTTCAATTTATGGAGAGCAGAATATGCCAACAGTAATTCAAACGATAATGTTCAAAAAACAATACTGGACACTGAAACGAGCAAAGTCTTGGCTAAAAGAACACGATTATACGAACAGTGGTGTTGATGAAACCGACAAATACTATCGTTTCAGACAGATTGATCCAAGTGAGTTCGATAAATCATCATTCAGAACAATTTCATTTAAACCAAGTGTAAAGGCAGTTGTTGGATCGATGCTCAAAGCCAATCCAAATGAACGATTTATTCAAGATGCTTTTGACGAGATTGACAACAAAGATACCGAAGGTGCTTTTACTAGGTATGTGAAGAATAATTTCTACGGTCAAAACACACCACAAAAGAGAATGGCAGTTGCTGAACATATTGTAGATGCCTATCAAAAATGGGTGCATAAAGGCAAAAAAGGAACAGCACCATACAATTTGAAAACATATCGTAGAGCAAAGTTCTACATCAACATTCAGCGAAATTAGTATGTGGTTAAGAGAATTATTGGAATTGCTAGATCGGAATGTTCAACCGAGTTTGATTGAGAATATGATTTGTATGCACATCAAACAACGGACTGAACAAAAGATTGAATTGCAACTGAAAAACAGTGACGATGTAAAAGCAAATCGTGTTGTCCTTGAACCTTACAAAGTTCAAGGAAGATACATTGCATCGTTTTGGAAAGACCATCAACCCAAAGGAACAATCAAGGATTTGTCTATGTCGGAGATAAAATCTATGTTGAACCGATATACAGTGCTGGAAATGGTATGAGATATGCATTGTTTGGAGATAGCCACGCACAAGCAGTTTTTCCAATTTTAGAGAAGAAATTAGAAGGCAATGGCGATGTTGTTGTCATATCAAAGCCTGTTGCTGGTTGGACACTCAAAAAGCACCTTGAAAACGGTTTTGAGAGCCTTTTGGCTGGTTCTGATGCTGATGTGCTTGTGTTGTCATTGGGTGGTAACAATGCCAATTTAAGCCCTTCCTATGGCAATACGGTACAACAGGCATTGGACATAGCAAATCGCTATGGTGTGAAGAAAGTTTATTGGGTATCCCCAGCAACAGCAATTCGCAATGATGTTCAAATTAGACACGAATGGACAAGCAATTGGTTGAAATCGAACCTACCTAAAAGGGTTCGATTTATCGACATAAGACCAATTACAATGAATGGGCATCGTGATGATGGTGTTCATTTCACAAGTGCTAAATATAATGAATGGGGAGAGTTAGTAAGTGACCACTTACTAACTAAAAATGCGATCACTCAAATACCTAGATCAACTTGGTGGATCGCTGGAACATTGCTTATACTTAGTACAAGTGTTTTAATTTTGAGAAGAAGGTAGCAATGTCAGCATTTGATTGGATAAGAAATTGTGAAACCAATACAAGTCGGGCTATTCGTAAAGTCGAATATGCCGATTTTGGTATTCAATACAAAGACGAATATATTCAATTTATGGCTGATAACATCGTTTGTGCTTTGGTAGCAGTAGATCGTGACAATGGAGAACAAAAGACAACTGATGAATACTACGATCTAAGGAATGGAATGATCGATGGTTATTTTGAGCAAAACAGTCGGTTGCGAAATAGCCCATCATATTCTGATTTAAATGATGTTCAATGGTCTATTTTGTATTTTCCAGCATATTTTTCAGTGGTTGCAACTGATCTATTGACTGACAACCCAAACTACAAGCATTTATCGGATGCAATTTTGCGTTGTTGTCAGACTGTAAATGTTCGTTGGGGTGGAACTTACTCAATGACTTATTCATCAAAGACCTATGATGAAAATCAAAAACGAGAATTGAACCAAAGTTTGATGAACATTGCAATCTATAATCGAAAAGCCAAAGGGGTTTCCTTTTATAGACCACAAATAAGTCGCAAAAACATCAGAAGGGTTAGTATTGGGGCAAGTATCCTAGTTGTATCTCTTATTTTTTGGAAAGTATGGGGGAACAAATGAATTGGGATTGGTTAAAGTTTGGACAAGAAGATAAAATGCCCCTTGTCACCCTATCGGACAAGGGGAGATTGAGCCGAAAAACAGCAAAGTATAAAGACAAGACTTTGCAAAAGATAAACAAGGCACGAATAATTTCTAAAAATGATTTGCTTAATTTTGCATACTTGATTGGTTCATATCTAGGTAAAGACACTGATTTTGATGATACGTCACGCACCATTTCAGATAGTGATCGTGAAAAGTATTTAAGGCTTATTCAAGCCTTGAATAGAGATGTAATTTCAATTCTTGAAAGCCAAAAACCTGTTACAAAAGATAAATCAAGTGCTGAATACATTGAGTTTTACCGAGAACCAATCATAGGTCAATCAACTGGTAGCAATGATATACAAACGGTGTTGAGATACATCAGTATGCTTATCAATCAAGGCATTGGCATCAGTGAGCAAGATACAATTGATCCAATCCGAATGGCTATCATCAGACCAATTGTAAAATATGAATACAAAGTCAATGGTAGATCATTTTCCAACAAAGAACAGAAGGAACAGTTTTTGTTGGACTATTCTATTCAAGATGCTGAATTGAAGAAGATAGCCAAAAAGGAAATGAAACGAGTATTCATCCCAACCTATGTTGGATATGCTGGTGTTGGGCTAGGTTTATTATTCATCACATTAACAATTATCAATCGCAGAAGAAGGTAAATTATGAACAATCCATATCAAGCCCCATCAAATGAAGAATGGGTACAACAGGTTCAAGGACAAAACTCATTTTTTGATCAAGTAAAAGGTAAAAAGTCACTGAAAAAACTTGCTGAATTGAAAGTCAATTCACCTAAAAATCTAAAAGAATTGGTTAACATTTACTACTGGTCAACAATTGAAAATCATCACAATGGTCTGTCTGTTCACGATACAGTTTTTCGACCGACCTTTGATGCAATTGTAGGGGCTGATTTTTTTACAAATACACCAGACCCAAAGCAAAATATAGAATTAACAGCCAATATATTGAAACTGATGAAAAGTGTTGCAGTTGGTCATAAAATGAATGATGTTGCTGATGCTGTTACTCAAAGTTCGTATTGGTTTTGGAAGAACATTGAAGAACCACAAAACCCACAAGCAAGTTTGGCATCGTATGGAACAAATGAAAATGAACCAGCAGTTGAAAAAGCAAAAAAACGAGCAACACGAGCAAAGTTTATTCAATGGGGTGTCATTGGAACATCATTGTTAGTTGGTGGAACAATGTTTTACTTTGCATTCTTCAAACAACCTAAGCAAGCCAAAAAATCCAATCCTAGAAGGATTTCCAGTGGTGTTGGCAAAGTGACAAAGGGTAGAGTGCGAAAACGCAACAGGAAAGCACCTGTGAAGGCTGGATTGCCGAAACGCAATCCAGTAGTACCGAGAACAAGTAGTCTTGCTCAATACCGTAAAAAGTTTGAACAGGAAAAGCGACAAAAAGCACGAAAGGCAAATCCCAAGCGAAAGACAACTGTTCGCAAGTCTAAGGGATTGAGATTGAAAAAATAGGATTGAATGATGAATTATTATCAACCATATGGTCTTACAGGCAGTAAAACATTATACGATCCAACTCTATGGGATAAGTATGTGACTGGTTTAGATTGGGGTACGGATCGATGCTTGCGTAATGCCTTTGAAGGATACATTTGCTATTCTGAAATGCTTACAAAGGCACATTATGCCTTTGGTTGGGATAGAACAGCAGTCAATACCTTAATTGCAAAAGCAAGACCACTGGCAAACAAACCAAGTGCTTTTGATTTTTGGAAAGGTGTTCAAAAAGACTTTTTGGGCTGGGTTAAAGATACTGGACATTATATTCAAGATTTTCCAAAGTGGGAATATGTTTTACAAACGATGGACTACAATACTGAAAGTGCATTGGAATATAAAAAGGTTGTCGAAGATGCTGAAAAAATCTTACAGAATACAGCCAAAAAGACCAGTTCAGACTTGTGGAAAATGTGGATAGACAATGTTCCACAAGAGTACAGAATAATTGCTTATGTTATCGCTGGTGGTGCAGTGTTGGGCTATACATATCCAATTTTGCGAATTACGTTTCGTGGCATTGGTGGTGCTGTTCGTGGGGTTAAAAAAGTCAGACAAAGAAGGAAGGCAAAAAGGATTGACCAAAAATCAAAATAGTGACAACTGTTTTGGTGATGTGTCAACCCAAGTAGAACCACCGATATATTCGTGAGAGTATGCGATCCGATTTAATTCCCAATCGGATCGACCATCACGATTGTAAAAATCACCAATTTTTGTGCTGTAATCTTTACGAACAACTTTATTTTTTGATGTAGGTCGCCAGTTTGATGATCGTTCGTGGTATTCACCGACAACTGGGTGACTTGTTTTTACAAAGTATCTTTTTCCTTGTCCAACTTTGTATTGAGCCAATAATTCATTGATTTTGATACCCATTCCCATTCCTTGAAATTGGGGTAAGCATACTGTTCGGCTACCAATATAGGCATCTGTCATTGTACCAGAAGGCAAGGTATGACAACTTGTAAATCCGATGATCTTGCCAGTTTCCTTCCATCGAACCAAGAATGTTTGTGTATGGTTTGGAATGTCGCCAGTTAGATAGTGATGTGGTGCAAAGTATTTCCAGTATGATCTATGGCATTCAACCAATTCAATCGTTTTAGAGCCTTGCCGATGCAACCCCCTTGTGAAAAATGCTTGTTCTTTATCCAAGTCAATCACATAGCAAGGTTTTAGGTGTTCAATTATATCTCTATGACAAGTGGCTACAATCAATCGTTTATTCTCACGATTGATTGTCTTGTGTAGCGATGTGGATAATGCCATAGCACTGTCACGATCCAATGTTGATGTATATTCATCAAAGTACAATTCATCATACCGAGCAAGTAAGTATGATGCCATTGCTCTGTATCGTTCCCCCATTGACAATACACTGTATTGTTTCAACCAAGTAGGCATTGTGTTCAGCCCAACACTACCAAGCCATTTACAAGCCAATTTTGGGCTTTTGTGAATGTGTTCGATGATTGGTCTGTCATTCCATTGTGGATAGTCGATTTGATGTGTTTTCAGACTGTTGAGCAGTCCAGTTTTTCCAGTACCACTTTGACCAACAATCGCAATGATTTTCCAATCAGATGGAAGGTTCAATTCCCACTGTGGATATGTCAATTCAAAATCGTGAGCAAAGTCACCGATCTTTGCAATATATTCTGTATGTTCAGATTGTGGCATATCAACTTTGATGATGTTCTTTTTTAATTGCACTGTAATTCCCCTTTAATTGGCAAAGGGTGGAAAACCCCACCCTTTGCATACTGTATTCTGTCAGACTTGTTTTACAAGGACATATCTTCCAAGACTTTGGCTGGAATGAGTTCCTTACCAGCATCCAAGTCAGCAAAAATGTCATTCATAAAATTAGTTGCATTCATTTCCAACAAGTGTCGATTGAATGGGTCTTTTTCGCCTTGTGCAGACAGTGTAAGGGTATCAATTGCGTGACCCAATGTGCCTTTATCAGATGCAATCAAATTGCTGTTGAAAGCGATGTTGGCATTTTCCATTTGCTTGTTAGTCAATGTACCACCCAAACGAAAATCCATAATTTCCCACAGATTGTCAATTTCGGTAGAACGAGCCTTCATATAGTCAGCAATGAAACCATCATCAACTGATGTAAAATCTTCAATAGCAGTACCAAAGCGACCAACGATCAATTCACGATCACCATAGTGACGATTGTTGAATGACGATTGTGTGGTGGCACTGGTCATTCCATTGGTGCAAATCAACATATAGTGTTTCAAAAATGCAACCAATTCACGCAAGCCACCATCAGAATTGTGAATGTCATACATTGTGACTGGTTCTTTCAATTTCAATTCACCAACCTTCTCAATCAATCGGTAATTTGATGAAATGGATGAAACGGTTGAACCAACAAAATGCAATTCGGGGTTTTGAGATTGCAATTTCAAAAGCAATTCACTGTCACGAATTGGGGCATATGATGTTGATTGAATGCTTGTGATTGTACGGACACCATCGATCACTTTTGAGCGAAACAATACGTCTTTATCCATTGCACCCATCATTTTTGACCATTGTACAGTTGCAATTCGTCTATATTCATCGTCTTGAATGCAAAGGCTTTCAGTCAGTTGATATGGATTGACTTTGCGACCACTCAAACCCACTTGCTGAATATATACACCCAACTGTTTCAATGCGTGTCGGGTGATGTTACAAACAGTACCTTGTCCATTTTTAGTACGGAATTGGAATGTAGGTTGTGTTCCAGTGAAATTGATGTGAGCCATAGATAACGATTGAATAGTATCCTTCATATCCCATTGGCTTTCCAAGTCTTGTATTTGTTCGATACCGACAGCGATTGGGATAATTGCATCGACATTTCCGTTTCGTGCTTGTTTTCCATAGTTGATGAATGTTTTGTGTTCCAGTCCAAACTGGTAATTTTGAGTATCAAAAGGCATTGTATTTTCCTATATTTTGATGATTTGAGTTAGATTGAATGAGTATGTGACCAGTGTCACCACTCACCCTACACTATATCAAGTGTTATTTGATTTGCAAACATATTTTACAAATTAATTATCACTTGAACAGCAAAGCCCCTATTACTGGGGCTTTGTAATTTCAAAAAAATGAAAAGGATGCAAGTCCAAAAAGGGGATCAGACTTGCACCCAAAACATAACAACATCAATGAAGGGAAGATTTTAATACGGTTTAAGCATCCACATAAACGTCAGTATGAATGGTCATTTGACCACCAGTGTGGTAGCCACCAGTGATTGAACCACCCATTGCAATACTTTCAGACATAATTGTTCCATCAACGTCTTGATCGGCATCAAAGTGGATCAGCAATTCACCAACCCCTTCATCCATATAATCGTCAACGGTATAATCTAAGCCATAACCATTTGCCCATTGCATCCAATCACTTGCTGATACCATAGGGTTCTTCTTTGCTTTGGCTTTTGCCTTCTTTGCTTTGGCTTTTTCTTTTTTTGCCTTTGCAATCTGTTGTGCTTTGCTGAAACTAGGCTGGCGACTTGAACGATAAGTTACCAAATCATCATCACCTTCAAAGTCGGGATCAAACTGTTTGACAGCCTTTGGTTTCATTTTTTTGTATTTAGACAAACTGATCATTTCCTTAACACCATCGTGCTTTGTACAAACACCACGATCACTTTCAATTCCGTATGACTGTTGCCATTTTTTCCCCATTTTAGTTTCATAGTTGTTCAATGATCCACTGGATGAAATGTGTCCATCGTTGCAAATTGCTGGGTTGCTACGCATACCCAAGTGTGATTGGTATGCGTTGATGTATTCACTGAAATGAGATTGTAAGACAACATAATAATCAGCAACAACCATCATTTCTCTTGCATCCCATTGCATCATTTGTAATGATGTTGGCTCAATTTCAATTACATCAGCCAAACCTTTTTCCTGTAAAGATACAAGACTTGGAAATAAGATTTGATTTTGATGTGATGCGAACTCGTAAGAATTGACTGGTTGATTATCAAAATGACTACTGGAAATCATATTATCAAGGTTTGGATCAAGGAGTCCATTATCTACAAATTGAGCCAAAGCAATAACCAAAAGTTTGACATTACTCAATTTTGCAACAAAAACTTGATCTACTTGATTGTCTAAATCATTTTCATCAACACCTAAAATGTCTGTTAAGTATTGGTATCTAAGTGCATTTTTATTCAAAAACATATCGTTCTCCTAAATTAATTTATCGTAAAGGTGCTTTTACTACTGATTGATGTTGGGCATAGTGGGTAAGACCACAAGCAATTCCAAGTAAAGATACTGCTGTTCCAACTTTACCACCCAATTTTACACCAGCATAGACCAATAATGGGCTGGCAAACATATAGGTGAATTGTCTTTGCTTTTGCAACTTTTGTTCGGTTGCAACATCAATACAGTAGTGGGTATCTGTTCGGTACACATCGTATTCTGATGGAAGGTAGTCACGAACAACTGGTAGAGTTGCCATTGACTGATAAACTTTGTTCATATCAAGGTTGCCATACTCGTCTTGTAATTCAATGCGTGACGATAAGTATTGCATTGCTGTGGTCAATCTGTCTTGTGCTGTTGCAACCTTAGCCAGTGTCCATTGTGGAACATTGTCTGTCGGTTCTATTTGCTCTCTTAAAGCCCTTGCAACCCTTTCAATGGTTGCAAGACGATTGATCATCATCGATCCTTCGTATGCTTTTGGATAATCAAAGTTTCTCATTTTTGGTTTCTCCGATCTTCTTCAAGCATTGATTTTATATCATCGATCCCTTTGACAACGTATTCCATACGAACTTTAAGTATCTCAATGTCTTGTTCAGTTTTGGAAATTGCTTTTTGGTGTCCATCCAATTCTTTTTCTGTCGATGCAAAGTCATTTTCAATTGTATTCAATCGTAATTCTTGATTTTTTATATTGATGTGAGTTGCAATAGCCCACAACTGCAACAGGCATATATAAACAACTGCAAAACTTTCCAAGCCCAATCTGGGATACTATTCATAGTTTTCAATGCTCCTATCACTTTATGAAAGTATGATAACATAAGAGATAGATACCAATCACTTGTGGCGATCACTCTAAAAAACAACAAAAGGGGCAAAAAGCCCCTTTTATACATTTGAAAACCGATTGTAATTTAGATAATCCCAGCAACCTTCCGTAACATCGTCAAAGGCATTGGTAATTTTGAATGTGGTGATCTAGGTATCAACCAGTCTTTTGGACTAGGCATCTTAGTGCCATAAGCCCATTGAGTAATTACCAACAGTGGATCGGTTGGTAGGACAATTTTGCGTTCATCCAACTCAACAACATTCTGTCCTAAAACTCTTGTCATTTGTTCGTTGATCTTCCATTTCATTGAAGGTATCAATCTGAATGGAAAATCTTGTCTGTCCAATTCGTGAATGGCATCGGCAACAGGCTTTGGTATATCTTCCCAGCCACGATCTAAGGCTATGTCAGCAATCTCATACCCTTCGATACTCATAAACTGTTTAAAACAGCCCCAAGACCTTCTGAAAGGGGTTTGTGATGGTTTGCGTTGTTGAATGATAAACAACTCAATCTGATCGGGTTCAATCGCTGTCAAAAACTTGATGTTGCACACATCAGTGACACCAGCCGATCTGATCATTCGTCTACATTGTGATGCGTATCCAGTTGCTGTCAGTGGACTAATTTCTTTGTACTCTTGTAGCCATTGGACAAACTTGTCAAATGGGTATGCTGTCTTTCTCATTGTTCGCTCCTTGCTTGTGTTCTACTACATAATAGCAAGATAGCCATATACTGTCAATCCCGACAGTAATTGTAATTAACAAAGCCCCTTTTAGGGGGCTTTGCAATTGTAATTGTTGTTTTTTGTTGTTTTTTGTTGTAATTACAATTGGTTCGTTTGGCTGATCTTGTCAAATTAATTTCTGATAATTTTACATTTGTCGCTCAAAGCCCTACAAGGCTTTGATATGACCGACCACTGGTTTAGCATCAGAACCACCATTGACTTTCGCCCCTTTTCGTGGTCTTAACACCTTCACGATTGGTTTTCCAGTTTTGGGATGGTTACGACTGTATCATACCCAATCTCAGTGTCCAACATATTGCATTCAAGAACCCAAGTGAATGCGTGTGTTTCAGAACGATTGTGGGGTGTGACAGTACAGCCTGTATTTTGACCTTCAGAGCCTTCGGATACTGTTTTGGTTGTCACCATACTGCCAGCATTCACATCATACGTTAGAGAGCGAAAACGGATTGGTGAGCCAGTTTTTTGAGATCGTCTGATTGTTCGCTTTTGAGAACGTGTTGGCTTTGCTTTCTTCTCAAATATTTTTTGATTGAGCCAAGCATTTGTAAAGCCCTTGATCATATCGAATACATAGCCATAAATCACATTGTTAAACCCATCTTCAAAATACTGTCGATTTACGTTCTGCATAATCTCAAACATTGGGCTAGTGTTAACCCAGTCATAGACGTACCCTTTTTCAGCCTTGCCATTCCGTACAACAGTAAATGTGACGAAAAATGTAAATGCTTTGACAGGCACAACGTCAGTTGAAAGGGTGTTGAGATAATTATTGGTAATTACATTGCCTTCATGTTTCAGCAAGTCACGAATGTGCTGGATTGCCAAATCCATATCACCCAGTATAGCCTTGTCTGAAAGCGACCAAGTGACGTTATGGGATGCTAATACTTGATTGACTTGCTCACAACTGGTTGCATTGTTTTGCAACCAAATCAATTTGTTTGCTAAGTCATTGACCATCAATTTTTGAGTACCTGTAACAACAGGTACGTTCACATCGCTGATGCCGATATACAATGTTTCCAGTTTCACCGTATGAAAACCACTTTTATGATTGATTGAAATGGTTCTATCTAACTGAATAGACATTGATGAATATGGTAGCATCCATTCAAAATCCAATGACTTGCCACGCAAAATTAAATCGTTTTGAGAATGACGATCCATTGTGAAATGAACTGGTGATTGAAGGTATTTTTCAAACATTTCACAGTGAGCCAAGTTTTGTCCTTGTCGCAATGCTGGAATGATGCTTTTAATGTATTGAGTATCCATTGTGATTGTCCTTTTGTTGGGTTGGTTTGGATAATGTCAGTGTGACTACTATGTAGTATCACAATGTAATACGAATTGCAAAACCAGTATCGGATAACAAACATCAACACTCGTTGTAATGCCTAGTATACGGACAGTAATTGTCCTAAGTGTTTTTTGTTTTGTATTATATATTGCAAACATAATAGTGTGGTGCTATAATCAAATTGCAAACTAAAACCTATCTCAAAAGGATTGACAATGAATACAGCAAAAGCAATTATTCAGCAAAACCAAGACAAATTGGACAAAGCAAACGCAACTCACATTCTCAAATGGACTATCAAACAGTACCACAACGGAAATACAGTGTCTTGTAATGCTATGACCAACGCAAAGCGATATAAGACATTCATCAAGGCGAATGGACAAGCATATTGCGATTGTCCAGCATTCCAATACAAAAAGGATGCAAAGGCTTGCAAACACATTTTGGCATTGGCATTGGTGATTGAACATCAAAAAAAGCCAACTGGATTTTAATTTTTCCTACCCTTAAATCCCTTCAACATATCTTCACTAGACAGTGGCTACCCCAAGCCACTGTCTTTTTATTTTAGAACGTGATATATCTTTTATCTTGATTGCTCTTTTGATTTCAAAAGTTTGGTCAATGTTCTTTTGGAAAATTGCAATTGAGACACGCAATTTTCTTTTAGGGGTATCTGGGGAAGGATACCCCTTTTTTTATATTGTTATCTTTGACAAAGATCATCAACTATGGTACTAAGTTTTACGTTGTCGAACTTTTAGGAGATATACAAATGAAGAAAATTGAGATTAAAACAGCAAATGGTGTGATCACTTACTATCAAGATAAAGATGGGAACATCACCACAGCGAAACCGATTGATGGTGTTCAATTCCGAAAATGGGTGATTACTGACGATCCAAGCCAGTATGTATTGGGCGATGTTTACGATGATGAACAATCGGCAATTGAACACCTTGTCAAAATGAGAGATTTTAAAACATTGTACTGTATTGAACTTTCATACATCAATGATGATTTGCCACCACAGTATATTCACATCATTGATGAAACTGGAAAAAGAACGAGAGTATTATGAGCAATGACAATTCAAGAATTATGGAAATGGTCAATAAGTCAAATAAAGCCATAGTTTTAGAGCCACGTTCAATCTTTGATCCAGCGATTGTCGGATTTGATGATACTAATCAACAGGTTCTATACAGTTATGACTTGATGGTTGCCAGCCTATCCAAAGACAACCAAGACAGTGGTTCATATGAAGAAGGTCACGATGCATATACAACGGCTGTTGAATGGATTGATTTCAATACTTTAAGAGCGATACCATATATGGGTGAGCATCAACCAATTGTAATGATTTGGAATGATGAAGAAAATCAGTTGGAAAGATGGGATGAAGAATGACAGATATAAAAACAGTAGTGATTGATCCACCATATTATGAAAGGGGTGGTGGAAAAATCAAAAGGGGTGCTGATCGTCATTATCCAATTATGAAAACACCCGACATTGTTCGCACCATTCTAAGGTGCGAACATTGGGACAGCATCAATGAAAATGCTCATATGTATATGTGGGTAACAAACAATTTCCTTGCCGATGGGCTATTCCTTATTCAAGCATTGGGTTTTACATACAAAACGAACTTTGTATGGGTAAAGCCTTCAATTGGGTTGGGGCAATACTTTCGTGGTCAGCACGAAATCTGTTTGTTTGCAACCAAAGGAAAAAGACCAACAGAACCAAAGACTGATGATCGCTCTATTCCATCAGTTGTATTTGCTGAGAAAGGGCGACATTCAGCAAAACCAATAGAGAGTTATGAATTGATTGAAAAGCGATCTAAGGGTGGTTATTTGGAAATCTTTGCAAGGTCTGAAAGGGAAGGCTGGATCAGTTGGGGAAATGAGATTTAAAAAACAAAGGGAGAATACGATGAAAGACAACGATAAAGATTTTAGGATTGTGTCGCTACACAATGAAACAGACATTGATGAACCAGTTGAACAACTGGATTTGACTAACATTGTGGAAAGATTTGTTTCCACAATGCGTATGATGTATATGGATCACACTTGCGATGAAGAAGAAGAATTAGACACTGAAACAATTCGAACATCATATCAATTAGCAAAAGAGTTGAGATACGCAATTTCGGATTGTGGTGAAGATATGGGGTTGTATTTGCATATATATCTTGAAACTCTATTCAATGATGAACAGTCACCAATCAACGGAACTTGGTTTGAATTGATATGTGATGATGATATGAAAATCAATGCGTTGAAGATAATGCATTCGGTACAGTATTCAGTTTGTCAAATGCTTATGGCTAAAATGAGCAATGATATGAATGAAGGGGATAGCGATGGCGAAGAAGAATAAACAAAGACGATTGCAAAAGAAAAAGCAAGCCAAAGCATTGAAAAATCAACGTAGGCGAAAAGAGTTTTTGAAAGCAAATAGAACGGTTGAAGAAACAGTCATTCACTGGGATAATCTCAACTTTTTGGAAGGCTGGAAATCTTTGAAACCATTTGATCTGATGCAACAATGTTTTCAATTCACAGTTGAAGAATGGGTAACGCAATGGGTTCGACCAAAACGAGATAGAGATTTTAATGCGTTGCATCATCAAGATAGTTTGGCTGATTTGTTGCATCAAACATTCGACAACACTTTGGATGCTTGGTCTGATGATACCAAAGGATTTACAGAGAACTTGCCAGATAGGTGGCAATACAACCAGAAGAACAAAAATCGCTTTATTACTTTGATGAAGGCATCACTTGAAACTGACGATGAAATTACTGATGAAGATATAATTCAATTGATGGAAAATGATCGATCAGAGTGGTTTTCAACAGTTTTTGCCGAAATGCTTGATGATATGGTTGATACCCTTGTTCCCTATGTGATGATTGAATTAAAGTCGCTTTCGTTTGAGAGTTAATCAAACAATTCGTGCAACTCAATGAATGTATGATCCCAATCATCAGACATTATGTGAGCAAAGTCCATCATCCCCATTGGTTCAATTTCAATGCCTAAGTGATCTGAATAGCCTTGCAAGTAAGCAAGGCTATCATCGTCTATTTTGACCATCAAGACGTTTTCAAACATTGTTGCTGGTATATCCCTGTCGATGAAGAACTGACTGATTGTATGTGGGTTCTTCCTTCTTCTTTTTTTGGGATCATCAGTAGGTGTTCGTTCTTCCAGTTGTTGATGCAATGCCTTGATTTTTGGATGCCATTGTATTCTTTGCCCTTTTTTGGCTCTTTGCTTTTTTCGTGCTTGTTGAACTAGGATTTGTTTTCCACTTGATGTTCTCAACAGTTGTTCAATCACCCATACTGGCAAACACAA
>CBCXTS010000016.1:0-34770 GCA_965178085.1 Alphaproteobacteria bacterium | reverse complement strand
AATACATGTATTTTGTTCTTCTGTCGTTTGCGCATTGCTCCATTCAATCGCTGCCTGTTGTCTTGAAAATAACAATTCATCAAGGTTAAAATCTGCTAATTTACGTCCTTTATCTGCGTATGCTTGTAAATGTTTTTTAATAAATTCGTCTTGTTTATACTCTTTAGATATTTGTGATTTATCGCTCATGCGCTCAATTTAAAATAAAAAGGGGAAATGCTGAATGACTGACACTTCCCCAAAGCAAAAAAAATATTAACTGCCTGAACTATTCAGGACTTTACCTTGTCGGGTTGCTTATGCAGCTTCTTCATCTTCTCCGAAAAGTTCCGGTGTTGTTGACTTGTTCTTGAAAACGTATTCAAAAGCTTCTTTGATGATGACCTGGACACGGTTCTTCAAGGTGTCTTCAAATCCGAACGAATCCCCATTGAAGGAAATCTTTGGTGAATTGAGTGCGCCCCCTGTGTGTAAGATGTCACGCTTTCCAGTGATGACACATGAACCTTCTTCAATTGTTCCTTGGATCGACACCCCTGAAACATGAACGGAACCATACACTTCATCATCAAGTAATTCAAAATAACGCTGAACTTCGGGATGATCCAAAGCTTTCTTGATCTTTGGCATGATCTTAATTTCCTTACGGTGAACACGAAGTTCGTTCGCATCCGCTAAAAGGTTTCTAAGTCCATTGATCGCATTTTCCAAATCAGGATGCGCAATTCTTGGTGAAGTCATTTCGACATCATCAGCATAGACAACATCCCCGTCACGAACTACTTTCTTGTAGGACACGGAAACCTTACCCCCTGAATCAATCTTGATCTTCTTTAATTCAAAATCTTCTACTTTCATTTGATTTTATATTTAGGTGATTAATTTACTTATTTATAGCCCCAAAAGACTTTTTGCTAACTGAACCTTTGAAACAACTTTCCCTTTGTTTAAGGCATTATATCCTTCTTCCCCTATATTCTTTACCACTTCATTCCGTAAAGCTAACCAACCCTTGTCAACAAGCTTGTCAATTCGATCTTGGATAGGAATTAACTGACCATTTGATTCACCTTTGATTAAATCATTCAAAGATGGGTTTGATGAATTGATTTTGATAGGCTCTGAACCTGTTGATCCTTGCTTGTCATACATTTTTAACCAGTTGGCCAATGTTCTATTCATTTGCTGAATGCAACCCGTTCTACATGATGCGTTTGGCTTTGGATAACCAAATGAAACACGAATTTCAGTGTATGCCGAAAAACAAATTTCATAATTCTTTCCACGGTGCTGAACGTTTTTTTCAATATCCCTTCTGATTGCAAGGATTTCTTTTTCAGCTTTTAAAGGGATTAATTCATCCTTTGATTTCGTGTTTACAGTGTAGCCCATATTAGTTCAATATTATTCTAAACTTAATTTTCTTGTTCTTCAATGATTGTAATGCTTTGAAAGTGCTTCTTTGATAGCCACTAAAGCGTTCAACCTTAATTTTTACCATTCGGCTATTTCTCCTTAATGGAATCATATCCAAATATTACATCTAAAATGCGAGTTACAACAACATTCTGAACAATAAACAAGCCCATTTCAATCCACTGTTGAGAAGCAAAACCATATCCTATTGCTAACCCAACACCTATCCAGTTTGATAAGCAGAAGAAGCAAGTGAACGGCTTTAGATCATCCCATTCTTTTTTTCCTAAAAAGGATAAAAGTTTTCGGTGAATCCCAAACACATCAAACCATAGAATCCCTATGAATGTGGTCAAGATTTGAAGATAAAATAAAATCATCTTTTAATTTTTGTTTAGCGTTTTTAAGATGGGAATAAAATTCTTTCCGACACATCTTTAACATTCTGATTGCGTCATTGTTGTTCTTACATCTTAGCACTAAGGTAATGATATTTTTATAAAAGTGGTCAATTTCGTTTTCAGGGGATGAATTAATCCATTCTAAAAGAAAGGCTTCGGAAGGTGTATTCGGATCAGATTCTTCAACTTCTTGAACCTTGCTTTCATTTACAAAGTCTATGTCTAAAAAATGTCTTTTGGCTTTGGCATTGTTCCACATTCTCGTTTTAAGTGTGCGGAAGAAGTATGACTTGTAATTCCTAACCTGGGAAGCCTTTATTGGGTTTCGCTGCTCAAACTCCCAAATGTCAAGCCATGCTTGTTGAAAAAGGTCATCCGCATTGTTTGGATCAATCCAATTGGCGTTTTCCCTGCAAATCTTACAGGTAGATATTTTTTCGGATAACTTCATTCATTTAGCGTTATCCAAAGTTAGGAAATTATTTTATTCCTTTCATCTGTCTGATCTTATCCTTATAGATCACTTTCAATTCAATCAGTTCAGGGATGGAATAATGACGTTCCACAAGTCTTCTTTCTGTCAATAATTGAAAAGCTATGGCACCAATTCGATTTGGAAGGTGTATTGAATATTCTGAAATATTACCGTGCTTATGTTGGTTGCAATGAACGCATTGATTGTGGACGTTTTCTTCATCAAATCTTAGATTCTTATAAGTACCCGCAGGGAAATAGTGCCCGGCATTTACTGTATAAGTTCCCGCAATTGATCCACAACTAATGCAAGGTTGACCCGCATCCCTTAAACGGATAAATTCATTGAATATCTTTTGAAGGTCTTTTTCATGCTCGGACTTTGTTTTCAATTGTTCGCGCATTACCTTTTGGGTCTTCTTCCATTCCCTTGATTCTTCCGCTTCACGTTTCTGTTTAGCGTAATCAATAGAACATTGGAAGGAACAAACTACTTCCGTGGTCAATCTTTTTGGTCTGAACATCAAACCACATTCCTTGTTCTTACACTTTTTCAATTTTACTTTCATGGTTTATCAAATAAGGATTTTTCTAAAATACAACCTTTTGTGACTAAAATATCACCTTGAATACCCAACAGTTCCCAAACTGAATAAGGAATCATTAATTGGTTTGGATCATCACTAGGTGGTTTTGGTGGTTCAGGTGGAAAGTTCCATCCATCATCTCCATTTCCCCAATCCCATTTTTTAAATTTAGTACAAGTTGGCTTGTCATTGGAATCATAAATCCATTCTGATGGGTATTCAGGATCATCAACACCAAAACACATTGTAAGTGTGATAATTTCACAATGCTTTTCAGTTGGCGAATGATCGTGGACACACTGATAACAAAAATCTTGCATAAAATATTCGCCTGATGTTCCGTTTGACGGTTTATATTTATTCATAAGTACTGTTTATGTGACCTAATTATTTGATCATAGGTCGATTTATTTTTTTTGTATTGTTCTAGTGAAGGAAGTGCACACATTTCTTTTGCAGAGTGATCGTAAATCCATTCAATAAATTCCCCCAACTCCCTTTTGTCAAGTCGGGATGTTTGTTTCAGAAAAACCACTTCATCCTGATCTTCTCCAATTACTTTTGAATACCGCATGAATGGACATTCCCTTTTCAATAATGTTTTGGCTTCTTCTCGCATCAAACCAAAGTGTATAGCATAAAGAGTGACAAGGACATGAAGCCATGCGTTTTGACTAAGTGTGCGGGTGCCTACAATCTTTCTAAGTTCAACCGTTGCTTCTTCATCCAAAAGCTTCTTAAATCGGTCAATTGCCTTCTGACGTTCTGATGTGTTTAGTTTTAATTGAAATTGCATCTAACTAAATTTAGATATTATTATCCCTTTGTAATGTTTATAAAAACCCTCAACTTCAAGTTTTAAAGTATCTAAATCATCACACTTAAAATGCTTTTCCATAACATACTTATCAAAAACTAAAACCTTTACCCACCCTTCCCAGTAATCACCATCACTATGATAATGTGGGGGATAAAAACGGCTTATAAAAGATACAACATCACCATCAAAATCTAATTTAAAATTACAATCCCAACTCCACTTAGCATCATTTTCTTTTTTATTTCCGTTTGCTTTACTACTCCACAATTTGGCATTATCCCATGTTAATTTTTTCATTTGTCGTTTATTTTAATTGAATTATAAAAGTCTTCATTCAAAGCCTTTATCTTGATCATTTCATGTTGCTGCAAAAGGAATACAAGTTTCCGTTCTTCATCCGTGCTATCCTTCCCCAAATTAGAATGAAGGGAAGATATACGTTCAAGGTGGACATCAATCTTCTTTTTGACTTCTTTCCTTACTACTGGTGTAAGCCATTCAACTAATAAACCATAACGGGCATCCTTAATGCGGGTTAACTCTTTGGCTGTCTCAACCAGTTTGTGAAACTTTTTCATATTTTCATCCTAAATCTTCACCGCAATCACGACAAACAGCATAAACAAAACCATCACCCTGATAAAGTTTTTCGTTTTCGTGCTCACATGGTGAATCGTTAATTATTAATTTGTATTCAAATAAACCGCTTGATGTATTACCACGGCGTTTCTTCTCCACATTGTGACCGCCAAAAGACTTCTTCCGAAGATTTCTAAGTTGGGCACTAATTGAAGCCTGTGGATATCCTGTTTTTGATTCTATTTCTTGAAGCGTTCGCCACTTACCATCTTGCATTAGATCACGAATCACAATGTATTGCTTTTTTAATCTCGGTTCGTCAATTGATTTGATATAATCGGAACCACTAAACTTCCCAATGTTTCGTTCATGATGTGTCACTGGATCAAATATGGTGGTTTGTTGACCAACTTGATATTGATTGAACATCATCATGATTCTTTCACTTCCATCATCAATAGATCGGTCACCTACCGCAACGGAATGAAGAATTGTTTCAAGTTCGGTTTTCATTTCAATAGCTGTCATGTGAAAAGGTTTGTTTGTTCAACATTATTTGATTGTTCAATATTTCTTGCAATCTTGAATATTTCAAGACCAGTGTCATAATGAACTAAATTTCTTGCAATCTTTTTTTTTCTTTGGTAGCCATTATAAAATTTTAGATTAATCTTATGAAAGTCTTCAATTTCGGATTGTGATTCATAATGGGCACTAAAAGTTTTGAATTTTGGGATATGAAAATTTGACCAAAAAAAATGCTTTCCTAAATCCTGGGAAGGTTGAATCAATGGCTTATAATAAGGCTTGACATTTTCAACAACCCATTTCCCATTGAAGAAGTGTTTTAAGAATAATATTTCTTGATAAAGATTCATTTCAGGATAAACCGGGTCACATTGCCCCCCTTTACTCCCCCAAAATCTAGCCCTTGAATGTGAAGGGCATGGTGGACTTGACCAAATAAAATCAAACTCTTTGTAATGATCCAATAAATATTGATGTGCATCCCCAATTATAACCGTATCATTCAAAAACCTTTCTTGATACATTCTTGCAAGTTCGGGGTCTAACTCAACCGCAGTGACTTCACAATCAGTCCACAAATATCTGTTACCGCCTAAACAAGCGTATAAATTTAGTACTCTATAAGCCATAATTAAAATAATTCTGTTGATTCATAATCCAAAAATTGTGTCCGCTCATGAACATATCGAAGTTTAATATCCATCAACGATCCATTACGGTGCTTTGCAACAATAAACCACCCAACATCTTCTTCACCCTGTGTTGCTTCACTATAATAATTCGGACGGTAAAGAAAGATAACAATATCAGCGTCTTGTTCAATGGCTCCCGACTCTCTTAAATCTGACAATTTAGGCCGTTTATTTGGCCTGTCATCAACTTTCCTTGATAATTGGGACAATGCTATCACTGGACATGATAATTCTTTCGCACACTTCTTTAAACCACGACTAAAAGAACTGATTTCTTGTTCACGGCTTTGATTCTTACCAGTTCCTTCCATTATTTGAAGGTAGTCAACATAAATACAATCAACACGTCTTGACATCCTTTCCTTCTTTGCTCTATTCCTGATCTGTGAAAGAGTGTAGCAATTATCAATAATAAGTATTTTATCTGTTATGATCTGACTTATCCTTGAATGAAAAACATTCCAATCATCAGCCGACATTTTGCCCGTCTTAAATTTAGAAGCATTAATTGAAGTGGCTAATGAAGCAAGCCTTTTGAATAATTGTATTGCAGACATTTCCAATGAAAAAACCATTACCGTTTTCCCATGAAGAACAGCCATATTAAACACTTCGCAAAGCATGTTGGCAGTTTTACCCATTCCAGGTCGCGCAGCTTGTATAATCAAATCAGAATCTTGCCAACCTCCAAACAATCTATCCTTCTCCTTGAACCCTGTTGGTGCTCCTGTGATCCCTTCCGCTTTTGCTGCGCGTTCAATGTCCTGCATCATCATTTGTGCAAGTTCTTCATTGGTTAAATCCTGTTCAACATTACCAATGTTTTGAATTTTGAATACTTCATCACTCATAAATTCAATAGAATCAAACACGTCATCAGTTTCATCATACGCCTTCTTCATCAATTCTGCTGCAAAAGCAATTTGAGCACGTCCAATCTGTTTTTCCTTTAAAATGAAGCAATGATATTCAAGGCCTTCCGTTCCTGTTATTCTATTAGTTAAGCCCGCAATGTAACCTGGGCCACCTGAAATTTGAAGTTCACCTTTTGACCTCAACTTCTCTGTAATGGTTAATATGTTGGCTTCCTTTCCCGAATCATAAAGTGCTTTGATTGATGTAAAAATAACACCATGCGCAGGCTTATAGAAAGATTCTGAATTTAACAATGAAAACACTTCGTTTAAAGCGTTTGGATATTGAAGCATAGTTCCAAGAACAGCTTCTTCCAGTTCAATTGACTGTGGTGGCAACTTTCCTGCTTCGCTGACTGAATTGATCATCTGTTGTAAGTTTTATCATTTGGTTTGAATTGTTCCGAACTAGCTTCTTTTGATTGGTTTGAATTTCTGAACCATGTCCCCAACCTCAACTTCACATTAAATGCACGTTTCTTTTTTGCTTTCTCAAATGGAAGAAGTTTTGTTTTACCGTCTGATTCAGTCCAATAGTCGTAAAACTCACGAAGCATTGCGCCTGAATAAACAGATTTGTATTCGGCTACTTCTTTATAGAAAGCATCCTTTCGTTCTTCAATGGTCTTTCCTTTTGGCTTCCAGTTCTCGGAAAACTCTTTGAACTCTGACCACATTAAAACCCCTTTGACATCACCATCATCTAATGAATCAATCTTTGATTGGATGGCGTTTATAAACTCTTTTGGTATCATATTATTTCCCCCAATTTTAAAACAAAATACTTTTCACCTTCAACCGCTCCCCAATCAACATTGCCCGTGTTTATCTCTATTGATTTTAATTCAATGACAAATTGGTCACGATCTTTTGCATATCCATTTGAAAATGTGATTGTATTAAATTTTTTAAAAAATGCATTTGCACAACAAGTTAAGTGCATTTCTATATCTTCAACAGTTGAACAATCCCAACTAAATTGCTTATTTATTAATTGTCTTATCCAATGCTTTTTTATTGCACGATATTCTTCTTTTTTATATCCCGATTGAATCATATCAAACCAACATTTTTTCAAATTCAAATGCAAAGTTTTATCTGAATGATAATGTTTGTTTATCAAAGTTGCAACATCATGTTCAAATAAATTTGATGCACATTCTTTTATAACTTCCGCAATTTGAACAAATGTATATTCACCAGAATCATTTAATTCCGCTAATGAATCACGCGCATCATAAAGCCCTTCAATAAACTGCCCTTGTTCTGAATGCAAACCCACCGATTGCATAAATTTCTCACTATATTCATCTGATGATAAAAATTCAATGTTACCAAGTTTTTGACAACCATAACCAAGACAACAAAAACCGTGTTCAACACTTCCCAACATATTACTTCCTTGTTTTTTATCTGTCTTAAATAATCCCTCTATCCAAATTATTGCATTTTCTGCTTTTTTTTCAACTGTTAATTTTTGCATTGTTTTTTATTTTTAAAAATTCGTTTGATAATATGATCACCTCTTTACATTCTGAAATTTTATAGATAAATATTACCGCTGACGTGTAATGAATATTCGCAATTATCTATTGCATCTCGTAATAATTCACCATCACTTGTTTCAAAACATCCATTATTTACCAAAACATAAAATTCACCATGACAACTTGATCCATCCATTACTTTTATTTTGTCACCTCTGTAAATACAATCATCATTGCTATCAAAAAGGCCACTAAACTGACAAGCCGTACCTTGTTTAATTTGTACAGGTTCACACCCATTATACGTTGATTTGTTTTTAACAACTATGCAATCTTGATTGTTTGATTGACGTGCAAATCCACCATAAACCCAAATACTTTTATTGTGTATCCTACTCAATCTTATACCTTTAAATTCAATTATTGTTTCCATTTTTTAGTTTTTGATTACTATTTCCCCTTTACCCTTGCAAATACTCTACAAGAGTTGTTTATCTAATTGATAACTGACATTAAAAGCATTTGCCCCTTGACGTTTTATTCAACGTGCGGATTAAGTTCTCCAACCATTTACCGCTTTTGCATTTGATTTAAAAGTATCAACCGTAGTTGTTTGCAAGTCCTATGATGTGGGTAACAGCGCATAGGTTTAAATCAATCTTTTATTGTCTTCTGGAATATTTCTGAATTGAGTTTTGTTTATAATGATGCCCTCAAAAACACCGTGATTCCAAATTGTATTTCCTTCCTGAATTGTGTTTCCTTAAAAAAGGAAAGGGACGCCCAATTCGGTTAAACGCCAGCATTACCTGTAAACCCCTCACAAATGTATGAATTAATTTTATTATTCTATGAAAGATTTAAACTGTTTATTTAATTCTTGCATGAATGGTTCTATGTTGTGTCCACCAAATTCATCTTTTATAACACGCGCAACCGATATTGCCAACGCTTTATAACTGACGCCTTCGGAAACCGATATTTCAACATCAATAGAACCAATTTTTATTTCAATTTTACTCCGTTCAATGTTCTCAATGATATTTGCCCATTTGCCATTTTTATAAATATCCCAACCGAAATAAGTTAATTTATTTGATTCCGGGAAATACATTAATGGAGCACCATGAGGTTGTAATATTCGAGGTTTACCATTGTTTCCAAACTTTTCAATTCCAACAGTGCCTACAAACCCTCTTCTAAGTGCCTCATCAATTAAACGACTTTCAACCTCATCATCATCAATACGGTTCAATGTATGATCCAAAACCCTGCGACCTATTGCTCCACAAAACCAATCCCCATCACGGTTAAAACCATATCTAAAACCAACCCCATCATAATATGCTAAGTGTAATTCGTTTCGTTCTCCGTTATACCAACCCTCAACTGGCCGGGATAATTCACTCAATTGTTTAATTGCATCACCGAGTGTTTCTGCAAGTTTTTTTAATCCTTTATCTGTTTTCACAATTCTAAAATTTAGCGTTTTTATTAAAAATTTTCTGTGCATCTTTTTGAATTTGGGCGTGCTTCCAATCTTCCCATTTTTGTTTTGATGCCAGTTCCCTAGCTAAGCATTTACATACCTTAACTTTCATGCGCAATACGTTTAATGATCAAAGAATCTTTTGAATATGTAACAATAGGCAGTTGTACAATTTCACCGTCTGGTGTAACTGATTCAACATTGTTTTCATAATTTGAATATGCGGCTTTTGCTTTTGCTTCAACTGCTTTTTTGGTCGCATCCGCTTGTTGCCATTCAGTGATTCCTTTAAAATTGAAATTCTTTTTACCATTACGCCGTTCAATCATTAAATCTTTATGTTTGAATTTCTTTTCACCGTATGATTCAGCCTCATCAAATGCCGTTGGTTCAACTTGTGTTATACATTCCTTAATGATGTTCAATTGTTCTTTTAAAACAGCTAAGGCAACAAGCCCCGATTCTTCACCGTCCAATACATTTTGTACTAATTCTTTTAAATCCATTTTTACTCAATTTGTGTTTAACATTTATGCAATTATTGGTTTGCATTTAACCATTTCAAAAACCCATCTGCCATTGCCGTAACATCATCAACCACTTCATTAGGTGGTTTTGGGTTGTCGGTGGTGGTCATGTAAATATCTTTCGCATACGAAAGGGCAAATGCAGCCTGTGATTGCCCACCACGTTTTGAACCTCCACCATTGTATGGTTGTTGTTGTGGTTTTTTAACCCGGCCAGAATTACCATATTGATCATGTTTTTTGACAATTTCATATTCAACCTCATCACCCACTTTGAATGATTCACCTTTATGATTTGCCGTTAAACTCTCACCATCTTCAAATGTATATTCAAATTTGAAAAACCCAATTTTTCCATTACCTAAATCAACACCATTTGCATTTTCAAATGTTCCTGATCCCTGGACTGTTTTTACTTTACTAATCGCTTTTTTTATCATCAGTCTAAAGTTATTAAATTCAACAATTCTTTTTCCGTGTATGCATCAAATTTGATTGCAAAAGGGTTTTCATCATCCCATTTAAAAATGGATAATACAGATGTTAGTTCATCATAAAAATGTTCCCCATCAATCACCTCAACACCCCTGTCTGTTGTAACTTCATTTGCAGGTTCCCGGATTACATCAAATGTAAATTGTATTTTATATTCTTTGTTATATCCTGAAATTTCAATTAGATAAATGTTTTCAGCAATTGTTGAATCAAACGTTTTTGATATGGATGTTTTTACACCATCACGCGCCACCAAATTGATTAATTCTAAACAATCAATTGTTGTTCCTTCCGGATGTTTTTTGATCGTGTAATCACCTATTTGTGATTGAAACCGCCCTTTGTATGATTCGTAATTCCATCCGTAATCACTACACGCGTTTTTGAATGATGAATGTATTGAAAACCCATCACCGTTACTAACTATTGTTTTAAATCGTGTTGCCATAATTAAATTAATTCTTCAAGTTCGTCTTTAGCCATGTTTAAATCCCCAATGATTGATTCCAAATCATTCATCTTATCTTCATGTTCAACTCCCTTATCACTTTCTTGCCATTTTTCCGAACGATCCCAAAAGGTTTCATCCATTTTTTCATGTTTCAATTCTAACTTTTCAATAAGTTTTGATAATTGATTAAATTCTGCTTTCATTTTAATATGTATTTATGATTTATACCAACCAAACCCCACCATGATATTTGGTGAGGTTCGGCAATAGTTAGGGGCAAATTTAAAATGATGCCATCATCAACAAATGGTGTTGAATTTCAATCATTTCATCAAAACCATGTTCAAATGCTTTTTCAATATCACCTTTGTTTTCAATGTGCGCATGAATATAAAGTTGCTTTGCATCCGCATTTAATTTTTTGATTGTTTTACGTTGATCAATTGCCGACATTGTTTGTCGTTTATCAATGAAATCCTGTAATTTATTGCGTAATTTGTGAATTTTCCACACCGTAGTGTTGTCTTCTCTTTCTGACATTTTCCGAATTGTTTAATTAATAATTATTGTTGGTACAAATGTAACACTATTTCACAATAATGCAAATGTTTTTTTACTTTATTTCACAATGGTGCATAAAAAAGGGGTTCAGTTTTTACACCAAACCCCACGCTAAACCCCGTATTTGAGCGATCAACGGGAAAAATTAATTATTTAATAATTCTTCAATTTCTTTATCAATTGGTTCAAATCCCAATTTATCATTATGTTCCTTTATTTTACCTAATAAAAACTTATGAATTTTTGAATGCCGATTAATTACAATATCGCTATTTTGTGAACGCGCTTCAATTTCTTCAATAAACATCATCATCCCTTGATACATTTGTGCGGTTTCACCTGTAATCAGTTTGGCAACCTCTTTAATGGTTTCATTGTTTTTATCCGTCGCCTTCTTAACAAGTTTGTTTTCATATTCAGTAAGGAATTTTGTAAATGCTTTTTTTAAACGAAACCACAACAATATGAAAGCAATAATATAAGCCGCTGGGCTTCCTATTTCAAGAAGTTCTTTTAGTCCTGTTAAATCACCCATTATTCCTCAATTAAATGTTCATTCATTCGGTTGTCAATCCAATTATCAATTGCATCAATCATATTTGGGTAAGTTGCAAAATCTGGCATTTCATCACTTTCAAAACGAAGTGTAATAGAATCCACTAAACCGTTTGTTTTTAACTCAACGTCGGAATAATAACCAATTAGATTATCATTCTTAAAAACACCCCCAGAATGCCCATTCTTAACTATTGTAGGGTCACTTATAACTGCACGGAAATTATCAAATTTATATTTTGCCATAATTTACTATTTAACCAAACGTTGCTTCAATGTCGATTGGCTTAATTAATATTGCTTTATTGCTGTTTGCTTTTGGTGTAGATCTAAAGTGTGAATATGCTTCTGCATCAAATGCGCTTGAAGTTCCTGAACCAAGATATGTTTCGGATAACAACTTCAACCCGCCACCCCATTCAAACGGGTCATTATCTCTATAACCTATTGGGATGCCCCAATTTCCAAAATACATCATTTCAGAAAGTAAAGGAAGATAAAATTCAGAGAAGTCCCCAATTGTTAGGTCAAGTCCATGTGAACACCAATCATACCAAGTTCTTGATCCGCTTTGTGTCATTTGAACAAGTCTTTGAATCAAATGATTGATACCTAATTCATCAGGAAAAGCAAGTTCACGTGTAGTCAAAACGCCACTAGCGTCATAATACAATCCATCAGAAGGATCATAATATCCACCCGTCACACCCGTCACATTAAACTTATTCCCAAATACATTGTCAGGAACCAAAAGGTGTTGACTACCAAACTGTAAACGCATTTGATCACTACCGCCTGAACTGGGTATATTCCCAACACCGTTGACTTTTCGCCAATAAGCATCACCATCCGCATAGGATGTTGTTTGACCAGTCCAAAAAGGATCAACATAAATCCTTTTTTTGCTAAATGGAACAACCCAAATACCACCAACCAATTCACCGGAATCATCACCATCCTGATCTTGAACATCAACATTGATTGATCCACCGCTTGCAACAGTTCCATAATCATCATCATTAACGGTCACATTCGCATCCAAACAGATGAACGGATAGTTCACGCCCACATTTGATGGAACAGCTTCTTGTGGCACCCCATTGATTGAATTGACTACATCTTCGGATGTGTATTCACCACCACTTGCAATTTCAACTTCAAACGATCCATCTGAATTTTTAAAAGTGGAAGAATCGCATGATGGATTTATCACACGTCCTGATTCAAAATCATATTCAGGCATGATGGATTCAAGTTGACAATATCCTGAACGTCTTTTAACCCAAAGATTTATTGTGGCACCCCAACCCGTGAACTTGTCACCGCCTTTTTCAACAAACTTTCGGTGTGTTATATCTCCGTTTATTTTGCAAAATGATTGCCAACGCGGGGATTCTTCAACTGTGTTTTGGAAGTCACGAAGTATTTCGATCATATCAGATTCAACCCGCTTGTAATTTGATCGGCCATCATAAACCCAATCCCCAACACCTACTTCTAAACTAAATTTTATGTACCATTTATCAGAAGTTGCATTTGAACAGTTGACCATTAAAAACGGATAGGTCTTTTTTGCTTCTGAATACAGTTCAAGAAAATCACCGTACCCAAAATCTTCAACCATTGAATGAGCATCAGCCCACCCCTTTAGTTCCGCTATTAACCTTCGTAGTGTTACGTTTACGTTTATCGCCATCTTCTAATTTTTTTAAAGCGTCCTTGACTTTCTTTCGGGTTTTTTCGTTTGGTTTTCTCATGTGATCATAAAGTTACCTAAAAAATCATCTTTATCTTCGGAAGGTGAAATTGATTGATGTTCTTTATCCGTTGGTGTGTTGTAGTATTCAGGAATCAATTTTTTATTATCTTGAAGCCAACCGATCAATTTTCTTCTGAACTGACTTGCATCAATCCCCAATTCATCACGAAGATTATTATTTTCTTCATTACTGTTTGCCGTAATGTGTTGATCATTATTTTTCCCAACCGTTTTGTTTGACATTTGATTCGTTCCATGGAAGGTGTACTTCCGATCTGCATACGCAATCAATGTAGGGATCACATAATCATCCATCAATTCCTTATAGATTCCTTCAAACACAGGTGCGTCAGAAATCATTTTATTGTATAATGTGGTGCCAAGTATCGGTTCAATCTTTGTGGCTTGAATACGAAGGATTATAGGCTTTAATTTAGCCGTGTCAATATTCGAGTTTATGAACCCATATTCTTCCCACGCCTTTACATCTAAAAAATATACTTTTGCTGCCATTACTACGAATTTTTAAATACTACAATTTGCGCCCACTCATGTCTGCATCCAGGTTCATTGTTGTCAGTGTCAGGGTTATGGTACCAACCACCACGATAACGGAAAACATCATATCCTTCCTGACCTGAAATGAAATCAATTTCTTCACGGGTGTAAACTCTATTAAGTGCAATCAATGTTGAACAGAAATCCCGTGAACTTCCACCTGGAACAAGTTCGGGTGCTGTTGCTTTTAATCTATATTCAAATAATACTTCAAGTTTTTCAATGTCTGCTGCTGCAACTTCCGAAGCACCCATTTCAAGAATTTCACCAGTGTCCGAAATCATTTCAGAACTAGAAAGTGACTTGTATATTTTAGCCAAGTCCGTTCCACTAATATCTAACGCCTTTCTGATAGTGTTGAAATCTTCCCCCTGTGAAATAAGATTCAAGGTTTGAAGTTGATTATCTGAAAGGTTGTTGAACAATGATTTTTGAAACGCTTCAATCACGGCTTCATTGCCCGCTTCTGTACCGTCAATTAATGAACAGCTAAAAAGGGATAGTATTTCACCGCGACCACGCCCGACTTCTTCAAATCGGCTTAAAATCGTTTCTTCATCTTCTTCCGTTATTTCGGGTGCTGCATCAGGTAGTGAATCACCGCCTTCTAATGGGTCTAAGTTTCCAAGTGATCGAATTTCGTTCGGGGTCATTTTATCAAGAACCTTCGTTTGAACAAGTGGGGACATTCGATTCAGTGCGTCAGCAACTTCATTCTTGTCATCTTCAATAAGTTTTTCAAATTCAATCTTTGGATCATTGAAATAAGCCTTTCCAGTAAGTCCCGCAATCTCATTTGCTAACCAGTTGACAACCGAAAGTAAAGCATTTCTTCTTCCTTCAAAATAATTGGCTTGCATTATTTGGTAAGCGGTTTCAAGTTCGGTTGCATTTCCAAGACTTCCTTCTGTCTTAATACCAAACAATATTGGTGAAGTAACTGAATGGCCATGGATGATGCTTTCTTCCGTTCCTTTCTTAGTATTGTTGTATCGGTCAGGAAGATTGCTTCCACTTAAATTCAAAAGGGACGCTTCTTTGTCTTTACCGTTGTTAAGTAAAATCAATGTTGATCCTGCATTGACTGCACCTTCCGCTTCATCACGAATTTTGTCTTTTAATGCTTCCCTTTGTTCTTCATTTTTAGGTGCTCCATTGTTTAATTGTAAAATATTACCCAATGAAAAGTTGTTGTAAATTTCGTTATTGTTGAAAAGGTTTATTTGAATACCTGTATCAATTGGAACAATTGCACCACCATAAGGAGGATCAGGGTAAAAGCCCGGATTAATCTTCTTCGCATCCGCTGAATCAATCGATTGCCCGCTTTCTTCCTTAAAGATCACATAAAACATTCTTTGTGTGTCATCCTTTGGGTCATAAGGGAATAAGGTTTGAATTGATTCGTTTTTATCAGTCCAATCATCTGAAACTTTTATTGTGCCATCTAAAATCACATTCCCATCATCATCCTTTTCACATCCAAATGCAACCTTTTCAAATGGTATTTCTTCAATCTTTCTGATATTACCTTGAAGACGGTTTATTTTCACCTTAAAACAAAACATGTTTGACTTCTCATAATTCAATGAGGTTGACCACATCAATTCGTCAAGGTTCTTTTCTTCATGGGTTTTCTTTCCGTTTTCAAAAAACGCTTCCCATGCGTCAACATCTTCACCGTCATAACCTAATCCACCCGAAACGGTGAAATATCGCTTTGAACGAACTATCCCCGCATGAATTGGGTTGTTCTTGAATAGGTAGTTTAAATAATATCTATAAGTGTTTTTCTTACCCCACTTAATAATGTTATCCGAATTATCATATTCTTCCTGTGAAGAAGGAATTGCATTCTTTTTTGAAGCCATGGTTGTGACAACTGGCTCATTCACATGGTACCGTCTTTGTTGACGCTCTTTATTTTTACTAACTGTCTGCTTCTTCTCCATAATTATAAACTATATCTTGTTCGTCATCACCGGAATAAACTATGTCATTTTGAAATTCAATCTTCACTTCAACTTTTCCAGGCCAAAGAAGAAGCATATTATCAACATCCCTGTCACCACTTTCTTCACTTTGAAAAACATTCAATTCATGATAACCCCCATCAAGGTCAACATCACTTGGAAGTGTTAAAGTAAACTTTTCAGCACGGGCATTGTCGGGAATCTCGTTTTCCAATTCAACAAAATGGACTTCTTTGGTCTGTTCATGAATAAACCTAAACAAATAGACAGGTTCTTCAACCGTGATAATGTCATCACAAACAATAAAGAAGGTGTTTGAACTATTTGGATTTAGGTAAATCATTTTGAATCAATTTGATTAATTGTGGTTTGCGCATTTTTGATTGATAACCATCCATTTCTTTTGCTATCTCTCGAAGTTCTGAAACTTTCATGTCTCCCAATGGCTTCAAATCACCGCCCGAACTATCCAACAAATCAAACCTTTCTTCTTTGATCAAAAGCCCTGTGTGTTCATGTCCTATTTTTATAGCGAAACCATGTGTTTTTGAATGAAATATTGTACCAATTTTATCTTCCTTAATATGCATATCCTTAAATTTAAAAAAAGGGAGAACGTTAAACGAACCCCCTTTCCACCTAAATATTAAACTTTGGTTTTGGGTCTTTATGATTCCGTGTAAATGGATTCAATAACGGACAAAGGAACTGATGGGGCTTTCCCCAACTCTTTTCCAACGAAGTTCAATGTGTGACCACGTAGGTCTTCATACAATTGTCCCGTTGTTCCTTCTGTTGTTTCAATAGTCATTGAGTTAATCAACCCGTAGTGACGGAATTTCATGACACCATCTGGCATTGCTTGTTTAGCAATTACACAAACGAAGCCACGGGTAACCTGATCAACCAATTCAACAGTCACATCATCATCATCCTTAAACTGAACCATTCCAGTTTGCCCAGTGAACACCGAGTTGTTCGCACGTGATCTATTCCCATTGTCAGTGAACAAGCCCGATTCCATATCAGGTGTCCAACGAACGGCTGTCTTCCCCGCTTTTAGCGTTATAGCCGTCACAACACCATCTTCAAGCGTGTATGATTCACGGTCATCAAGATTGTAAACATACAAATCTTCTGTTCCCCCGTTTTCAGCACACGCCTTTCTTTTCCAATCTTGCAATTCTGTTGCCATCTTACTTCTGTTTTAAGTTAAACAATTGATTTAATAAACTACCCTACTATGATTCAGGTAGTAAATTTAATCTTGTGAAGTACAAAGAATAAACATATTGAATACCTGATCTGAACTTCGCACCCACTCTGATTCGTTCATCATGTGGATTATAATCAGCTTCAAACCCATCAATGTCACTTGTCACATCAGTAGCGAAGTAAACATAATACCAAGGAATTGCAAACATTTCTTCCGTACCATCTAATTCAACCAATGATTGAACACGAAGGTTTGTTGTTGGGATGATGAATGAAATTTCACCGTTTTCACGGCTTACATCAACAGTCAAAGCATTATAATCTTTATCAGCATAAATCTGATCTAAGATTTTTTGCGCAGTTTCCCAACCCATATTCAATTCCAATCCAATTTCAGCAGCATTACGCTTCACAACTGTTGGGATAGTTCCCCACATTCCAATTGCAATGTCAAATGCATTGGCCGAAGTGATTTCATTTTGATCAGAATCATAAACATTGAAGTCCGCATCAGCTAACCAACGTTTTTTCAACCCATCATAGAAGGCAAGATTTGGATCAACTGAATCTTCATCACCATTCATGATCAATTCGTTGTTCAACTTCCCTGTTTTCTTCATGATATGACCAATCATGATGTCACCAAATGAAGGAAGTTCCTGATCTTGTCGGTTTGCTCCCGCTGCAACAGCTAACTGCGCCCAGGTACCAATTAAATCTTCATTACAAAATTCAATTTGAACTTTCAATCTTTCATTTTCAATGGTTTCATCCGTTAAGATCACACCACCGTCAGCACTCCAACCGCAACTTGCAGCAGCTTGCAACGATACATCAGTATCAATCAATTTGATTTTCTCTTTTCCTCTGACGTTATCCATTAAAGTCATTTTAGAACTTAATGAACCGTCATTAATTAGGGTTGCAAAAATTTCATCCGACTGTTCGTCAATGTATTCTTCCAAATCCTCTACATCATAGTCAAACTTTGACTTGATCATTTCAGCAAATTTCTTTTTAGCCATTTTTAAAGTTTTTGATTAATTAATTTTGAATAACCCTTGATTATCCGTTAAGTTTTTTCCAACCTGGAACCCCATCATTGGAATGCTTTTGTTTCTTCTTCTTTCCCTTTTCAGGATCAGAATTATCATCAATAGCTTTTTGCATCAGTTCCATATCGGAAACGATTTCACCAAGCTGATCTTCAAAACCTTTCTTTTGGTCTTTCAATTGCTTATCAAAATCTTTTTTCTGTGCTGAAAGTTTCTTTTCATAGTCAGACTTCATGGCCTGCATAGCTTCTTCCGTTTCTTCTTCTTCTTCTTCTTCAACTTCTTCCATGGTAGAAATCAACCCCGCTGAATCAACAGCCAACAACCAAAGTGTTCCGTCAATTTCAACTGAATATTCGCCTTCATCCGCTAGAATCATTTCTTCACTGTCCGCATCTTGGATAAATAATGAACCACCAACTTCCGGTGCGTCACCTTCCCATGAAATCACAACACCATCAACGGTTGTTGCTTCTCCATGCTTATCCTTGTCGAACTTTACTTTTTTCGGCTCTTTAGTCTTACCAAATAACCGTTCTCGTAACGTAGGTTTTTTCATATTCTTATTTTTTGTTTTTGCCGTTTTGGCTTTTTTCTTAGCACGAAGTGAAACTTCTTCGGTTTGGCCATCAATCATCACAACAACACCATTGCTGTCAACTTGGATAGTATGACCGTCCCATTGATATTCACCGTCTTGAATCCTTACACCGACTTCAATGTTTCCATCCCAATCTTCCCACTTCCAATGAAGTTCTGTTCCAATTGCAATGTCATCTTCAAAGACTTCAATATCCCATTTGGAAATTTCTTGAATTGTGGCGAATTTTCCTTTCAATAACGCGAATCCTTTTTTCATTTGCTCTTTTTTGATATTCGTTTCAACCTCTTTGAACCAACCTTCAATGGAAAAACCATAAAATTCACCGTTCTTTATTTTCTCCCAAACATCATCATCATCAACTTTATAAGAAACGATCCAAGAACCAGGTTGAAGGTTTTGATCTTCAAAAGCATCAGGGATATTCGACTTGTCATCATTAATCAAAAATGATTCAAACAAATAAATATCAGAAACGTCCTTGTTCATGTCATGCATTTCATTAACGTTGTGCATGTAGCCGTTTTTGAAAAGCGTTTGACAAATAGTTTTAGTGTCTTCTTTAGTGAAATAGACATTGTATTCAAACCCGTCCGAACTTCTTCGATAGATTTGAAGATTTGTTGCAATGGCTACCCCTGTGACAATTCGTTCATCTTCATTGAAGTACTTTTTTATTGATTTAGCCTTTTTCATTTTGCTAAAAGCAACCCAACCTTTTCCATGTGCGGGATGATCCACAAGCCCCATGTAATCCATGCCGGAAGCATCTTCATCAATTGTCAATCTAAATAATGGTAAAGTGTCCATTCAAAGTGTTCTTTATTTATAGATAATTTTTAATTAAATCAGTAGGGATTTTAGCCGATTGTGGCGACTTCCTCAACATTTGCTAGGTTATCCCTTTGCTCGTTAATTTCAACCTGTGAGACAACAACCCTTTGGTTCCTGTTCAACAAATCATCTGTTGATGCTCCACCGCCTGATGTTACATTCGTGCTTGAAGTAGTTGAACCGCTATCACCACCGCCACCGCCAAGGTTGGGTGCAGAAAAAGTTGGTGGTGCTATGCTCCCCGCTGTCCCTTTGAATTTTTGGGTAGCAATTAGTGCAGCCTGGGCAATCCCTATTCCACCAGTAATCCCCGCCATAATAAATGAAGCAGGTGGCGGGAATGATCCCAATGCTTGAACAACAGCAGCAGCAGTATTGACCGCAACTTCTGCAAGTTTGATGGCTTTATTTCTCTGAAACTGTCTTCTTGCAATTTTATCTTCCGCTTCGGCTGCTTGTTTCTTTATTTTGAACTCGGCCATCTTTGACTTTTGTTCAATTAAAATCTTTTGCTTTTCGGTTAACCTTTGATTGGAAAGTTCTTTTTTGGTCTTAGCGTCTAATGAAGCTAAATCAGCATCACGTTGTTCTTGAATTTTTTCCTTTCTTCTTTCCCCGATTTCGTTCATGATCTCGTTGATTTCTGAAAGTTTTGAAAGTGCTTCACCCGCAGATTCAACAACGTTGCTTATCTTTTCAAGACGTGCATCCATTTGTTCCTGTTCAAGTTCAGCATCAGCAAGACGTGCTTCTTCTTTTATAGCATTTATGTTGGCTTCAAATTCACGGGTTAATTCCGCACGCATTTCTTCGTTACCAATAAACAAGTCCATTTCATCCTTGAACTGTTGACGCAAATCATCCATTTCAATTTGAAACTTATCAAACCTGTGGCCACGCTCCCATTCTGAAATTCTATCGGCAATGGCTTGACGTTCATTGAAAAGTTTATCCGCTGCTTTTGCACGGGCTTTTGCGTCTTCATCTGCCAATCGTTGCATTTCCGCATAATGCTTTGCTTCTTTCGCTTCTTTGTCCTTATTGGCTTTGTCGGCTTCTGCTTGATCCTTTTCTCGCATTTGCCGTTTGAAGGAAATAATTTTTGATTCAGAAGAAAAGATTTTATTTTCCAATTCGTCAATCAATCCTTGTTGTTGGCCTTGAAGTTTTTCCAAATCAACGCCTTGTGCTTTCATTGCTGCAATAAATTCATCACGGGATTGGCCACGCTCTGCACGTAGCTTTTCATAATACGCTTCCCACGCCTTTCCTGAATCTATAATAAATTGAAGTTGCGCTTGCAATTCTGCTTGAAGGTCTTCCAGTTTCTTTAGCTTTAAATCTTCGGATGCCTGACCCAATGCATCAAGCCTTTCAATATCTAAATCAAATTGTGATTGCCTATCCTTATGCGCTTCTTCCTGCGCTTTCCGTTCAGCCTTTAAACCATCAATTCGGGCTTGTAATTGTTTGCCCCATGCCTGATGATTTTTTCTTCTGTCATCTGCTGCCTTTTTTTCTAATTGAATTTGATCGGCCGTTCCTTCTGCAACAAATCCGAAGAACTCACCAATTCTGATTGCTGCATCAACTATGATCCCAATAAATTCTTTAATAGCATCTGTGACAACACCAACAACTTCCGTGACTTTTTCAAAATTCGCTATAAGCAAACCGATCCCAACAATGATCAACCCAATTCCTGTTGATGCTAAAGCCAATTTAAACAGCTTCAACAACCCGTTTGATTTACCCACTACGGTATTGTAAACAAGTTGAAGTGCGGTCAATGCTTTGGTTTGAATAGCCTTAGCCTTGATCATTAAGAATGATTCTTTTTCCAAGTTTGCACGAAGTTGTTCAATACCCATCAATGCAGCCTGGGCACCTTGTAACTTAACCAAAGTTTTTTGAAGGTCTTCATTCTCAACACCCAACGCAGCGGTCACACCTTTAAATGCAGAAAATCCCGCAACAACAGAACTTCCCAATTGCATTGCAGCTTGAAGATTTGCGCCATCATGTGAAAGCCTTTTTACTTCCGCATCTAAATCAACTAATTGATCACGAAGCGCAGCAGCTTGTTCAAGTGCTTGTTGACCAACTGGCGATTCCCTTCCTGCTGCAAGTGCAATTGATTGATAATCTTGTATTGTTTTACGAAGTTGACGAAAATCAAGTTCACCGGACTTCACCTTTTTATTGACTTCATCCAATTTTTGTTGGAACGGGTCAAGACCTTTTCCACCTTTACCAATATCATCAACCGCTTTCCCTGCGTTTTTTGCTTCTTCTTCAAAATCATCCAATGAAGACACCGCGGATTTGGTGTCAACATTTAGCTTCATTGTTATTACTCTTTCCATCTTATCAGATTATGTGATAGTTTGCACCATCAAATTTTATTCTTACAAAAGTATTGACCCCATTAATCGTGTGTTGATTAGCACCGTTAATTGTTGGCGTGTATGCGGGTTGTTGTGAACCATCCAACAATGCACGAATCCGAAGGTTGTTCACCCCTGATTCTATTTTGAAAACAAATTCTTTTCCTTTTTTAACAATGTCATTTCGCAATGTTACATTCAAGGCCTGTTGCGTTGTATCAAAAATGTAAAGCGTCCTATGGTTTTGGGGAACCGTATCAACTTCAATAGGATCACCAATTCCATCATCAGGATTTCCACCACCACCAACACCATCAAGATCAGGTTCAAATGGAACCCCTGTTCCGACTTGATAATTCTTTCGGGAATTTCCCGTCACGATTTTAACCAGTTCAATTTTTGTGACTTCATTATCTGTTGCCCGATATTCCTTCACTACATTCTTTCGATAAATAACACCGTCAACATTACAAAGCCTACGCATAAAGTTCTCATACAAATCATCTTCCTTCAAATAGAAGAAGGCATTCATGAATTTTGAATCCTTACTTGTCAACTCACGTATGAATTGCGCATGATATTTTTCCCAACAATTGTTTGTTGTGTAATTAGGCGCGTCATAATAAAGCCAATAAGGAACCCCAAAATTCAAGTCAAATGCCGGGCTGTCAATATCATCAACATGATGTGCTACTGGATAAACATCAAATAATGTTGCTGAACCTGTATCAGAATTAACAAGGTACCAATCACTACAATCACGTTTTCCATTATAAAAAAACATTCTTGGCTTTCCTTTATGTGGTGATGTTACATTCGTGCTTTCATTTAGTTTTAAAATTCGCGGGATTATTATATCTGAACCATCCAATTGAACGGGAACACTTTGGGCTATTTTCAATTGATATTTTTTTGTTCCTATCTTGAACGTGGAAGGAACGTCATAATGCTTATCACCATAATCAATTTCAGATTCCCCATAAGTTTCAAAGAAAAGTTGTTTATAATAATCACGATCTTCTGCCCAACGAAAAGCGTATGTCTTCCCTTGAATGTTTGAAGCGGGCATGATCTCAATTTTGCCACTACGATCCAATTTGTCTGACCACTGATCAACATCATCCGTGTCATAATAATAGTCATCCATTGGAACAAACAAAACACTTCCTTCATCACTAGGTTCATTCATGTATAAATTGAATAAAGTGATCATGTCTTGAAGAAAATCTTTAGCTTTCATCTTTGGAAGGAATCTTGAAACGTTTATCAAGTCCCCGTCTATAACCGTAGAATTTAAAGAAGTCAATTGAATATTTACAGTATCAAACACAATATCAAGGTTTAGATCACCCGCAGCCCCAAAAGCTGATTTTGTTCCAGTGGTTGAAATGTAAAAGTTTCCTTCAACAATATCACCCGCATCAAGTTCAAATTCTTGTGCTAGATTAATATCAAATGAAACACTTCCTTCAACGCTTTCATTTATGTTGAAAGTAGCTGTTGAAATCTTCGCACCATTTCTGAAAATCCTAAGTTCAAAACGCATCACAAAAAACAAAGGGAATACACTTACATCAGCAAACGAATAGCTTATTTCAATTGATGAAGTAATTGACAATTTATAATTCCCCGAATTAGCAATGACTATTTCACCATTGTCTTCATTCATTTGCGATAAATTATCTTGAACCTCTGTAATTTCAATAACAGAATTATCCGATATATTATACTTTTTGAAAAACTGATTGTTCCCCCAAAACAATCCAAAAGGATCAACCACATCAATTGAAGTTATAGGAGCAACAACCGCAGCTTCACCGGTTCCATCAAAATTCACTAGCCTGTCATTTGCATCCGCTAAATTGATAGTTAATATTTCGCCACCACCTGAACCCCATATTAGTTTTCTGTTTAACGCATTTGAAAAGAATCCACCTGACAACGTATATCCTGCACGGTCAAAACACTTTTCCACAATTTCCTTCACATAAACGAATGGCCTTAGTTGATTTGTTTTATAGGAAAAGAAGTCATCAGTAAACCCATAATCAATCAAAGGATATACATACCCTGATCCAACAGCAGCATCCCATGAAGCCTGTATATTTGGAATACTCAAAGTATGATCATATTCAGACCAACCCAATTCAGAAACCGTGACATCACCAAGTGCTTGAAACAAATTTGTGATTTCAGAATAAAGGACAATATGAAATTCATTCACGCCATCCTGTTGAACCACTTTTTGAAGGTTAGCCGTTCCCCTGAATATCTCTTTCCCATTTCTTAAAACCCTTGAAGGATAGCGCAATGTTGGATCAAATGCAAAACCTGTTGAATCACCACGAACATCTGAAATATTCATATCGTAGGCCGATTGGAAAAAGGTGTTGTTTGTTTTTGTCCCCGGAACAACAACCGTCTTGGACATATTTCTTTTACGTTTTTGAGGTTCTTTAACATCACTAACGGAATAAGTCAACGGAAACACAACACCTTTATTCAAGTCAAGTTCAATGTCATTTATAAAAAGTTGATTGGTCATAATATCATTGATGTTTTATGTGGAAGGCCTAATGTGATTTGCTCTTTGAACAAAGTGTCATTCTTGTTGTACTTATCAGCCCATGCCGTTTGCATGATCTTTCTTCGTATAAGTGTTGTTGAGTATGACCCACTTGTTGCAATAGCTTCTTCAAGAACAAGCGGACTTTCAAAAAGATTTCTATGAAGCCAATGTTGAATTTCTTGCATCAACCAATCCGATTCAATCACAAGTTTTCTTTCTGAAACTTTCGCATAATCAATATCACGCCCCTGTTCCCTTGAATAATTAAAGTCTTCATTATCCCATTCCCCAAATCCTTTCCGATAACCAAATGATTTGATCTTCCCTTGTGGACGTGAAATAAGTGCGAATGTAAATGATTCAATTGATCCGATTTCAGAAAGAAAGTGGATGCGCTTGTTGTACTCATAAACATGACCACGATCAATATTTATACGAAGATCAGGAAGGGAATCGCTAAATTCAATAGTGTAATATGCAGCAGCTTCAAATTGTAGTTGTGTAATTGCAGTAAAAGAAACAATCTGTTCAGGGGAAAAATTGAAAATAGTAATTGGCCAATATTCATCAACATCAATTCCAAGTGCTCCAACTATAAAGTTTGCATCTGAATCATAAAGTCTTATTCCGAATGACAAACCTGTTGTTTCATTTGTTATAGCCATGACCCTTTGTTGTTCACCAAAATCTTTAACCATTCTGAAATGCCCATCAGGAAAATTGCTTAACCATTTTTTGTCTGCACCTGGGAGAACATAATCATCCGAATCATAAACAACAAAATCATCATCATCCAAACGCGCCTTCCAAACATAAACATTGTCAGAAGTCGCACTTGCTTCATCTTCTACGGGATCACCATATCTTTCAATCACTTTAATTTTTATCTTGGTGTAATTCAAAGCGTCTTGAAAAATCACATTGTTTATTCTTGGTGAATCACAACCATTTGAAGCGTACGACTTTGCATCAAACCTTCCGTTTATTCCATTGTCAGGGAACACCAATTCATTTGTCACCAAAGCATCATTGACATAAATCTCAACTAAGAAAACAAAATTGTCTTCATCTGTCATGTCAGAAGAAAAAGTCCAGTTCACAGGGTTGTCACTTGGTGTGTATGCCTGTGGTGTATTATGTATTGTAACCGCCATTATATTTCAATTATTTCAATTTCGTCAATATTGTATTTTAAGATTTCACCCATTGCCTTCTTGCTTCTTATTGCATCAAGTTCACCATCACCATCAATGTCTTTGTGATCCATTCCAACTGCAATGCAACCCAAAAGTTCACGTGTATAGTTTGCCGGGTGAATAAGTATTTCGGAACGGTTGGGAACATCTTGAACCCAAAACGTTCTTCCAAACTTTCCTGAATTATGCTTCTTCAATTTATAGGTTCCAACAGGAATGCAAGAAACCCGTCTTTCATTATCCTTCCAAGGAAGTTCAAGTGAATAATAAGTTGCAATGACTTCCCCTTTGTTGTTGAGAATGTCAACTTGTCCCAGGGTATTTGACCCCTGCATTGTTCGTGTCAATAGTATCTTCATTATAGCATTTTTTCAAAGGCTTCAAATATGTCATCTTCAAACTTTTCAAGGGCTTCTTCATTGAACGTGTCATCAAGGAATGCGGTCGGCCTTATCCCATTTCGCTTCACTGCTTTTGCAAACACCCATGCTGCTTGTTCAAAATCCTTTTCAGTACTCAAAGACTTATTAATGTTCTTACCATCCTTGTTTATGTATGAAAGCGTTGTAATTCCACGCGCTGCCATCCAACCGCGAAGTGATCCAGTGCCCGTGAATGAATCCAACATTTCAGGAGAAGGGTTTAATGTTTTGAATGAATAAGGTGAACCAAAGTTTCGTTCAACACCATTGACACCTGAATTGATAAAGTCCCAATATTCGTTTGCAAGAAATTCAATCGTGAATGATCGGCCTTCACCCTGTTCAATTTCAAAGGAAAGGGATTGACTAAGTGAACCGTTCGCGTTTCTATTAGCTGATGCCAATTGATCCTTCATTCGTTGGATCATATTTGTTGCAAACATTTTTGTCACTTCACCAACTGGTGATTGTGCAACTTCTGAAATCAATTCTTTTGCACGCCCTATTGTTTTAAGATATTCTAAAGCCATCAAATAAAGATGCTAAAAGGGCTAAATGGTAGGATATGAAAATCCCCCATCTGAATTGATAGGGGATTATTGCTTTGGACTTACTCAACTTTGCTGATGCCTGCTATCATGTATGCCGTCTATGGCTGTTATGCACCCGAGAGAGGATTTAAACCTCCAACTCTACCCACGATAGGAGTGTGTTATCACTTACACCACTCGGACATTTTTCAAATATAATTATCTTTTTGTGAATTTGGTTGGTTGATTCTTTCTTTTTTCTGCAAGACTATGTTTGGCGAACTCGGACTTGTGCATGAATTTCATGATGTTCCACCTTGCAACTTCTTCCCATGGCAGTTCATAAAACTTTGCAAGTGTATGAAGTGAATCTTCCCATTCCCATTTTTTTCTGACTACTTTGTTTTTTCGCTTCTTTGGTTTTTTACCTCCATTGAGTATTTCCGCAACACGTCCCAATTCAGCAAAAAAAAACTTTGGATGTCTAGGAACAAACTTAATGGCATGTGCTCTTTGAATATCTCATTCCTGACCGAACGTGGATTCTTTACGTTGTCATGCTTGTCAGGCTCACCATAAGACAACCCCTTTTCAATGTAAACGAATGCAGCTAAATCAATAGGGTTTTCATCAAAGTATGGTTCAGCTTCATCCTTATCAACATACCAGTCATAAGGAAGGCGGGAGAAGTCAGAAAGAAATTCATAAGTGATTTCATTTCCATCCTTATCAGGGTAGGTGATTTCAAGTGGGATTTTCTTTTGACTGTACGTTCCAAACACATCAACAATATTATTGAACAAATTCTTGTTGTCCTGTTTAGTGAATCGACCCATCTTTGCAAGTGGGATTCCTGTGAACTCGGCATTCATTCTTTTGATTTCGCCATCAGTAGGTTCACGATCTTCAAACTTCATTGATTCCATTAGGAAGGGAAGATGCTTGATTCGCATTGATTCAACGTCATTGGGGATTCTAATCTGTTCCATAATTCAATTGATAAATTTGATTTGCAATATTGTTTTGATTCGGGGTACCGTTTCGGGATTCGGTACCAAATATATTTTCTTCGTGTTTGACTGTTCTGATCCAACCAACATCATGACGCATGACACCAATCTTCTTCCCTTGTCTTGCAGCTTCAAGGCTGAATGTAAGGTCTGACATCTTCTTCATTGGATGATTGGCTAATCCTTTAGGGTGAAAGTATCTTGTATCAAATGCCGTGACCCCTGTTCCACAAACATCAATCTTCTTGTCTTGTGAAACTTTACCCAGGCAACGGAAGACACGGTGATCATAATAATATTTCAATCCTTTACCTTTCAGTATTCGGCCATGATAAGTCACAATCATTCCGTAATTTTTGATTGATTGAATTGTATTTTCTACATAGTCATGTGGATAGATCAAATCATCATCCATTGTGAAATAGTATTCATGATTTCCATAAACATTGTCCAAGTCATAAAACTTCCCATTATCAGTCAAGTTGTCATTTGGAAATATCATTCTGATTTTACCTTCATGGTTCCCGTCATAAGTGTGGGATGCTAATTGAAGAATATAATCCGGTACATCTTCAATGGTCATTTCATTAAAACAAATTCGGATGACATCAACTTGATCATAGATGGATGCAATCATTTGTTTAAGTGAATGCATACGTGGTGGATAAGTTGCAATATTCGCGGATATAATCATGATGATTGTTTTTTAAAATTATGATAATAATCTACATAGTCGTTACACGCATAACAACCAAATACGCATTCAATATTTCCAACGGTCATTTTAATAACAATGACTTCATTTTCGTTTTTATTTTCATGAAAAAAATCAGTCAATTCACGGTCATACAAATCCCCTTTTGCAAGATATGATTCCAACCATTTAAAGTGTAATATTAAAAACTCATTCATCTTAGTATTTTTTTGAAATTTACAAGGCCTTCCCATTTCCCCAACAAACTATTCCATGCACCTTCGGGTTCAGTCCCCCATGGTTCACCATACAACTTCTTGTGAAGGTTTATTGATTTGATATTCGATTCATGAACACATGAAGATATTGATTTCGGATTGTAACGCTTGATTAAAACTTCAAGGGCTTTCAATGCGCGTCCTGCACTAATTGGATTAGTTGACCATAAACAAACACTAAAGGCATTATCCGATTCACGCGCAATTTCAACTTTAAGAATAACGCTTAATGTGTCATTAGTAAGAACAACCCTATTCCAATCACTTGTTTCAATTGTTACATTGCTGACATACATTGATTCTGAAAGGTATGGATAAACGGATTCGTCAAACATCACGCTTGACATAAATTTATCAACATCCTGCTGCGTGGCTAGTCTCATTCGTATTTCAAAGTTATGTTAAACTTCTTCCCTGTCATTTTCCGTGCCCTACGTGGCGCGTGCTTGTTCAGCTTGTTTCGTTTATAGTCAAGCATTATCAATTCCTTTTCCTTGTCATCAATAGGACTTGTGCTTATTATGGTCAGTCTTTTGGCTGTACCGTCTTTTCGTGTTGGCTTATTAACCAACATATCATTCAAATCTTCTGTTGTGTCTCTCATGGTTTCATCTTAGATATTAATGGAACTTCTTTTCTGTGTTCGGGATGCATTACGGATTCATGATCACCGTGGAAACAATATGAATATTCTGGCAACATCATCTTAACCCTTTTACTCTGAAACTTCTTTGTAAGTTGATAACCAACTCCGCTTGATTTATCAGGACGGTTGAACCAAGATTCAGGCACTTCATCCATTTGGATTCCTTCAAGTGTGTAACGATTGGTTAAGAATAAACCGTCAACCCATCCGCATTCCTGCAATAGCATCCCGTCAATCTCAATATCAGGCTGCCCACTTGAATATTTCCCCCAACGGTAACGCGTACCACTATTTGATAAATTGATTGCCACACGCATATTGCCCCATCCTTGTTTGGTGAATGATTCAATTGCAGGTAGATTGATTTGTGAAATATCATCCGGCATGAAACAAATCCACTCATGTTTATAAGACGGTATTTCATTTAAAGCCTGTTCCCACCTTTTCCAAAATAATTGTTTACCGCCGTGGATTTGATTTGAAATGATTTTCCAATCTTCCCGATTAAACGGCTTGAATTTATCAACATCATAATTATCACCATCTTCAATGATCAAAACCTCATGCGGGGAGTCTTTCAACTCATTCAACAAATTGATTAACATTTGTTCCCTGTTGTACGTGAATATAACTATGAGCATAATACATAAATGATTATTCCGAATGATACTAAACCAGCGCATCCGCTTACCCATGTTTGTTTGGGCTTATCTTCTTTATTTTCCATAATGTTGTTGCTTTAGCCAATCCCAAAGGTATATTGATCCAATGGCAATTGGTATGATTAATAATTCCATTATAATTTTTCTATTTCTTGTTTGATCTCGTTCAATTCTTCAATATAAACCTTTCGGATATTGTAATCAAATCCAATCATTTCGTTTTCGATATAATCAATTTGTTCGTTAATACAAATTAATGCGCATTGTTTTCTTTCAACACTCATTAGTCCAGTTGGGATATTTGGGTAATCAAACTTATCAATTAAATCTTGTGCTTTCTTTTTTGCTTCCATTACGAATCCATTATTGGTGCCTTGTAATAGGTAGTTGATAACTTGCCAGGGGCATAAAGAAGAATTGTATTGGAAACCGTTTCACCTGATCCCTTCTTTTCGTATGCCCAAAGCCATGGTTCATCATACCCTTGTTCCTGCATTCCGTGAATAGTTCTTGAATCCATTTGAAGGACTTGTTCATCTGCAAGGCACATGACTGTTGGATCATCTTTGTAATGTTCAATTGCTTCCTGAATGGTGAATTGAACTACTGGTTTTTTTGTATCGCTCATTCGATTTGGTTTAGAAGAACAACCAATCACATATTGAAATCAAAACTGTGGCAGCTATCAAAATTATGCACAGACCATAGGTGGCTTCACGGTATAATTTCCTACGCTTTGAACGCTTATATTCGGTATTATCCCCTTTTACTGTAACGTCTAACTTGATGACTTTTGACTTCTTCATCTGATTTGTTGTTCAATGTTTAGCACCCTAAAGGTACGAATTTATTAGGATTATCAAACAACGCGCAAATAGCGCGCTAAACACGGCGGGAAACGCTATTGTCATTTTATCAATCATTTGCACATTTGGGTTGTCCATGTAATTCACACGGAATCCGCGGACTTTCACTTCTTTGTTGATCAGAATCAAATGGTGAAATTTGAATAAACTAAAAACAATATTATGAAAAACTTTATGCTTAATACATTAGCTTCAATTGTTGGAAGCATCATTCTAATAGGAATAATTGAACTGATAAAATGGATTCAATAAAAAATGCGCAGCCGACCCCATTATCAACTGCGCATTCAAATCTAATTTATGCCTGATCAAATATACGAATTATTTGTAATCACCTCTAACCTGTTCAATTTTACCATCATCAAAGGTTGCTATAAAAATATATTTACCCTCTGTATGGTTTTCATCAAGTTCACCTATTAACAATACAGACGCATAATCTTCTGTTGTTCTGACTGTGTTTTCCCATCCGAAATTATCAGCCCAAATATGGGTTAAAATTAATTGTGCTTTTCTTTTAGATTCAGATTGAGAAACCAATCCAACACCATCAACCCATTCTTTTTGTTTGAACATATCATCACAACCAAAATCTTCAAGGAATCGAACCAACACAATAGCTGCATCATTTTCAATTTCTTCTAAATCAGGTATCACACCGTTTGATATTGATTCAGCATCCGTAATAACCCCATCATTATCATGACGTAATGTGATTACGTTTATACCGTCAGCAATTGGTGTCTTTAATACAATCTTTGGTCTTCTACCTTTATACCCTTTTGTTGTGTATGCGTGTGAAGCATTTTCCAAAATCCATTGAAGTGATACAATACAACTCCAATTTTTCGATTGTTTAAAATCAAATAACAATTCTTCTTTCATAATACTATGTTTAGCGTTTGGCAACATTGCCGTTGTAAAATTACTGATTAATTCATTACGAAATGAAAGGGAAAACCCTACATTTTCAATTGATTATTTGGCGGTTTACCCTAATCACATGGTTCTGCCTTTCGTGGTATTTCTTCAAATCCTAAACTTTCAAGTATTCGTCTTGGATCGGATTTATAACGGTGAATGTCTGTTTGCACATGGGAAATTGAATCATTGATCACATCTTCAAGTTGTGAATCCGAAACATCTGTTGTTTTGCTTTTCCAACTTCTATCCATTTGGGTGTTTGAAATAACCGTGTGGCCGTTGTCAGGGTCTAAAGAAACGATTGTTGTAATGATTTGCCCCATGTAGGGGGTTTGCTTAATGTAATTCATCTTATTTGTTTTAGTGAGTTACAAAGCTACGGGGTATAACATTCTTAAAAATCATCAGATTTAAGGATATTTGAACTACTCGAATTTATGGAGGGGTTGAACTTTCAAGGATTTCTTAACAGTTCAAAAGTTAGGTAAATTTACCGCACTAATAAGTACCATCATATTTCCCTTCTGATCCTTCAAAGTATTGGATTGAGTTCATCCCATCATCCTTGATCTTTATCGGTTTACCTGTCGGCCTTCCTTTTGAATCTTTAGCCCAAATATATCCTTGTAGTTCTCTGATCAAATTTACGCTTCGCGCTGTCACATAAAACACTTCACTGTTCATCTTCTCAACTGCAAAGTTTATTAGGCCTGTTTTATCTTCACAAGGAATAGCGTTGATTCCTAAGTCTTGAAGCCGGGCAATTAACTGTGGTGCAGAATTATCACAATAATGGACTTCATCTTCGGTGCCACGTTCTTTAATATCCTTGGCCATGACTTCCGTTCCTTGATGTGATCCAAATGAAACTTCATCATAAATTCTTTTCTTATTAAATTCATAAGCATTAGTACACGCCTGGGGATGCACCCATCCAAAATCAATCCCTGCACCTAATAACTTCGCTTCTTTCGGAAGTTCTTCAATGATTTCCCAATTCTCATAAACAGCACCTTCAAGCCTACCGATAAGGCCTAATCCATAAACACGCCACTTGTTGTGCCAATATTTACTGATGACTTCAAGTGATCCTTTACGAAGTGGGTTGAATGGAACCCCAAACGCCTTCATGTGATAGAGCAAGATTTCATCCCGTTCTTCTTTTGACAGGTGTTCGTTGTCTTGAAATGTTAGGGTGATATAATCGCAGTCCTTACGGGTGATAACTTCTTCATGTGCCCAAAAGATGTTGTCAGGATTAAAATCAAGGTAAACACTTTTAGCCCTTGAAGTGGCTTGACGGTATGATTCAAATGAAAGTTTGTTTGCTTCATTAACGAATATGACATCCGATCTTAAACCTTTCCCCAAGTCTTCCTTATCCAATCCAATGAAGCGAATGAATGATCCGTTGGGAAATGATATTCTTGGCCTTCCTGATTCAATACCAGTTGCCCGATACCTTACACCAAATGAATCAAGTATTGTGATTGTGTCCTTGATAACCGTGTCACGCATCTTGGTTAACTCGGAAGAAACAACATAGCATTGCTTTTTAGGATTACCCGCAGCATGATTGGTAATCAGCATCATTATTGAAAAGGTCTTAGCTGCACCCTGACTTCCTTGAATGCACTTGACCTTTTTACGAAGGGAAGATATTTTCCTTAATGCTGTGGTTTGTTTCATCTACTGTACCAATAAAATGGTTGAATCTTTTGCGGTGGCTCCCTTCTCAATGCATCAATCAATTCACATTTAACAACCTCCAAATGATAACGAATCTTTGATGCCTTGGGTTTTAAAACCACACTATAAACATGATAGACTGAATTTGATTTCTTCTTCCCTATTGCGATAAGGAAATCATCACGCTTGATCGGGTTATCATCATAACTCATATCAATATAAATATTCCTTAAACCATCCATTATTGTAATCCTGTTTAATTTGATGTCTTCAAAATTACGGGGTTTATAAACTCGGAACCCCTATAAAACTGTTTTTTAATTATTGGAATCTTAATATTTTCCATTCAACAAACCCAATAGGCTGAACATTACACAACATGCACCATTTTACATAAGCTTTATATTCAGCTATCATTATCATCTGGTTTAATAGGATCAACACTAAGGAATGAAACATTGGCCGTGGTGTCCACTTGCGCCCTGTCAGTCATCCCCAATCTGTTCTTCGCGTAGAATATTCCCTTCCCCTCATTCGCCACTATATCAGCAGCTAAGGCCTTGAATATCCCGTCAATACTTTTTATAGTGAGACATTTATCATTCGGATTTCCATCTTCTCCTTTAGCATCTAACCACCTATACCATGTGCGTCTTTGAATGGTCTCCCCTTGAAGCACACCATCCTTTTCTTCATCCCAATTCATAGGAAGCCATATTCTAAGGAAGTAGTCTATGGTGGGGATGTGTCTGTCTAAGCGTAGAACTTTCCTTCCTGCTGAAACGGATTCGGTTTTGTTCTCCATGCACTCCTGAATGTATTCCCATGCTTTGTCTTCAAGACCTTCTATGAATTGTTTTGATTTAGCCATTATTATTGATTTAATCCTAAATAAAGTGAAATTTGATTATTCACATTTTTTATGT
>CBCXTS010000015.1:0-21228 GCA_965178085.1 Alphaproteobacteria bacterium | reverse complement strand
GTTTAAGTACAAATGATTTTCAAAAATGACTTAAGCAATTTTTCGCCGTTTTTAAAAGAACAATTTGATTTTATCAAATTATCAATTTCCTTCAAATCAGAATTCCAAAAAATTTCCGCCGATTTTAAAAGAACAATTTGATTTATCAAATTATCCTTTTCTTCATTTCAGAATTCCAAAAATAATTCCGCCGATTTTAAAAGAACAATTTGATTTATCAAATTATCCTTTTCTTCAAATTAGAATTCCAAAAATAATACGCTTGGAGTAACAGGCCTATAACCCCAAGATTTGATATCACTAGCTGTTTACAACATTTGTTACACCTGATGATCATAGATTGATCCCTTGTATGTCGTTTCTGGGTACAAATATGAACAATCAATTTCCGTGCAAAATTGGGGATTCACAGGAAGACCTTATAGTGTTCTATGTGAATCCCCAATTTTGCACGGATAAGTATAATTTAAGTCTACGCACTGTATCTTAAATTATTTGTTTTAACTAAGTTATTTTTTGACATACAGTTGATGGAATAACTTATTAATATGATACCGTGTACCCTTCTTACATCCGTCGAATATATAATGTTCGACGGATGTAAGATGGGGCACCTCATAATTTTTTATAAAAAAAAAGTCCAATTTTTTCATTTTCATTTGTGTTCATTTTTGTGCGTAATATCAGCATTGCTGTTCTCTTAATTCAACTGCATGATGACCGTATTATCAGCACCTATGTTTTTAGCAACCTGTTCTGTGTTAGGGTCAATTATTCGTATACTGAAGTCATGTAAATGAAGGGTCGAATCTGTTAAATTCTGGAAGGTAATTCCTGATTCAGCACCTGCACTAGTATATGATTTGTAGCTGAAGTACTTACTCACGATCCCAGAGACGAATTTCATCTCCTCTCGCATATTTGTGAAGCTGTTCTGAAACCCACCTGTGACCTCAATTAAATAATAACCACTTTCACTATCAATACTGTCGAATGTTCTAATGGCCTGTATTTCGTCTGTGATATCAGATGTTCCCAATACATTTCCCGGGTGTGCAACGTATGTTCCATTCTTTGGCATAAATAAGTCAATGGACGTAAATCCACCCGTTATATTGATACTGTTCTCTAGATCCTTGGTTAGTAAACTATATGTGTTGTTTCCTGCTGTAAAAGGTGGCTCAATCCCAATTAACAAATCATTAACATCAAACCCCAATGTATCACCAAACAGGTCGTAGTAACTTCCATCAACATACTTAGACTCTAATTTAGTGATGAAGATTCCAGAATGTTTATCAAAAACAAACTTACCAACAGACCCATCATATAAACCAACACTGATATTTCCTTGTTGGTCATAAGCTGGTGTGTGTAGAAAAGGTATCTTGAAGCGGTTTTCAATCGGATCAAACTCAACACTGACCTGAGAAGCTCCAAGAAGAACGTCTTGATTAGGTTTCATAATAAGTCTTCTTCCAAACTGTGTCGGATGGATGAATTCCGGGCCATCGAGCTCGTCGAAACTGTTACTCACATGGAAGAAGTTGCTGTTCAAGCCAAACTCTATATCGTATGGTTTCTGTACCTCACTACACAAGTCAGTTATGGTCTTTGCAAGTTGATCTGGTTGGTAATTTCCGGCCGGTATAATGATATCACGTTCAAATATTCTGGGTGTCCATACTTTAATCGGATCAACGGTTTGTGCAGTAATGCCACGAAACTTGCAATTAGCTAAGTAGGCAGTATGCACGTCTGCAGTTGGTAGCTTGAATGTACCGTACATGGCGTCAATAGGGCCGATCTGAAATTTAGCTGAATCTACCGTTGTTTCATCTGGAATCTGGAAAGGGAAAACCTGTTGATTGCCAGCATGGTCAATGTATTCAAACGAAACATCTGTATTATATCCCCATCTCTGGTTCACTTCAATATCAGTGAATTCAATCTCTGTTATCACTGTATTTTGAACAATGTTTTGTAGTACATAATTGTACCCTGATGATTTTGTGGCTAGCAGGTGTATATGCAGACACATAGGTCGGAATCATGGTCTAATAAATATACACCGTTGTGAACTGTTAACTTAACATCCTTTTCAAGAATAATGTTTTGTTCTGAAGCAGTAACGGTATCAATATACACATTTCTGATTGAGATGGACTTATTTGGTGGTAGGTAAACTGTCTTTGGGAGTTGAATTTTATAATCACCGTTCGAGATAACATTCTCACTGTTTCTTTGTGAAAAATCTAAGATTTCTGGATTACTCATATGATACTATATATACCATATGAACACAAAATAAAAATAACATCAACACATCAATTCACATCAATTCACATCAATTCACATAAACAACCTTCCATCCGTTATCGGATGCATTGTCTCGGACACATGACATTCTCACAAGCCCAAACACATCAAAGTTTATTTGTGTATTGGCATCAAACGTATTAGATGCTGTGCCATCTACAAAATAGCCTGTTCTAAGATACTCGATATCTAAAGCGTCACCTAAACTATTAGTCTGGACAGAAAACCATGAATTACCCCCATTTCCGAGTTCCTTAGCGTAATCGTCTTCGTATACATCAGTATAATTAGGAGGTTCATAGTATTTATCACCATAAAGGCATAGTTCATCGCCCATTACGTCTTCATTCATCTGAATCATCTGAGATGGTGTCTTTATTCCGCCATCTGGAAACAATTCTCTACCATTGTTGTAAACCTGTAACTGTTCCTTATTCATTGCGGCACTGTAGTCACCGTTACTAATTTTCAGGGCGTCTCCTCCCTTTGTCATGACCAGTTTCTCCACAAACTTATCATGGAAGTTGTTAAGTCGCCATTTCAGTTGTTGTACTGGTTCTTGAGAAGCTTGGGTCGGCAGAGGATTCATCTCGGGAATAACATATCGTTCATTCTGCCACTGTCTCAATTGATAACCGCTGAATGTCTTATTCGCCTGAGTTACCTCGTCTGGTGATAATACTTCATCGAGGACAAGTTGAGGTCTTAAAACTGCACCAGCAACAGCACCACCTGCACGGTCAACAATACAGTCACCGATCGGTCTCCAATTTATCTCCAACTCCAAATCCATCTGGTTTGCGACAAGATAGCTATTGTACTTGAACAATGATAGAAAATCGCTCAGAAGTAGCAACGACTTGGCAGTCGTTGCTTCGACATCAGTGATCTCTTGTGCTGAATGAACGATATCATTTGACCACTTAGTTTTAAGATTAGCATCACTATAATCCTGGTAAAATCCAAGACGGTTTAATGTTGTGAATCTGTCTAGATCTTCAAGCTTCTCGTTTGTCCTGAGCAGACATGATATACTTGACATGACATGCTGTCTTTCGTACTGATCTATAATCTGCCCCTTGTGTCTAAGATACATGCTATCAATCAGCGCCTTTGCGCCATTGATCATGTTATATGTCGCATCAACTGTTGGTGATGTCACACCAACATTGAATAACCTGGCGTTGTTACGGAATAGCCTCGACGGCACATGAAATCTAGTTCTAGTTGATGTGTGGTATACAGGATCTTGAATAACTGTTTTATCTAACATAGTATACCATTACGATAGATATTTATTTATACTTTAGCACATATTAAATAGTTATACTTTGTTTAAAGTAACTCCAGAGTTGATATTTATCCACGTTGGATATTGCACTATCGATCTGAATGGTGAAGGACTGATTGGTGAGGTCCATTGCTGGAAATGAGACCCCAATGCCAGATGCTAGTCCAAGATTAAGTGATCGAGGAGAAATATCATTATGAGAGCTACCCATTGCTTCAATATATGACTTTAGAATCTCTTCACGTTCATCCTGTTTCAACTCAAATTTATACAACTGATTCAAACTATCATTAAACAGAAAGTTAACCTTTATCAAACCTGGGATAGTTTCACATGTCGTGTTCGAGCGTTGGTTCTGGTCAACGTGTGTATTTTTCATAACAGTTGCAGTGTATGCAGTACATATGCCTCGCGGTCGGGTCTTTATGACGGCATTGTTCGACTCCAATAGGGAGTTAAATGCTAAGTGGGCTGTCATCCGAATAGGTAATTGTTTGGAGAGTTCTGGGACTGTTGCATACATCAATTGCAAATCTGATACCTGGTATGTGACTGTGTCATCCATTGAACTACCGTAAAGCAGATTTACAGTTCGTGCCAAGTTAATCATAATCTTTACCTCTGCCGTATGGCTGAAATTCAACGGTGTTCCATCAACAACACTATTCAAACATATCAATGGTTTGGTCACAAAATCCGGGTCAATAACGATCTCGGCATCGTTACCATTAGCGGGTCTTCCAAAACCTCTTAAAAAATATTGTTGGTATGCTTCTTGTGAAACTCGCATTTCGCGGGCAGATGATGCTCTATACTGATCTGATTTGGTTTGAGTTAAGTTTCTAACCTGTTTCACATGACGAGGATAGTATTTCAGCTCCTCAATTTGCCCTTGTTTCTGGGTCGACACAAAAATATCCTGAAAAATATCGTGAGAATCATTCAAAAACAGTTGGTGATCAGCACCGTCATTGATCCTATTACCACCCTTGAAGATCGCTATTCGACCACTAAGGTATACCTCATTTGAGAGTAATGATTGACCCTGAAAAGAGGTCGTCCATTCAACTTGATCAAACTCTGTGTAAGTATCTTTTTTAACATCTGGGTTTATACGATGATATTGCCGTAACATAGTATCTATATAATAATATGCAACATAATAAATATTCATCCATTAAACACTGATTGTTTCATTAAGAAGTTTGAACATTGATATCTGATTTGGAAGGTGATTACCAGCAGTTGCCTTCAAATGAAGATGAAGTTGGTGTCTGCTACCATCTGCAGGCATTAATTCTGTAATTGCGATCAAAGCATTGGCATTGCCGGCGTCATGCGGTCTGTTGGTGAGGAATAAGATGGGATCAACACTATTGACCATATATCCCATCACATTAAAAGCCTTTGTCAGTCGATCAAGGTACAAAGGTGACTTGTATTGTATATCGCGATCGGTTGTCTGGAATCCATCAATATCAAAACGCCAAGATCCTATATTAGCATCCGACGAGATGAGATTATTACTATTATTCAGGAACATCACCATACCACAATTAGCATCTATATCAAACACTTTACTAAATTGAGTTGTGTTAATTGGAATATTGAATCTAACTTCTCCCCATTTTTGTACAGGAAGTTGCATCCTTGTTGGTGAAGGTCCGATTGACGATAGTACAAGGCTGATGTCAGTGAATGACAGGACTGGTGGATTGGCTGCGGCTGTTTCGAATAGAGTAACACCTGTAAACGTATCACCAACCTGTGTCAGTCTCGTAATTACATCTGCAAATGTTATCTGTGTGTACTGAACATCATTAGCATACTCTGGATCAATCGAGACAATGCGTGTATTTGTTGTGACATTAACATTACCTCGAGAATTAACACCTCTAGCAGTGACCATTTGACCTACAAAAAATGCCGATTGTTGTTCAGTGAAACCAGCATCATTCACACGAAGTGATACTTATATCTTGGTCAACAACGGTACTTGTCCAATCACCCATACCAACAGCTGTTCCGGCTATCCCAGTGTGCTTTATTATCGGGTGTAACCTTTCTGGGTGAAACTGGAATGTAATGCCTGTCGACAATTTATCGGTCGGGTACTGCATAAGTTTACCCAATCCATAGATCTCATGCAGATTGATTCTAATCGGACCTTCAAGGTTTTGTGAAGGTTTATTACCCCAACATGTTAGCTGTCTGAAAATGCTTGCATGGTTATTTGTTGGATTAGCATATGCCATGTTATTCTTCAGGCAACTAACAGCTTTCTTATACCTTTCTGAAAGAGTGGTTTGGTATGATTTATTATGGACTTTCTGAATTGAATCAATAAGATGGGGCTCTCTCTTCAACTCAATTGGTCCATGTTCACGTGTGTCCCAATTGGCATGGGATACCAAACAGGAGTTTTGATAGTTGGTTTTGACAGCTGTCGGGGATTCTAAGACTACATTTCTCATTGAGTTGTCGGGCATATCAATCCTTGCATTTATCAGTAGATATGAATTGGATAGATCACACAATCCTACTTGTGGAACATCTATATGGATTACCTGACCAGCTGTGTTGAATGGTCCGCTCTCTCTGGAACTAACACGAATTAATTTATGATTGCTCATGCTATCTATACATTGTCTACAGATAATATAATTTTGTTAAGCACCAAATTGAGTTGATGGATTGGCAATAAGTTCAGGATGTGTCTTGTGATGCATATGCTCGATACCTCCTGCTATCAATGTTGAAACTCCAAGGATGCCAGTAAGGATATCACCAATTGGCGTTTCATCAAGCACCTCAGATGCGTCTGTAGCACCCATTAAACCATCCGTTACATCCTCACCAATGCTGTCCAATTTGCTGGCTTTTACTAACTTTGAATCGATGGAATCCGCTTTTTGAATCTCTGAACTTATCTTTATTGGATTATCTGTATTGAAATCATTGATGGTATCTGAAGAGCCACTGAATCGGGACAGCTTATTTTGATCCTGTGTGACATCAAAAAGTTGTGTTGGTCGCTTCACGGGTTCTGTATCTGGTAGTGGCGATCTACCTTCTAAAAATGATGCTGATCTATTGTTTATCTTATTAACGGTGTCCCTGAACTCCCCAATTTTCTGGTAGACATTTTTGGCATTATCGAATGCATATTTGATCCCATTATGAACCAAATGGTTTTCAGCAAGCGGAAGAAAGCTGTTCTCTATCAATGTGTTTGCTAAGGCGTCTTTTGCACGCTCTTTCAGCTGTTCGGATGATTTCTCATTGTTCTTCTCATTGTCAATCTGAGCGAGTATGCTATTGTAATTTTGTAGTGTATCCATGATATATAATATATTCATATATTATATATATATAATGACATTTGACATACTACCAGTTAAAAAGTTAAACATTGAGGACAATTACGGTGATAAGATTCCAGAACCATTTATGAAACCTCCATTTTGTGGAGCAATTGTCGGTGGTGTGAAAAGTGGAAAATCTAATGTCGTGATCAATTTGTTATACCGTGTTTACAATACAAAAATCTTTGATAAAATATATTTCATATCGCCAAATGTGTACAATGATTCGGTGTTTGATACCAATATCAGCATCGATGAAGACATTATTAAGATCGATAAAGGTATTGAAGATATTGATCTTATTGTTGAGACGATTGTTGAATTACAAAAGGGTGTTGACAAAAAGGATAGAAAGCATATATTAATCGTCATGGATGATTGCTTGGGGTTCATTAAACCTCAACGATACATCACGAATTTCTGTACAAGATATCGCCAGTTAAAGGTATCCATGATATTCCTTATGCAAGCACTCAAGGGTATCCCATCTGTAATTCGTGCGAACTTGTCTTGGATGTTGTACTTTCGATCATACAATAAAACCGAGTTGAAGAAGTTCTTTGATGAATATTCGCATGTTGAACACATTGAAAAGTTCTACGAACAGGCAACAAATGAGAAGTACTCATTCCTGTTCATCAATCTCCGGGATCTGAAGTTGTTTAAAAGATTCGATCTACCGGCTCTCTATGAAATATAGCATTCTACTTATTTTTACTTATTTTTACTTAATTTTCTACTTATATAGTATAATATGACCGATAATAATGATGACCTGCTTAAGAAGATCTTTGACATGGTAAATGATAAAAAAGAGACACAGAAGCCGAAAAGGACACGTAAACCAATGACTCCTGAGCAAAGAGAGGCAAATAGAATCCATCTTGCAAAGATCAGAAGGAAGCGAACAGAGAACAAAAAAACAGCAGCACCAGTTGAGGTGACACCAGTTGATTCTCCAGCACCAATTAAGGTGACACCAGTTGATTCTCCAGCACCAACACCAGTTGATTCAAAGGTGACACCAGTTGATTCTCCAGCACCAATTAAGGTGACACCAGTTGATTCTCCAGCACCAACACCAGTTGATTCAAAGGTGACACCAGTTGATTCTCCAGCACCAACACCAGTTGATTCAAAGGTGACACCAGTTGATTCTCCAGCACCAACACCAGTTGATTCTCCAGCACCAATTAAGGTGACACCAGTTGAGGTGACACCCGTTTTTGTGAGCAAAGTGAGATTGTTTTAAATTGTTGGACACTAATCGTATTTCTCTTACTGATCAAATATGATTAATATATTTATTTCTTTCCTTTTTTCACTTTCTTCACTTTAATCTTTTCTTTAACCAGACCATCAAATATTGAGTTCAATTGAATGGGTTTCTTTTTGCTATCAATTGGTTTATTGATGTTGTTGGATTGTAATACTTGTAATTGATCCATTATACACATAATACAGATATTTATTCTCCTGGCTCTTTTATTAACAAAGTTAGATGACATCCCTCATCATGTGCAAAATTTAACGAGCTACCAGATGCTCCATCGACGATTCGAAAAGATACTTCTTTCCAGATCTGGTCATAATTAGAAACCGTATCAAGAAAGACCGGTTGAGACGTTTCGTACACAAGACTATTGACCTGATCATCATCAACCACCTCTTTTTGGAATATTGACATCAATACGTTGAGATGTTTCTTGTTTATACTGCTATATGAATTTAGTCTTACATTTGGCATGGTTATCAACAAAGTTGTTACGTTTTGCGACACCCCGATCTTGTTTTCTGAAAGCCATTTGTGTTCAATACAAGAAGTTTCAGATGTCATTTCAACATTATCATATCCCAGAAGTTTACCGAGTTTCAGAGATAATTCGAAATTAATGGTAAATCGTGATGGGATTAATCCCCTATATGGGTCTTCAATGTTTTCATCATGATTTGTATTACCATATCGAGCAAAGTTATGCACATCGATATTATGCATGGCAAGCGTCATCCCATCTGCATCTTTTTTAGTATATGGATCACGATGCATGATGACGTTACTCGCAATTGCAGTGCTGTTGTAGAATGACATCGCCCCAAAATAATGCTTATCACGATTGAGGGGGTATTCCCTTAAAATAACTTTATGTGCTGCATTGATAGGACCAGTATATTTGACCAAATGCACCATGCCTTGATATATCTCAAGATATAATCGATCACCTTTAACAACATCGATACCGGTATCATACTCCTCATTAGCATTATCGCTATGATGAATAGTCCACAGTTTACCGCCATTGATAAGAATGGCATAAGAATACATGTCTGGACCTAGATATGTATTTCTGTGTTGAGTATCAATTAAACCAATTATCATCTCACCAAGGGTATCAACTCGGCACTTTAGAAAGGATGCGCCTGTATTGATGATATCGTCTGTAAAAATATGGGCAGACCAATCGTTCTTATCAGTAGTGGCTTGCCAGCTGTTGTCAACCAATGAATTGCAATCTTGATTGTTCTGTGTAGGAATCTCTAATGCTTCTGGTCTGTTTCGAATGAATCGAATATTGGTCTTTCGACGAGATTTGTCGATTCGACATAACCATTGAACACCAATGTTAGATCCTTCCAGTACTAATGCATTATTCATTGCATCCTGTATTTTTTCTGCTAATATGTGAGGTGAGTATACTCCATGTGGTAAATATACAGATTGGAATTGTCTTGTAATTGCTGTCCGAAACTGAAATTTGTCCGTTGTTGTGTCGATTAACATGTCATCATCAAATTCGAAATGAGCATTTAACAAACCGATCTGTGAGCCTTTTTTGATTAAAATATCCTCATCGAATTTCTGGGTAAAATAGCCATTGTCTGTTGAGTTTTTAATATAGATGAGCTTCATTATATACTCATACAATACAAAATATATTAATCATTAGTGTCATTCTCCAATAACCAAAAACACGTGGCCAGATCATCAATAATGTTTTATCTTGTATAAATATATATATATATATCTTCAATGATATCTCTACATAATAATATTAATAAAGCATTGGACGGTGATAAGTTTGCGCTTTGTTCGATGGAACAGATTCCGGATACCTATTGTTCGTTTTCTGTATCTGTAAAAACAGACCAATCAGGATCGCTATTTATATACCAATCCTTTGATGGCAGAGAATATCACAGCACACAGAAGATTGATGGAATTGTTGGTGAGTTCTATCGTATCTTCCACAAAAAGGCAGCGTATGTTCAAATTGGGTTTCAGAACATGTCCGGGATCGCTGATGATAATTTTGCATTACAAACGATCTTCACAAATAGTAATCCGGTGTCGGCAGTAGTCTCATCCAACTCATCCAACTCATCCAACCAGGATTTGAAACCTGATCCTGTTACTCATATCCTGTTTGATAACATCATGGTTCAGAATGATGTCAGTGAATCGTTATCGACAACCAACTACCGAACCTGTTATGTGTATGGAACATGTGATCAAAATTGTACCATCAATATCGAGTTCTCAAATGGCAATCAATTCTATCCTACTGGTTACAGTATCATTATTCCTCAACCTGGAGAGTTCGCTTCGATGATTCCAATTGCTTACAAACTAGTGCAATTCAAAATACAGGGATCTACTTTGTTGAATCTATCATGTGATCTTGCCTAAAATTTTATTAATGTCGATAACATTACTAAAATCTGAAAGTGAAAAACTACTTTACGCTTTGGCACAAGCGGTTAAACTCATAGACAAAACATCTGAATCACATCGAACTCTTACGTATCTTGCTCCTGTTTGAAACTGATGAAAGATATTACCGCTGTTTGGTATAACGGTATCATACGAATCGTGGAAATTTACATCATCCTGACTAACTTGTACAGTCAAGTTGGGTTGATCAGTTCCGCAGTTTCCGAACAATGTTATTTGACTAGCATATTGGCAATCGAGCGAAGCACTGTGTTCATTTGTGCCAACTTGAACATTTGCGAAATCCCATAAATTGTTATTTGTTCCGTACACCGGCCTAGTGTTTTGTTCACAGGTAACAACATCTAAGTTAGTCAGAGGTGGCCTTGATGATATTGTGACGCTACCTGTATTACATTCAATAATAGATGAATCGGAAACAGCAAGAGTTCCCATATCGGATGGCAAGGTTACCGAGAGCGATTGGGACATCGGTGATTGACCAGGTTGAATTTGCATCCCACCTACAAGAAGATTCATATCCAATGCAGTGGATGATGAAATTGGTAAAGATCCATCTGGATTAGCAATAATACCCTGACCGGAACTGTCAAGGAGGCGGCAATAAGATGATTTGTTCTGGTGAAGGAGAACTTGATGTATCATTGGTGATGGGTCTGTCATTTGTATATAGTATTCAAAGATATTAATTGTTATACGTCATGACACTTAAACAATAAATTCCTGTATTTATCAGGGATTGGTAAACCCTTGTGTTTTGATTTGGTTCATATTTCAGACATATTATATATTTTTAAGCTATTTTTGCATAACATAACCCCATCTATGTGTTATTATATAAATCTAGTTTTCCCTTTTTGAAACATAAATAATTCAATTATTTATGTTTAATTTAAAAACTGAATTGATCATGTATTATTATATGACATCGACCTTATTATCGACTATCTTGGAATTGCCTTCATATGATCAGAAAAAAGTATTTAAATTAATTAAATGTGTAGATTCAAGTTTCAAACCCCAAAAGAATTATTTCGAAAATATGCCAATTTATGTCACTCAAATATTGGTATTATATCTGAACCATGTTGATAAGGAAAAAACTCAAATTGATGACCAAGAATCATCTTTTACCAAAAAGCTTGATGCTGTTTAATTTTTCTGCTCCCAACATCTCGACCCATGGTTTTGATATATCTAGAATGTGTGGTAAGCAATCGTTGCAGCATGATGATCCATCATACGTTTCAATTACCCAACAACAATCGCATTTCTTTGTCTTTGTTTCTGTATTCATTATACAAATAACTGATGTTTTTGTAATGATAAAAAAACCCTAGATTGCCGTACAGCTGGTATCAAACCTTAATTCATGTCAAAAAACCCTAGATTGTCGAACAGTTGGAACAAATATTAATTCAAAAATGAAAACATTTCCGTGCAAAATTGGGGATTCACATAGAACACTATAAGGTCTTCCTGTGAATCCCCAATTTTGCACGGAAATCGAATGTTTCCATGAATCGGCATACTGGGGTTCTTTTTATTATGTTTTAAGCGTGAAAAAATCGTGGATAATACTTAAGAACTGTAATATATTATATAATATAAATATATAAATGACAAAAACTCAAGAATTCAAAATGCTTCAATACTGGAAACACCAATGGACCAAAAATGCAACGAATAACGGTGGAGCAATGAAAAAAACAATTGATAATGCAGATGACGGTGATGTCATAATTCATTCCATGACAAAACGTTTAGGAAGAATGTGGGGATCATGTACACCGAAAGAACTGATAAAATTGACAACCAAAAATCATGGAATCCAGGAAGTCATAACAAAATTTCCACACAAGGTATATTTTGATATTGATCAGAAAGGTAAAGAGGAATCATTACTCGAGAAGGTAAAAACGCAGATACATCAGTACTTTCCGAATGCCAGGATGGCGATCAGTGGATCAATTACAGATGAGAAGACAAGTTATCATATTGTCCTTCCGCAATATACAATTCAAAACGAAGAAGACAGATCAAAGATGAAAATAATTTGCAGAACTCTCGGAGAACCATTTGATAAAGCCGTCTATACAACAAACAGGAACATGAAATGCATCAATCAATCAAAACCAGATGGTCGCGTCCAGGAAATAATCGAGGATGAAAAGGAAAAACACCATCTGATTACCTGTTATTTGCCTTCAAAACCATTATCAATCAACTTTGACTTGCCTGAAGAACAGATCGAATTGAAAAAGCTAAAACAGCCATTCGACTTATCAGAATACAAAGCCATGAATCTGAAAGTATCAGACAGCTTTAATCTAGATACTCAAGCAGTCAACTTATTGTCTCTTGCGCCAGGCGGTCAAGAATATGATTTCAAATACGATCATTTCATTGCTCGATTTAGTTATCATAATAAGATCTCATTTGAGAAATTCTGGGATTTCGCCAAGCAGAAAGAAGACAGCGAACATCACATGAAAAAATGGTACGGACATTGGAAGAAGCTCGTGAATTTTCCACCTGTATCAAAACAGTACTTTATCAAAGTCATGGCGAGATTCTATCCGGATATTGATAAAGATATGTCATTCCGTAACTTCAAATCGATGTTGGATATTCCGAAACACAAAAACATTACAATTAAAACTATTGGCAGATTAAATCAAAAACACTTCACGTGTGATGAAAAATATATTGTCAATTATTTAGGTATGGGTTCAGGCAAAACAACTCAGTCTATTTCATATCTGAGGGGTAAGAACTTTGCTTGGATAACTGGTAGACGTTCATTAGTCAAAGACACCTATCCAAAAATGAAAAAGAACGGGATCAAAAAAGTAACAAACTATTTAGAGATCAAATCTGTTACTAAAAAATTAGAAGAACTTCCACATTCGAAAAGATTATTCATAAGTCCGGAATCTCTGCATTACATTCAAGACAAAACCTTTGATGTCATTGTCATCGACGAAATAGAATCAGTTTTGAATTCTTGGACATCATCAACACATTCAAACAAGAATGGTGATTTTAGAGCAGAAAATTGGGCTATCTGGAAAAATTTATTAAGGTCAGCCAAGAAAGTAATCTTCCTTGATGCTTTTATAACAAGCAAAACATTAAATCATATCTTACAAGTCGATCCTGAAGAAAAGATCATTATCAATTGCTCAGAAAACAAAAATGTATCTCGTGATGTCTTAATGCTCAGCGGAAAATTTACATATTATGACTGGTTGAATAGAATCGAGAAAGATCTAAAAAAGAACAAACGATTGTACATTTTTTATCCATTCAAATCAGGATACAAAGATTACCCTTCAATGGAAGGTCTAAAGAAGAAGTTTGAGATGTTAGGAAAAAAGGTTATTGCCTATCACGCCGATAATGGCAAAAACACCGAGAAAACACTCGAAGATGTTAACAAACATTGGCTAAATTATGATGTTATTCTGACCAATTCAAAAATTACAATCGGCGTATCATTTGATCAAGAACATTTCGACAAAGTATACTTAGGTATTGCATCTTACAATCTGGCTCGAGACATTATTCAATCTTCATACAGATGCCGAAATTTAAAAGAACAAAGCATTACTGTTGTAAATTTCCCAGGACAGAAAAGACCTATTCTAAATGACTTCCAGAAAATGGATTTGGATTTTCAGTGTTTATTGAAAGATTGGAAAAAAGAACACCTTGCACCAGTTGAAAAATCATTCAAATTGTTTTGTCACGAAGCAAACTACAATTTCCAAAAAATTGAAGTCAAATGTACAGAAATAGTCAAAACATATTACAAAAATTTCTTTAACAAATACGATGTTACGTTTAAATATGAAAATATCAATGATCTCGAACCGATGCAAGTTCATGCTATTCAAAAAGACATATTTTGTGATCGAGCTACAATGGAAGATAAATTAGCTTTGCATAAATATATGTTCAAGAAATTATTCATATCAGAAACACCAAATGATGTCATACAAGATGCTTGGAATAGCAAAAAGCAGGTTTTTTTTTCAAACTACCGAGTATTAAAACACAATAAACAAGGTATCATCAATCCAATATTACTTGAGATGAAGATTAAGTTACCAAAAATCAACCTCGAAAAAGTATATTTCTCAGAATCTATCAGAGATAAAATAAGAAAGCAAATTATTGGTCGGTATGATTATACTACTGCAAGTGATAGTAAATTGTTGGCTTTGTTATTAAATTCATATCTGAATATGGATGTTGTTAAATACAAAAATTACAATGCATCCAAATCAAAAAACGGAAAATGGGTCATTTCGAATACATTTCTCAAGTATTCGAAACAGGCGGATAAGTTTCTTTACATCAAACAATGTAATGATCATAGTTTAGACATTGAAACTGAACATGAGTTAGAAATAGGTTCAGATATCGATTTTGGAGTAAACGTATGATTTTAGGGTGTTGCTCCCCATTATACAATATAATATATCCGTTTAAATCATTTCTGATTTTTTCATTTAAGAAGTTATTCCTTTTTAGACTTAAAAGAATAACTCGTTATTATATTATAACTAAATGTCAAATTATAAATCAGAACTCGAAAATGCATACAGTAAATCAACATTAAAGGCTGTTCATAGCAGGATGCGCAAAATCTTCAAATTGATGAAGATTGAAGATGAGGACATCAATAAGGTGATAGTCAATGATTGCAAGGATCTCATAGATGCTGTCGACACTCTCCCTGAAATTTCAAGACATCCATTACTTTTCCAGGTTTTGGCGATATGTCGAATCATGAAGCTGAAACAATCAAAAACACTTCTGAAAAAAGCTACTATCTACAAGGAGACTTCAAAAAAACGGTTATTGGAACAACATAAAACCAGAAGCTCAAATACTGATTTAGATATTACCAAGATTCAAAAATATTATTACGATAGATTTCACACTGCAAAAACAAAAACCAAACTTGCATCAGCACGATTAGTGTTATTTACAATATTGAATAATACACCTATCCGATTAACTGAAATTTGCAACATAAAATACGAAGATGATAATATTCATAATCATGTCAATCTTGATAATGGTCGTATAACAATTCGAATGCATAAAAATTCCAAAAAAGGAGGTAAGACGAGAAAGATAAAATTATCACAAGAAGAAATTGATATTATTAAATGCCATAAAAAAATTCTCCAAACTGAATTTCTCATACCGAAGCTCAAAGGTGATCATTCCAAGAACGATACAAATGGAATTGAAGGCTTGTACAGAAATAGTATTAAGAATTACTGTAAAGTACATGATATCGATTACAAAAAGAATGCATTCGGGATACATATGTTAAGATCAATCGAACAAACCAAAAATATTAAAAATAAGATTACTTTAAATTGTTCTGTTGAAGAGTTAGAAAACATTTTAAAAAGATGTAATGAGCTTGGTCATGATATGGGTACAATGCTTCAGTATTACTGCAACAAGGATTAGATATTATTAGATTCCACCTGGGATTTTATAATGTAAGCTTGATATATATATATATCTTAATGGTAACAACTCGAAGCAAATCAAAAAAGGTTGAGAAGCTATTAGATCAAATTGATGCATCAAAGTTATCAAAAGAACAACAACAGACACTTAACGACATCAAAGATACTATGAAAAACGACAAAACAAAAAAGAAACGGAATGTCGATTTCTTAACTAAGCCAAAATCTGGCGAGAAGGTTTATGAGTTGAGCAAGAAGCAGGAAACATACATGAAGGATCTGTACTTTGAGAAGAAGATGAAATTCGGTCGTGATAGAGTCTATCAGTATATTCAACAGGATTGGAATAAGAATTCTGATAAAGCTGATCGTATATCGAGAAGGATGGTTGCAAACTGGTTATCCAAAAATGAAGTTCATCAGCTTTATACTCCAATCAAGAAATTAGCCAAGGGTGATGTCAAAAAAACTATTTTAGATGAACCATTTTCACAAGTAGGGATTGACTTAATCGACTATACAACAAAACAATACAAAAATTTCAAATGGCTTTTAACTGGGATCGATTTATTTTCAAAAAAAGGATACGCTGTACCGATGAAAGATAAGGAAGGTAAAACGGTATCACAAGCAATGGAAAAGATGTTAAAAAGTATGCTTAAACTGCCATCGAGTGTTCGATCTGATAATGGTAGCGAATTTATAGATGAACATTTCAAAAAAACACTATTGAAGAATAATATCAAACAGATCTTCAGTAAGGCAAGCACGCCGCAGAGCAATGGTAATATTGAAAGATTCAACGGTATTTTAAAACGAGCCTTGGAAATGGATAGAGCTCAAACAAATAATAATAATTGGCTCAAGTCATTACCGATAATTTTGAAAGCATACAACGCAACAATCTCAAGAGTAACAAAAAAGTCCCCAGATATGATCGAACAAGAATCTTTCAAAGATAACAAGAAGACAAAAGCGAATATCGAGAAAGCCGTGCTCACTAAAAATAATAATACCCTCGTACCGAAGTTCAAAATAGGTGATAGGGTTAGAATAACAATGGAGAATATCGGGAAATCGAAATCGTTTCGCAAATGGAGTATTCGAATTTATCAAATCAGAAAAGTATTCAAGGCAAATAGTAAAACAGTATTGAGTACATCATACCAGCTATCTGATTCTGATGGCGATTCAATCAAAGAGAAGTTTTATGAGAATGAATTGCAACTGTACAAGCCGATTGATCAAGACACAAGAATCAAAGAACCTCAAAAATTTATCATCAGCAAGATTATCAGATTTGTCATGGTCAAGAAGGACAACAAACAGATACCATCTTATGAAGTTGCTTGGAGAGGGTATCGCTCAAAGAAAGATCGGACTATTGAGCCCCGAACGCAACTAATGATTGATGTGCCAAAACTAGTGGCGGATTTCGATAAGAAGAACAAAGTTTTAGTGAATTAATCATCTTCTTCTGGGAAGAACAAAGTTGTAGTGAATTAATCTTCTTCTGGGAAGAACAAAGTTGTAGTGAATTAATCTTCTTCTGGGAAGAACAAAGTTGTAGTGAATTAATCATCTTCTGGGGCAGCGGGTGTGTTACACACAGACAGTGAGGTCAGGCCCAGGCTACCAACACTGGCTGGGCTACCAGGATACGAAGTGGGATCTGTTGCTGCTTTCTTCTTCCCCGCCTTGGCGATCATGACGTCTGCCTCGGTACGTGACAGACATGTTGAAATGCAACGACCCACCAGAGAACCACTTGCCTCTGCTTCGCCGAAGGGCACAGAGTGCTTGAACTTCTTGTTGGCAGAAGTGGACATGAAGACGGCGCTGCCAGGCTTCAGCACGGCATCGTACACCAAGCCTGGGTCCTCGATGTTTTCGATACGAAAGCGACGGGCTGCACCAAACTTGTACACAACGATGTAAGACGGATCAGTTATGCTTTGCATAGAATCACTATGAGATTGGATTCCTTTGGTGCCATCCGTGTACGAAGTGACTGCAGGATGTTAGTGTTGCTCATGTTGTACAGCATAGATAACGTACAAATGAAGTGGTTGTGGTTCATATGCAGACTGTTCTCAACAGCAGCCGTAAAATCTGCTACGAGTTTCATGTCTTCGACTGGTCGAGAGGCTGGCAGCGCCTTCCATTGCCAGCCCGGATAGTAGTACTTCGGGATCGAGTTGCCTTTGTACAAGAAAACCTTTGATCTTGGCAAGGGCTTGCCACGGTAAAAGAGCGCAGGGTGCGACCCGTCGAGCACATGAAGTGGACCTTCCCAAGACGGCGATTCGTTTGGGGCAAGATGCGGCAGCTGTGATGACAATGAGATCGTGAGAGAATGTGCCAGACACGACAGAGATGACAAGACTGCACCTGGTCAAAGTCGTCCATGAAGTCAGCTGGGTCAAAGCCGACACTTTGAACAAAATCTTCAACGATGAATATGTCGGGTTCATCGGGGAAAGGATAGGTAGTTTGGTCTTCAAAGTGCAATAACACCTCTGCTTCCACGTCGGCCAACCTGCAAAGGTTAGGGCAACAACGACCACAGTGGTACTCACTTCTCATACCCAGCAATCAGAGCTTCGTTGTCAACGGCCATCTGACCAGCCTTGAATTCTTCAACCCGATGCCGCAATTGACTTGCGGCATTTTTGACACATTCTTCAACAGTTTTGAAGTTGTCAACAATGACCAGCCTGATAACTTCCTTATCAGCAAGACTGATGTTTGCTGTTTGCAGATGTTCAGTCTGCTCGGTGATGATTGCCATGCTTCCTTCAAGCTCCTCGCCAAGATGGTATCCCTACCTCGATCAGTTGCAACACCAACTACAAACGACAAGGCATCACACAGACTTACCCCAAAGTTCTCAGCAACATACACAGCCTCAGCTTCTTGCGAAAGATTCTTGAATGAAGTGTACTGCAAGATCACACTGTCGAGAAGAGACATGTCGCCAAGTCGCTGGCGACCACACCAGGGTTGGCCGGCAAATTCACTCACTTCCATCCCAACAACTTCTGTTGCTGGGGCAACTATGCCGAGACTGACTTGCATGGACAGGGTCGTACCGCTGTTTGGGCTATGCAAAGACTGGAGAGTGGTGTTGACCCACTCCCCTTTATCAAGGAATGCTTTGCGCCCCCCAACAAGCTGGCGGGTGAATCGCTGGAGGTCAGCTGCATACACTGAACGGCAGTCTAGCAGTCTTGGATAAAAGAGAATTAAGTTTGCCAACATAATTTTGCGATTGGCTGTAACCGGGTGAACCTGTCATCATAAGCTGCAACTCAACACCACACACACATACCTTGAGTGCGTTCATGCAAAACGTGGACCACTCGCCAATTGCTTTGAATCTCGGCTTCAACTCAGCGTATAGAAGTCCGTCTTGCAAGACTAACATAAGTCCGACACAAGTTATACCAACGTCAATGCGGCGGCATAAGTCATGGTGCAGAAATATCTCTGTGTTTGTCATCTACTTCAGTAAGAGATGAAGGTGGGGCAGTAGTGGAGTGCCATGCTCCTCCACCAAGTATGTCACAACGTTCTTCTGGTTCGTGCACACCGCAAAGAACAGGGGGCAGTAGTGGAGTGCCATGCTCCTCCACCAAGTATGTCACAACGTTCTTCTGGTTCGTGCACACCGCAAAGAACAGGGGGCAGTCACGTACCATCTTCAGGTCTGTAGAGCTTTTGAAGTTAAATTCAGCGTTGAGCTGCACCATGTTGTTGTGGGGATTTGCCATAAGGTCGCTGTTGACTTTGGCAAGCCACAATCGGTACACAGCGTCTTCGGATAATCTCTGTTTTTTCTCGGGTTTGGCAGACTGAATCAGTGAGCATGTGTGTGCCAAGATCACCAACCTTTTTCTCTTCAGTCGCTGCTCCAGCAATAGCAACACCCGCTGCTCCAGCAATAGCAACACCCGCTGTTCTCGCCTCGTCAGCATCAACCTGCAGTTTTAGCGCTGCGACCACACATGACCCCTACCTCCAGTCGTCGCTTGGCTCGCATGGTGATCAACACCGTAGCAAACAACTGGCAAATGTTATTCAGTTGCTTGTTCTTGCTGTGTTGCTCGAACGCTCTGCAGAGGGTGTCGTCCAAACAAACTTCACCAAGTGTGTCAGCCAGATAAGCCAGACACGTCGCAGTGTCCCAGTCTTTGCAACTCATGCTGATGAATTAAGTCAGTTGCGAGTTGTAGAGGGTGCGTACACTGAGAATGAACTGAAAATGAACACAAATGAAAATGAAAAATTGGACGACATGAGTGGCACGAAGTGCCCCTTCTTACATCCGTCGAACATCCGATGTTCGACGGATGTAAGAAGGGTCACGGCATAAAAATGACTAACCACTGTATGTCGAACAGTTGGAACAAATATTAATTCAGAAATGAAAACATTTCCGTGCAAAATTGGGGATTCACATAGAACACTATAAGGTCTTCCTGTGAATCCCCAATTTTGCACGGAAATTGATTGTTCATATTTGTACCCAGAAACGACATACAAGGGATCAATCTATGATCATCAGGTGTAACAAATGTTGTAAACAGCTAGTGATATCAAATCTTGGGGTTATAGGCCTGTTACTCCAAGCGTATTATTTTTGGAATTCTAATTTGAAGAAAAGGATAATTTGATAAATCAAATTGTTCTTTTAAAATCGGCGGAATTATTTTTGGAATTCTGAAATGAAGAAAAGGATAATTTGATAAATCAAATTGTTCTTTTAAAATCGGCGGAAATTTTTTGGAATTCTGATTTGAAGGAAATTGATAATTTGATAAAATCAAATTGTTCTTTTAAAAACGGCGAAAAATTGCTTAAGTCATTTTTGAAAATCATTTGTACTTAAACATTTGGAATACTGCGAAAAAAGATAACAGATAATGATATTTTCGTACATTGCTTTAATTCAATGAAAACAAACATGATTTCTTCATTCTGGACTAATTTGAAGCAAATATCGAACTATTGTGTTGTAGTCCA
>CBCXTS010000014.1:0-12613 GCA_965178085.1 Alphaproteobacteria bacterium | reverse complement strand
GAAAATGTCACAGTATGTTCTGTAAAATCCGATCCAAGAGGGTCAGGATTAGCAGATTCTCTCACAGTTTATTAAGAAGAGAGCAGTTTTGTGATGATGGATAATGTTAAGGCATTTCATCGTAATGTGCGCCCATTTTGGGTGATGGATATCCATGCCCAAGCAAGTAAGCTTGAAGATGCTGGACACGATGTTTGTCATCTAGAAGCCGGGCTGCCACAGTTTTCATCTCCAAAATTGGTACGCCTTGCAGCACATGAAGCTCTTACAAAATACTCTCTTGCATATACTCCTGCAATAGGTTTACCGGCTTTACGAGAACAAATAGCACACCATTATAGTCAAAAATATCATACAAAAGTATCGCCTGATGAAGTTGTGATTACGGTAGGTTCTTCTGGAGCTTTTCAAGCAGGTTTTCTAGGCGCATTTTGCCCTGGAAGTAGTATTGCTATTTTTGAGCCATGCTATCCAGCATATAGAAATATTTTGCATGCTTTAGATTTTGATGTTGTAACTATTGCACTTGATGAGTCAAACGGATTGCGACCAACGTACAAAGATTTACAAAAAGTTTGTAAACACAAAAAAATCGATGGGCTTGTCTTAGCTAGTCCAGCCAACCCAACTGGGGCTGTTATTGCACGAGATGAACTAAAGAATATTTTAACATTTTGTGATCGCAATCAAATTCGTATTATTGCAGATGAAATATATCATGGACTTGAATGGAATATGCAAGCTCATAGTTTGCGCGAGTTTTCAAATAGGCATGTTGTGATTAATAGTTTTTCAAAATATTTTAGTATGACAGGTTGGCGTGTTGGTTGGATGTTAGTACCAAATGATTTGAAAACAAATATTATTAATTTGCAGTCGAATTTGTTTATATGCGCACCAGCAGTTAGCCAATATGCTGCTATAGCAGCCTTTGACTGTATGAATGAGTTAGAAACATACAAGCAGATTTATCATAATAATCGTGATGTTTTATTAAAAGAGCTATTAGAGCTTTCCATCAAACCAATTGGCGATTGTGATGGAGCATTTTATATTTATGCAGATGTGAGCGCGCTAACCAATGATAGCACTCAATGGTGCTTAGATCTTTTACAAAAAACCGGGGTGGCTTTAGCACCTGGAGAAGATTTTGATTTAGTTAATGGAAAGCGTAGGGTTCGTTTATCGTTTGCGCGTTCTCATGAGGAAATATTAAAAGCTATTGGCAAACTCAAGCAATATTTGCATGAATAAAGCGGCAATAACTCAAGCTTGAATGTTTTTTAAATTAAGTAGACAGGTTTAGCCTTGTTGCGAGCTCTGGAATTTGTGCAATGATTTGAAAAAGGGGTTGAAAACATGCAAATTCTTTTTGGGAGGCAAGATTGAGTTTTTTTGTAAATAAATTTTCAACATGTTTGATATGCATTAAATAATGTTTTCGTGCGCCTTGATGGCCAAGATGCATAAAAATTCCTAACACTTTAGCATGCCTACATGCTCCTAATATATGATATGAAAGCATGAAATTGTTCCATGCGGTATTGTCGTATTTCATTTCTTTTTTATATAAATTCAAGCCATCGTTTACGATTGACTGTGGTACATTAATACGTGCGTCTTCAAACAAAGAAACTAGATCATATGCTCGGTGCCCAGTTAAAGCATCTTGAAAATCAAGAAAACCACAAGATCTAAGACCTTTACGCCTGTTTAGTAATATCAAATTATCGATGTGACAGTCACGTAAAACTAGTGTTTGGTCATTGGTATTAATAAGTTCAAAGAGCTGTTTCCAGCAATTTTCCCAATGGGTTAAAAAGCTATCGTCTTGCTTATGAGTTGGTGCAATGTAGGCAAATAATCTTTTACAAAGCGATTGGCTTCTTGAGTTAATATCTGTATGTCATAACTTGGCAGATCAGCAAGAAATGCTTGGCTTTTTTGGTTAAAAATACTGTTTTTATGTAGTTTTATAAGGTTTTTTAATGCCAATATATATAAATGCTCTTTGATGCCTTCTTGAGGGAGTTTCATTGCGTGTGTAAAGCTTAAATTTCCAAAGTCTTGTATCAAAGCACAACCGTTTATATGATCGATCTCAAAAAATCTAGGAGCACTTAAACCCCACTGATCAAGTTGGATTTGTATTTTTTGAAACGCAAGCAAATCAATCGCAATATTATCTGTTGTCACACCTAAGACCGTTCGATGTTTTTGAAAAAACCGCCAATAACGACGAGACGATGCATCTTGTTGTAAAGGCTGAATTTTGACGTGTCCGCCAAAATTTGCAATCATTTTAGCAAGAGCAGCAGGAAGATGTTGGCTTGTAGAATTAAAAGAAGAAGATATACTCATGTTAATATATTTAAATTATCTGCTTAGGTGTAAATGATCATTTGATAAATGCTGCATTCAACACGCAAATGCTTTTAGGATCCAATGATACAATATGTAATGACTTCACTTTAAAATATATCCTTATTTAAAGTAGGTTTGTTTGACATATGTGGCAATTTTTTTTGTCAAACTTGATATAGGGTAATGAGACGGGATTGGCAAATCAAACCATCTCCAATTGATTGGTATTTCTATATGCTTGTCACTGGTCAGTATATAGAGATCAATGTTGAGCTCAATATGTGTAAATACGTGCTTTATTTGATGTTTGATATCTTTAATTGGTTGCTTGCCAATGTTTTCAAATAACACAGGTACGCCAGAAGGTGTTGCGTTCCAATCGTTGTCAGGAAAGCTCCACATAGAGGCAAGTAATCCACTATCAGGTCGTTTAATTAATGCAATTTTGTTGTTTTCAATAGCAACAAGCGCACTGGTATATAGTATTTTGCGAGGGCGTTTTTTAGCTACAATAGGAAAATGCTCAACTGCAAATTTTGGAGATAACTGCGCACTACAAAAATGTGCAAGATTGCATTGTGAACATTTTGGATTTTGTGCTGTACATATTAATGCACCAAAATCCATTAAAGCCTGTATAAAGTCGCTAATGTTTTTAGGTAACATTGGATACATGAGGTCTTTTATTTGTGATTTAGCTTTCGAAAGTGGCGTTTGTATAGCATAAAGTCGTGTTATAATACGTGCAATGTTTGTATCAATGGCAAACGCTTGTTTATTGAAAGCAATTGCAACAATTGCTGCAGCGGTGTATTCACCAATACCTGGTAAGGTTAATAAGTCTTTCTCATTATCTGGAACTTCTCCTTCAAAGCGCTCTACAATTTGCTGTGACATTTTGTATAAATTATGCGCACGTCTGTAATAACCAAGTCCTGACCATGCAGCTAAGACGTTATCAAGAGTATCTTTTGCCATATCTGCAGGGGTTGGCCAACGTTTAGTAAAATAATCAAAATAGGCTAACATAGTTACAATTTGGGTTTGCTGTGCCATTATTTCACTAAGGACAATATGCCAAGGATTTGCATGATGCTCTCGCCAAGGCAAATCACGCCTATTGAGAGAATACCACTCTAGCAATGTTTGTGTAACATTATGAGCTTTTAGATTATGGAGTTTTGTTTGCTTATTAAATGAAGTGTCAATCAAGTTTTTGCTATACTCTTACCTAGTAGGAACAGGAACCTCACTAGAATAATCGTAGAATCCTCTCTTAACTTTGATTCCTAGCCATCCAGCTTCAACATATTTTACCAAAAGAGGGCAAGGACGGTATTTGTTATCATGCAATTCAGCAAATAATACATTTAAAATAGCAAGGCAAGTATCAAGTCCAATAAAATCAGCTAATGCTAATGGGCCTCGTGGATGTCCAGCGCCAAGGTGCATCGCTCTGTCTATAGAGCTGACCGAACCTACACCTTCATAGAGAGCGTAAATAGCTTCATTTGCCATAGGCATTAAAATACGATTAACAATAAACCCTGGAAAATCTTCAGCGACAGCAACTTCTTTACCTAACTGATTTGCAACAAAACTTTGAATTAAGTCAAATGTTTGTGAGCTTGTTGAAAGCCCTCGGACTAACTCTACTAAACCCATAGAAGTTGCAGGGTTCATAAAATGCATTCCGCAGAACTTTTCAGGAAAATGAACATTAGTTGCAAGTCGTGTTATTGGGATAGAGGATGTATTGGTTGCAATCAATGCGCTATCAGCAAATAATGCTGTAAGTTCTTTTAGGACTTTACGTTTTTCAAATTCGTTTTCACTTATTGTTTCAATAATAAGATCGGGCTTTTTAATTGCTCGAATGTCGCTGCTCATCTGGACACATCGCTTGATGGATGAAGCCTCATCTTGTGTAAGTTTATGGCGTGCGATGTGGTGGTTGAGACGTTGATTTAAAACGTTAGTGGCGTGGTTTAAAATTTTGTCAGACTGATCTATCAAATAAACTTTAGCACCTGTTTGTGCAATGATTTGCGCTATGCCGGTGCCCATTTGTCCAGCACCAACAACGCCTACATTTTTAAAAATCAAGTCCATTAGGTACCCTTTACAAAATGCTATTACATCATTTATCTAACTCTGTTCTTAAAGCAGGGATGGCTTCAAATAAATCGGCAACTAAACCATAGTCAGCTACTTGAAAAATAGGTGCATCGTCATCTTTATTAATTGCGACAATGGTTTTACTATCTTTCATACCAGCTAGATGTTGTATAGCTCCTGATATCCCAACAGCTATATATAAGTCAGGTGCAACTACTTTACCTGTTTGTCCAACTTGATAGTCATTAGGTACAAAACCTGCGTCAACTGCAGCACGCGATGCACCAACTGCAGCTCCAAGCTTGGATGCAATATCTTCAAGCATCACAAAGTTTTCACCCGATTGCATGCCGCGCCCACCCGATACAACAATACGTGCTGTAGTAAGTTCAGGGAGTTCAGATTTATCAGATTCAAGTGCAATAAAACGGCTTAAAGAAGCTCCACCTTGTGCTTCAATCGGAGTTATTTTAGCAGAACCGCTTGATATTTCGCATGGTTCAAAACTAGTTGTGCGAGCGCTAATAAAATTGTGCTTTTGTTGTGACTTAACTTTGCATAAAGCATTGCCTGCATAGATAGGTCGTTCAAAAGTTTGTGAATCGATGACAGCTGAAATATCCGATATTTGTTGTATATCTAATAAAGCAGCTGCTCGAGGTAAAACGTTTTTACCAAATGTAGTTGCAGGGGCCCAAGTATTTTGATACTCAGTTGCTTTTTTTGCTATAATGGGCGCGATATCTTCTGCTATTTGATTAGTGTAGATACTGTCATCACAAACAAAAACATTAGAAACTGCATTTATTTTTGCTGCTTCATTTGCGATTGCATCTAAGTTTTCTCCTATAATCAAAAGATCAATATCGCCACCGGCACATTTAGCTGCGCTAACGGTGTTTAATGTTGAAGGACGCAAGGCGCCACCGTCATGTTCTACTAAGACTAGGTTACTCATCTTATATCATTCTTTCTTTCTGGTTTTAATGCAAATATCTTAATTCAAGATATTAAATTACTTTTGCCTCATTGCGGAGTTTATCAACTAATTCTGCAACATCGCTTACTCGAACGCCTTCTTTGCGTGCTGATGGTTCGCTAACCTCAATGATTTCTAGACGTGGTGTGATATCAACTCCAAGATCTTCTGGGTTTAAGGTTTCTAGAGGTTTACGTCGCGCTTGCATGATATTAGGCAAAGATGCATAGCGGGGTTCATTTAAACGCAGATCAACGCTTATAATTCCAGGCAAAGGCATCTCATTAATTTCAAGCCCGCCATCTACTTCACGAGTTGTTTTAGCAACATTAGAGTCTATTTCAATATTTGATACAAAAGTTGATTGCGACCAATTTAAAATTGCTGCAAGCATTTGTGCTGTTTGGTTTGCATCGTCATCAATAGCTTGTTTGCCAAGAATACATAGTTTAGGATTCTCACGTTCAACTACTACTTTTAGTAGTTTGGCAACGGCTAGATTTTCTGGAGCTGGATCACATAAGATCAAGATTGCTCGATCGGCACCCATGGCGAGTGCTGTACGCAAGGTTTCTTGTGATGATTGAGGGCCTATTGAAACTGCGATAACTTCTTCTGCTTTACCGGATTCACGCATCCGCAAAGCTTCTTCAACGGCTATTTCATCAAAGGGGTTCATAGACATTTTAACATTATCAAGCTCAACGCCTGATTGATCAGCTTTAACTCTGACCTTAACATTGTAGTCTATAACTCTTTTTACAGGGACTAAAATTTTCATCGTTTTAAAGACTCCAAGAAATAATCAAAATTTGCCATAATCCATCATCATAGTGTTTTGACGTAAGATTATATACAACAAACATCCAAAGACTAGTATTATGACTTAAGTTCATAAGATGGGTGATGATGTTTTGTCAATTATAAATATTTATTGGTGATAGTCTATGATAGCCTAAGCATACTGATTTGGTTATCTTATTTTTAGCTTTTGGTTTGTCGTTGAGTATATGATTGATCAAATTATTATATAGTAACTTAACAAAAATTTGCTTCAATATGGCTAAATAAGCTTTTTGATATAGTATTTTAGGTATCATAATAAGGTTGTTGGACTAAGAATAGTGCTATAGAAAGTGTGCAAATTAATGATGGTTTGATATCATCATTGCAAAAAAAAACTATTAAAACGTAGGTGTTGTGTAAACTTAAACTTGAACTAACTGCTTAAAACGTAACAATAGAAAGACATTAAGCAAGAGTAATATTACTCAATAATTTGACGAATCAAGTTTAGGTAAATCTAAGCACTTAAGAACATTAAAATATATGGCAATAGTTTGAAAGTATTTTCATGAAGAAAGGCAACGAATCTTTTTTTGAAACTCAACAATTATTAGATAATTTATGCGCCGTTAAAAAACAAAATTTTACTTCAGCGCGTACAATGCCAGGTTCTTTTTTTTATGACCAAGGGTTATTTGAACTAGAATGCGATGTTTTATTTAAAGGTGAATGGTTGTGCCTTGGTCATCAAAGTGAAATTCCAAATATTGGAGATTATTTCACTTTTGAATTAGTAAAAGAACCGTTGTTGATATGCCGCAATAAACAAAATAACATAGTGGTATTAAGCAATGTTTGTAGGCATCGCTCTAACATACTTGCAACACATTCAGGAAATTCTAAAAAATTTGTGTGCGGCTATCATGCATGGGCGTATGATTTAGATGGCAAATTAGTAACTGCTCCTTATATGGACAAAGTTAGTGAATTTGACCCATTGAAGTGTAATTTGCACCAATTTAAACATGAGATATGGAATGGTTATATCTTTATTAACTTGAATGGTAAGGCCGAACCACTAGGCGCACGCATGAAGCCATTAGATGATTATATTGCAAACTATCAAATTGATGAACGCGTTGTAGTTGCGTCAAATGAGGAGGTATGGAACAACAATTGGAAATCTTTGATAGAGAATTTTATGGAAGCATATCATATTAACCATTTACATCCTCAATCGTTGCGCTCAATTACTCCAACGCAATTATGTAAGAAGGTTGTGTTTGACGATGACACTAGTAACGCCAAGGCTACACCTTATCCAAACTTTACAGCATATAGAGCGTATTATCCTGATAATGTTGAACAAAGGAATCCATTTCCAAAGACATTAAATAATGTAGAACAAAGATCAAGTTTACTTTTTTCAATTTTTCCAAGTTTTATATCAACAGTTGGACCTAATTGTAGTTTATATTTGACACTGCAAGGTAATCAAGTTGAAGAGGTTAAGATTAAATGGGCAGTGCTATGTATACCTGGAGCTGAAAACCATAAGGACACTCTTAATTATATTAATACTGTGAAAGCTTTTAATAGTGAAGATAAATTCATTTTGGAAAATGTACAAAAAGGAGTACATACGCAGTATTCGACGCCTTCACATTTTGCTCCATACGATTTAGAAGGTACGATATGGGATTTTTATTTGTATCTATCACATAAGCTTACATAAATCTTTGATTACTTAGCATTTAGCTGATAACTTATTGATAGTTGCTATAACTTTAGAAATTCAATAACAATATTATAGCAAGTGGGAGATATATATGATTAAAAAGGCATTGCATGAATTTTAAAACCATTACTAAAGCATTACCCAAAGCTGTTTCTAGTATGTTTAAAGATGGTGATGAAGTAAACCTAGATACTTCTCCTGTTGTTGCAGATGAGGTTAAATGTACTACTTGTTATATGTGTGCATGCCGTTGTGGGATTAAAGTACATCTAAAAGACAAGCAAGTTAAATATATTGAAGGCAATCGCGACCATCCTGTTAATAAAGGTGTGTTGTGCGGGAAGGGTGCTGCAGGAATTATGCAGCATTTATCACCAGCAAGATTGCATGCTCCGATGAAACGTACTGGACCAAGAGGCTCTGGTATGTTTGAAGAAATATCCTGGGATGAAGCTCTACAACTTGCCACAACTTGGTTGAAAGAAGTACGCGATAATGATCCTCGTAAGCTTGCATTTTTTACAGGAAGAGATCAAAGCCAATCATTGACTGGATGGTGGGCAAGTCAATTTGGTACGCCAAATTTTGCTGCTCATGGAGGTTTTTGCTCTGTTAACATGGCTGCGGGTGGATTATATACCTTTGGGGGGTCTTTTTGGGAATTTGGTGAGCCTGATTGGGAAAAGACAGAGTATTTTGTTTTATGGGGGGTAGCTGAAGATCACGCGTCAAACCCATTAAAGCGCGCTATAGGTCGATTAAAACAGCGCGGCATTAAAATTGTAAGTATTAACCCTATTCGTACAGGTTATAGTGCAGTTGCTGATGAATGGATTGGTTTGCGTCCAGGTACTGATGGTTTGTTTGCCGGTGCATTAATCCATGAGTTAATGCATACAGGTAAGATTGATCTTGATTATTTGATGCGCTATACGAACGCCCATTGGCTGGTTGTACAAAACAAAGGACACAGTGATGACGGCTTGTTTGTACGTGACTTAAATGGTGAACCGCTTGCTTATGATCAAGAGACAGATAAGTTGGTTAGTGCAAACAGCCCTAGCATTAAGCCACTTTTAATCAAAGAGGTCCAACTTGATGATGGGCGCATTGCAGCACCCGTTTTATATCTAATAAGTAAACGGTTTCTTGATGCAAGCTACTCTCCTGAAATAGTCGCAGAGCAAGTAGGCATATCAGCTTTGGCAATCAAGCGTATTGCACAAGAGATTGCTACAGCTGCGTTTGATAGAGAAGTGGTATTAGATGTTGCATGGACAGATTGCTTGGGTCGTAAGCATGATAAAATGATAGGAAGGCCAGTTTCAATGCATGCGATGCGCGGTATTTCAGCCCATTCAAATGGATTTCAAACTTGCAGGCTCATACATTTGCTTCAAATATTGCTAGGCTCTATCGATTGCCCGGGTGGTTTTAGATATAAACCTCCTTATCCTAAATCTGTACCACCGCCTGGTGCTCCAGCTGGAAAAGAAGATGATGTCCATCCAGGACAACCTTTGAAAGGGATGCCATTAGGCTTTGTAGCAGATCCTGAAGATTTACTAGTCAATAAGCAAGGTGATCCATTACGCATTGATAAAGCTTATTCATGGGATGCGCCGCTTTCGGCCCATGGTTTAATGCATATGGTTATTAATAATTCAGCCACACAAGACCCATATAATATCGATGTTTTATTGATGTATATGGCTAATATGGGCTGGAATTCGTCGATGAATATAGCAGAAACACTTAAGCATTTGACGCGCAAAAAACCTGGAACAGATGATTATGTTATTCCAAAAATTATTTATTCCGACGCGTTTTATAGTGAAACAGTACCTTATGCTGATCTCATTTTGCCTGATACAACATATCTTGAGCGGTGGGATTGTATTTCAATTTTAGACAGGCCAATTTCTGATCCTGACGCGGCAATTGATGCCATTCGCCAACCAGTGGCTGCTCCAAAACGTGATGTCAGACCATTTCAGAGTGTGTTACTTGATCTAGGGGCTCGACTTGGTCTTCCTGGTATGGTTGATGAAAAAAAAGAACCATTGTATCCAAAAGGATATGCAGATTATATAGCAAATCACGAGCGCAGTCCTGGAATAGGGCCATTAATCGGTTGGCGTGGTATTGATGGAGAAAAAAGTGGACGGGGTGCGCCTAATCAAAACCAATTGCAGAAATATATTGAAAATGGATGTTTCTATGAGCACAAAATACCAGAGCATATGCGCTACTTTAAACATGCCAATAAAGATTATTTGACTTGGGCAAAATTGCAAGGTTTTGCTCCTAAAGATGATCCAATTGTTTTTCAGCTATACAGTGAGACATTGCAAAAATTTAGACTTGCTGCACAAGGATTTGGCGACACTCAACCACCTGAAAGTCATAAAGAAAGAATCTTAGATTTTTTTGACCCAATACCTTTTTGGTATGCTCCATTTGAAAGCCTTGAATCTAAGAAAGGCTCTTACCCATTTTATGCCGTTACACAAAGGTTAATGCATATGTATCACTCTTGGGGATCTCAAAATGCTTGGCTTCGCCAAATTACTAATGAAAATAAGCTTTATATGAATAGAACGCGCGCCATTGAGATGGGTTTATCTGATGATGACTGGGTGTGGCTTACAAGCGATATAGGGCGGGTGAAGTGCCAGATACGATTGATGGATGGATGTAACTCTGATACGATTTGGACATGGAATGGTGTAGGAAAGCGCTCTGGAGCGTGGGGAATTGATAAAAAAGCACCTGAAGTGCAAAAGGGATTTTTGTTGAATCACTTAATATCAGAGCTTTTGCCTGTGGACAAAAAAAATAAATATCGCTATTCAAATAGCGATCCCATAACAGGCCAAGCTGCATGGTATGATTTACGTGTTAGTATTGAAAAAGCTGAAGCAAGTAATGTTGAGTTGACACAACCCATCTTTGAGCCTTTTAAAGAGCATATACATGCTATGCGACCAGATAAATTGCAATTTGGTTTACAATTCAAACGTTAATAGTATTTAAATAATAGGTTATATCTATGACAACATTACCTTTGCAAACAAAGCGCAAGCTAGGCCTTGCTATTGATTTAGATACTTGCGTAGGTTGTCAAGCTTGCGTTACTAGTTGCAAAGAATGGAACACGTCTGGCTATAGTACGCCGTTAACCGATACGGATCCTTATGGCAAAGATCCACAAGGAGTATGGCTTAATCGAGTGCATAGCTTTGAAGTGTCGAATGAGGGTGATAGCGATGAGAATAGGACGGTATATTTTCCACGCTCCTGTTTGCATTGTGAAGAGCCCGATTGTGTAACTGTTTGCCCAACAGGAGCAAGCTATAAACGAGCTGAAGATGGAATTGTTTTAGTCAATCCAGATACGTGCATAGGATGTAAACTTTGCTCGTGGGCTTGTCCATATGGAGCGCGAGAGTATGATTACATAGATGGCGTTATGAAGAAATGCACTCTATGCGTTGATCGCATCTACAATGAAAACATTGCCGAAGAAGATCGCCAGCCAGCATGTGTAAAAGCATGCCCGACAGGAGCACGCCATTTTGGTGATTTTGCAGACGAGAACAGTGCGGTTTCAAAAATGACTAAAAGTCGTGGCGGTTATGGTTTGCTAGAGGATTTTGGCTATAAACCTGTTAATCGCTATTTGCCACCTAGAAAAAAACATTACAGTGTCAATGAATCAAAAACATCACAGCAACCAGAGGTCAATAGAAAAGATTCTTTGATTGCCCAAAGCGATAGTAAAGTTGATAGATTTTTTCTATGGATCGATAAAACTTTATCAAATGAAAAATCATAATGTTTAGTATTTAAGGTAGTATAAAATGCATCCAGCTTATTCGATCATTCTTTTTACTACAGCATCTGGTGTTGGTTATGGCATGCTTTCATGGATCAGTATTATATTGCTAATAGATCCTACTTTATTTAGTGCTTATGCGCTTATTGTTCAGATTGTTGTTTCATTGGGTTTCATTACGCTTGGCTTATTATCATCACTATTACATTTAGGCCATAAAGAGCGAGCTTGGAGAGCTTTGTCGCAATGGCGTTCATCGTGGCTATCGCGTGAAGGCGTTAGTGCCATATGTGCCTATGTGCCTCCTGTTTTATTGATAGTGTTATCTATCTTAGCGCCAGATGTTAATGCATTTATTATTGCCGGTATTGCATTATTGATGGGGATTTTTGCTGTTATAACAATTTATTGTACTGCAATGATTTATGCATCGTTGCGTACTGTGCCAGCGTGGAACCAAAAATTAACGATTGCTAGTTTTTTGTTATTGGGTTTGTCAAGCGGAGGGATTTGTGTGCATTTTGTGCTGTCATTTAGTACGATATTGCCCATTTATTCATTAGTATTGTGTCTGGTCAGTCTTATTGGAGCTGGTTTAATTAAAAACGCATATTGGAGCAAGAACGATACATCTAAATTACCTTACACATCAGGACAAGCAACAGGATTGGATAGTTTTGGTAACCAGACCCGACCTCTTGATCCTGCTAATATGGGGACTAATTTTGTAATGCAAGAAATGGGTTACAAAGTGGCGCGTAAGCATGCGCTTAAGCTTAGAAAAATTGCG
>CBCXTS010000013.1:0-53286 GCA_965178085.1 Alphaproteobacteria bacterium | reverse complement strand
GAAGCAAGAAAAGGTATTGTTTTTTCAGAAGAGCATCGAAAGAATATTGGGATCGCCAATTCAAAAAGGGTAATAAAAGACTCAACTAGAAAAATATTATCTGATAAAAACAAAGGGAGGGTTTTTAAGAAAGTCACTTGCCCTCATTGCAATAAGAGTGGTGGGCTAACAGGCATGAAAAAATGGCATTTTGACAATTGCAAGGCGGCTGCATGATCCAAATTAAAACCGCACAGAATATTCTTTCAAAAGCGCTTATGGCCCTTTGAAAAAGTATTGGCGACCAACCAAGAAATTGCAGCTGGTATTTGTGATCGGCATGGCACGTGGGGCCATGTTCAATGGGAAAAAGAATGCAAAGCTGTTGGGTTAAAGCCAATCTTTGGTGTTGAGCTTGCTGTTGTTGAAAATATGCATGAGCGTGAAAAGCAAGCTGTCAATTACATGAGTTTTATTGCAAAGAACAATGCTGGTTTATCTGAGCTTTATGAATTAGTCACAACTGCAACTGAATATTTTTATTACATCCCTCGCATTGATTACAATTTAATTGATGAAATCAGCGAAAACATTTTTGTTTTAAGTGGTAATAATCCAAACCTTAAAAGATTTACACCAACAAAAGATCGCTTTGTTGAGCTAAGCCCAAGCTCGAACCTTAAAATTATTGAGCAAGCCGCCAGAGATCGCCATTGTTTTGTGGCCACTTCTGACAATTACTTTTGCACACCTGATGATAAACCCGTTTATGAAATCGCCATGAGTGGGCCAAAGATGTCGGCTGATCTTCACACACATGATATGCACATTGTCACAGAACATGACTTGAAAGTTATTTGGGGTGATCAGATTGAAGAAGCAATGATGAACAATCATGTGATCGAGCATTGCTGTGATGTTCAACTTCCGAAAGCAAAAATGGTAAAGCCAGTTGTTGAAGACACACTTGAAGAAATGTGCATTGAAGGTGCAGCCGCTAGAAAAATCGACATCAACAGAAGAACCCTATAAATCAAGATTAAAACGCGAATTGGATTTGATAAATGAAAAAGACTTTGAAGATTATTTTTTTGTTGTTGCTGACCTTGTTAGTTATTGCAAAAAGTCAATGCTTGTTGGGCCAGCAAGGGGTAGCTCTTGTGGTAGTTTGGTTTGTTATTTGCTTGGCATTACTGATATTGATCCTATTCCTTATGATTTGTTGTTTGAAAGATTCATCGACATTAATAGAAAAGATTTACCAGATATTGATATTGATTTTCCTGACAACAAGCGTGATATGGTGTTTGATTATCTACAACAAAGATATGGCCATGACTGTGTTTCAAAGCTTGGTTCAATAAGCAAATACAAACCTAAATCAACTATCATCAAAGCCGCCAAAGCGCTTGAAATTCCAATATGGGCCATCAATGATTTTAAAGATTCCATTGATGAAAAAGAAAAAGGCTCAAGCTCGCTTGGTGGTGCTATCCAAGAAGCATTTGAATCAACTGACCTTGGGCAAGCCACGCTAAAAAAACATCCAGAGCTGGCCATTGCTGGTGTGCTTGAGGGCCATTGTAGCCACACAGGAGAGCATGCCGCTGCAATGGTTGTGACAGATCAACCAATCAGCAACTATTGCGCCTTAGACATTGAGAACAGGCGCTGCAATGGTTGACAAAGACGATGCTGAAACCATTGATCTTTTAAAAATCGATGTGCTTGGCCTTCGAACACTCAGAGTGATTGAAGATTGCCTTGGTCAAGTTGGCTGGTCAAATGAAGATCTTTTGGCTTATCGCCTTGATGATCAAGCTGTTTTTGATGTTTTTAACAACAAGCGCTTCAGCGGCATCTTTCAATTTGAGGGTCAAACGCTCCAAGGCTTATGTGGCCAAATGGTCATTGAAGGCTTTGAAGATATTGTTTCATTAACAGCACTGGCCCGACCAGCACCGCTTGAAAGCGGTGGCTCACTTGAATTTGTAAAAAGGCGCACAGGAAAATCACAGGTTATCCACCTACATTCCACAACGGAACCAATCACCAAGCTCACGCAAGGCATCATTGTTTATCAAGAGCAGATCATGAGAATTTGCCGCGAAGTAGGCCAGATGTCATGGCCAGATGTTTCAAAGGTTCGAAAGGTGATGGCAAAATCATTGGGCAATGAAGCCCTTGCAAAATTCGAAGGCATGTTCACTGAAGGAGCGATCAAAAACGGATTGACCAAAGAAGAAGCTGGTTTTATCTGGAACCAAATCAACAAAGCTGGCGGCTATGCGTTCAACCGTTCACATTCAGTGGCTTATGGTTTAGTCAGTTATTGGTGCGCTTTATTGAAAGCAAAGTTTCCACTTGAATTCGCGGTTGCTTGTTTGAAAAATCCGAAAGATGATGAGCAAATGGTTCCTATTTTGCGCGAGCTTGACAAAGAAGGCTTCAAATACAAAGCTTTTGATAAGGAAAAATCCCAACTGAATTGGTCAGTTCAAGATGGTGTTTTAGTGGGTGGGCTAATTGGCATTAAAGGTGTTGGTGAAAAGATGGCCAATGCTATTCTTGATAAAAGAAAAAATGGTGAAGAACTCACCAAGGGTCAATTCAACAAAATCAATAACCCTGTTACCCCTTATGACACTATCTATGAGGCGCATGACAAGTTTGGCCACATATATCAAAACCCAGCAGATTATAATGTTGCAAGCAAGCTGACACCCATTTCAGAAATCACTGATGACTCAACAGGCGAGTTTGTTTTTATTGCAAAAGTGATTGAAATAAACCAAAAAGATTTAAACAGCGCTGATAATTTAAAAAGAAGAAACGGTCAGAAGAAAATGGGCCAAACCGCATATCTCAGCATAAAAGTGGTTGATGATTCTGGTGAGATATTTTGTGGTGTAAACAATGTTAATTTTGTTAAGTACGGTAAACCATTTAATTAAAAATGGGAAAGATCAATGGTATTTGTTCAAAGGGTTTTGCAAGTCTGGTTTTAGATACGGTTCATTTAAAACGCTGGAAACATCTTGCTGGTGAAGAATTCCAAAAAGAAAAAGAGGTTCAAAAAGTGATTCCACAAAAACAAATCGATCTGTTAAAGAAGACGGATCAAGGCGCTATCATTTCAGAAGATGAGCAATACAGATACGCGCTTTGGCGTACTTGGGATAAAGAAAAACCAACACTGGCTTTTGTTGGTTTAAACCCATCAACCGCTGATGCTGAAAATGATGATGCCACTATTAAGAAAATCATCAAATTTTGTAAACGTTGGGGCTTTGGCCGATTAGTGATGATTAATCTTTTTGCATTTCGAGCCACTGAGCCAGATGACATGATGAAAGCTGAAAAACCAGCTGGCGACATGAATGATCTTTGGCTCATAACAATTGCTGATCTTGCTGATGAAGTTGTTTTGGGCTGGGGTAATGATGGTAAATATCTGAAGCAAAATGAATGGGTTGTCAATTTGTTGGAGGCCAGATGCAAGAAGCCATTGAAGTGTTTGTTCAAGAACAAAGGTGGAAGCCCTAAGCACCCGCTTTATATTAAAGATGAAACTGACTTGATTGAGTATAACCATGATTAAGCTATTCTTATTTATAAGATTTTTAAAATTATCTTGGAAAAGAAAAAATCAACCTTATGGGTTTTTTACTTGAAGAGCATGATCTTTTAATAAGAGCAGCGAGACGGTGCGCATACGATCTTGGCCATGCTGCCAGTGATGTTAAAGATCCTATTTTTAGTCAAATGTATCACGATGCTCATTATCACTGGTTGGATATTTTTGAAAAAGGAGGTGAAGGAGGCAAACATTATAGGCATAGGTTACATGGGGAAATTTCTCGTTTAGAATTTCAAATAAAGAAGATTAGAGAAATTTTAAAAGAAAATAATTTAGAAGACCCAACAAAAGAAATACCATTTTAATGAAAGTTGAAAAAACCTCACCAGAATATTGCTTGATGACCCTTGATGATTTCTCTGGTCAAAACTTTATCTTGGCTGATAACTTGCCAGCATTTAAAAAATGGAAAGAGCGCCAGCTTCGATTCAGGCCAGTGGGGGTGAACATCGCCTATATACTGGAACACTGGCCACATTGTGAATGGGTTGGTGAGGCTCAAGCATTTGTTGATGATTACCACAAAACAGAAGCGCTAAGAGATGATGGCGCAAAAGAAAAGCACATCAGTCAAATTGATGACAGTAATTATGAATACAAGCGATCACCAATGGTTCACCAAGAAAATTCTTTTGTACTTGCGCGTGATCGTATTGAGTGGGCGCATCTTCATGAGCAAGGTGTTGGAAAAACAAAAATCATTCTTGATACTGCCTCATATTTATATTTAAAAAAAGAAATAGAAATGTTGATTGTGGTGGCTTGGCCAAATGGTATTCATCGCGGAATGGGTTGAAATAGAATGTGAAAAAGATGTGTCGGTTCCTTATGTGGCTGAATACTGGTCATCGAATCAAAAGACAAAAACAAAAGAAGCGGCTCTTGAAAGAATGTTGGCGACTGATGACAAACTAAAAATCATGACGTTCAACATTGAATGCTTCACCAGCCAAAGAGCAAAAGATTTTATATTGCGTTGCTTGAAAGAAAATCAGGCGATGGTGTGTATTGATCAAAGCGCGGCTATTAAAAACTCACAAGCAAAGCGAACGTTGTTTTTGAACAAAGATGTTAGAAAGCTTGCCAAGTACAGGCGTTTACTTGACGGTGCGCCAAACGCTGAAGGGCCAGAAGAATTATATTCACAATTCTATTTCTTAAACCCTATGATTATTGGCCACGATGCATTCACAGCATTTAAAGCTGAGTTTTTGCCAGATCAAAAAACTTGAAAAAGGCGAGATGATCATTGGTTATAAAAACACTGAAGAGCTTCACAGAAGAATAGATGGTTATTGTGATCGCGTGCTTGAGTCAGAAGCGCTTGATTTGCCGCCAAGGTTTTACAAGCAATGGGTGTTCGAGCTTAACAGCCAAGAAAGAAAACTGTTTGATGATTTAAAAACAAAGAATGTGGCTGAATTTGAAGGCGACACTATTGAACCAACACTTCCTTTGACAAAACGATTGAGGCTTCAGCAAATTGCTTGTGGTTGGTTTCCAATAGATGAAGCAAAGCCTATTAGCAAAAAACCATCTAGGCTTGAAGCATTCGAAAACTTTGTGAAAGAAAATTGGTGATGACCAAGTATTAATATTTAGCCGATTTAAAGCTGACATTAGAGCGCTTGAAGAACTGCTTGGCGATAAGGCTTGCAGTTATCATGGCACTATTTCAGAAGATGATCGCGCTGAAGCAAAGCGTGCATTTCAAGCGGGTGAAAAACAGTTCTTTATTGGCCAACCAAGAAACGCTGGAATAGGCCACACTTTAACAGCTGCAAAATGGGTGATATTTTACAACAATGATCCATCACTCAGATTTAGAGAAGAGTGTGAAAAACGCGCTCACAGAAAAGGTCAAGAAAATCGCCTTGGTATTATCGACCTAATAGCCAAAGATACTTATGATGCCAAAGACAGGCGTATTTTGAGACAGAAAAAAGACATCGCAAATTTAATCATGAGAGACCCAGAAAGTTATTTTTTAATAGATGAAGAGGATAGATAAATGCAACTAAGCAAAAATTTTAGTTTAAGAGAATTAACCAAAAGCCAAACCGCTGCAAGAATTGGCGGTAAAATGCTGACTCAGCAGCAGCAACCGCCAGAAGATATTTTGTCAGCGCTTAAATACCATTGCAAAACAACGGTTCAAAAAGCCAGAGATTTTTTTGGTGTGTCAATCATGATTGGCTCTGGTTATCGCGGCCCATTGCTAAACACTCATTTAAAAGGAAGTAAAACCAGCCAGCATTGCAAAGGTCAGGCAAGTGACCAAGACCTTTCAGAATCATTTGTTTCTGGATCAAGCGATGCCAGAGTTCAAATTGATGCGCTTGTTTTCGCTGTTACTGGCAAACAAGTTAGAAGAGATGTCAATGCTAATTTTTATCTATTCGCTTATTATGTTTTATTTATTCAATATTGCGATGTTGATGAGGTCATTCATGAATTTGGTGAAGATGGCCAACCAGAATGGGTTCATGTTTCTTCAAGCGTTGGAGCCAGAGAAAAAGAAATACTGGTTGCAAGAAAAAACTCAAAAGGTAAAACTTACTACACACAATTAAACACCCCAGCAAGCGTTGTTGCTTGGCTGCTAATAAAACTAATCAAAGGAGAAGAACATGATTGAAAAGAAAACTTGGAAAGAGTTTCAAGATTCAAAGATGCTTTGGTTAATAAACCGAACACTTCATTTGTTTGGCTGGGCAATTGTCTTGGATTGTGAAATTGAAGATGGAAAAGTTGTCGAAGTAACAGGTGCTTATCCAGCAAGGGTGAAATTTCGCGGTTTTGATTATAAAACAGAAGAGGAAGGCTTCATTGGATTGTCTGAGTATATGAAAGAAAACGCTGATCAGTTAATTAAAGAGGCGAAAGAATAATCATGGCAAAAGCTGAAGCTGAATTCAGAAAAAAAATAATCAAGTTCTTTGTTGATCCATGAATGTTTTGGTTGGCCAATTGAAAACAGTGCTGTCACTGGCATGGCTGACATCCTTGGTGCAAAAGACAATGATTATTTTTGGGTTGAAACCAAGCAATGTGACACGCTAAATCACAAAGTGAAGTTTCAACCCTTCCAGCCAAAACTGGATCAAAAAAACAGTTGGTGAAGGGTTCGAAGTTTGGATTGCAATCAAAATTGGAAGCGGAGCCAATGCAATCTTTGCTCTGGTTGAAGGTAAAAATCTTTGCTGGGTTGAAGACATGAAAGCCAGTGATGTTTTGCAGAACCCAAAAGTGTACACCACTGGCCATTTCAAAAACCTTTGCATAAAAATGCTGAAGAAAATAGATGTCTAAATTAACCAAATCAATTTTCAAAGAAGATGGCACAAAGGTTTTACCAGCTTGGCTTGAAGAAGGTCGATGTATTGAACACACTTCAAAATCAAACAGGAAAAACCTTGAAAGGAGCCTTGTCTACTTTAGAAAGCAATGGCTGTCATGTCATGTTTCTCGAACTGATTTTGAAAAGATTGATTTTGTTTATAAATGCTGCCAAAGAGCTTAATGAAATTTTTGGTCTAACAGATCCAAATGACCCAAGATATTTTGTGGTTGACCATATTGTGCCAATCACACATGAAGATGTGTGTGGTTTTCATTGCCATTGGAATCTTCAGATCATTACCAATCGAGAAAATGCAATAAAATCAAACAATCATTGGCCAGATAAGTATGGTGATGATTTATTTGGTGGCCAGAATTATGATTGTGATGGTCGATGGCTTGATTATTGGATTGTTCATGAGGTGGTTGTGAAGCCATTACCTTTTCAGCTTGATCTTCTTTCACCTGATCTTTCACCAAAAGAAATGTTTGAGCTAGCGCTATGAAAAAACGAAATGGCCCATTAAAACAAATATGGCGTTTCAATATTTTATCGCGGTAAAGTTCCAGCTAGATGCAACAAGCGATCATGCCAAGCCAGAAGGATGCTCTCTAAATACCCTGAAGAGTATGCTCACTGGCCAACATGCAACAAATGGCGGCTGTAATGGTTTAATGTATGTTGATCGATTCAGGTTGCAAGCTAAATTTGACGAATCAAAGCACAATAAAGACAGTGGTGAAAGATGCCGTTGCTCAGGTTATTATGTGAAGCATCGGAAAGGCCAGCATAAGACTTGCATTCATTATGAAGAAACAGTTATTCACAAGGCCATGACCAAAGGAACATTCAAACATAGCCCGATCAAGAAAAAAGATTTGATGGCCAATGATGATGAATGCCCTTTTTAAATGTGATAAAGTGATTCAATGCAAAAACTATTCATACAATTCTTGATTCTTTCTTCGCTGATGGCCGCTTACACCACATTTGTTTTTCAAGCGGGTGTTGATAGTTGCAAGGCCGATGTGAATGATGCATCAGAAAAGAAATTCACAAAAGATTTGGCAGCAAAACAAACTGAGCTTGACACAGCCATCAAAGAAAAACTTGCTTGGGAAAAAGAAGCTTCAGATCTTAAAAAAATAAAAGCGCCAAAGGTGGAAAATGAAAAAAATGATATTACAAAAAACAATTCTGGTTGCGATAGTATTGATGGTTTCAGCGTGTTCTGGTCTAAGCTTCAGGAAAGACAATCAATCAAAAGCACTGAATGAAATAGACAAAGCCAGTGATTTTATAAAGAGGCCACCCGCTTCTTTGCTTGAACCAGTTGATGAATACAGTGAACCAAAATCGGATGCATTGCCTGATGTGCTTGATTTTCTTGAAGTGTTTTCTGATGAGGCAAATCGATGTCGAGAAAAGCACAATCTTCTAGTTGATAAACTTTAGTTTTTTGAAACCACGTTTGAAATAAGAGCTAGCAACAAGGAGTTTTGCAAATCATTCTGGCCCTTTAAATATCCATATTTTTCACGCATCTCACCATCAACCTTAATTGATTCGTTTTGTCGGCCATGAACTTGTTCGTGATTAGTATCAACTTTCTTTTCCAGCCTGTTCACAGCATTTTGAACACTACCAGCAGCTTCAGAAATCTCTTTTGACATCGATGTTTTATCATTGGCGCGAATAGTAGCAATAGTCCATACACCACCAACAATGGCCACCACACCAGCAATGACAAGAATGGCCAAGCCAATCGTCAAAGGTGTGCTTTCTATTGCTGAAACTGTTCCTGAATTAGCCAGTGTTTTGAATCGTTTGGCTCATGACCTTTCCAACCATCTGCGATGTTTAAAGCTGATACTATCGCGCCTATAGCTGTAAGCGCTGCAATAAATATGCCTTCGCTAATTGGCGAAATGACAATGCATTGTTTTAAATAATAAGAAGATAAAAAGCTATACGTGGCCACAACTATTTTTCCAGTGATGTAAAAAACAAGCACATGTTTTATCAGCTGAAAAGCTGCTTTCATAGCAAATATTTTTCTGCTAGTTTCAGTTGTGCTTTTGGTCATTCATCATCTCAATTTTTAATTCAACGCCTTTTCTTTTATCGGTGTAATATTTCAAAAGGCTTTTTTCATAGTCACTTTTGTTTTGCTTCAATTCTAATTCTTGAATTTTGTCAGAGTAATTATTGAAAGTGCTTTCGATTAGCTGAGTTTGTATTGTCATCATATCCTTTTGATGAAGCTCTTTTAATGCATCAACATCATCATCACTGGCCAAGGTTGATGCATAGCCACCAACGGTTGACATAATCACCAAAGTTGAAACAATGGTTCCAAGATAATCACTGACTAACTCTCGAAGCATTTTTACACCTTAATTCTATTTACTAATCTCTTCATTTCTTTTTTTAAATCACGCCAAAGCTCAGATGATGATTTATAAAAAGGATTTCCAAAGCGAACACCAACAAAATATTTATTTGAATGCCAAAGAATTTGCCTCTTATTTGCAAGCGCTTTTCTTAATCGGCATCTTATGCAATGCTTTAACGCTTCATCACCAGATTTATTCGCACCATGTTTTTCATTATCTTCATCATGGTCTTTGCAGCAATCGCCAATATAAATATCTTTACCAGCAATGGTGATATTGTCTGGAATCAACCAAGATAAAAAACGCGCAAACCAGCCGTCGCCAGCTGGCCCACACCAATCTTTTTGTTTATGTTCTGTCATCACTTATTGCATCAACTTCAGCAACGGTGGTGCAATCTTCAATAGCATCTTTCAAATCAGAACCGTCATTGATTAGTGATTCAAGCCTACCAAAACCAGCTTGAAAAAATGCATCAAAATCAGCCGTGCTTGCAAAAGTATAACCACGGTTTTTTGCCCTAAACTTTTTGCCAGCCATATCACCACCAGCCATGCGCACATTGTTCAGCGCGATTGCAGCAACTTCTTTTTCAAGATTGATCTTGAAATCAGTTGAATTGTGATTGAAGCCAAGCAAAATCAATTCATCAGTTCTTTTGTCAATGGCATTTTTTTTGTCTAGCTTGTATTGATCAAGCTGAACTTCATTTGTTTCAATGCTTGCTTGACCGTCAGAAACTTCTTTTTGCATTAATTTGAAATCTCTGTTTGATTCGTCATTTGGTATGGTTTTGTTACCAATTGAGAATGAACCAGATGAATTTTGCTTGTATATTTTGGACATAATAAAAACCTTTAAAGTTCAGCGGATAGGTCAATAGTGAATGCGTTGTCTGGGTCAAATGCCCAGTATTCACCAACGGGTTCAGCCGTGGCAACTCGAAGCCTGAACCAATTGCGTTCAATCGCTTCAGCGCTGACTGGTTCATTTACAGCACTTCCACCACCGTCAATGCGTTCACCGTCAGCCAGTGTGGCTGGGTCAATTGAAGCCGTTGGCGTTGTTGCCATTTTTGGTATAGTTATTGGCACGCTCGCTAAATCATTGCCAGCGGCAATTATGCCAAGAATAGGCGCATTTGATGCCCATTCAATTCTTTGAAAATAAAACTGGCACATGGTCAATTGAGAACTGGCGGCAAGCACTTCAAATTCAGTTGCCGTTGCGCTTCTTTCAAGCTGAACAGCGGTGAAAGAAATGGTGCCAGCATAGTGAACTTCACTTGCATTCAATGTTGCTGCCCATGTCGCGCCAATTTCAGTGTATAGGCCAACATTTAAAAGCGAACCGCCACCAATTGTTTTGCCAGAAATGTCATAGTCAAAAGTGAATTGATATTTTTGCCAGCTGGTTGTCAAGTTCACATCAGCCGCGCCAATTGCTTCATCAGGGTCACCGCCAGAGCCATAATCGGCATACAAAACAACTTGAGACAATCCAGCAACGGAACCTTTTGCCCAAAATGAAACCGTCAATTTGTTTTCAGCGTTTTGCAGTTTTTGAAGGCTGGTGATTCTATTGACAAGCGCGGCTTGTTCGTTGCCACCAGCGCCAGAAAGCACAGCAGCAAAGTCACAATATGAAATGACGCCAGCTTCAATGGCCGCGTCAGTTGGCAAAATATCTTGCCTATCAACACTTGATGACGTTTGCGAACCGCCATCAAGTGTTTGCCTGTATGACCATTGATCAAGTGTGTAGTCACCTTCAGACATTGAAGAAAATGAACCGCCACGCTGTGAAATGTCAAAGCCACCATTCAACAACGAATTCACACGGCCTGTTTTTAGGTTTGCAAAAGTTTGTGGGTTTAATTGTCGAACAATTCTAAATTCAGTACCATTGTACCTTGCTACAAAAAACTGACCAGACTTAACATCACCCTTGTTCAAATCATTTCCATTCTCATCTTTTAAGTCAACATCGCCAGCGCCATTTCTATTAATTGTTATTGCACCAAGCGTATTGGTCGAGTGTGGAAAGAAAGCAACTTCATCGCCATTCCTATAATTTGGCGCTGATTGAATACCGCTGATTGGTGAAAGATTATAAATATTAACTGCGCCAGCTGAGGTAAAAAAAGAACCGTTGGCAGCATAGCCAGCAATAGCCTTGCCAAGCTGATTAAGGTCTGAACCAGATAGGCCAATGCCACGCTGAGTAATGACATTTTGTAATTCGCTTGGTTGTTGATTCCATTCATCAGCTGATAATGAATTCCCAGTGACTTTATCATTAAGATCATCCATTAGGGTGCTACCTCTTTAAAGAATATTATGCAATTGGCTGGTTTTAAGTTTTGAAACAAACATCTCAATATATCTGCTCTTGAATCACCCAATATAAAAGGAAAAGTGAAAGTGAAATTATCAACGCCTATAATAGAGTATGTTACCACAATTGTGAACTTTGATTGTTTATCACCAACAAGCAATGGTATTGGGAAAGTGTAAGTAAAAGTGGCAATGCCAACACCGCTTTCAACAGTGGCATCTATGCCAAATATAGCAGCAAGCGCCTCAAAATCTTCAGCTGTTTGCACGCCAAGTGAGCCAAGTTTAGCCAGTGCATCACGCCGCCTTTCTTCTAGTGATCCAGTACCACTAAAACAATCATCAGGGATGCCAAGAGCCGCCTCCCATTGCTCAATCAAGAGCGATGTTGTTCTAACATCGTATTCATCTTGGTAAGACTTTAAATAGCCTTCAGCCAATTGCAGCTCATCCGAAAGACCTTCAATAAATTTCCTGAAGTTAGTGGTTGATTTCTTAGCTGCTTGAAATAACCTTCCACTGGGCATATAAGCCGCTAGGCTATTAGCATGTTCTTCTTTGGTATGGCTTGTTATCATGGAGTATTCACCGCACCCAATGTGGCAATCTCATTACTGTCAACAAGAATATTTGATGAAGGCGTGGTTAAAGTCCATGATTGAAGTCTTTGGCCAGAGCTATCAACCGTGTTGAAAATAGCGGAATCATAAGCCGCTTTTTGAACATCCACACCAACCTGAGTGTTTTCTTCAAAAAATTGTTCAAGACTTGCTTCAACCGCCGCTTTCATTGCCGCTGTATTTGGCACAATAGAGCCAAAATTAAAGATTTGTTGAACTGGAACAGGTGCTTCAACAATCACATCGACATCAGCAGTATTGGCTGGTTTAATCTCAAGAATACTAGTTTTAACAGCAGCCACTTCTGGTGCCGTTGGGATAGGGTCATCATCATTGTCGCGCATGAAATAAACAGTGACTTGGCCAACGTCAGGCGTTATTTCAAAAACAAACACACGAGTGACACCATTGATTTTCTTAGCCTGATTAATGATCGCCGCCACATTAAAATTGGCAACAGGGTTTTGAACCCGATCAAGAAACCGCGTTCTTAACTGTTCATCTGTTTCTTGATCGGCTCCACCAGCCATTTCACCAGCATCAACATTGGCATCATCATTCACACCAGCAATAGGTGATTGAAGGCTTAAAACAGAATCAAGAGGTAAATTGGTTGACTGACCGAAATCTTCTGACTTGACAGGAACAGAACCTGATGTAAAACCAGCAAGGAGTGTACCAGTTGCGAAGTTATCACCTGTATCTTCAACCTGATAAGTCACAGTGGTTGTGTCAACCACTTGAATTTGTGCGCTGGCTTGATTGAAGTTGGCTTGGTCGGCCCCTGAAAAGCTCACAGGAACATTTGAAGCTAAGTTGTGTGGTGAATCAAACACAGCAGTGGCTGTTGTTCCTGATCGCGTGATGCTGGCTAAACCAACACTTTGTGCTGAAATAGCAGTGGTAGAAGTCACCTTGAATTCTAGGCCATCACTGGTTTGATATAAGGTGTTTATTGGAACGGATGTTGTATCGACACCAGTGACAGCAATGTTTCCCTCAGCTTGCGTTGCAGCAAGCCTTGTAACGCCAAACCAACTTGCTTGTTCTTCTAAATTCTCACCTGTTGAGGTGTTCCAAAAAGTTTGCTTGATGGCCTGATTAAGCTGTAAATAAAAATCATAAATTCGATAGGCAAAAGCTGTTATTAGGGCCGACAACCAAGAGTTTGGCAAGAATGGATTTGATGAAGGCAACGCACGCTGAACAGCTGTCTTTGCTCTTGAAACAATCTCACTTGCTGAATTTGGTATGTTTAAAGCCATTATTCTTGCCCTGTGTTGTTCCAAAGCTCGTACAAGCGTTTTTCAACTTTGGAGCTGGATCTATAAAGAGTGACTTCAGCAAATGCAGCGGCATCAGTGAAAAATGTTCTGACATCATAATTGATGAGATAATCACCTTCAACAGTCCACTTTAAGGCATTTCTTAAAGAAGTTGTAATGCCATTGGCTGTATCGCTGGTTTTTCTGGCTTGATACCATAGCCAGATTTTTGACCCTATCTCAAAACCAATGGTTTCAAGGTTTCCAATCCAACCGCGCCTCAAATGAGAGGCTGGCATTTCTGAAGCAAGCGCACGCCTCTCACAATAAACCGACATCAAAAGCGATGTGTCAAAAAAATCTTTAGTCAAAATATCACCTTCATCATCAATGGCAATATCAAAACAGCCATCTTCTTCAATCAATGCGACATCTTGTGTTTGTTCTCGACTCATAGCGCTATTTTGCCTTTAAATACTGGTATTGTCACCACCATCAGTGATAATCCCATCAACAGTCACTGGTGGATGCGTGCCAAAAGTGTTTGCTGGGATAGTAACTTGAACAGGGTCTGTCTCTCTGGCGATTGCAAGACCACCTTCACCAAGGTTTGTTGAAGGTGAATTAACATTGAATTGTTTGGCCTTCAAATTTTTGTTTCCATTAACCTCAGTGTCAATATCACCGCTGTTTTTATAAAGCTGAAAGCTCTTTGTTTTTGGGTGATAAAAAATAACCTCACCCTCTTCAAGTTTTTGTATTCTTTCAAATGTTGATGTCACAATAGCGGCAAGGCTTTGCTCATCAGCATTAGCAGAGAGAAGCACACCAATAGAATCCACTAATGCATTGGCATGCATGCCATAAGGAAAAACAATAAATGCATCCGCTGAGTTTTCCATGAATGAAACTTGCTGAACTGGAAATTGCTTATCATCAGAACCGCCAAGTGTGATTCTACAAAAACGAATCAGTTCTTTTATCATGATTTATTCAACCTCTTAGCATCAAATACTGGAACCGATGAGGCCCCAATTTTTTCAACTTGAGGCTCTTCAAGCTCAAGCGTATAAGCATTTGAATCAACAAATGACAAAGTTGAAGTTGAACCTTCATCAACATCAAAGGAAAATTGAACAGAATTCAACAACATTTTTGCATTGATTTCAGCAAACTCATCTGATACTTGAATCAACTGGTTTGGCTGATATAAATTCCCAGCGCTGTTTTTAAACCCATCAACAACACAAGAATAAACACGGCCTCGCGCTTTCCTTATGTTTGCTGACCAAGTTGCTCTTTTTTGTGCCTGTTCATTTGAACTAGCGTTCTCAGCCTTTATCACCAGTTGTCGGCCAGCTCTAATGTTTTCATCAGATGCTTTACCTGATTGCTGAGTAACTTGAGAAGCGGGTGTTGTGCCAGAAAAGTTTGCTGCAACTGGGTTCATCTGGCTCTTCACAATGTAATCAGAAAATCTTTCTGTTGTGTCAAAGCTGACTGACGCTGATAAGATATTATTTGAATCATTTGTTGAATTGATCATGTTCTGAACAGCAGCGCCAGAATCAATACCAGAGCCACGTGTGATTTTTAATTTGCCCACATCACGTGTCAAAAGAACTTGTCTTTTTCTCGCTAATTTTTCACAAAACTCAAAAGCGTTTTGGCCAACACTGCCATTTATTTTTTCTTCAGCTTTATTGAAGTCATCAATCAATAAAAAAGTATCTTTGGTGATTTCAATACTGGCCCCAATATCAGAAATAACCGCTTGGATAGCTTGAACCAAAGAAATTGGTGGTGACAATTTTATTCCTTTAATGGTTGAATCAACCAAATCAGCTGTTTTATCACGGCCAGAAATAACAATTTTATGTGATGCTGCTGAGTAGCTATAATCAAATTTTTCAACAAAACCATCGATAATGGCTTGGCCATCAACAAGGATTTTGCAAGCATCACCATTAGAAAAAGGAAGTGGCTGACCATCTGTTGAAACCGCTTGAAAGTTAAAGGAACCAGACACAGAATCAAGAGAGATGGTTGCACTCGCACTGGTGAAGTTCTCAAATGCTTCACCGTTTACTGATATGCTCATGCTCATGTTGAAAGAATATTCACTTCACCAGAAAAGAATGACACATTCTGATCTGCATTGAGTTCAATAATATCTTCTTCAAGTTCGACATTTCCATAATACTGAAAAGCCAAAAGACTTGCTGACATCTCGGTGGTTTCAACTTGAATAACTCGATTGGTTGTTAGCTTAACATCATCAAAGAAAGATTGTGTGGCATCCCTAAGATCTTGAACCGCCAATAAGCTTGATTGGTCAAAATCAATATTTTCAAAAGTCATGTCAGCCAGTGAATGAATGCAATCGTTATTAACAAGAATTTTTTGATACTGATCTTCAATCATGTCAGCAATTTCATCAATCTCACCAACGGTTGAATATTGTATTTGAGAGCTGTTCAGGTAAGCATAGCCAAGGGCCGACAATTGAATTTGCTGCTTCATAATACAGTTGTTCAAATTGCTTCTTATTCTCTCAGCTGTCGTGTTTGGCGCTGGAATTGTGTCATCACCAAAATCAAACATTGCAGAATAAACAGCCAATGTTTTTGTTGATTGAATGCTTTGAGCCTGCGCTGTTGTGACTGATTGATTCCCTGTCAAAGAAAACCCATCAACAACAGCATATAAACCATTGATGTTTTGCATAATGTTTTCAATTGAATCGGCAAACTCTTGAGGTTTTCTAGCAAGATCATTAATGTTTGTTGCAAAATCATTAATCAATGAGCTAAATTGATCAGCTGCATCGGCAGCTTGAGAAACAATCCTTGTTGATTCATCAATCTTGTCAAACATGGCATTCATTGTTTGAGTGGCTTTTTCAAAAAGTGAAGCTGAACTTCCAACATCAAAACCCTTAGCAACATCAGAATTCATTGACTTTTGAACTGCTTGGTTTTTACCACTTATAAAACTAGCATTGTTTTTTGTGCCAACTGGAACAGCAACATTGTCAGACACAGTGAAGTTTGCTGTTATTTTAGCTTCACCAAACTCAGTAAAATCTTCAACCAGATTAAAGGTTAAACATTCCATGTTTTCAAGATTTCCAAAGAAAGGATGGACTAATAAGCCAACGCCCCCTTCTTCAAACGCATCAAGTAAATTATCACGATTTTGTATATAGTTTGCTGAACTGATGGTTCCTTCAAGCGTCAAAGCGCGAGGCTTTAACCCTAAATACTCGACCTTTTGACGATTCGAATTTGGGTATGAATGAACAACAGTTTTTCCACCACCAGTTGTGATGGTTTTTGTCACAAGCCAAGGAGCGCCCTTGTAGCTTGCTGGGAATGTTTCTTCAAGTGAAGCCATTAGCCATTCACCATATTCACACCAACATTGGCACCATTGCCAGTTGTTTTGTGTTTAACTTTTTCAACTGTTCCCTCAGCTGCTTTAACTGTCATGTTTATATCAGTTTGAGAATTTGCACTGGCAATAGCTGTTGCTGGTTGTGCGCTTGATGCCTGTGAGTCAGCACCAATGCCAAAAACAGCGGCAATTTTTGCAACGCCAGAATTTTTAATCCCTGTCATGAATTCATCAAATCTTTTACCAGCGTCATCAATAAAACCAAAGAATGTTCCAAAGGTTTCTTGAATCGCATCTGTCATCATTGCCGCTGCTTCTGGGAAAGCTTGAGCAAATAAATCACCAAGCAATGTCGCAACCTTATAAACGGCCCATATCGCTGCGATGATTGCCAAGAATGGCCATGTCGCAGCAAGCACAGCAGCGGCTATTGTGAACAAACCACCTGTTAAGAATCCAACAGCAGCGGCTATAGAGCCAAAAGCAGCGGCTATCAATGGTGCAATGGCAATGATTGAGCTAATTGCAAACGCTATTTGGCCAAAAATAATAAGCAATGGGCCAAGAACAACAACAAACCCTGTAAACAGAAGAATCATTTTTGTGATCATTGGGTGTTGTTGAGCAAAGTTTTTAATTTTTTCAGCAAGCGGTGCCATTCCTTCAGCCATATCTTTAAGAATTTTATTCAGGCCAGTTGATTCAACAAGAACATCGCCAATGGCCGCTGATGTTATCAAAAAGTTATCTTTTAATGTTGACCATCGACCAGCTAAAGTTTCTGATTGCTTTTGTGTTTGGTTAAAGAATATTCCACCTTTTTTTGTCATTGATCCAAGTGCTTGCTTCATAACATCAAAGCTGATTTGTGAATTTGAAGCCATTTCAAAAATCTTATCTTTGGCAACGCCAAAACCATCGGCAAGAACTTGCACAATTGGAATGCCTCTATCTGACATCTGAAGGATTTCTTCAGTCATCATTTTCCCTTTTGACTTTACTTTTCCAAAAATTGAAGCCATGTCTTTCAAAGGAACGCCAGCACCAGCAGATACATCACCTAGCATTCTTAGTCTTTCTGTGACCTTCCCTTCTTCAACACCAAAGGCAAGCAATTGTTTTGCTGATTGGGCAACACCTTGTAATTGGAAAGGTGTTGTTGCTGTAAATGACAGAAGTGAATTCATCATTTCTTTTGATTTTTTAGCACTGCCAAGCATAGTTTCAAAACTAACGCCAAGCGTTTCAAGGTTCGCTGATTGTTTCAAGGCAACGGCCCCAAACAAAGCAAGTGGCGCAGTTGCTTTCAATGACATTCCTTGTCCGAATTTTGACATCGAATCACCAGCGCTTTTGACAGTTCGACTAAGTTGTTTAAATTCCTTTTCTGTTTGAGGCAAGGTCTGTTTCAGCGCCTTCATTTTTGATTTTATTTTGTTCGCTGAAGAAACAATTTCTTTTGCAGGTGCGCTAAAGTGGTTTCTAATCTTTACAAAATATGAAATGTCAAAATTAGCCACTCGCTTTACTCGCTTTTTCTTTCTCTTTGAAAATAACTTGGGCTTCTTTCCAAAGTTTTTTTACTTCAGGAATCGGTGCGTCTTTTAACTTAAAGTAATCAACACCGCCTTGATAAGCATCAGCAATTCTTGCTATAAGTCCAAAGACTTCATCATATCCAATGCCGATGCAAGGATAAAATTTACAAGATATTCACCGACTATTTTTTCATAATCATTGACAGATATTTTTTCAATCAAAGCATCTGTCAATGGCTCTTTACCATCTAACTTTGCAACACCAGAAGTCAAAAGCTTCTTGGCATCATCGAACAAATCATTCATGTCTATTTTTGACATGTACATCATAGACATGACAGCGCCACCATCCATTTCAATATCTTTTGCCTTCGCTTTTGCTTTATCATCGCCTTCTTTACCATCATCCATTGAAGTAATGGCTTGAAAAAAATATTGCTTCAAAGAAACAGTGTTTTTCAATTGGTTTGCTGATGGTGCAATAAGCAAAACGCTGGTGGCCTCAAGAGACTCACCAGCATGGCTATACTTTACTAATGAAGTCAAAACGACTTCATGTTCTGTTTTTAATTCAGTCATGATTTTTCCTTTGGTTGGTTTATTTAATTTTTATTATACAGCAGCGTCAGACTTCCATCCAAGTTCAATGTCAGTGTCAGCGCCAAGAGGCACTTTATAATTCGCTGGCAAGCTAGCGTTTTGAAAAGTTCGCTCAATGCTAGTTCCATCTGGGGCTTTACCAGCCACTTCAACCACATTTTGATTGCGGTTTGATTTCCATTGTCGAGCAAGCTCAATGCTTCTTGCATCTGGATAAATTTGAAATTTGAATTCAGAAAAATTCATTTCAACATTTTCTGAATAAACTTGTTCAACAGATCCACCACCAGCTGAAGCAGCCCGAATAGTTTGCTCACCTAGACCTTCATCAAACTCAAATGAATTTGGAACAATAGGAACAACCTCATTGTTCACCAAAATGGCTGGTGCTGAAATAACTGTTGACATTTTAAAACCCTCTTTTGATTTTTAAATTAGTGTTTGATGATTAGGCTTCGCCAACTGTGAAAGCAATTTGCATGGTGCCAATAATATTTCTAAGCTGAACAACCATTGGTGTTTTCATTATGATGGTTGCTGTGCCAGTGGCCATGTCAAGAGTGACAGTTTTGTTTGCCTTAAAAAACTGCAACGCAGCTTCACCCGCTTGAGTTAAAACAAATGCGCTTTTTGAAAGATCACTGTATTTACCGTTTAAGAAAGCAGAAATAACAGTGTCATTGGCCATGTCTCGACCCGCTTGAACATCCCCTTCAGTTAAGCGACTTTGAGCAAAACGCTTTTTAAGGTTATTCCAAAAATATTCACGAATGTTCACACTGGTGTCAACATAGTTGGCAAAGTGGAATGAAATATCAGGGTTCCCAGCAATATCTGTTTTATAGGTGGTGAATATCTCGCCAAGAACAACACCATTGTTCGCGCTGTTGTTGCCAATGATTGACCCACCCGCTTCACCAAGCTGTTCTGCTTCAGTCTCATTGAAACCAAGGCCAATATCATACAATGGAAGCTGGGCCATGTTAGTGTTGAAATAAGGCTTAGAAGCTAGGGCTGGGCCACCAAAAGCATCAAGCGATCCATTCGCAGAGATAACGATGTCAGAAATATCAACACCATCTGTCAAACGTAGTGAGCGAACTGCTGAAACTTGAGCCGCTTTTGAATAAGGCAATTCAACTTGAGCCGCGCCTTTTTGCGTATCGGTTGAAGTTGTTTTGTCACACATATAGATGATGGAGGCGCTGTTCAATGCACCAAGTGTTGAAAGCAAGTTTCCAAGTGTGTCAGTTTGTGCTGTGACAGCAATACCATCTTGAATTCTATTATTGACGTTAAATCTCGCGTCAAGAAAATCTTTAACAACATCAATGTCAGCCCAAGGCCAAGCAATAGTTTGATAGCGTTTTGTACCAACTACATCAAGAACAGAAGTCAACACTGGGTCGGTTGCACCGCCAGCCATGCCAACAATGGTAAAACCAACACCAGCGATGGTGCCAGTTGTTTTTAAAGTGATTCCGTTTCCAATTGTGCCAGCGTTTGCAGCTGTGAATGTCACAACACCTGAAACATTCGCCGCTGTAACAGGAGCTTTTGTGTCAGCAGTAACAGCGGCAACAATAGCGGCGGCAATATCAGTGGCTGAATCAGTGTCAGCAACTGCAACTTTATAAGTGTGGTTTTTAGCCGATCCAACAACCACTTCAAGAACACCCGCTTCAGTAGCTGAGCCAGTAATGGTCAGTGTGCCAGTTGCAAAGGTTGCGCCATTATCATCTAAAGCAATGGCATCAAATTGTGTTACTTTGTTGATTTTTCTAGCATCTCGAATCATGCCAGCTAACTGCGAGCGATCACCAAAAAGACCATCCCAAGAATTGTCATCCAGTATGTTTTGAACAAGCGCACCAGAAGCGGCGCTGCCAGCTGAAGTTTTTTGACCAACAAAAAGAACTTGTTGGCTGGCGTTTGGCACTGCCACATTAGCTGGCAAAATAGCAAGAGAAACTTCTGGTTGATTTACTTGTGACATTTTATTGACCCCTCACAGGTGCGATTTGATTGATTAGTCTTCAGCAGTGTTTTCGATTGAATCTGAGTCTTGGCGTTTTGGCTTTTTAGTTTTTTCAGGTTTGATAATTGAAACGGTGTTATCTATTTCAGAATCTTCAAGCAACCGTCTAAAGCGCAATTCAAGTGGTGTTTTTTTAGAGTCACATTTTATCGTGATTTCTTGACCACTCTTAAATTCAAGGTGGTCTTTGTTAAACTTCAGCTTGATTGTCTTCATTAATTAAGAACCAGATATTAGGTTTGAGATTTGCCTATGTATAGCAAAACAAAGGTTGATTGGCAACAAAGTTAGCTATCCCAGCCACTAGAAAAATCATAATTGATGGCCTCATCGTATGTCGAAACCTGTTGAACACTGGCCTTGTGAGATCTGGCGTTCAAAATGTCGTTTTTCTCTCTCGCTAAGATTAGCTCGCCAAGGTTAGTGATAGCATCATAATCAAGTTCAACATCACCATCAATAGCACCCCAAGTAATGGTAAAGCTTTCACCAATCCTTTGAGCCATTGAATAGGTGGCTAATATGCGAACCTTAGAAAGAAGATCACAATGAAAATTATTGCCTTCAAATTCAATGGGTGAAAAAATGTTGTTGTCGCGTTTAAGATTTATCTCATCTTTAATTTTAAAAACAGCAGCATCTTTAGCTTCTGGCAACTCAGAAAAATGAACAAACAATGGATTCGCCAAAAGCTCTTGCCAAGCTGAATCAGGTGTTCTGTCTTTTTGCCAACCTTTAACAACAGCCACAAATTTTCCATCGGCATCAACCTCTTCTTCTCTGATCGATGGAATTTGTTGATCATCATATAAAACAAATCTATTAGCCATTATCTTGATCTCGCGTTGTGTGTTAGTGAATAAGTTCTGCAAAAAATACCTGAAGTCTGATTGTTCTGGCCCCTGAATTGAACGTGTTGGCCATCATCGATCGATGCCACATAATAAACCCAGCCGCTTGACCGATTGTTCCTGTTCACCGCTGCATAGCCTTGCATCTTATCAGAAATACCATCTGTGCTTAATTCAAATAATTGCCTTCTGCTTGAACTAATGGAATTGGTTGATGTAACAAAATAAAACCAGCCATCCACTTCTTGTGTTTCGCCCGTGTCATTATCATATCGACTTGAGCCATTGTGAATAATACCTCTGGTTTCTGAAGATAAGGTCATGCCACCATTATAATTTCGCCAAGTGCCAACAGTTGAAAGCTGCCAGTTAAAATAGCCACCAGCACTGACTGTTGAGCAAAAAGCATCAATGGCTGGGTTGTTCCCACCATCGGTTGACCTAACATGCATAAAACCAGACAACACTCTAAAGTTCTGAGGCGAAACACCGCTTTCAACTTTAGCAACTATGCCGACATAGTAATCAGGTGGCACATCAAAAACACCTAGCCCAGCACGCACTGACCAATAGCTTGTGTCGGTTCCAAAAATCTCATTGAAATCATCACCAACCACTTCCCAGCTTAATTTATCAGCACTTATTGCAAATCTGAAATCAACACGACTACCATTGACATTGGAAACACCTTGTAGACCACAAAAAGTTTCAAGCTCAACTGTTGAGCCGATAGTGTTTCTTAGCGTACCGTCATTGTCATGTGAAAGCCCAACATTTGGAACATTCACTGGCTGTTGCGAGATGATAGGTAGATAAACATACGATGAATCATTAATCGGAACTGACGCTTCAGCACCGTATGATTTAAACCATGCACCAACCACTGAGCTAGCTGTCAAGATTCACGCTCCTTATAATATGTTTGCCAGTGGCCAACAAGAAAGGATTTGTATTGTCTGGGTTTCTTATCATTGGAAAAGTTGTTTTCCCGTTTGGCAAAGAAATTTGATAGGAAGACCAAAAAGAAATTGGGCCATCAGCGAGCTGCGTTGTTGGTCGCCATCCACCGCTAGCTGAAATAATTGGTGATTCACTGCCACTAATATCAGAGCCAGCTGTCAAGTTGGAATTATAATTTCCTGAAAAATAACCATTGCCTATGATTGATCCACTGACTATAGCACTTTGGCCAGAATTATTTGTGAATGATCCATCAGCATTATGTGTAATGCCCTTGAGCGAACCCATTACAACCGATAGGCCAGAAACACGGTGGTACTCAGATGTTACTGGAACAGCGATTGATTTATTTGCACCGCCCCAAACAATTGAAGCTAGGCCATAAAGGTCATAAGGAATTGGCGGTATTGGGATTGGAAGTTCAAATAATGGGTCAACGTCAAGATCAACCAATGTTTGAAGTTTTGAATCAGAAATGCTCATCATTCACCATCAATATCAAACACAGGATCAAAGCCAAGCTCCACATCACGAAATGGAACATTAAAATCATAACCAACGGAATCGCCAAATGATATATCTTCAACTGTTTCAAATTGAAATACATGAGCATAAGTTGCTGAATCATAAGAAGCGGTTCCATCACTATTGAACACAACTTGGTTTTGTGTTCCACATGCCAAATCACTTTCAAAAACTTTACCAAGTAAAGATCTAAAAATATAGCTTCTGACTTCCCTCATCTGGTCTTTTCGACCACCGCCAGAAACTTGTGTTGTTGCATTCGCAAAGCAATAAACAAAAAATGGCTCAATCACTTGTTGTCTGAATGAATTTGTTTTTCCAAGAACAGTGGTTGCATCATTTTGTGAGTGTCTATCTTTTGAAGCCGCTGCATCAGCAAGCTCGACAAACAACCAAAGATTATCTTGCCCTTGTTTGGTGTAAGCTTTTTGCGCTCGCTCAAAATTTACAATTCTTGAAATGCGATAGTTTCGTTTTAAAACCATTGTGCCAGCTGCTGGTGGCAAGTCAGGGAATGGCATGATAAAAGTGAAGTTATCATCGTCAATGACGGTATCAACATTGTAGGTGCCGTTATAACCATAGGCATAGCCATCAATTAAAACAGGTGAGCCAGTGGCTTCAACTGGGCCAGCATCAGTCACTCTAAACTGAAAGTGTGTTCTGTTTGGCACTGACACTAGCTCAAAGGTGCCATTGAATTCAGTTTCATTGGAGCCATCAAGAGACACTTTTAAAGTTGCGTTTTTGTCTCTTGATTTTAAAACCTCAAGCTCAATTCTATCAAAAGTCAAACCGTGATTATCAGCTGTTCTAACACTGGCTATATCACCAACACGAACAATTTCTTCAATCACCATATTTGTTTGAGCGCCAGTGATGGTGAATAAATCTTTTTTGCCAACCTCAAAACCATGAGCTGGCGCATTCACTGTGGCGACATTGCCAGCCATTGTAATGCTGACAATCGAGCTTTGATCCGTGAACAAATCTGTTTGAGGCGCGAGAGATGCCATCAATTGTTTGACTATATCTTCAGCCTTCATTAAAAATCTCTCTTGGCGATAATGCCTTGGCGAATAAAGTTTGAACCGTTTCTCTGGTTCCTAACCATAGCACTTCTGATGGTTGGTCGATCAAGTTGTTCTTCAAGAATTCTTGCATAAGGCGTGTTGGCACCAAATTGCATTTGTGTTGAACCTTGAACCACAAAGTCAAGTGATCTTCTCATTCTACCAGACCTATTTGCAGCGGTTTCGCCCCTTGCACTGGCCCTATGCCTTCGCCCCCTGTAACGATAAACACGGCCTGTCTTGTTTTTTCTGAGCATCTCAGCTGATGCTGAATCTCTCATGGTCTGGCCAAGATTATACAGGCCAAATCTTATGCCAGCTCTTGTGGCATGATCCAAAGTCAGCGTATCAGTGAACTCAAAATCACCTGTTTCAACTAACTCAAGCATGTGTGGCCTCTTTGGTATTTAAACCACGATTAGTACACCGACACAATTGAAATTCATGGCGGTTGTCGAGATCTTCAACATCAATGATGTCATAACGCTGGTCTTCAACATCAATCCAATCTTGGAAGGTTAGGCCGACCATATAACGAACATAAACATGATGAGTCACATCTTGTTCAACACCAACTTCATCAAACAAAGATTCGCCACGCTTTGTTTCAATCAGCATGAATGCATCTTGCTCTTTAACAATAAATTCTTCGCTAAAATCTACATCACCAGAAGTAGGTGCTTTAATATCGCGAGAAGAGATAGTGCCAAAATCAACAAGATCACCAGCGCAAATTTTACGGTGCTTTTTTCTTATATTTTTGCACTCAGACATTTTAGAAGCCTAATCTTAATTCTTTTATTTTAAAGGAGTCATATTGAGTCTTTGCTTCTGGTGGCAGGTTGGTTTTATCACATTTGCAATCTGAGCAATCACCACGATTGCTTGCAACTTTTAATGCATGCTGCATCACAGCAAGTTTTAATCCTTTTGGAACATCATTGGCTGAATCGCCATAGCCAGCTTTAAAAGTTATTTCGACATTTTGAAAAGGTCTGTCTTCAGAAACATCATTGGGCCAATCGGAATTGTTCAATAAAGCAATCGAACTAAAATCTTTTTCTTTTGTCGTCATGTAAATTGATGAGCCAACATCAACCAAAACATTCGACTCATTATAATATTGAAACCCGTTTGCTGAGATCGATTGAAAAGGTGATCTTCTTAACTCAATGGTTTTTGAGAAGAACTCATCACGATAAGTTTTGAATTCTGTTGTTGTGAAAACTCTTTTGGTGTATCTCTGACCAAACTCTAAAGCGGAATCTAAAATAGCTTGCAAAGAAACATCATCAGCAGTGTAAGTTATTTTTGCATAGGCTTTGAATTCATCAAGGGTCACAGCTGCGACAATAGTTTGCCCATCAACCAATTCATAGCTGTAAGCTTTTTCTCTGGGCAAACTTCTTGAATTCATAAGCTTATTTTTTAACTTGTGGCTTCACCACTTTCTTTTCACGGTTGGCCGCTGGCGGTTTTTTGCCAGCGTTGGTTGGCTTTCGATTCTTTTCCATTACTTCTTTTTTTTAGCAGTTGCCTTTTTCTTGGCTGGTGCTTTAGCAGTTGCCTTTTTCTTGTCATCTTTTTCAGACTCAACAAGAACAGCTTTTCTTGCGTCAACCAAATCGGATGCTTTATGGCCAGAATAGATTTCGCCAACTTTAAGCTTAACTCGCTTATTGATTGTTCGACCAGACTCAATTGCTTGCTCAATAACATCGCAATCTTGCGTGATTTTAACTTTTGGCATGTCGTTACTCCAATTAATTATTAAAAATAAGGCGCTAGCCTTGCAAAGCAAAAAACTAGCGCCTTATCACCCGCTGAGGTAATTTAAACTCTTAGCTTAAAGGCTTAGAGCGTGGTGCATCCTGAATGCCAGCAACAGCAACAGCAGACGCGCCAGAAGTTGTGTTGGTAGAAACCACAACTGGTCTGACATATTGTTTCTTGCCAACATAGCCAAGAACAATGGAATCAGCTTCGCTTAGCACATCGCCACCATCTTCAGCACCAGTAATATCTTCAGCAGCAACAGCACTCCAAACAGAATCGTCATCTGACTCTTCCATTGTAAGCTGAAAATCGCCATCAGTATAAGCACCAGCAGGAATACCAAGAGTGAATGAAAGACCTTCAAAGTCATTATCACCATTCATATTCACTGAAGTACCAGTGGTTGAAGTGTCGGTTGTAATGGCAGCTGACAAAACAATCGCTACCTTCATTCCAAATCGCATATCTTTAGAAGCCATAAGACTTTCTCCGTTCTAATAAATTTTAAATTAAATGATTAAAAATGGGGCCTGTTACGGCCCCAAACACACACTAACTATTTTTTTAAGCTGCTACACCAACCTCCAAAAGCTTAATCGCTTCTTCAAGAACAGTTTGGCCACCAACGCGGCGGACAAACACCCAGCTCACTTTGCCTTCGCGGGCCAAAGTAAACTCATCTCGAATCACGCTCATTGCTGAGTGATCAACAATTCGATAGCCGCGATTAAAATCACCATAAGCGATTGGCAATTTGCCAGCGCCAACATCATCCATGTCAGGCATTTCGATGTAAGGTGAACCGTTCAAAGTATTAGGGTTGCCACCTGAAATACCAGCTTGCCACAAGTAGTGACCATCTGAAGCTTTAAGCAAGCGAGTTGCTGCAACAGTACGGCGGTTTAAAAGATAAACAGCGTTATAACCAGTTTTTAATTCACCAGCAATAGTGATGATGCTGTCAGCTGACAGCTTAGTTGCATCGCCAGTTTTAACGCGCTGAATACCAGCTTCTTGCGTAAAGCCTTTTGGTTTTTTAACACCATCGCCCTTCACAAAGGCCGCGCCTTCAAGCTGGGCAAAATCTTCAGAAGCATCAGTTGTAATTTCACCAACAACATTGGCCCAAGAGTCTTGGATCATTTCAGTGGTGGCAATCACTTCAACCATTACTTTATTCACTGGAATTTCTTCTTCACCGTAGTTTGAAGAATCGCTTGGTGCTGTTTTAACGCTCACCTACCCAGCCGCCATTCAACAATTTTGTTCGCTTGTTGATGATCACTGACTTGCTTGAAGTGTTCATCACGCGAGCCACTTGGCGCATGCCAGAAATTTCAGTGATTGGCTTAATGATTTCGCGAGCCAATTCAGGTGTTACCAAAACACCGCCATCAGGGTCAGAGTCAGTGCGAAGCAATTTGATTTCTTCACTTTCCATGTAAGCTTTCATCTCATCAGCAGAAACGCTCTCTTTGCCAAATTGAATCAATTTCACACAAGCTTTGTAAGCGTCTGATTTTTCTTCAGAATCAACACCCGATTTTTTAAGGCGGAATAATTTCTTTTCCATGCCTTCAAGCTTTTCATCAAGCTCTTTTTTATCGGCTTCTTGCTCTTGGAACTTCTTAGCAAATTCTTGATTCTTTGTTTCCATTTCATCAAGAGCTGTTGATGCTTTTTCAAACTTTTCGTTGGTGCTAGCCATTTGAGTTTTTAACTCATCATTAGCAGCTCGAAGCTCAGTCACAGCTTCAGTTTGCTTTTGGCCAAGTTCTTGCATTTCTTTGATTTCTTCGGGAGTCATAGCGATTTCCTATTTTATTAAATGATTAAAGGTTTGATGTTTTACTTGTCAAGCTTCCAAGCATCTAACATGCTTGAAACAGCTTTTTTGGTGTCTGACTCGCTCAGACTCGCATCATCCTCAGACTCACTCTGACTCGATTTGAAAATAGTGGTTAGCAAATATTCACTGGCTTGACGTGTGAATAATCCGCTGGATTTAAAGAATTCTCGAAGCTGCTTTTTATCTTTTTAAATCGATAACATCTTCAAGGTTGAATTTATGATCAGAAACTTTGTTTCCATCCTTGTCAGTTTTTTGCTTTAAAGCCAGTGACATCAGCTGCTGGGTTAGCTGGAAAAGTAACAAGGGAAATTTCATGAAGGTCAATCTCTTTCAGGATTCTCAACTTGCCATCCATTTCAGAATCGACAATGTTGAATCCAATTGACATTTTGCGGATTGAGCCAACTTGCATTTGAGGTATGACACGGCCAGAAACTAATGTGTCAGCTTTAGGCAATCGAACGCGAACAAATAATCCTTCAGGAACTTCTTTGATTTCAACTGGCATGCCAATAGGCTCGCTGGTTCGATGCTGCCAAAGGATGATAGGCATTCTTTCTTGAATAGATTTTTGGAAAGCGCCTTGTCGAACCACATCATCAACTAGGTCGATATTGCCAAAGGTAGATGCAAGACCTTCGAACACAAAGAAATCTTTGTTCTCTTCATCTTCACCAAATGACTTAACCTCAAAGGCAACTTCAAGGTGATTCAGTTTCTCGGATAAAGAACTATCTTTGGTGATCAACAATGTTTGTGTTCGCATTTTTAAACCTCGGTTTTTCGAATACTAGCTATAAAAAAATTAAATGTAAAATCACAAGCCAACAATGCCTTCAACAGTTGGGTTCGCTGGGCCAGTTTGGGGCCTTATTCTGGTGTCAACTGCTGAAACAAGGGCTTCATCATCCACCACATAAGATGCAATGCATCGGCAATTAATCACATTCCCAGCGGTTGCGCCAAGTGATGTATCTGCTGGAAACATGAGCCTTTCATTATCAACAATGAATGAATCATCAATGTCAACTCGCTGGCCATCGGCCAAAACATGGGCTGTTCTTGTTCGACTATCCAAAACAGTAACCCACTCTTTTTTGACAAGGTTGCTGGGCAATGTGTTCAAGGTCGAAGCCGCTGCTGTTGCAATGGCAGTTGCCTCAATTTCTTTTGAGCCTTCAGCCGCTGTCTGGGTTTCAGTCACTGCAATGGTTTGGGGCCTTGATTTTGTTTTTCGATTGAACTCTTTCTGGCTGGCCGCTGCAACAATGGCATTGTCGGCTGTCACCACACCATCATTGGTCAATTCAGCAGTTAAACCAAAAGCAATGGATTGGTTCACATCTCTCTGAGTGGTGTTGATGATTTCACTTGATCTAAGCGCGGTTGTTGCTGCAATGAAAGTGGCCAGCGCTGCATCAACCTCATCATCAACCTGTTTTTGTTCATCGATGGTGATTGATTTTTTAATCTGCTGGCGAAGGCCAATGCCAAACACTTTAGCGACTCTTCGATAATGCTGGCGCAAAACCGTTTGAACTTCTTCTTTGTACTGGGCCACATCAAGAGCAGCGCCAGTGGTTGAATAAGTGGTTCGCAAATCTTTTGAGATGCTGGCAAACAAAACTGACATTTCCCGCCTAAGCCTTGGCTCAAGCTTCATCTTTAATGCAAGTTGTCTGGCTGCTGTTGCGCTGGTTGCAGTTGCCATTCTCGAAGCTCTTTATTAAAAATAAGTTTCCATGAAGACTTTGATTTCTTCTTTGGTGAATTTTGGCTCACCGTTTTCATCTTTTTGTTCTGTAAGCAACTTCTCATATTCGCTGGCATCTTTGGAAATATTGCCAGTGCTATTGGGGTCAAAATCGCTACCAACAGGAATCAAATTTGAGGGCTGCAACACTTCATCACCGCCTTCTGGTAAATCGGCCTCGCCAAGCAATCTTCTCATTTCATTGATGGTGTTTACTGAAATGATTTTTCTCAATTTGATGTTTTCTGTTCTGCGAGTTTCTAGCGCTGGAATAGTTGTTGGGTTGAATGTGATTTCCAAGTTTTCAGAGTTTTTATAGCGTGGCATGAGCATATCAGTCAGCTCACCATATAAGCGATTTACCAAAGGAATCACGGCATTGTCATGAAGCATTAAATTGCCGACTTTCAAATTGTCGAGCGTCATTGTTTTTGATGAGATTAGGGCCAAAGGCATATCAAGTCGAATATAGATATTTTCAGTGACGTTCTCTTTTAGCTTTAAAAAATCCATGTCGCGGTTGTTCATCATGACATCTTCATAAGTCACACCTTTTTCACCACCGCCTTCAATCAAAATAGGTCGGCCAGCATTTGATGAGCCAGAAAACCAATTGTCAATTTGTTCTTTTAGTTTTTCGAATTGATCATCATTCAAAGGCTCTGGTGATGTGAACACACCTGATGGCCTAGCACCGCGAGAAAGAATGGATAAATTGTGCGTGCTGGATTCGATATATTGTTCGATCTCAGCCATACAACTTTGAAGTTTTGATTGGCCCCTGAATTGGCCATTTGTTTGCCTTGGATTAAACCTAGCAATTTGCCATGCTTCAGCGTCATCATCGCGATTGTAATACCTGAAGCGCCCACCTAATGTGTTCTCATTTTTTGTGTAGATGGATTGATCAGAGAGAAAGCTAAATTGAATTGAGCCAAGGAAACCATCTGAATCTGGCATCAAAGAAACACCAGCAGCGCTGTCAACAAACAATTCAAGTGGTGGTTTGTTCACTTGGCCAGTGGCTGACAAATAGACCTCACCATTCAGCAAATACCATGCCGCCAGTTTCATCATCAAGCTTTCAGTGGAATCTATTGGGTTAGGATTTGCCAGAAGCTTTAAAACTTCATGGTCAGGGAATTCTTCTTTGGTGATTGTGTTCTTAACAATCGGCTTGATTTCAGAAAATGGCTCAGCGATTTTATCAATGGCCGATGCTACGGGTGATGCAGCATTATAATATCGGATGGCCATTGCCGCTTGAAGATCACCAAACCCTTGAGCGCCTAAAAAATCATGCAAGCCAGAAAGAGGGACTTTTGCTGGACTTGATGCGCCCTTGGTCACAAAGGTTTTTGGAATCATAATCTAAAGAACCGCGATTAAGGCAATCAACATGACAAAGATTGCAGACAAAGAAAGTGTCAAATAGTCAAGAACTTTCAGCATCATATCGAACTTATTATCTTTTTCAAAGTAAGCCTGAAAATAAAGATTGACGATCTTTAATTCAACTAGGTGAATTGATATTAAGAAAACCAACACAGCGAATGTCCAGTTGGGCAAAATATCATAAGTAAAACCAACCACTGACAAAACAACAAGAGAAATCATCCTTGTCAAAATGTATTGGGTGAAATTATCAACAAGGGTTTTTACTATGTCGCTTTGATCATTCATTTTTATTGTTCCTTAGAGTTGGCGAGCGCTTGCGGGTGATTTTACCTTTAGCAAGAGGAATGTCAAAGCCCAAACAAGCGCGTCAAGTCTATCAGGTGACTTCTTGGCTCTTGATGGCACGTATTCTGTTAGCTGTGAATCAAGGTCAATAAAAATATCTTCATGCGCTACTCGACCCAGCTCATACAATTCTTGCACTGGCTCAGCTCTGGCAAATTTACCTTTTGAGGCCCAAACCAATTTCACTGGCACTAGCGGGTCAATATTTTTGATCGCATCTTTGACCAGTTCACCGCCATTGTTTTTCTCAGCCACAATGTAATTGGCGCTGTGATTGTGATAGGCATTGACAGCAGCTTGCGCCCAAGTCTTTGTTGACATCACGCCAGACAAATCTTCTATGACAATGCCTGTGTCAAATTCATCTTTGCCAGCAACAACAATGCCACATTCATCTGAGTCAGGGTCATTGCTCACACTTGGATCAACAGCCACAACAATTTGAATCGGCTCAGCATGTTGCTTGCAGCGAGCATCATTGATTTCATGATCTTTCCACAATGCGCCATCAACATCAGATAAATAATTGCCATCCCAAAACCTTTGCTTTTTCTTTTCTGGCAATGCTTGCAGTGCTTTTAAATAAGCATCAGGCAAATTCTCTTCATTGTGTTTCGGGTTCATCACAATATAGCCACATTGCAGCTGTGATTTTTCACCCTTGGTTTCTGGCACTATGCCTTCAACAAATTCTTTATATGTCCAGTGTGATTTGCCACATGGATTAAGGTCATAATAAAACCTTAATTTTAAGCCGCTGTTTTCAGCGAGTCTTGTGCGAAGTGTTGTTATAGCGTCATAGCTTATCTGGCTACACTCATTGGCATGGATGGTTGAATATTCATTACCAAGGATTTTTTCAACGCGCTCTTTGTCATCAATGCCGCCAAACCAAATTTGGCTCCAAGTGCCTTGGCTGTTCTTAATTGACACAAACCAATCTGATTTATTCAGCTTCCAATCAACACCCTCTTTCATTTCTGGAAAACAAATTTTCATCACCTTTGGAAAGGTGTCATAAATAATTGAGGTTTTTACATGGTTGAATCTGAATCTAACCACCAAATGGCGAGACTCTAATTTTATGGCCCTCACCACAATGTTTCTTAAAATGATGAAGGTCTTGCCAGCGCGGGAACCACCAAACGCTAGCGCGTGTTCATTGAAGTTTAGAACATTGCACGCTTCGCGCTGTTTAGCAGTCTTTTTGAACTTGGTTGTTTTAGGAGGGAGTGCGCCAAGTTCTTGCGTGGCTAGGGCTGTCATTCACAGCTGTCTTGGCTTTTTACCAAGTCCAAAATTCTTAAAATAAAATATTTCATTTACGCCTCAACAAAAAATCAATCAATAGTGGAACACCAAAGCACAAGAGAAAAACAACAAATGTGAAAATGAATTCAGACATTAAACATCTTCATCTTGCTCATCAACAATGATCTTGACAGCTGTGTTCAATTCAACTTCAGACTTGGTTTTCTCAACATAGTCATGATGAGCGCTAAGAATTAGTTTTGTTAATCCCAAGTTATATTCACCACTGATACCACCATTAACAAGAAGGTTCGACTGGACATCGTGAGCATGTGCTAGCGCGTCCGAAAAATATGGGTATTTTAATTGCTGGGTTTCTTCATCAATCTCTTTGGCCCATCTGTAAACGGTATCTTTTCGAAGCCCAGCCCATACACAAAAACCTTCAATGGTGGGGAAGCGAACACCTTTTTTTAAACCTCTGATGACCTTACCAGAATTAGTCACATGCTCGCCACGCTCTTCGATATAATCATCTAAATCAAAGAATTCATAAAGCTTGTTTGCATACTCATCAGAATACTTTGAAGGCCGACCCCTTCTTTTTTTGAACTGAGGGTTCACCTTAGGCGGCTTAGTATGATCTATGGCTGTAAACTCTGGTGTTTCATCAAACTCTTCAAGCACTGTTGTTTTCCTTTGGTTATGATTTAGCGCCAATCTTAGCCACAAACCCAATTTTTAGCAATTTCAACCTAAATTAGCATTTTACGACACATCAATTTCTGTTACAAAACGTCAAAAAACCTGTCATAACTCCACAAACATCAAATAATTATACGCAAGGATATGGTTTCGCAAGGATATGCAAGGATATGAAAAAATATCCTTGCAGAGTGCTGGCGCGGCCTCGCAAGGATACAAGGATATTTCGGGCAAACCTTTTCAGCCTCATTTCCACACAATAACAATAATCAGGGTTGTCATAATATGCTACAAATCCAGTTCCCACTCTCATACACACATATAAATACATATATAATAATATTAGTATATATATCCCTATATCCTTGCGAGCCAGCACCACATAAGGCCCCAAGGATTTCGCAAGGATATTGCAAGGATATTGCAAGGATAGTTTTTTAACATCCTTGCAACACATTGGCCTGATTAGACCTGTTCAACATCAAATAACTTGATATAATGAACCCATCAACACAATCAAAGGAAAAAAGAAAATGAAAAACTTACAAACTCAAATCAACGAATTAAACGCAAAAAGAGAAGCAATCAAAGCAGCCAACACAGGAAAGAATGATTTCCCAGTAATAAAAAGAACTTTCACATATAGAAAATCGCCAGCCATCAAAGCGGTTGATGTATGCGCTTTATAAAATGGCTGACATGGGGTGTTGATGGTTTTGGCCAGAAACACTTTCTGTGTCGATATTGTGAAAAGGTGTTTGGGCCAGTTGATCCAGATACCATTGAACATGAATGCAACCAAAGGAAAAACTTAAAATGAATCACATAAAAATCAAATTACCTGTCAAAAATGGTGACACTCAATTTGTCACTGAAGTATTAAAAAATGATTTTAGGTATTCAATCTATCCACCAAGAAAACCGCTTGGATTAACATTGGCAGAAATACAAGCAAAATTTCCACAGTTTGAATTCTTTCACCAAGCAGAAATTAAAACAGAAGATAAACCACTCGCTATGGCTGGTTTGATCTCTTATCGGTACAAAGGCCGCTATGGTTTTATTATGATAGGCGCGAAAGATCATGATGATGCACTGAATGAAGCAAACAGAAGCTTGAGCGCTGGCAAAGCAACCATTGACAATCTTGAAATATGGAATGGTGAAAAATATATTTCAATCAAAGGAAGCAAAATGACTGATAATAAAAAAAGCGAATGGCAAAAATATGTTGAAGATTGCGAATCAAAAGGCAAGCCAGTTTTATTGAAGCCTTCAGCGTTTGGTGAAACCAATGACTGAAGAATTCATGCCCTCCCCATGCAAAAATTGCCCATTCAGAACGGATGTCAAACCATACTTGCACCCAGATCGAGCCTTTGAAATAGCAGCAAGCGCTGAGAACCCTTACAATGATTTTCCATGCCATAAGACCACCACACATGATGAAGATGAATTTGGTGAATTTCTGGTTGATAGAGAAACCGAAAAGCAATGTGCTGGCTTCCTTACCCTTCGAGCCAGAGAAACCAGCGAAGGCGTACCAGAGGGCTTCAAAGGCGCATATGACATCGTTTATGAAGACGCTGACCACATGGAAGCTGCTTATGAAGAGGTTTGGTCAAGATGAGCGCACCGATAAACAGCTTTCTAATGCAAATGTCTTTTTATCGGGCCAACCTTACTCGATATGAATTATTAGCACCTAATGTATTCATTGACTATAAAGGCGAGATGGACATTTTTGCCATGAGAAAAAGCGGTTATGTTGATGAGATTGAAATTAAAATCAGTAAATCAGATTTTAATGCTGATTTTAAAAAAACAATATTGGTTAATAATTCAGAATACGATTACAGGAAGTTTATTGAATTTCGCGCCAAGGGCTTAGATGCATCAAAATACGAATCACATAAAAAATTACTTAAACACCAGCTTTTAGAATCTGGTGAACTAATTAGCAACAGGTTTTCATTTTTACTGCCAGAACACTTGGTTGACAGCTGTGAGATACCAGATTACGCAGGGTTATATGTTTATAGAAAAACAGGTTATGTGCGAGAGTTGAAACCAGCGCCTTTATTGCACAAGAAAAAGATTGATGACACCATGAAATATTATGTGACCAAAAAGCTTATGCACAGGTATTGGGATCAATTAAAAGAAAAAGAAACCGCTTCTCTTGTTAAGAATGGTTTAATTTCGATAAAATAATTTAAACATTGGCCCAAATAGACCATTGACAACATCAAACTATTTGATATAATAATCACATCAACAACGCAAAACCAATCAAAGGAAAACAAGATGAACAACAACTTAGACAACATTCAAAGAGTAGTGGGCTGGAAATCAACTAAAAATGCTGATGGCACATTCACAGCCACCGCATACAGCTTTGACCACCCCCACCACACGGTTGTTCATTTCACTTACACCCGAAAAACCAGAGCGCAAGCAGTTGGCGCGGCTAAAAAAGCATGCCGTTGGTTGAAGGTTCAGCAAAACAAGGCGGCTTAAAATGAGCATCATGGACATAGCAAACCTTCTTTTTTTGTCTGGTGTTTATCGCGCTGACATTCATTGTAGAGTAGGTGAAATTGATATTGTTGTTCACAGGCAAGCAACCGCTGACAAGCTTTTTCCAATACTAAAAACAAAAATACCAATCACTTGTTATTGGCAAATAAGCGTTGACACCAATCATCGTTTTATAAAAAACAGAAAAAAAGGTTGCTATCACCAATACCAAATCCAAGACATTAACCAGATCATGAAAATAAAACTTGAGGTTTAACATGCTAGCAACCGACTACAAAAAGAAAGTGCTTAGAGAAATGCACGCAAAAATGTCAATTACAAACACTGGCCAACTTAGAAACGGCTATGATCAATCAAAAGTCTTTGACCACACAGTTGACCATCTGGCCCTAGTAGCACAAACACAGATCATCGCTGGTGGTGAGGTAAAAGATACAGATGCTTGCTTTACCATGTATGAAAGTGGCTTGAAGAATTGCAAGACAATTTAATTAAAGGAAACTAAAAAAATGAAAAAACAACAAAAAATTGACTATCTCCAAGAGAATCATTTTTCACAGTGGATTAAAACAAGAAATGAAGCTGATTGGGATGTCTCTGATTCTCAATCAATGTTTTGTTGTTGTGGTGATCTAGCCACTGGGCTTCATGAAAGGCATTGTAAGCGGTTTGCTGCCAAGGTTGATGCAGAGACAATAAAAAGGCTGAAGCACCTTTTGCCAAGCAAGCAAAAACAATCAAGTTGAGATATGAGCAAAGATAAAAAAACAGTCATTGTTGTTGGCGCTGGTGCTAGTGTTGGCCTTGAAATGGCGGTGCTAGACAAACTGGCTGAAGCAGACATGAACACTCACTGTGTTAGCTCTGCCACTGAGCTTGAAGAACTAGGGATTGAACATACTGGCTCAGAAATAGAAATAAAAGCTGTTGATTATGATGAAACTCGAATCGCCACTGTCATTGATGAACCATCAGGCATTGGCAAACCCAGATCAAAGAAAAGAAAAAGGTGGCACAGATGAAAATTGAAATCTTACTAAACACATCAGCACAACTTTCTGAAGAAGAAAGCAAATTGATTGGTCGGCTTGATAGTGGTGATTTTGAAACACCCATTCAGATTCTTGGTTCAACTTATTGCATTCAAAATTTAAGCGTGGCAACTGATCAAAGTGGCAAAAAATATGAAATAAAAGCAAGGAGGTTGATTGATATTTGTCAACCAAAAGAATTGGTTAAACAACCAAAAGAAAAAGATTGCTCCAATTGCAAGCACGATGGCAACCAAGCAATCTTTGGCACTGCATGCACAGGGTGTGGTGTGTTAGAAGAATATGCTAATTTTGAGGAAAAATAAAAATCAATTTTAAATGACCAATATTAGGTGAAAAAATGAGCAAAGCAATACAACAAGCAATTGAATTTATCCAGCAAGAATGCAATTGCTTTTTTGATTCGCATAAAAACCCAAAATCAAACAGGATTGAAGATTTTCATATTGCTTCTGAATACACAAAGCAAGTTAATCTCGTCAAGGAATTGAAAAAGCTACTTCCAGAACCAGATCCAGAACCTGAATTCAATGGTTTTATGCTTGGTGATAAAAGAATCAGAAAAAAGGTGAAATACCTTTTGTGTTTTGATGATGGCTCTAGCCCTTATGGATGTCGAACACTTAAAGATGTTAAAGAAGACATTCAAGATATTTGTTTTCAAGATAAGGTGGAAGCGGTGCTGAAGGTTGAAGATATAACTGAAAAGTTTTTATTACCATCCGACAAACGGTAGTTGACTCTATCAAACAGTTTGATATGATGGCTTTAATCAAAGGAAACAAAGAGCGAACACAAAATGTCAGAATGCAAAAAACAATTCAACCACATCAACCAGCGCATTGAATGCCCTATCTGCAAGACATACGCTGACACCGATGATGATCTTGAATGTAAAACACCCGCTGAAATTGGCTTGGCGTTTTTTAAAGAGTTGCAACGCGAGAACAGACTTTCAAAATTAAAAGAAGAGAAAGAGTCATAAGGCTCTTTCATAACTAAAGGAAAAAATCATGGGTTTAGATATAACAGCTTATAAAGGCTTAAAAAAAGAAAAAGATTTGACCAAGCTGGAAGACAGCGTTGATTGGTATGATTTTTGTGAAGAAAATAATATTGAAAAATTCAATGTAAATATACACTACCCAGAAAGAGCAAAAGAAATCGATTCAAACTTTGCTTATTCATTCGAAGGCAGTTTTGGTGGTGTTCGCGGTAAATCCTATGGTGGCTATAACCGATGGCGAAACCAGTTGGCGCAACTTGCTGGCCATCCAAGCGATGAATATGTTTGGAATAATTATCAAGAATTAGAAAACAAAGCGTTTATTGAGCTAATATGCTTTAGTGATTGCGAAGGTATTATTGGCACAGAAGTTTCAAAAAAATTAGCCAAAGATTTTCAAGAGTTCGATGAAAGAGCATTGCAAAAGGGCGCTCAAATTGGTGATTTCCATGCTTACTATGAAGAGATGAAAAAAGCATTTGAATTTGCATCTGAGAATGGCTGTGTAAGATTTCACTAATTAAAGGAAACCAAGAAATGAACGAATTTAAAAAAACCTATGGTGAAAAACAAAACCGCAAAGAGCGCCGTGAAAAAAGGCGCTTGAATAATCAGCGCGATAAAAAAAGAAACAACAATAATGACCAATAAGAAATTCACAATGATTCTTGGAGGTAGGCAATCAGGCCGATTGATCATGAGAATATTGTTTCTTATATTCAGCCCTTTGTTTTTTATAATTTGCACAAATTTAATAGTGAGAAAAAATGAAAACTAAAAAAACAGAGAGGGGTTTTGTTTTTGCAAACTTTGAAGACAGAGATGGTGCTCAATGTAGTTTGCAAAAAAGCTCTTTAGCAACTGAAAATTGTATATGGCTTGGGCTGAATAATGTTGAACCTATTGTCATAGCTAGCAAATTAGATAAAGAATTGACTGGCTGGCTTCCTTATTTATTACCACAAGATGTTCACATCACAAGCCGCATGCATTTATCACAAGAACAAGTGAAAGAACTATTGCCAGTTCTTCAAAAATTTGTTGAGACAGGTGAAATAATATGAAAACTTTACATCTTGAAGATCAAGGCCAAGACTTTCTTGAATTCGACATCAATGATGAAAACATAATCATCAACACAAGACCCTTCCAAGGTTGGGTTTGGGATGGTCGAAAGATATTAAATCCAAAAACTGTTGAGGCGGGTGACTTTTTGACCCTTAGTAAAAAAGATCAACATGATAAAAGTGATTTCCTTGAATTGAAATATCCAGTTGAAAGGGTTGAAAAATCATGATCATCATTCCTTACAACAAAGCCATCATTCTTGCTAAAAAATTAGGCATACCAGAGCCAGAAGAGAAATACTATTCACAGAATGGTCAAGAGTGGCTTGCACTGATTTTGATTAAAATGGTTGATGCAATTCTTTCAATGGATGGTGAAGAAGATGAAAGCTTTATTGATCTGTCTATTAAAATTGAAGGAAAACCACTGACTGAAGAATGTGTGAATGATTCAGTCACTTACATCCCACCACACGCGAATGGCGATGTGAACAGTGAAGTGTGTGAGCGTGGCATCATCACATCATGGAATGAAATATTTGTTTTTGTGAACTATGGAAATGGAAGCACCAGCAAAGCAACCGATCCAAAAATGTTGGTGTGGGGGTGAAGCTTGACCAATGAAAAAGGCATCATGAGTGATGAAGAATTTGAAGAAATCTACAAATTCAAATGTCAATGTTGCGATCAAAATGGCCGCTGGGTTGATGAGTGTGATGAGTGTGGCCATTTGTTATGTGAAGAATGTGGCGTGCCAGATCATGGCGGCTGTAAATGTGTTGACTGTATATAGGAAATATTATGAATACTGAAAGAGAAGAAGAATTAAAAAAACAAATTGCCCCTCTTCAAGCTGAATTGAATCAAATCAGAAACAGGGAAAAACTTGAAGAAAACAAGAAGCTTATTGGTAAGTTCTTCAAAACAAGAAACAACTATTCATCACCAAAAACACATGATGATTATTGGTGGTTTTATAAAATGGTTCGCGGTTTTGATGAAGATGGTTCGCTTGAGATTTCAGGATTCCAAGATGATAAAAAAGGCCGTATTGAAATCGATGCAAATATTTGCTTCATCCATCAAGGTGATATTGAAATCACTGAAAAAGAATTCAATGAAGCTTGGCAAGCTTTGATCACTAAATTAATCGAGAGAAGTTGATCATGTCTGAGAAACTAACGTCAATCTATTTGCGATTAGAAGAGAATCAAACAACAAGTGGCATTGCTGATTTTGGTTTTAAAACACGCCAGCAAATGATTGAACAATATAAAAAACATGCGAAGTTTGAATTTGAAGATGCAAAGAAAGAATTTAATGCTGTGATGAATGCGAAAGATGAAGATTTTATTGTTGAGCAATATCGCGGCCCATACGCAAGGAAAGGATTGAAGAGGCTTGAACCATGAGAAAACGTGATGAAATAGCGGTTGAAAACAGTTGCTTTAATAAAGCAAAAATGGATGAATTGATTTTTGTTTTATTGGCACGCGATAAAGCATCGGCTGACACAGTTGAATTCTGGTGCAACAAAAGAATTGAGCTTGGCAAGAATACAGAAGACGATGAGCAAATCAGAGAGGCTCGCGCTTGGGTTCAATCTGTTCGAATGGGTATTAAGTGAGAACAGGAAAACCAAAACAACATCTTCGCTTGCATTCAAAGACAAAGCATTATGCTTGCCGAAAAAACACTGGCAAAGATGGAATATCAGAAAAAGATTTTATTGATCTTGATGAAAGAGATCGCTGTGTGAATTGCAATTATAAACTGGCCTTTCGATTGAGAAAAAGAAACGGTAAAGATCTTAATCCAAATCCTGATGGCCTTGGTGTCTGGCCAGCTGAATTTTTCACCAGAGGCACAATAAAAAATGACAACGTATAAAAAAGGCTCTGAAGAATGGGGCGATGAAAAATATGATGAAATGATGCAAGCACATCTTGACAACGCTGTTGAAAACATAATCGAAGAAGAAGGCACGTTTTCAAAATATTTTGGCTTACCATCAAAAAAGTTTTATATCACAACAGATAAAAGAACTTTTGAAAGCAAGCATCAAGCACTTGACCACCAATATGATATTGAACGCGGAGTTTCATAAGATGATCGAACTGACAAAAGAACAAAAGAAACACCAACAATCAATCAGATGGCTTCTTGGTGAAGGGCCGAGATGTTGCGGTAAAACTTTTTTGATGGCATACACATTTCTTGAGATGGCTAACCGAGAAAGAGAAAGGCCAATTCATGTTTTTGACCATCACTTTCATCTTGAATCAAAAAAATATTTGCTTGATCAAATCCAAATAATTTTCAACAACCATTATGACACTGAAAAATTTGATTTGGTTATCAGAAAAAGTGATCACACCATTGTCATAAAAAGAAAGCCAGAGGAAAAATAAAATGGCACAACCAGTTGAATTTCCAGAACAAAATTGTGTGTTTGGCAAACCACCAAGCATGACCGATGAACAATGCGTGGCATTGCCAGCGCATAAATCACCAGAGCAAATCATTTCTTGCTGGGAATTGTCCGATGAAGAAATTGAAATGCTAATTAAAACAAAGCGTGTTTATCTCAGTGTGATTGGTGGTGTTCAACCACCAGTGGCCATTGTAGTTGACCCGCCATTTATTTATGAAGACAAGGTGTGACTATGAAGATCAAGCCATTCGCAGAATTGCGACCTTACAACCAGCAAATTGATTTTTGGTTCGCCACTGAAGATAAAGGAACCGTTGCTGAGCCTTTAGTTTTTAAAAAACATGATGAAGCTTTGATGGTTCAACCAACCATGAGCATGAAAACTGAAGATGCTCAATTGTTGATGGATGAATTGTGGCGATGTGGTTTGAGGCCCAGTGAAGGCACTGGCAGTGCTGGCGCATTGGCGGCAACCGAAAGGCATTTGAAAGACATGCAGAAATTGGTTTTTGGGGAAGGATAATGAAATTTTCAGATAGAGAACAAGAAGTGCTTGATTTTATATTTGCAAGGCTTAAAGAAGTGCATGGTGAAAATGAAAATTATGATTACATGCAAGCGTTCAAAAAGATTATTGAGCCTGATGAACAATCAAAGCCAGTTGGCGAATGCAATAACCAGACGATTTATAGAAAGGGTCATGACAAGCTATGGGGTTGGTTTGGCCTTGGTCGAGCTTCTTGGCTAACTTTGCCAAGAGTATTGATGCATGCGATGCCTGATGATTGGCAATCAAAAATGGCCGATCTTCTTGATGAGTATGATGAAGCAATGCCAAACCAGCCAGAGTATGGCACTAGGGTTCAAATGACGGATTTGCGAGGCGCATTGACAAAACCACCACAATGGATTTTAAATTACCGCCACCCAGACAAAAAAGAAATCGAAAAAGTAAAAGATGAAAGTTGTCCTGATTAGACCTGTTCAACATCAAATAGTTTGATATAATGATTCCAACAACAACGAAACACCAATTAAAGGAATCACAGAATGAATATCAAAACTTACTTAGAAACACTGATCAGCGAAAAGAACATTGACATGGAACAAAGAATTGAAGTTGAAGGCCCAAGCGGATTGAACAGCATGCCACTTCAAATGATTGTTGATGCTATTGTGAATACTTGTAAAGAAGAGCAAGCCAATATCAAGAAAACTTTGGTGATGATCGATTTTAAAAATGGTGACATAATGCATTTCTTCAAACATTTAGCTGGTGCGCTGGCAGTATAAGCCAGAACAGCATTAACCAATCGCCAGCCTCGCGCTGGCTTTTTGGGTGCTAGGGCTTAGCCCTGATCATAGAAATATCATAGAAGGCGGAACCGATCAGCCAATGTTTAAAAATCGGGGTGCAACTAAAGCGGGGTACTTATATGCCACTTAAAAACCGATAGCTGATGCATACTGTGCAAAGGCACAAGGTTACTTGTTGAAAAGGCAAGTACAACGAAACGCAACCGAAAAGCCGCTTAATTGCGGCTTAGTAGGTGAAGCAATACCGCTTCAAAACTACTACTAGGAAAAACACTATGCTTACAATTAAATGGACACAACCAAGCGGCGCAATAAATATACTTGAAACCAAAACGGCAATTGTGATTCAACCAAGAACACAATCTTGGGATGAATACGAAAAGGCAAACCCAGATGCCATTCTGAAAAACACTCGCGGCCTTGTGATGTATGATGGCGGCACAATCTATGTTGAATCTGGCGATAAACATTTGTACATTGTCAATGAAAATGGAAAGACGGTGCAAACTGTATAAAAGACTTCTTTTCTCAGTGGTTTATGGCACTGCTTTTGAAGACCCGAAAAGCCGCTTAATTGCGGCTTAGTAGGTGAAAGTGTTAGGCTTTCAACGGCAATACCGCCAATTAAATTAGGAGCTACTATGAAAAAATTGTTCTCAATGAGCTGGTCATCAGTGACCATAATGCTTTTGATTGCATGTTCTGTGTTCTCATCCACTGTTTTCGCTGATGGTTTAAAACCCACCAATGAAGGCGTTTTTGAGATGCTGCAACCGCTATCAAAAGACCCGATTAAGGGTGTTGAAGCCCTTGTGTTAGTAGAAAAAACGACCTCACATAAAACAACACGATCAAAACTTGACAGCCGAGCCGATCACTCACCATCGTTTGGCGGTGCGATTGTTGATCTGTCTCATAGCCTTGGCGGTGATGATGCCGCTAAAGCTAAAGTGACTGACAATTCATTTGCAGCCTACCAGCCAGTTTTTGGCAAGGTATCAACATGCAAATCATGCAACGGCCACAAGTTAAAAAATGAGGTTGGTTGGCGCAGTTAAACCAACAACGCAATCATTCAAAAAAGCCCTTTAATTAGGGCTTTTTAGGTGAAAGCATTTGAAACTAATTAAAGGAAGCAAAGCGATGATTTATAAAATGACAGGCATTGAAATATCTGGCCAGCTCTTAGCAGCGGCAAAAGCAATTCAACATGAAAACCATGATAAAAATTGCCCTTCAAAACTTAACAAAACATCTTTGAATGATGTGGCCCAGCTCTGGCAAAGAGAACTAAAAAACCAACTGACCAAGAGCTTTTGTGAACATCACAAAGCAACTGGAATGGATAGTGTTTTATTTAGTTGTCCAGAAGGCGCGAAGCTTCATGTTGATGATCTTGATCCAGATCAATTTGAAACATCAACAATATTGACACCAGTGATTTTGCCTGATAGCCCAGCGATTTTTTCTGTGCATATTGGAACCGATCATCTTGGTGAAGAAATTTATCAAGGAACAACCATGACCATTGGCCATTCCTATGTTTTCAACCATACCCAGAAACACCAGCTGACCATCAAAGAAACACCAGCCAATTGTGTGCTTGTTATGACAGCCATGAAAAAAGTTTGTCATCATTAGTTGACAACATCAAACAGTTTGATACAATAAAACAAATCGAGAAAAAATAATTATGGCAAAGAAGAAAAAACAAGCATCAACAACCGCTGGTGAATTATCAAGAGAAATTGGCGTGCCATTGGCTGAGGTTTCACAAATCACTGGTGTGAGTATGCAGACGCTCGATAATTGGTTCAAACAAAAACTAATTCTTTTTAAAATAGTGGTTTATGGCTGCTTATGGATAAAGAAGTTTAAGATTGAGCTTTAAGCGATTGATTAATTAAAGGAAACAAAGATGAACAAGCGACAAGCTAAAATTGCATTGTTACGAATCAAGCTAAAAAGGCTTCACAAAGCGTTTATTGTTTCACGTGAAACATCGATTCTTTATCGAAGCAAAGCCACTAGGTCTTTAAAAGCGGTTTATCCCGCTGAATATAAGCTTATCCTTCGCTTGTGGGGCCAGAAGATGGCTGAAACCAAGAAAGCCAAGGCTAAATTGAAGGCCGTGTGTGATGAGCTGAGAGCGCTGTTGCCAGCGAAGTTCAAGAAAGCCACTTTCTTTGATGGTTTTCAGAACAGAACAATCTTTGTTGATGATGAAACTTACAACAAAATAGCCAGTGGTAAAGATTGCCGTTATTCAATGGGCTGTAGAATGATAGATGCCTCAAACAATCATCTTGTGGAATACCATTAAATAAAACCCAATGTTCCACGTGGAACATTTAATCAAAGGAAGCCAAGAAAATGCAAACTTACGAATATTACAACTACACCACCAATGAATCTGAGGTTTTTAAATCGATTGCTGAAGCACCAGAGCCACATGCTTCATGGTTTGAAGAGGCTGAGCAAGACCCAGATGGCTTTGTGAAAGTAGGCGATGAGCTTTACACCGTCATTCACTAGATGTTTCACGTGGAACAATTATGAAAATCGAATTGAAACTGGTTGAAGAGATCCTTGAACAGTACAGAAAAAAGGTGATTGATAACCCAGATATTGGCCAGCAAAGTGAAAAAATCATGATGGCAACGGTTGACTCAATTCAAAGCTTGTTTCACAGCGCGGCTGTTGAAAAGGCGACTAGGGTTGACCAACAAAAAGAAGATCCAGAGATGATGCTTGTGCCATTGTTTAAGTCAGCCTCTAATGAGATAAATATAATGTCGCGCTTGGAATTTTTAATGAGTCATGCCAGCGCATGCGATGAGCTAAATCAAGAAGAGCAATTCAGAATCGCCAACTGGTTTGCTTCAAAATATGGCGAAAAACTAACTTGGGGATAAACCATGAGTGATAATAAATATAGTTTAACTGATTACACCATTCTTTTTGTTTTGATTGTGGTTGGGGTGATTTTACTGTCAATCTTTCGCGGCTGGGTAATATCAATACTTTGGGAATGGTTTGTTGTGACAAAGTTCTCTTTGCCTCTTTTATCAATACTTGAAGCGATTTCTTTGTCGATATTCATATCAATATTTCAAGGAAGGCCAGCCGAAAGAAAAGATTCAGGGAAATTTGATGGCTTGGCCTATGGTATCGCTGTTCCATTTGTCGCTCTTTTTGTGGGTTACATTTTAAAATTGTTTATGGGCTAACCATGATTGAATTTGGTGAAGTGAGAACCATTGTTGGTGTCAAAAAAGATGGTGAGTTGATTGGGCATATTCGCCTAGTCACTGAAAAAGGTGGCTGGCAGTTTTTCCCAAGAGATGAAGAAGCGGGTGATGTTTTTCCAACACTTGATGCTTGCAAAAAATCGTTGCTATAAATAGAATGGCTTGAGCTAAAGGAATCACAGATGAAACAAACTGACATCGACCAAGCCCAAGCATTTATTGATGGCAACTATTATAAGATTGGATTGCATGAAAGAATCTATTGTTGGCACCCAATCGAAGGTTGGATTAGAGCTAAACAAAGAAAAGATGAATCGATAACAGAAGAAAAAATGAAAGAAGCCATAAGAAATCAAATCAAGCGCGGCTATAAATACAGCTTGAAAAATTAATTAAAGGTAACTAAAGGAAACTAAGATGATTTTATTTCAAAATGAAGGCGTTCTTGAGCTTGATTGCATTCGAACAATGGGCATTAATGTCAAACTTGATGACACAGCTATTGGCCACTTTGGAACAGGTTTAAAATATGCCATTTCAGTTTTACTGAGAACAAACCACAAAGTTTTTATGATTCTTGGTGGCGAGCAATATGATTTTAGCTTGTCTTCAAGAGAAGTGAGAGGCAAAGGTTTTGATTTCATCATGATGAATGATGAGCAACTGGCCTTTACCACTGAATATGGAAAAGAATGGGAAGTCTGGATGGCCTTTAGAGAATTGGCTTGTAATGCCAGAGATGAAAAAGGCTCTTTTTCAAGAATCGAACATGAAGATCATTTCCTTGATCATTGCAGCGATGAATCAAATAGCACTTTTATTTTTGTTGAAGGTGAAGAAATTGAAGAAGCCTATGAGACTCGCGATCAAATATTTTTTGATAGTGAGAATGCTGACAATTCATCAAGGCGCTTGGAGTGTATCAACAAGCCATCTGATTTTATTTATTATCGCGGTGTCAGAATTGCTGAAGTTGCTACCAGTATGACCTACAACATTCTTGAGAAAATCACACTGACTGAAGATCGAACAGCGGCCAGTATCTATGAGATTAGAAAAATAATTTCACGCTATTTTCTTGACAGCGCACCACAAGAATTAATTGGCGAAGCGCTAATGGCCGATCCAAAATCATTTGAGAGAAAAGAGTTGGATTATAACCAACACTTCACTGACACCAGTGAAGATTTCTTGGCAGTTGCTGGTAGTCTTTATGAAAAAGGAACACAATTTTCAGCATCAGCGAGAACCCATTACATGAAGCAAATGGATATTGAAGAGGGTTATCCACCGATGCAAATGAACGAAGTTCACAAGGCTCAGTTTGAAAGAGCAAAGTCATTTGTTAGAGAGATTGAGCCAGAGTTTGAAATCTATGAAGAATCTAGCATTGAGCTTTGTGAAACCTTGGGCCAAGGTATTCTTGGCAAAGCTGATTTAAAAAAGGGAAGGCTTTATTTATCTAAAGCAGTGTTCGACCAAGGAACAAAACAAGTGGCTGCAACTTTACTTGAAGAATTTTATCATGTTCACACAGGCCATGATGATTACACCAGAGAACTTCAAACACTTTTGTTTGACAAAATCATGACATTAGCAGAAACCATTAATGGGGAACCGATATAATGAGCAAGAGAAATAAAAACCAAAATATTCAAGAAGAAGTCAATGGTTTAGTTGAAGAGCTTGTTTTTATTCATGTGTTAAAAGCAAACAGAAATGTTTCAATGATTCCAATCAAAAAGATTGCAAAAATTGTTTTTCAACCAACTATGCAAAACAATCATTGTATTGGCGCTGAGATAATCATCATGGTTGATAGCATGCCAGAGAACTTGTCAACAGAAACTTTGTTTATAAAAGATATTCTGATTGCCACTGCTTTTGCCTGTGCGCTAAAACAAAAAGTTTCACGATTTTACGAATAAATTAATTTAGTCACAAAATGACATTGTAAAAGTGTGAAACCTTGGGCCAATACTATTGGCCCATCGAAAGGAGAGAAAGTTTGTCTGATAGAACTTCTGATGTTTATGATATGTTGCTGAGCATTTTAGCGCTCAGTGACTATGATAAAGAAAGCCTATTGCAGAGAGGGTTTAGCGAAGAGCAAATTAAAACCATTGGTTTTAAAACGCTTCCAACCTCTGGCCGATCCAATATTGTTTTAAAGCTTGCATCAAAGTTTGATAACAACCTTGAAGGCATCGCAGGTTTTTATTACACAGACAAGCAATGGAAATTGGCGGGTGCATCTGGTTTGCTTATTCCAGTGAGAAACCTAGAAGGCAGAATCACCAATTTAAAAGTCAGATCAACCAATGAAAATTTCGCCAAATATACTCAGATAAGCTCAGACCCTAAAAAAGATAAAAAAACAAAAGAGCAAAAATACCCTAAAGGAACAAAAGCAAAAGTTGCTGTTCATCATCCTTTAGGTGAAAGAACCAGAACCATCAGAATCACTGAGGGCGAATTCAAAGCAGAAATAGCCACTATGATGACAGACCAATATACATTGGGTGTGGCTGGTGTTGGTCTTTGGAAATATGTCTTGCCTACCTTAAAAGAGTTAAAGCCAGACACAATATTTCTTGCTTATGACAGCGACAAGTCAAAGATGCACAGCACATCTGTCCCTGATGGAAAACCTTATGAGGTTGCCAAGCAACTTTCAAAATTCTATCTGGCACTGAAAGATTTAAAATACAATGTCATCATTGAAGATTGGAATGAAGAAGCTGGCAAAGGCATTGATGATGTTCTAAACAATGGCGCTGAAGATCAAATAAAATATTTGAATGATGAAGAAGCCAGTGAATTTGTTGAGTCATCATTGGCAGATGACATGGTGTTTGGCTGGGTGTATGTCATTGGTGTTAAAAAGTTCTTGCATGCTGAGAAATTTGTTGAGTGGGATAAAGAACAATTCTCAGATGAGAACGCCACTAAAATGAAAAAAGGTGGTCGCTTTGCCGATAAGATGCTGAGAGAAGAAGGTTTCCCAAAAGCACATCGACTTGGCTATGAACCAAACAAGCCAAGGATAATCATTGAAAACAAAGAATCCATTTTTAATCTCTGGAAAGACCCTGAAATTGACCCAGTTGAAGGCGATGCCACACCTTTTATTAAACATTGTGAATACATTGTGCCAGATGAATCAGAGAGAAAAGTGTTTCTTGATTTTCTAGCTTTCAACTTACAGAAACAGGGTGAAAAAATATTGTGGGCCGTTTTGCTTCAAGGCATGCAAGGAACTGGCAAAAGTTATTTTGCAGAAATCATGGTCATGATTCTTGGCTCTCACAATGTCAGCTCACCTAGCAATGAAGAGCTTCATGAAGTTTATACCCAGTGGGCCAAGAATTGTTCTTTTGTGGTGGTTGAAGAATTGATGGCGCGTGGTCGAATGGACTTGATGAACAAATTAAAACCGATGATCACCCAGCCAAGAATTTCAATTCGTGAGATGTATACGCCAAACTATGAAATGGCGAATCGATTCAACATGCTTCTTTTAACCAACCACAAAGATGCAATCATTCTTGATGAAGATGATCGAAGGTATTTTGTTGTTCACTCAGCAGCAAAAATAAAAGAAGAAAAATATTATGATGATCTCTGGAACTGGACAAGAAAACCAGAAGGCATTGGTGCTATTTATCATTTTTTATTAGAGCGCGACCTTTCACATTTTAATCCTAAGTCACATGCGCCGATGACAGAAGCGAAGCAAGAAATTATCAAAGGCAGTTACACAGATTTACATGCTTGGATTTCAGAATGCATTGAAAATGAGGTGTGGCCATTCCATACAGATTTGATTTCACCCAAACACATTGTCGAAACCATTTCATCATCAGACAATTTAAAACACCTTGGTCGCGTTTCTGTTCAATTGCTTGGTCGAACACTTGAAAAAATGGGGTGTGTCAAATCAGGTCAGTTGACATTGAGTGATGAATCAAGGATTCAAATCAGGTCAGTGAGAAGACATGAGTTTTGGGAAAAGCAAGATGAAAAAACAAAACTTTTGCATTATGAGAAGCATATTGATGACGGTGAACCCATAAACCCAGTTTTAGAATCAGAAAAGTTATAAAAATGCTTTATTTTTTAATTTAGATGGCATAAGATTTCCAGCAATCAAAGGAGAAAAGGTTTGACAGACAATTCAACGGTTTATGTAACTCAAAGACCGATACCAAACAAAAAAACACAGTGGGTTCCAAACCTTGCACCAGCAAGCAAGTATGGAAAACTCATCTATGTGTTCGAAAGCGACCACCAAGTTTTTTCAACCACCAGCAAGTCATTGGATCGCGCCAAAGATATTCTTGAAGACTTTAACCCAGATCGAGATTATTTATTGTGGCCAAATTCTGGTGACCCAGCTGCTTTATGGGTGTGCATTCATGCACTGGCTGGCTCTGGATTACCTTGGATAAATTATTTGTACTGGGAAAGAGGGTTTAATGAGCAAGGCCAGAGAGCCAGCTCAAAAGGTTTTTATTCGCCTATAAGAATAGAATTTTAAAACTTAATCAAAGGAAACAAAAATGAGCGATAAAGACAGAATAAACATCTTAGAAGTTTTTGAAGAAATGTTTGATGGTGTTGATGGTAATGGAATTTACCCAACAACAGTTGCTTATGGAAAAGTTGAAAAACTTATTGAAGATGCAAGAATGGAAGCAATCGGTTGGGCTTATGCCGATTGCTGTTCGAGCTTAGATAGTGGCGATGACCCAAGGCAAACTGAAATGTCAGATGTTGTTGAAAGAGCAAAAGAAGATTTAGTAAAATAAATAAAACCAACCAAAGGAAACAAAGAAAATGAATGATCAAATCAATTTTGAAGAAGACGCGACCCCAGCAAGCCAGAACACTTTACCAGTGGTAACAGCTGCGAGGCGAATGTATTCATTGGCTCAAGGTATTTTTGAGCGTGAACAAGAAATTAAAAAAATGCACGCTGAATTGCAATTGATTGAGCGAGACCAAATCCCAAGTATGATGGAAGAACTTGGCGTGGCTGAGCTTCCATTGTCTGATGGCAGTGTTTTAAAAGTGGCTGATTTTATTGAAGCTAATATCCCAACTGAAGCGGCTATCTCAAAAGAGAAAGACCCTGAAGCGCGACAAGATAAACAAGAAAGAAGAGAAGCTGCTTTCAAATGGCTTCGAGAAAATAACTCTGGCGCAGTTATCAAAAAAGAAGTTTCTGTTGACCTTGGCAAAACTGAAGATGAAGTTGTTAAAAATCTTCGCGCCGCCATTGATCAATTTGGTTTTCAATCAGAACAAACAGAAGGTGTTCATGCTGCAACGCTGAAAAAACTTCTGAAAGAAAAAATGGAAGCGGGTGTTGATATTCCTTTTGACACCTTCGCCATTTACGCTGGCAAAAAAGCCAGCATCAAACCGCCTAAGAAGTCATAGCACTTCTTCAGGCATAACCTCCAATAAAATAGGAAAGACTATTATGGAACACGAAAAAAATGAAATGTCAGTAAAAAATGAGAATCTACCAGCTGAGCTGATGGATGAAATGTTTGAAGATGCTGGCGCTGGCCAAGAAGAGATGCAAGCCGATGATATGCAAATACCTCGCTTGGGTATTCTTCAGGCGCTTAGCCCTCAAGTTGATAAGTCTAAGGGTGAGTACATTGAAGGCGCTGAGTCTGGAATGATTATGGATTCTGTCACACAAGAATTGTATGACGGTGATTCAGGTATTATTGTTGTTCCTGTTAGCTATCGAAAAACCTACATTGAGTGGAAGCTTCGCGAAAATGGTGGTGGTCTCGTAGCTGATCATGGTAATCAACCAGCGCTTCTTGATGCATGCACAAAAGATGAGCGTGGTCGAATGATCAACAGTGATGGCAACCAAATTGTTGCAACCGCTGAATATTTTGTGTTTTTGGTTGATCCTGAAACTGGCGCTGCAAACCCAGCTGTTCTTAGCATGGCAAGCACACAGTTAAAGCACAGCCGCCGATGGAACACGACCATCAACCAACTTAAAATCAAAAAGCCTGATGGCAGTGGCATGTTTAACCCAGCTATGTTTTACCGTAGCTATAAGCTTCAAACAATGCCTGAATCAAATGACCACGGCTCTTGGTTTGGTTGGAAAATCTCTGGTAGCCTAGCAACAGTTGAGTTGCCAGATGGAATCAACCTTTATAAAGCTGCAAAAGATTTTCGTGATCAAGTTGCAAAAGGCGATGTGAAGGTTCATGAAGCTCAAGCTGAAGCATCTGCTTCAGAAAGTGATGATGACCCAATGTAATATTGGTTAGCATTGAACAGCGGGTTTAGGCTCGCTGTTCAAAATCAAAGGATAAAAGATGTTAGAACAGATGATTATATCAATTTATTTACTTGGGGTGATTGCCTGTTCTATTTTGTACATGAACATCATGTCCTGTGATTTAAACTTTAAAGGTTTTTTATTTTCTATTAGTTGGCCACTTGTTTTGATTGCTCTTTTTGCTGTGGCTATTTTCTCAACAAGCTTAATGCTTTCAAAAAGGCATAGAGAATTTTATAAAGGTTGGATTGACAATGGCACAGGAAAAGACACAAAGAAAGATTGAGCATGAGACTTTGAGAGCCATGCAAAAAGCTAGATCAATGATGGCCAAGGTTGAAATCTCAAGCCCAGATTTAAAACAAGCTTGGGAGGCTTTGCAAGGCCAAGCCGATAAAATGATTGGTATGCAACAAATCGTTTTTGACAATCAAAAAGTCATTTCTGAATCAAACACAATTATTCATTAAGGGTGAATCATGGGAAACGAACCACAAGAATTTGATGAGATTCAAAGACCGCAACATTATGCCAATCATCCTTCTGGTGTTGAATGCATTGAAATATGTGCATACTTGCCATTTTCGCTTGCCAACGCCTTTAAATATATTTGGCGCTATGAAGACAAGGGAACACCCGCAAAAGATTTAAACAAA
>CBCXTS010000012.1:0-3694 GCA_965178085.1 Alphaproteobacteria bacterium | reverse complement strand
CGCATTGTGCGATGGTGCTTACAACAGCGCACACATTAATAAAACTAAAAGACAAACTCAATGTTAATATTCGTTTTTTATTCCAGCCATCAGAAGAAGTTTTACCAGGTGGCGCACCTGGAATGATTAAAGATGGTGCGATTAATGGTATATCTGAGATATATGGCATTCACGTACTACCTTCTATAGAAGAAGGTAAAATGCAAATCTGCCAACCAGTTGCGCTTTCAGGTGTGGATTTATTTGATATTGTTTTTTATGGTAAAGGGGGGCATGCAAGCACCCCTTTTACTACCAATGATCCGATGATAATGGCAACACAGTTTGTCAATCAAGTTCAAACAATTGTTTCACGCAATATTTCAAGCTTTGATCCCACCGTTATCTCTGTTACCGCGCTACATATTGGTAAAGCGTATAATGTGATTGCCGACAAAGCTGAGCTTAAAGGTTGTGTTCGCTATCTAAATACTAGTGCGCAAACTATTGCCAAAAATCGACTGCATGAAATTGCCAATGGTGTTGCCGCAACTTATGGCGCCAATGTAGAAATCAAATATCAATACGGATATCCTGAGACACGTAATGATGGGAATGCTTCACAAACAGCAATCACAGCAGCAACATCTATCTTAGGCGCAGACAATGTTTTATTAAGTGATAAACCATGGATGGCCGCAGAAGATTTTTCTTATTTTGCTAGAGAAATACCTGCATGCTACGCCTTTTTAGGTGTTAGAAACGAACAAAAAGGCTTTACATCAATGGTACACGAGCCAACCTTTGATCTTTCTGTTGAGGCAATGACTTATGGTGTTCAGTATTATCTTGCTTTATGCCTTAGCTTCTAAGCACTTTTTATAATTTTGCCACTAGTTTCATCACCATGTTGATCATTATTTTTTTTAAATTTATCGATATTAATTCTCAAAAATCATACTACAAAAAATGACACAACCATAAAAAAAGATACTTTAGTAGCTGAATTTATAAACAACTAAAGGACAGATAAATAAAGGCCTTCGATAAAATAGCGTTTTTAGCACTTTACTGTTACCTTAGGCATCAATTTAATCTTCCTTTAAATACTGATATGCGTACTACTCAGCTGTGGCTATATTTTATTTTATTCGCATGGACAAGTTTGGCACTTGCCTCACCACAAAAAATTACACTGCCAACTGGTAGCCTTGTTACATTGGATATTTTTGACTCCTCTCAACAATCTTTTAGCGACATACGCCTTACTGATACTCAATCCAAAAATGAAATTACTCTATGCTGGAAAATCCCTAAAGGACAATATCTATATAGAGACAAAATTGATGTTGCTCTCAAAGATGCAGAAAATGCAAAAATTGGAGAGATATTATTTCCTAAAGCTCAAGAGCACCCTGTTTTTCCAAAGGATAAAGTTTATGCTCATAAACTTTTTTTACGCATTCATTTAACTGGTGAAATTAATCCTGCAAGTAAGCTTGAAGTCCATTATCAAGGCTGTGATGAAAGTTTATGTCATTTACCACAAGTAAAAGAAATTTCAATTGATTCATCCGTATTGCCTCTTGAAGAACCTCGTTTTAATTGGCTAGGCATCCTAGTACTTTTAGGCATCGGCTTACTTTTGGCATTTACACCTTGCGTGCTACCAATGGTGCCAATTATTAGCGCCATCGTGATTGGTAAAAATCACTCCAAAACATATAGCTTCATGCTGGCTTTGTCCTATGTATTAGGCATGTCTGTAATGTATGCAATTCTTGGCATTCTTATCAGCAGTATTGGTTTGTCATTTCAATTATTTTTCCAACAAGCGTGGGTCATTATACTGACATCATTATTGTTTGTTGCTCTTGCTTGCTCAATGTTTGGCTTTTTTCAAATTCAATTACCTAATGCACTTAGTTCACGTTTAGGCCAAGCACAATCCAACATTAAAACGGGTGGCATATTTGGCAGCTTTTTAATGGGGATTATTGCAAGCTTAGTTCTCTCACCTTGCACCTCAGCTCCTTTAATTGGCATATTAAGCACCATTGCACAAACAGGTGATGTTGTTTACGGCGGCATTGCATTATTCGCGTTGGGCATTGGTATGGGTATACCACTGATCCTTATTGCACTAGGACTCAAGCGCTTTGTTCCCAAATCAGGCATGTGGATGGAGGAAATCAAGGTCTTGTTTGGCATTGCAATGCTCGTTTTGGCAATCTATTTAGCAAGTCGTATTGTTGATAATTTTAGCTTTGTAATTAGTGCCTATACTATGCTTGGGCTAGGTTATTTGATTTATATTATTTATGGCTCTAGCTTGCTGGCTTTTTTACACAGACAAACTAAACATGTTCTGGCGGCATTATTTGCTTTTCTGAGTCTGACTTTGATTGTTATAAGCTTTTCAAACTTCACAATCCATTCTAGCTGCCGTGCTCAAGCAGGAAGTGATCTAACTACCGTTTGCAACATTCGTGACCTTAATAGTGAAATTACAAAAGCATTTGAAACACACGAATATGTTATCGTTGATTACTTTGCACAATGGTGTGTGAACTGCGTTCAACTTGAGGCAATACTTACAAACACATCAATGCAAAACTACTTCAAAGATAATAATATAAAAGTTATTAAGGTTGATGCTACAAAATACAACGAAAGAAGTACTGCATTACTTAAAAAAGCAAATATCCTTGGTTTACCCACACTAATTTTAATCGATCAACAACGACATGAGCTTGCACGCATTTCTGGAATGATGCCAGAAACTGAGCTTACAAGTAGATTAAATGGTCATTTAAAGTAGCGTAAATTTAGTTTGTAATTTGCCAAGCTAAGCACTTTGAAAAGTGGTTAGCTGAGCAAATTTAATGTTTTAAAAATAGACTTCTATTTTCTATATAATAACATTCATTATGTGTGCACTTTGCGCTAAAGCACCTTTGTTATTAATGCTAATAATCGTCGCATCAAATGAAAAACAAATATCAATTGAATGCTGCTTTGACATTTGTAAACAACGACCAATCACTTGATTTTTTTTAATCCTATCCCCAGCAGACACATACCACTCATACAACCCTCCATGAGTCGCATGAATGGCTCTAAAACGCTGTGAAGAATGAAAGGTGATTGTCTCTGCAACTAGCTTAGCAGTATCAATATTTGCTTCAATTACTTGCTGATGTAGTAAATAATTTAAAATACGCAATGTTTGCTTTTGCGCTTTTTTTCTATCAATGCTTTCTTCTGAGCCAAGCTCTAACGTAAAACTCTCCACCGCAACTGGCTCATCTCTACCAAGCTTTGCAAAAGCTTTTTGCGCACTCCACCATGGATAGAATCCTGCCTCATCCAACGCGCCACCGAATTGATTTTCAATTAACAAAACATGCTCAAAGCCTAAGCGTTCAGCTGATTTTTTTGCATACGCTGGGCTATAAATATAATCAACTGCTTCCGTATCTGTATGTAAATCTAGTATAATATCCGCATGAATCGCTTCTTTTTGCACATTATAATTTAAGCGTTTAGCACGACTTAAGGCATATTCATCAGCTAATGCTTCATCGATTTGTTTAGCCATTTCATCACGTAAAGCTTTTTTATATACCTCTATTGGGCTATTTAAATGTGTTTGTGCAAAAGTTTCATAATCGATTTTCGGATTAAAATAATAACGATTCCAATTATCACCATT
>CBCXTS010000011.1:0-4955 GCA_965178085.1 Alphaproteobacteria bacterium | reverse complement strand
CGGCTACAACAAACTTTAATGCTGGTGATGTTTTGGTTTTCATCAACAGTACCGAAGGATCGAATGATGGTTTCTATACCGTAGCAAGTGCGAGTGGCACAACAATCACTCTTGAAGGGGTTGGTGGTACTGCTGTATCTGGTTCTTTACCATTTTCTCAAAACCAATTGACCACAGTTGCAACAGAAGATGCTAATGCAAGAGTATTCAAGGTTGATCTTTATGCTCAAATCGTTGCCGATGGTTCTGCTGATTTCAATGATGGTACTGGTACAGCATTTGCAAAAGGTACATTATTAGAGATTTTTCAAGCCAATGCAACCAAAGCCGATTTTACAACAAATGGTTCATATCAGCCTGTTGGTAGTAGTGCTCTAAGTACATCACTACAAGATGCTTATGACAATGGTGGTAGTGTCACTACGTCTGGTAGTAATGACATTGCATTCACTTTGACTGCTGGTGACTTTACCGTTGATGGTGGAAATGTTGTACTTGGTGGGTCAAGTGCATCCAACCTTACAATGGATGGTGGTGACTTTACTGCTGGTGCGACTACTGCTCTTGGTGCATTTGTTGTTCAGACGAACGGTAACACTGGTGGTGACATTATCTTGTCTGAAACTGGGGCAACTGGTTCTATTCAGATTGATGTTAATAGCAATACCATTCTTGAAGTAAAAGATGCTCTTTTGGACTTGAACAGTGACATTGACTTTGGAAAAGCAAGTGGATCTGCTCAGATTTTAAAGCGAACATCAGTTGCCGATGGTGATGATCTTACAATTCAACTGGCTGGTGCTAATAATGCAAGTATCATTCTTGATAATGTGGCTGGTACTGGTAACGATGCAATCAAACTTGATGCACAGGCTGGTGGTTTCGACATTGCTGGTGAACTCGACAGTAAGATCCTTGTAACAACAGGTGAATTATCGGTTGGGACATTCACAAGTGGTGACCTAACACTCTCTACCACAACTGCTGGTGCAATCGTTGTTAATTCTGCTGAAAACATCGACATGAATGCCACTGGTGGTGTAACTATTGATGGTACTGCAATTGACATTGGTGGTACTTTGGCATCAAACTTTACCGTTGATGCTAACAACTTGACTTTGGCAACCACCACAAGTGGAAATGTAACTGTTACATCAGTTGGTGAATTGACATTGGATAGTGACGATGCTTTGTTCTTGAAAATGGACGCAAATGCTGGAACAAATAAGGTTCTTCAAATCCAAGCAAACAATGCTGGTGCTGGACAAGCAAACATTCAAGTTGATGCTGATAACAACATTTTCTGCCAAATTGCTGGTGCAAATGTATTGGAAATCTCACCATCATCAATCATCGCCAGCCAAAACCTACAAGCATCATCGGTTGGTGGTTTTAAGTTTGGTGCGTTGGGTCAAGTGGTTACTGAGATTGACACTGATGATACATTCGCTAGTGCAACAGATGGAGCATTGGCTACTCAGTTGGCAATTAAAACCTATGTTGACAACCAAATCCCAAGTGTCGATCAAGACTTGAATACTGCTGGTGATACTGGAACAGGTACGATCAACCTTGCCACTCAATCATTGACAGTTAATACTGGCGACAACTTGACCACAAGTGCAAGTGGTCAAGCAATCACTATCAATCTTGATGCTGTTGTTGATTTAGGAACATCATTGGCAATCAATAGTGGTCAAGCAATCACTGACATTGACATTGATGGTGAATTGACTGCAAACAGCAATTCTTCATTGCCAACTCAACAGGCTGTCAAAACCTATGTTGATAGTGTAGCCGATGCAAAGGTTAGTACAACAAAGTTGACTAAGGCTGGTGCGACAACTATCAATGCTGGTGATGTGGTCGCTATCAATAGTAGTGGTCTAGCAATCCAAGCCGATGCATCGGGTGCAAGTACAGCAACCGTAGTTGGAATTGCATCATTAATTGATAGCAATGATGTGTACGTTTCACAAATTGGCAACAACACTAGTGTAAGTGGTTTGACTGCTGGAACAAAATACTATCTGAGCACGACTGCTGGTGGCTTGACCAACGATGTATCGGGCTTTGTTGCTGGTGATGTAGTATATCAAATTGGATATGCTATCGGTACAGGCGAGATTGTCATTGTTCCACAATTCATTATGGAAATCGGCTAATTCTTTACTCTATTCTAAGTAATGAAGAACAAATGGGGGGTAGGGTGTTTTAAAACCCCTACCCCTTTATTTAATTATGCAAGGTGACGTATGGCAAATGTGAGAATAACTGGATTTGTTAATGACAATTCTTTGACTGGAAACAGAATACCCAATGCTACATCAGATGCTTTGGTCGCTAATTCTGATCTTTTTCCAACAACCACAAACACTATTGATCTAGGTTCAAATACTTTACGATGGGCTGAAATACATACCACACAAGCATTCTTTGATGATGTTTTGTTGGCTGAATTATCCATTCCAAATGTTCAATTACAGACTGATACAAATGCTTATACATTCAGTTGTCCGTACAATTTGACTATCACTGGCATTCAATTGTTTTTGGATGAACATACAACCAGTGGGAATGTAACTGTTACAACATCGGTGGTTGGTGGAGCAACTTTAAACACAACGAGTATTACTGGAACAAATAATAGTGCGACTGCAACTTTTACCAGTGATCGATCAACTGGTGATGATATACGATTTGCAATTACAGCAACCCCAACATCAAATACAAATGGATTGAGAGCAAACCTACTTTTTCGGAGAAGATGATGATTGTCGGAAACAGACAACGATTGCTTACTCAATTAAGGGGGAGAAGGTTTGATCTTTATTTTGCTGATGATACACGAAACCTAACGACACCCGATGGAACAGTAAATGTTGTTGAGAGTTTAAAAGGTTTTTCCGTTGGAACAACACAAACATGGTTATTTAGGGGCTTTTTCATACCTAATAGCACATCAACAACATGGCAGTTTCGGACAACAAGTGATGATGCTAGTTATCTTTGGATTGGTGATGGAGCGACAGAAGAAGATGATACACTAGATGTTGGAATAGCCGATGTTGATAATGGTGGACTACATGGTTCACAAACAAGGACAAGTGGAAACATTTCATTGACGAGTGGTGTGCCTTATCCCATTACAATTGTGGCTGGCAACAATACTGGTCCCGGATCAATCACTGTGGAATGGCGACCAAATACAAGTACAGATTGGCAATCAGAAGGTATTAACTTTTATTTTCGCAATCCAAAAGCAAACAATGGGTATAATCTGTAATGAATGAAGGTGTATGGTATAGCATCTGTTGGCAACCAAGAGATTTTAATAATCCCAACTCGTTTATAGAGTTGGATGGGTGTCCAAGATTTTATTTTTCCGATGATGGTTCAAAACCCAATCCAAGTGTTTTTGAAACAGGCTATCCCAATCTGTATGTGAAAGAGATTTTTAAAACTCAAATCTTCACTGAAACCGATACTGGCGAAAAAATGCCGACACATTATCGGTACGGTATTTTTATGCCTAGTCAAAATCTTGCGTATGATAATTGGCTAAAAAAATCCTTTTCAATCAATCAATGTATTTTGGATAGAGCCAAAGCAAAAGAAGAATTGTTTCATAAAAACATGTTTCTTGAATACGCATCAAAAATCATTCGACACGATATGCACAGTGGTATCAACACTTACCTACCAAGAGGTCTTGCGACTTTAAAAAAGAAATTGCCACCCGAAATTATCAAAAAGCACAAACTAGGTGGTGCAATGAAACTGCTTGGAAATGGACTGGCACATACACAAAAGGTCTATCAAGGGGTTTATGCATTCACTAATTTGGTTCGAGAGAGTGCGATACTTGAAACTGAACAGTTTGATTTGAAGGATGCATTGGATCAATTCTTGTCGCTGACAGCATACTATAAACAGATCACGATTGAAGATTTGCCTAGCATAAAGGCAAATCGTTCATTAATTTGTACAGCAATTGATAATTTGGTTCGTAATGGATTGACTTACAACAACAATCCTTCTCACAAAAAAAATGTACGAATATATCAAATTGATGATAAAGAAATAGGCATATTGGACAACGGTAGGGGAATGTCGCAACAAGACTTTGATGATTATTCAAGACCGTATGTTAGGAAAAAAAGTCAAAAGGAAACTGGTAGTGGTTTGGGCTTGCATATTTGTATGGCAATTTTGACAGAACATGATTTTAAACTCAAAGTTGAAAAGCAAGAGAGTGGAACTTTGATAAGGATAGTAGTAGGATGATTGATAGTATTTTTTTGATTGATGATGAAGATTTATTCCATATTGTTTTTGAAGATGCCTGTTCATTGCTAGACATGTCTTTGTCTATGCAAATGGTATATTCAACCGATGATGCTGAAACGCATTTTCAAGATTGGCAAAACAATCCAATCGACAAACCGAGTTGTGTATTTGTCGATCTGAATGTCATTGGTTCATCATTCAATGGCATTGAGTTGATCCGTAGAGTGAATGAACAGTATGGGAATGGTGTTGTAATTGGCATCATTTCATCGTCTTGTGATGAAATTGAGATAGAACAAGCCAAAGCCATTGGTGCGATGTTTTGGATTGTGAAAAGCGATGATATAGAACCGAGATTAGAACAATTTCATCAAGATTTTTCCAGTTATCAAGATAGAACCCAACCATTCACAGTGTATAAATGATTACTTTAACCAAAGATATAGAAGAACAGTTTATCCAAATTGGACAAAGTAAAAGTGTGATGTTGGAAGGAAACATCATTAAAGTGATGAATACGGATGATCCAGCATTCCAAGAGTATTTGAACATTGCTCAATCAAAGGATGCTGAAAACCGTAAAAAGAGATTGCAAATTACAAAGGACTTGCAAGATAAAAACAAGGCATTGATTGAAAAGAAAAACGAAAATGATGTTTTGATGG
>CBCXTS010000010.1:0-8796 GCA_965178085.1 Alphaproteobacteria bacterium | reverse complement strand
ATTTACTCAACTTTGCTTGCAAACGGTTGATGCGTACTTGCAACATTCTTTTTTTGGCTTTTAATTTAGCCATTCGCTTTTTCTTTTTGAGTAATTTGATTTTGGCTTTTACTCGTGCAATCGCTCGGTCATATGAATAGGTAGATCGACCTAATTCCATTGCTCCAAGTGTTGCAACATTTGCTGGTGAAACCATACCAAGACTGCTACAAGAACAGTCACCAGCCAAGTATTCGGGAATGTATGCCATAGTTGGCGATTTAATAGCGAAATGCATATCTATGCTCCTTGTTTAATTTGCTTTATCTGTGAGTTTAATGATGAAGGGTACTGCCATAAAACCAAGCCCACCGACTACAAGGGCAATTTTGGTTTTATTGTTTTTCAAATCAGTTTTATCAAATACTGTCAATCCAACTGGAACTGCAACTGGTAACATTCCACCCAACAACGATGTTAATGCTGGTTTCCAACCACTTGAAATCTGACTGGCAATGCCCATTCTTATGGCATTGGCTGTAATTGCTCCAACTAACGCACCCATTCCGACAGGCATCTTCTTTTTAGCATAGTATTTATCAACCTTTTTACCAAGCATATTGCCAAGTGTCATTTCACCGACAACAGCACCCAGTACAATCAATGATGATGTGACCATTGCTGTCTTGAATGGTGTTGCTTGTGCTGACAAAGTATTATCAAACAATCCACCATAGGCTGAATATGCCATACTGCAAGGTTCATTCGCATATTCATAATTCATTGTGTATGGTGCTGTATGAGAACGCATACTATAAGGCAATGGACTTGAACCATTAGGCATTTGTTCTGTTTGAACTTTATAGTGATTTGGATCATCCCTATGTATCTGTTGTTCTTGTTGTCTAAACTTGGCTCTTGTTGTGGGGTGTAAAATTGATCCTTCTGGTTTTCCACCAGCGATCTGTTCGCCACCTACACTAGCCATATAGTCACTTTGAATATAGGAAGGGTTTTGCAAAATCCATTATCTTTTCCTTGTTCTTCTTCGTTTTGATGTTATCGCTTTCACTTTTTTGATGTATAAAAATCCACTTGTAAGCAAAATTGGAACACTTACATACCATACCCAATTTGGAACAAGTGATAAACTTGTTTTGGGTTTTTGAGTGATCGCTGTTTTAGGCTTTGCGTTTGGGTTGTATGGTACAGTAGCATCCATCCCAGTTGGCAATTTTGCATTCCTATTGGCTCTCAATGCATATTCTCTTGGTGTATCAATGCCATTGTTGGCTAGTACAACATTGTTTGGAAATTGATAGTCGGGATTTCCAACACCCAATGGATAGAATACAGCCATATACAGATCAATGGGATTAGAATAGTCTGATCCCCTTCGTTTATGTGGCAATTCGAAATACTTTTGAACCCAATCCATCTGATCAACTGCTGACAATGATCTCAAATAGTCAGTGGTTGTGCCTAAATCTCTTGATGCACTTGCACCAAATTGAATTAGACCAACATAGCCAAGTGAGTTTTTAATTGATGGACTGAATGTTCCAGCACTCTCAAAGTTAATTAGGTTTGCAAGCCAATATGGATGCGTACCAATGTTGTTTGCTACCTGTACAATTTTATCTGCAAAGCCAGATGCCTTTGGATAGGCATCTGCTATATCTTGTGCCAATTGTCGGTTCGACCTACCAAATATATTCCAAAACATTATCAATCCTTTATTGGTTCAATTCAAGCCACATTGCATAGGCTTTATCAAGCACACTCACATCCCTTTCGGCTGATTTTTTGTGCGATGTTGCTACCAACAATCTTGCACATTCATAAGGAACAAAGATTGCTTGCCACGTTTCTTCTTTTGGTGTTCCTTGATACTGCCACTCACCTTGAACACCAATTGGTTTCATCAAAAAGTATTCAGTAATTGTTGTCACCCCTTCATACGAACCATCAATCTTTTCAATAATTTCAGCATCCCAACCACTTTCTTCTTTGACTTCTCTAAGCCCAGCAATTTCGGGTGTTTCGCCTTCATCAATACCACCTTTGGGAAATGTCCAAATTACATCGCTATAATGATTGGCTGGCTCTACAACCAAAACCATTCCATCATCACGAATGACTACACCACCATAAGAATGTGTCTTTGGTTTTGGAACATAGGGTTTATGTGGTTTGCTCCAACTACTGCTACTGCTCCAACCACTATCCCAACTGTTTGACGATCCAAATAGACTGCCTTGTGTTGGTTTTGGGGAATATGAAGGGGCTGAATAACCACTCAAATAATAATTTTTCAAACCACTATGATTGGTGATGCGACCTAGTTTGCGAATTACAGCACCTAGACTTTGTGATCTTGTACCACGATCACGAACAATCACATCACCATCTTCATTTTCCAGTTTTATTCCTTTTTCACCTTCAAGCGAAATTAGTCCATCCAATTCGTCAATCGCTTTGTTGATGTTTTTGGGTGTTAGATCAATGTTCATATTGACCAAAGACAACAATGCATCGGCAATTTCAGACCAGTTTTCACGATCACCAGTTGCTTGCTCTTGTGGATTAAATCTCAATCTAGGTATTTTCATTATCTTTTCCTACTTTGTAAGTATTGATTGCGTTCTAAAATCATATCGTGGATTTCACCAGTATTCTGAATTGTATAGGTTGGGTGTGCCAACAGGAAATTATTCAAAAACTTGTTCTTTTCCAAGACAATGGCTTTTCCACTGTAAGTATCAATCAAGAATGCAAATTGCTTTGTTATTGCTTGTGGCTGTTCTTGTCTTTGATGCCAACTAGGGCTTTTCAATTGTCTTTGTGGCTGTTGTACAATTTCTTCCGATGATTGTTCTTCTGATAATTCTTCTTCTGATGATTGTTCTTCATATTCGTTTTCAACAACGGTTCTTGGAAACCGTTGTTGTGGTTTAAAGTGTGGTGGTGCTGGTCGCACCATATTTGGCATTCTAAGCCTTTGTGGGTTGCGTTGTATATTCAACCCCCTTCTAGGTTGATGCGTTGGTTCATTTCCAATTTCAGTCTGTACAACTGCGTGACCGATGTGCCTATCGCCTTTGCGATTGTAGTCATTCGCTTGCCAGTTGGCATCGTCTAAATCGTCATAAGTACCAATGTCACCTACGATCTCACCGTTCTCTTTATGTATTAAAACAACTTTGTACATTACTCACCCTTTTGCCCATTCTATCTCAAAAATCAATTATTGTCTTTTGTGGCGATCACCCTATTTGGGCTTGACACTTGTTTTGCTATGTGGTAGTATCAGTTATGCGTTTAGCATAAAACAAACTACAACTATAACAAAAGGAAAACATTATGTGGTTATTCTTACCATTTGGTTTTTACTCAATTGTCGATAAATCCCCGACAACCACTCATAACATAAAAACGTATTCTCGTGAACAATGTATCGGTCATTTCAACTATTCAAGGGAAGAATATGTCTGTGTTCGTTCAAGAGATAAACAGTCATTGGAAAATCTGATTGAAAAAGTGAATGCCTGTCAATTCACCGTTGCATACACTGACATTATCGACAATCAAGGTAGTGATTACCAGTTTCGTATGTGGGTATTGCGTGACACGATTGGAATGTTTGCATCAGCATACTTGAAGGACTTGAATTACAGCAATTTCAAAAACAAATCAGAACACAAGTACCATTCAGTATTCAGTCGAGTATGGGGTGTTTTGTGGGATTTGGTGGCATCAAGACGATCCAACGATCACCAGTATCAATTGGGATTATTCAATGATGAACCAAGTGAAGATCACGTTGAATATGATGATTTGACTGACGATTATTGGGATAACTGGGGAAAAAAATGAACGATCAAATACTTGCCATTTTGGACTATTTTTGGGAACAGGTTGCTGGTTCTTCTGAATATGCCCATACTCAATGGGCTATGAGTACCTATGTGAAGGTAAAGTCATTTGAGAAGGGCAAAGTAAGTGGTCTAGGGTTGTGGGGTGAAAGCCCCCTACCCTTTGTCATTGACTTTGGTTCTAATTTTGACAGGCTGGATTTTGAATGTGAATGTCAATCATTCAAGAATGCATCCAAGAATAAAGATACTGCACCTTGCCCCCACATCATTCGTGGCTTGCTTGAAATTGAAAGCAAACTGAAACAACAAGATTTTACTGCTGTTCATCGAGAACGCATCAACACCATCATCCCATTCTAAGGAAAAACAAGACAATGTATATTTACAATGACGAAAAACAAGCCTTCACAGACTTTTTGACTGAACAAGGTCTATCATCATCAAGTGTTAACAACTATCTACATTCATTGATGAACACTGGTTATTCCAACCATCAAACAGCAAAAAATTGGTTCAAAAAGTTTAGAGATCAATCCAATCCACCTTTTGAAAGCCAAGAAGAACGATATGCATATATTCAATATATCGAAGATGGTGGTTGTACAAGACAAACTGGATACAACTATGCCAATGCTTTGAAGAATGTTGATAGTCCAATGTATCAAACTGCTTTGGGATGGTTTGAAGGATTTAAACAATCAGAAGAACAGCCTATTGTTCAAGTGACAAACAGTAAAAAATCTATCTCATTTATAGCCAGTGGAAATACCCTTTCGGTGAATAGCATCAATGACGATCTTACTGTTTGTGATGTTCTCCTTGATGCTGTACCTGTACCATCAGTCAAAAAAGAAGAACGATTGACACCCAATGCCAAGATCATTAAAACAATCCAGTCAATGGCATATTTGGACTGTTGTGATGAACATAAACTGTTGATGATCAAAACATTGATTGACCATCATTATGAAAAATAACTAGACAAGGTTTGCACAAAAGATTACAACTGTATCGTTGTGCCAGCAACAAGTACAAAAAGAAACGATTAGGGTGAATGTGTGAAAGCATTCACCCTTTTTGTTTGTGCGTAACTGTTCAAGCCCCATAGAAGGCAATGTAAGACAATGATCGCAATCACTTATCCAAACCATTCTTACGAATGTAAAAATCGACTGCTCTACGGATAAAGTCACTCATATTGCGTTGCTGTTGTCCAGCCACAAATCGCCATTCAGCCAATGTGCGTGGTGATACTGCTATATTCACATTCCTTGAAATCATATCAAGTGGATTTTTCCGTTTTGATGGTTGATCCATCAAATCGTGAGCCATTTCAGCAATCAATTCTTCTCTTAATTGTGACTGATCTTCTTCACTACCAATAGTTTTATCAGTGGTTTCAATTTCTGTTGTACTGACTGCTGGTCTAAATGTGGTCATATTATCTTTTGATCGTTTTAGTATAGACATTTTGTTCTCCTTGCAAAAGTTGTCATATCTTGATTATATTTCATTTATTCACAAAAAGAAAGTTGTCACTAATTTTGATTGTGAATATAGTAACACTACAAAGTTCAACATATTACACCGAACAAAGGGGAATGACTTATGTCAACATTACAAAGTGGCGATCAACCAAATCCAACACACAACGATTTTGACTTGGGATTTGAAGAAGATAGTGAAGATGCCGAATATGGTGCTGGTACTGAATTGCTACCCGAAACACCATTTTTGAAACAGCAAAGATTAAAGACTGACATAATGGGTCAAAATGCCGAGAGTTTTGGGGGGCGAATGAGTAGTCCAAAGTTATTTGCACAACAAGCATTGTTTCCACAGGTTGCACAGTTGCGTTGTTGGAAAATTGAAAACGGTATTCCAACTGGAATTGGTGTGATTGATGCAAATGCCAGTGAAGAAGATTTTGTTCAAAAGTTTAGATCAGCAATGCCCAAAACAGGACAGGGAACGTATCGCTTTAAAATGCGACCATTGGATATGGATGGTAGAGAGTTAGGACAGGAAATTACATTGGCTATATCGGAACATCATAGTGCATTGAACAACAGTGCAACAGCCCCTAGTGCTGTTGCACAGCAAGCAATAAACCAATCCCAAGCCGAACAACAGACAATGACACGAATGATTGAAATGTTGAAGGAAACATTAAAGCATTCGCAAGGTGCATTGGAAGAAGAACGCAGAAGAACAGCAACTTTGCTTGAACAAATGGCACAAGAGAGAATTGATCTTGCCAGCAATACAGCAAGTGGTATCCAAGTAATTTCTGAACGAATGATGGATGCTGATGCCAAGCGACACGATGCGATGTTGCGACAAGAACAACAACGTAATCAACAGGTGCAAGATAATATGGCTACATTTTTTCAATCTCAACAGGAAATGACACAATCCGAAAAAAGGCGACAAGAGCAAGAGTTTAAAAGACAGCAAGAACGAGAACAGTCATTTAATCAAATGTTGATCCAGATGGAGAAGGAACGGTCTGATCGTGATCGTCAGATGCTGGAAGGTCAAAAGGAACGAGAATTAACTCAGTTTCAAATGATGCTTGAACAAGAACGTGCAAGACGAGATAGGGAAATGCAAGAGTTCCGAGAAAAACAAGAACAGCAAAGACAAGATTGGGAACGTAAACGAGCCGAAGAACGTGAAGAATACGATAGACGAGAACGATTGAGAAAAGAAGAAATTGCCGAAAGAGAACGTAGGCTACAATCCCAACTAAAAGAAAAAGAACAAGAAAGACAAAGACAGCACGAAATGCGATTGAAGGAATTGGAATTGTCAGCACAGCGAGATCGTGAGCATTCCGAAAGGATGATGCAGTTGCAAGCCTTACAGGTACAACAGGAAAAAAGTGGTTCATTCAAGGAAACTGTAAAGGATGCAATGGAAACCTTGACTGGCTTTGGTGTCGATCCAATGGATTTGCTACAAAAAGTTATAGGTGGCAATGATGGTGGTGGATCATCGAATGAAATTATTGGAGCATTGACAAGTCTAGGTGGCAAAGTTGCCGATGTTGTGAAGGAAAATGTAAAAGCACAAGGGGCTGTCCAAGCAGTGCAAGCACAAGCCCAAATGGGTCAACAGAACCCTATGATGATGGGTCAAAACCCTTATGCAATGATGCCATATAGTATGACACCACAACAGCAACAAATGATGATGCAACAACAGTTTATGACCGATGATGATGATGATAGTGATGATGATGAAATGTTGCAACAACAGCCAGTGTTCCAAAGACAACAAAAGCAACAGCAATCAGAGCCTAAAAAACCAAAGATTGATTTGCCATTGGCGACCCAAAAGAATGCACGAAAAGCCTTGCGACAGTTGGCAGTAACTTTGCCAAACAAGCCACAAGAAGAATGGGAAGAAATTATCACGATGGCAATCGTGAATGAACCAGCAATCTATCACTATTGCCAAGCAGTATCAGTGATCTATGCATTGCGTGAAACTGGATCAAATGATGAAATGATCAACAAGATTATGTATGCATTACAGCAATCTAGTTTAGTACCCAATGACTTGAATTACGGAGCATAACAATGGATTTTCAATTAGCAAATGGTAAGACTTTGACCATCAAAGGTGGTAGATTTTTGGTCGATGTTACTGATACTGAAATTGTTATTGAAATGATGGTTGCATATCAACAGCCAAAAAAGGCTGTTGATATATCCATTGAACAATTTGTACTGGATAACAATACACCTTCCTATATGAGAGATAAAGCAAGTAAAGTTGTCAAATTATCTGAATTGGAAAAATCAACATCAGATCACGATGAAATTGCTGAGATTGGTCAAAAAGTATTCAAAAAGTTTGTAACCAAGTGGTCGGAAGGATTTGGCGATGAAAATGCTGAACAGCCCGATAGAGCAGACTTGATGAACAGAACAATGAGCGACTATTCATTGCACATAATTCGTTATGTTCGATCTGTTGGTGGGCTTACCAGTGCCACTATGAGAGCATTCCCAGTAGCAGACTTTACCCAAACCCCATATCGTAGAAGAATGCGTTTATTGGCTGAAAATATGGCACAAGTGAGTAGCATTCTATGCCCCCCATTATCAGAATTATTGGAATACCCATTTTTGATAGATTTACAACAACACTCAATTGGAGAATAAAACAATGATCAATGAAGATTATTATTGCGTACTTAGTGGTTTAGCACCACAGAACACTGGAACAGACGAAGGCGATGATTTTGCTGATATGCCAAATGGATGGATTAAAATCACAGTCCAAAGACGATATGAGAACCCACAATGGCAATTGTTGCAAGACATTAAAGTTGAGCAATTGAAACAAATGTTATCTCAGATAGAAAAAGATCAACACGAGATTGTAAGTGATGCAATTCAGTTACAAATTGATGCTCAATATGTTGCTTTGGAAGATCGTTTGGGGCAATACATCGTTACGGAAGAAACAAGATATATTGCTGATCCTTCTGAAAACCCAGCAGTTTTGGAAGAATGCAAACCTTTGTTTGAGAAATTAGAATTGGATTTTGAAGATTTAGGCATTGAACAATCTGAAAAAAGTGATACAGTTGAAGATAAGTCAGAAGAAGGTACGGATAATTCTGACGAGTAGTAAGATTGTTAGGTTGTTTTTCCTGTAAGGGGTTGGTTTTTTTGTGATCAACCCCTTTTTTGTTATCCGATTTTAATTGTTGTATGCGTATATGGAATGAACCTAAAACAAAAGGATACCTACAATGAGTAGAGAAGATATGGAAAGGCTACATAAGTCGCTACAAAAAAATAATGATATGATCAAAAAACTGGCTGAACAATTGGGATTGAAAGGGATTGAAGATCAACCAAAGGATACTGTTGTCGAGAAGGCAATTGAAAAGTGGGTTGATGATCAAATGAAAGACAAATCC
>CBCXTS010000009.1:0-4025 GCA_965178085.1 Alphaproteobacteria bacterium | reverse complement strand
TTTTTAGGCACATATTTATACCCTCCTCCAGCAAGCTTTTATCCTATTGTTAAAATGCAAAATGACTTGCTTTATATCAGCGTGGATGGGTATGTACGATTGCTTGATCATCTTGGTCAATCGCAAACAGGATCCCCCATCAGTGAAAAAATTGTTAACTTAGCACGTGCTATTGTTGCAGAAAATGATTTTGGCACACGTTATCACGGTGTATTTTTTCCTTATGGCGAGTTATGCGTTATTCAAACCCCCTCTAAAAACCAGCATATTTTAAATATAAGAACAGGCGCTTGGTCTGAATGGAACGTAAAAAATGTATCATCATTACATGTTACACAAAATACCTTATATATAGGAACCCATGATGGAAAAATTCTTAAAAGCAGCACTTCTTATCGTGATGATGATCAAAGTTATGATTTTGCAATAGCCCAAGCATATCAACCGTGCCGCAACTCTTCATTACAAAAAGTCGTAAGTTTTGTTAAGCCTACCATAGAAGGAGAAAATGTTCTTTATTTTATTGATATTAATAAAGACTTTAAAGAAAAAAATACAGCACAATCATTACAATCACGCGCTAGTTCCTTAACATCTTCTTGGGGTGTGGCTGCATGGAACCAAAGTTCATGGGAAAAAAAGAAGGATATATCGCAGTCTCTTATAGCGCATGCCATTAGCGGATATTATTTTTCTATCAGCATGCATGGTACCGCAATGGCAGATTTTAAATGGGTAAGCACACAATGGAGGTTCCAATATGCCGGCACATTATAAATTTCTTTGGAATAGCAGGTTCCTTAATCATAAACGTTCTAAAAAACTATTCGTATGAATGGGCAAGTGACCTTAAACATCAATATGCTTTATGGAGGCTTATTGATCCAGCACGAGGAAATGGTGGTCTTAGCAATGAAAATATCAAAAAGCTCGCGTTAGAATGCCAATGCATGGTGATATATGACGAACACCGCAAGATTGTCGCTTATATTGGTTTTTCGCATTATAACGCATTGTGCAAAAACATAGAAATATCCGTATGGAGCAAAAATAATTATTGGTATTTTAACGCACATATTCTTTACGCTATTTTTTCTTATGCTTTTAAGCATGTCGGTTGTCTCACTGTACGAACTTACGTGAAAAAAACCAAGAAAAAAAGGCAAAATAAACTTAACAGAATTTATGCTCTTAACCGCCGCATGGGTTTTCAGTATGAAGGCGTTGCTGTAGGTGTACTACCTTACGCAAAAGACGCATGGGCATTTAGTATGCGCAAAAAAGATTGTCAATGGCTTAACAGCGTTGAAGAAGAAAGCACACCACCATCATATACACCATCATAACGTTATTATAAGAAAGGAATCAACATGGGTAAATCCTCAACACGCACCGTCGCCCCACCCGACCCATACGTCACCGCAAACGCACAAGCTGCCGCAAATGCGCAAGCCGTACGCGAAACAGCACGTGTAAACGCTATCGACCAACATACACCATTTGGCAGCACCATTTATAACAGAGACCTTGAAGGTGTCCCCACCAGTGTACGGCAAAATCTTAACCCCCACGATGCACAAGCCTTGCAAGCGCAGCGCAACCTTACAACGCAAGGCTTAAATGCAGCACAATCACAAACACGATACTTACCCCATGATCGTTTTAATATTAACGATATACATAATTTACAAAACACACAAAATATTGCATCGTTACAAGATTACCACTTACCACAAAATCAATTTCAAGGAAACACTAGCAATTATGTTGATCGCGCCTACCAAGCGTATGTTGATCGTGCAAGTAACAGCTATCATCAACAATTTGATGATGCAGAAAATGATTTACGCGATAATTTAGCAGCGCGCGGTATTGGAAACGGATCTAGCACGTATGAAAAATCCTTAAATCGCTTACAAGATCAGCGCACGCAAGGATATAATGATCTGTTAAACCAAGCGGTACTTCAATCCGGACAAGAGGCACAAAGGCTACAAAATATAGACCTTAACAACCGTAACCAAGTCTATAATGAAGCATCAAGACGCCAAGCCTTAGAAGGAAACTTGCAAAATCAAGCATTACAAAGGCGCGCGCAACAAGTTGCAGAATATACGCAAACACGCGACCGTCCTTATACAGAACTGCAAGCTTTGCTACAAGGTTCCCCCATACCACAAGGGCAATATCATGTCCCTACCCCGCAATATCGCGTTGATGCACCTGATATTCAAGGGGCTGTTCAGAGCAATTATCAAACAGCCTCTCAAAATCGTAACGCCTCTCAAAATTATAATGCACGAGTGGGTAGTACAAATTCACAGCTCTTTTTGTCTTTGCTTGCACTATCCCACCCTGATGTAAAGGATATTTACGATGAAGACATTAATGCCTTAAAAGCCATTAACAAGCTTGACCTTAAAAAATGGAATTACAAAAATGATGCCTATATGCATTACGGTGTCATGGCAGATCAATGGCATATTGCAAACAGGTTTTGACGATGGTTACCATGTTTCCCTTATTTCGCAAATTGGTACATTAATTAAAGCCGTGCAAGAGGTTAGATACAAAGTTAGAGCATCTTCAAAAAGCACATTCGTAACGATATCTTCTTTTAAAAATACTCTCCCCAAACCATAGCGCAGTCACATTAAAGTGGCTGCGCTATGCGTAATTCGTCGTTACATGAATATAAATGTCGTGCATAAAGTTGAAAATTTCTGCTATCTGTCATAGTCATTTTAGATATTTGTTATAAAATGTAAACTCGTAGATGATAAGGAGAAGATATGAAATCGCAATATCGTGTTGTTATTATTGGTGGCGGTGTTGTTGGCACCGCTGTATTATATCATTTAGCAAAATTTGGTTGGAAAGATGTTTGTCTTTTAGAAAGGTCTGTCCTTACAGCAGGGTCTAGCTGGCATGCTGCTGGTGGAATACACGCCTTAAACGCTGACCCAAACATGGCGGCATTACAAGCATATACGATTGACCTTTTAAGCGAAATAGAAAAAGAAAGTGGCCAAAAATATTGGGCTACATATGACAGGCGGCCTTACCTTAGCAGGCACAAAAGATAGGTGGGAATGGCTACAATCTGCGTATCGTATTTTTCAATCTATTGGGATTGAAGATTGCCACCTTGTATCGCCGCAAGAAGCGCAAAAACTATGTCCTATTATGTCAACAGATGGCATATTAGGAGCCATGTGGGCGGATCGCGAAGGGTATGTTGATACAACAGGCACGGTGCATGCCTATGCAGTTGCTGCAAAAAAACGCGGTGCAGAATATTACGAACATACGAAAGTAGAACAATTAATACAAACAAAAGAAGGTTGGCAAGTGATTACCGACAAAGGTACAATTAATTGCGAACATGTTGTAAACGCTGCAGGACTTTGGGCAAAGCAAGTGGGTCGCATGGCTGGTATTGAACTTCCTTTAAGCCCTCTTAAGCATCACTATCTTATATCTGATACGATTCCAGAGCTTGAAAAAATTGATTTTGAAGTACCTATGACGGTTGATTTAGAAGGGTTCACGTATCTTCGCCAAGACCAAAAAGGTGTTTTAGTTGGCATTTACGAAAAAAACTATGAACATTGGGCGATGGATGGCGCGCCTTGGGATTATGGAATGGAGCTATTTCAAGAACAAATAGATCGTATTGAAAATGAAATAACATTGGGTTTTCAGCGTTATCCTTGTTTGCAAGAAGTCGGTATTAAAACATGGGTAAACGGCCGCATTTACTTTTTCTCCTGATGGTAACCCTTTAGTTGGCCCTGTTCGTGGAAAAAAAGGCTATTGGTGCGCTTGCGGTGTTATGGCTGGCTTTTTACAAGGCGGCGGTGTAGGAAAGTCACTCGCAGAATGGATGATCCATGGTGAAGCAGAAGCTGATGTTTTTAGTATGGATATTGCGCGCTATGGTGCATTTGCAGAAAATAAAGAATATATCCGCCAAACCACAGGGCAATTTTATTCACGCCGTTTTGTCATGACCTATCCTAACG
>CBCXTS010000008.1:0-22612 GCA_965178085.1 Alphaproteobacteria bacterium | reverse complement strand
ACTTGGCATTGATTGAATGTTTGCTTTATCCCAAAAAGCAAAACCAGTTTTTGCTGTTTGTCGAATGTGAGTAACAATCATTTCAATTGCATCATCAAGTGTTGGTACTGCAAAGTTTGGATCATAAGCAATTCGACCTTGAAACAAGTCTTGACTTACTTGCTTACTACCAGTTGGAAAACCATTTTGATTGTCACTGTATGACTGCCAATCAATCTGATTGGATACCAACAATCGCAATACACTTGTATTGTTCTTCAAGTATTGAACCATAAAGTAAGGCGAACCATCGTCTTTTTTATCAATCAGAATGGCATATTGACCGAAACCACCAATTGTCAAAGAAATTGATGCACCTTGTTTTTGCCAAATGTACTGCCCTTTTAGCCAATCAATAACTTGTGACTTGTTTGCATCGTAATACGCATCATTGTTTTGAAGATCACTGGCACTCTGAACACCTATTGGAATTGTAAACAATTGTTTTAAGGTGTACCCAGTCCAAAAATGTGGTCGAACCATTGAAGGATCATTGCCAAAAATCGAATAGTTATCTTTGTTCGTAAAAGACAACCATCTGAATGTATGCTTTTGGAATACAGCCATTAACTCTTTACTTGATAATGCTGTAAGACTGTTTGGTGGATAGACCTTATTATCAACTTGTGATGAACTTTGTTGAATACGATAAATCTCACCCAATTCATTGATGATAAAAATCTGTTGAGAAGGAACTACAACTGATGTGATGTGTTGTAGATCAGCAATTTCTTCCCCAACAGCATATGTCAATGTTGGATCAATGGCTTGTGTGTCTGTGGCTTTGAATTGGAAATTAGAGATCAATTTCTTCAATAAAGTTGAAGGGTAGAGCATATTGTATTTGGATATGATCGACATAATGTCAGCATTTTGGTTTGGATCAACTAAAATGACTGGACTGCTGAACCCTTTTGCTTTGGCATACAGTTTCAAATTGAAGGTATCAAATGCCTTGTCAGTATAGTTTCCACTGTCCAAGTCAATCAATCCATATAAAGGCTCTACATTGCTGTCATACTTAGCCAAAATGTAGTCACCGACATTCATCACTGTACCAAGTGGTAACTGGTCTAAATCGTCAATGGTGGCATCTGAAACTGGTTTAACAGCATTGTCAGCAAGGCGACTGGCAACAGTTTCATCCAAAGCATTATCATCATCCAATAATGATGATCTACCAACCAATGTTTGAAGAACCTTTGGAACGTCAAACAGTTTTTCCCTTGTCGCTTTGTTGTTCCATATTTCATTGAGTGCCTTGTCTAAGATTTGTTTTGCCATAGACACTACATCACTTTGATATATCGTTTTTGGCAATGAAATAGTCGATGTGCCTTCGTATTGTTTAGTAATGTGATCTCGATGAATAATCTTTATACGCAATCCACCTTTGATAAACTTGATGCTAATTCCAACATCATTGTAGATATGCTTTGGGAAAGAACCTTCAAATTGAATGACAACATTTTGCTTTGTCTTTCCTTTGACTTTAACAGCAAGTGCCTTGTCAATAGTATCGTTCTTGACATTGAGTAAAGAATAAAACTTGCTCCCAAACTCACTTAGTTTGTCAAGTACCAATTTCAGATATGATGTTTGCTGGTCATAATTCAATACTTTCCAATAATTCCACTTGGTAATTGAAAACTTGTAGTTATCATCCAACCCGATTGGATACATGGCTACGGTGCTAAACTTGCCACCTTGTTCAAACTCTGAAAAATCAAATAGGGTACTGAAAGGAAAATCCTTTGGCAATGTACCACTGACAGAACCACTTTGGGGTGGTTCTGTTGTAGTCTGACCACCAACACTAGGCTGTGGTTGTGGAATGGGTTGTGACACCGTTTTCAAGACTGCCTGTTGGAAATTAGGGGTCAATTTTTGTTTAGCAACCAATGATGCTGTCAATTTTCTGAAACTAAAAGATGGTAGAACTGTACTCATTACTGTTTTCCTTACATATTTGGGTGATCTTCTCGAACAATCTCATACAAAGCCAATGCTCTTGCTTGTAGCCAAGTCACAAACATTTTATTCAAATCATCAGCACCACTGTTTTGGACACCTTCAAAGGTATATCCATCGGAATGGACTTGTGTAGGCAAGCCAGTCCAAACTGTCAATTTTTCAATGTAGTTGTATTGTGGATGAAAAAGCATCATCATTTTTTCAGTGATTTCCAATGTTCGATCTTTTCCTAAACCTTTTGCCAAAAGTCCAGCAAATTGTTTATTTGTTCCAATGGTCTGCATTTGTATCAAGGCTAATTTCATATTGGTTTTGATGGTTTGGTAGTCAGCACCCCAATCGGCATTCCATTTTTCAAAAACTACCCCTTTCCATCCACCTGTTGCCCTAAACATCAATGCACCACCTAAGTCGATACATTGAATGTTGCCCTTATCATCAATCAATGAATTATCACCAGTCATTCCCAATACATCCCAATTTACCAACCAAGTTGATACAATCAAAAGATCAACAGCATTTCGGAATGCGTTCATATTGATTGTAGGTGATGTAGAACTGTACTGTTGTTTTACAATTTTGCTCATTTTGGTTGATGTTAGTGGTTGGAAGGCATCACTGACGAGTGGTGATGTAAGGTGAGTTTGATGAAAACGCATATCGGGTGCTGGCATACCCAATGCTCTATGGACTTGTGCCACAAATGTTTCAACTCTTGGTTGTGATTTTTTTGAATACTGCTTGATCAATACACAAGTGGCATTGTATGGATTGCTTACAACCCATTTTTTGGCTGAACCACCACTGATTTGGGGGCATTTAGGTGGCTTTGTTACATTTGCACCCAAAACGTGAATACTAATTTCTTTGTTTGAGCCTTTATCATAGTAAGCCTTACTGCCATAGTATGCACCAGCAAGGGGCGACAATGGTGGTGGGTTGCTGTGATATGTTTTATCGAACACAAGTGTATATGGACTGCGTACAATGCCTTCTGTACCACTCAAAGTGCTACGGACACTTTGAGTTGCATCACTGATATAGTTGTTCTCTTTGAGCCATTTAATTTCTTCATCAATAAGTGTAGTCACTTGTCGAAGGGTTGCACTATCGAGAATTGAAAAGGCTGTTGAATAAGGTGATACAAATGTTTTCTTGTCGGGTGCTGTACCAATTGTGCTTTGTATCCCATCCTTATTATTTTTTTGATAAAACATCTTAAATGTAATTTGTAATGGTACATCAATGGGCTTAACAACCAATCGAATGCGTTTGTCGCCTACCACGAACAATGTATCGCTGTTGTATTTTTTATCTAAATAATCTTCAATGCGATTTTCTTGACTGTCAGAAGGTGCAAGTGTCTTATCCCTTGTAAATATAATCGTATCCATCAGACTTGTAGTCGGCTGTGTGGCTGTTGTAGATGCTTGTAAGGCATAAGCCACTATTTTTTTACAGACTTGATTGATGTTACTCAATGTCACTGGTCTGTTTAGTGACATATTCGTCTGTTCTGAGTTTACCCCATCTATCAACAATCCTATTGAAATAGAACTGTTATGATATAAACTAATAACTTGTATCAACTGGTTTTGGGTATTCTCATAGTAAATGTAAAACTTACTGATTTGACTACTTTGGTTCTTTTCAACAGTGACATTATTGATGAAACCAGCACGATCCAATGTATTTAATTCATTCTTTATATAATCTATTAAGTCTTTAACCGACATAGTTACTATCACATTGTATGCAAGTAGTCTCTGATACTCTACATCGGTATAAAGATCGTAAATGTTTGATGGATAATCAAAACTTTTAGAATAGGTATAGAATGATCCATCATTGTTCTGTGACTTGAAATCTAGTTGAACTGTTTCAGTACCAGTCTGTTGATCGTAAAAATACTTTTTGAATATACCGACTTTCGGTTGCAATGAACCATCTTTTGCCACAACCCATACCATTTCATTCGGTTGGAATGGTGATGTTGGTTCTAATTGTCCATACTTTTCAACATAGTTGGCAATAATTTCAGCAAAGTCACCAGCATCCAATGGTTGCCCTTTGTTGTCGATGTTCTTGAATGAGCCTTGTATATTCACAAAGTCTTTATCAAAGACTTTTGCTCCACTGGTACTGGTGTTGTAGTCAAACTTTCGAACAACAATGAATGCACTGTTGGGGAACATCAACCCAAAGCCCATTTTGTATTGTGGAAGGTCAAAGACTACAAAGTTTCCAAACACATTTTCAACATTGCCAATAAAGCCATATCCTGTTGGCTTACCCATTGTTGAAAATGGTTCAAGCCTACCCAATTTGGCATTTACTGCATTCCTAAACTGCAACAGATAATCGGGATTATGGAAATTACCAGCATCAAGAGCATACGATGTTGCTGTTTGCGTTTGCGACAGCAAAAACTTATTTGCTAATTCCAACGTAGCATTCAATGCTTTATCAAGGTCTGACATGTCGAATGGTAGATCAAAGTCTATCACTTTTTCATCCATATACCCAACTTTATCCAGTGATACAACCGTAACTTTTATTAAAACATCAATAAAATCACTTACCAATTTTATTGATGTTTTACCCTTTACTAAGGTGATGTTTATATTTATCAGATAACCATCGTTGTCCTTCTCAATAGGGAAACTCGCACTGGTAGGGTTAAATCCAGCATTGATAAGTGGCTGTAATTTACGAATGATGTGTGCTTGGATTTGATCAACTGGAATTATATCAAGGGGTTTGGGTGATCCATCCGAATTGTAGCCAAATGGTATTTGACTTGATGTTGTTTGACTTGATCTTGGTTGTCCTTGCAACGGAAAATCAGCCAAAAGCCTAGTTAGGGTAGGTTGCAACTTTGGGTTATTGGCAATTGTGTTCAAAACATCGCCAAATACGGATGATATACTTTGTTCAATAGTCATTTGTGGTTCTCCTACATACCAATCGCTTGTAACGCATCAGCAACCATCTGTTTACTTTCACTTTGGTCGAAATATACTTGTTGTATTCTAAATGGACTGACTTGAATGCTTTGATAGAACAAGTCACCCAAATCTTCCAATTCATCAAAATCAAGGGTCAATGCACTACCATCTTCATCAAAGCCAAACAATTCATCGCCTACCTTTGCAAATACTCTAATTTCATAGTCATTGTTTTGGTTGGGTGTCACGAACAAAGTACCATCGGGATACTGTAAAACATCGTCAATGGTGCTAATTTGCGTTCCTAGACTGCCAGTTGAACCTTGTGGGGGTTCAACTGTGGCTTGTGCCTGTTGTGCTTGCTGTTGTGCTATTTGAGCATCAGTAAAGTCCTTGTGGGCTTTATTCCAACTTGCTGTGTATGCATCAAACAAGTCTTGTCCAGCACTTGAACCATACTCATTGACAACCATAGTGTACAAGTCCATCAATTCCTTGTCTTGTGCTGGTGCTTTGAAGGTTGAGTGGTTTTCAAAGTTGAACACACCCCTTTTGACAGCCCAATCCATAGCATCAGCCAATTGTATTTTAGGTGTCTGAATGCGTGGTTCTTGTGCATTTTGATCAATGCTGTACTCGTATGCTATTTTTAGATGGTCAATTGGGAATGGTGCAAGACTTTCAGTCATTGTTACCATACCTTTAATTTCAGCAATAGAGTTTGCAATTGATTGATTGCCTAATTCAGCAACCATTGAGTTCAACGCAATAGGCAAAGTCGAAATTGATTGTGTCCAAGATACAACCCCTTCTTCAAACAATGCAATTAAATAATCCGAAATTGTCTTGATTTCATTGTAATGTAGTTTTTGGTATCCCAATCCACCACTTTGAAAATATGCCATTGGAAGGAATGAATTATCAACTAGATCACTATGATCTTGCAAAATCTTTTTATCCCAACTAACATTGGTAAAGTTCATTTTGGTTGGATCATACATTTGTCTGTACGCAACTGGTTTGATGAATAGTTTCGGTGCTTTTTGTTTATGTCCAGTGATTGTCACCAATACAACTGATAATGTTTTCAATGTTTCATCAATTTGCATTGCAATTGCACTACTGTATGGATTGTTTCGTAGATGCTTTGCAAAGGTTTGTGATGAACCAAAGTATTCCAATTGTGTTGCTGGCAATGCACTACCATTGCTTGCAATCCATTGTTTGATTTGTTTAGAACCAAGCATCATTCGAGTTAAAAGGTCTTTGATGGTTAAAACACTTACTTGATTGGGAATTGTATCAATCTTAAACACCGAATTGGCATCAAAGTATGGGCTTGTATATCCAAAAATGTGCAAACCAGTCTTGTTGATCAAGACTTTGAAATTGTATTTTGGCTTAATCAAAGATATGTCACTCAAATAGATTTCCACTCTATCGTTGCTATAAAGCAAAACATCGGCATTCCATTGTGGAAAATCTTCTGCAAAAGTTTGTACAATAAACTTTTGCAATTGTGATCGTTGTTCATATGGTAGGTTCAAAGCATCTTGATTGGCTGTCACCCCTTCAATAAGTGATGGTTCTTGTGTTGTCTGTTGTTTTGGATAGTTTTGGGATAGTACGTTAATGTTTCCAATCAAGTCATTCAAAACTGTGGCATCTTGTACATCAACCCCAACCGTAACGATTGAACCATCGTCATTTGTTTGCTTGAAAACATATCCATCAACCCATTCGAGATCGCCCTTTTTGAAATACAACCCTGTTTTCATTGCATTGAACAAATCAGACAGCCAACTTGTATCCGTTTCCAAATCAAGGAAGATTTGATTGATTGTACCTTTTGGTGAAATTACCAAACCGTTAGGTGTTGGTTCAACATAAAAATCATTGTATACAGGTTGTGCAACTCGTTTCGTGGTCTGTTGCCCTAAGTGAATAATGAATTGGGGTTGCAATTCACTGTTCACCTTGCTTGAGAATGAAAGACCAGCATCATTCAAAGCATTGTGTAAAAAGTTATACCAACCTTCTGCGATCTCCCACGTTTTTTGTGTTAAATAAGTACCTTGTGGTGTTTGTTCGACCTTCGCCAAAAGAGCAAAATAATCATCGTTCTGTGAAAAGTTGAAACCAGCACCCGAATTAACTTGAATTGTCAATTTCAACTTGTTGTCAGCCATAAGGTGAGCAAACAAAACAATCTCAAAATAATTGCCAGTGGTAGGAAAGTCATATGCCAAAGAACCAGCATACCATCTGTTCAAACTGGGTTCAGTCGATACTTGATCCAGTGAGTTGATGAACTCAATCTGTGGCATAACACTGCTCAAAGTGTCACGAACACTTTGAGTGGTAGGTCTAGGCACAACTGTTGATCGATCAACAGTTGGCTGAATAACTGTCTTTGTCACACCAGTGAATGTCTGTCTTGTTGGCAACTCGCAATACTCACCAATCTTTGCCAAAATGTTGGGGTTCGACAGAATGTGGATCAATACCATATTGAAGAACCCAACCATAACATCAGTCAAATGCATTCCTTTGAATTGCTTGTAGGGCATCGTCAATCGGTATGCCTTCTGTGGGGTGAAACCATTCAGACTTTTCCCATCGGTACATTTACCCACTCGCAATCGTAAGCCATTCGATTGCGATGTAATGCCGAATGCCAATTCAATTGTTTGGGGTTCAGATATGGGTTTTGTTTTTTTGATAACAGAACCATACAGTTTAGTTTTTTGGATTGTATAATTTGCTGATAAACCAAAAATCATTTCAACCTTCTCTTGCTTTCCAGCCTTCAAAGTTGAATTGACTTGCTTTACACACCATTCTGAACTGACGATTGCTTTTCCTATATCTTCTACTTTCGGAACAAACAGTTTGTTCAATCGCTCACAGATAGGTTGCAAGGTCATATTCTTTGCAAAAATCCACCATAGGTTTTTATAGTCAATCTTGGTAGTCCATTTCACATCAGAAAAATCATCCAATGTGAATAAGAGATCATCAGTAATTGGAATGATTGGTTCTTCTTGCAACCCTTCAAAATCATACTTGATACGGACTTGATCTGATTGATCCTGTGGTTCATCAATTTCATCAAAGGTTGGTTCTGTTGATGTTCTTGAACGCACCGTTTCAACAGTTTGCTCAATAATCTCACGATTTTGTTCTCTTGCGTTGTTATCGCCACTTTCAAAATCTTCTATTGGCTGATTGTTTTCATCGACCACTGGTCTAGGTTGAGTATGATTTTTCATTTGTCTAGGGCGAACATTCGACAAATTAACCTTTGCAAAGTCTGTTGGATGAACATATCCACTTGGGTTGCTGATGTAGGTTTGTATTTCCTTTCCTATGAATGGCATCAACTTGCTATGAATGGCATTGGCATATTCGGGTTGAGTTGTCGGTTGACTAGCATCATCAGCCAACAATTCGACACCCCAAGTATAGATAACTGTTGATGTTGCTTTATCTTGAAGGTGAATGTTTAAATCCATCCACCCCTTTTTGACTATGTACTTGTATTCAATCGCCAATTTGTAATTCTGTTTTGACAAGTACGGACTATCAAGAACAACTGTTAATTGAAAATCACTCAATTGAACCTTTGACGATATGACAATTTCGGGAAAAAACTTGTTTAGAACAGTAAGCAACCATACAGATGGAAAACTTTCCTTCATAGTCATATATGATGTCGCACTACTATGCCCATAGTTAGGATAAGTTGTTGGTGCGATAAAACCATTTGATGCATTTGCTGGGTTATGTCTTGCTGGCTTGCGTGGTTTTCGTTTTGATTTTACAGGCTTTGACTTGTGTTGTACAGGCTTTGGTTTGTGATGGACAGGTCTTTGGCTATGTACAGACTGTTGATGCACAGAATGGCTGTTTTGAGCCATTCTGTGTTCAAGTGTATGTGGAATGGGAACACTTACATAATTCGTTCCACTGACAGCAACAGCCATATCAATTTCATCACCATCGTGGTTTTCAGTTTCAAGAACAAGGAAATGCAAAGATGGTTCGATACTGCGACCAGTCAGCAATGCAACATTTCCAATTGGACTGTTTTTCCAAACATAGATACGAGCCAACCTACGATCTTGTAACTTTTGTTGAATTACAACTGGTACGGTTCGTTTCATACCAAGCGATTTCAAGTAATTTGAAACGATCTGTTTTTCCTTCATTTCGCTTTGAACACCTTCCAAAAGGCTATCCAATTCAATCCATTTCTGTTGTAAGTCGAACATATTCAATCCTTATCGTACATTGCACATTTCACCATATTCTATCTCATTCTAAATGGCATATCTATTCATTGTTCAAAATAGTGTGATCGCTTTAATTGCAAGCAAAAAGTCTTTTTTAGTTTGCAAACTGTCACAGGTGTGGCTATCATACAAATGGCGATCAATCTAATTTCAAAATTGGGTTGTGATGCCTTCAAACTAACTATAAAATCAAAGTAATTCAATCTAGTTAGACACTGGATTGACTGAACCCATATAGGATTATACTATGGCAAAAATACAAGTAACGGTATTGGCTTTCAATAAAGCCATTGCATCCGAATTGACCGAAAGAATTGCAAACTTGTCCAAATATGACAGTTTTGTACCTTCATCATATCAACAAACCCTAATTGATTTTGTTCTGAATGGACAAGGCAATGGAATTGTACAAGCAGTTGCTGGTAGTGGAAAAACCACAACGATTATGCAAGCATTGAACGAATTGCGTAAAAAGTATGGCAACAGCCCACTTACATCAAATGATTGGAAGGGTGTGCAATACGGTAGCATTACTTACAAAGCCAAAACCACTCACAGTCTGTTTGCAAGTCTAGCATACAAGGCTGGTGCAAAGTTTACAACAGTTGAAAGCAAGACTAACATCATCATAAGGGGTGGTGGTGTGACTATCAGTGTTAAAGGGAAACAAGGTAATTACAAAAAAGACATTCCAGTTATCCCACAAGGCAAAGCCATATATCAACAAATTAAAGCAAAGGCATCAACCATTGGTCGCCAAGTCTATATGGGTGAGTTTGATAAAAAGGTACAGGCAAGAATTGAAAATATGTTTATTGGGTTGCTCATTAAATTAGTAGCAATTGGTAAAAATACTGGTGCTGGATTTTTTCATGAAAAGCCAAACACAGTCGCAACATTTAGATACTTGTGGACATACTATGATCTATCGCCTTACATCAAAGACACAAAATTGGCAAATGCAATATATAAAATGACTATGGAAGGTAAAACCATATACGATTTTGCTGTTGAAACATTGGCTATCTCACAGAGCATCATTGATATGTGGGATTACGATGATTATTTTTATATGTCGGCATATTTAGAATTGTACAAAAAGTACAACTACAAACAAGATTTTATCTTCGTTGATGAATGCCAAGATACCAACTTAGTTACTCAATACTTGATCAAATGGTACTTGAAAAAAAGTGGTCGAGCAATTGCTGTTGGTGATGTATCACAAGCAATCTATCTGTTTAGGGGTGCTGATGCTAACGCAATGCAATCATTCAAAAACTCTTACAATGCAACGGAGATACCATTGTCATTGTGTTATCGCTGTGGCAAAGACATTATTGAAACCACAAATCAAATCTATGATTACACAACTCTATCAACACCATATACAGACATTCAAGCATTGAATACAGCACCCGATGGATTGGTTTACTATGGTTCAACACCTTTCAGCGAAATGACCAATGAGCAAATCGCTGATCTGTTTGATGTGAATACTGGGGTTGTTTGTCGCAAAAATGCACCGTTGTTGCAATTAGCACGAAGATTGTTTTTGAAGAAGATACCTGTGATTTTTATGGGTCGAGATACCATCGGAAAAGCAATTGCAAAGCAAATGACCAATATGAAGAAAAAGTTTGCGAAGGGTGTTTACGAGTTGGATGATGGTAGTGAAATTACCTTCCCAAAAGGCTTTAAACATAGCGATAAAAGGGCTTTTCAAGAGTATATGGCTATCTACAAAGATGGTATGGATGCCTATTTAGACAAGATGGGTACTAAGCAAGACAAAGACGATTTTGATGATGAAATTGCTGGATATGATTTGATCTTTGAAGGACTGGGCGATAAGAAATTGACCAATGATAACATTTATGCCACTATTGATGAAATGTTTGGTGAAAGCCAAGAGAATGGGGCTGTTACATTGTGTTCTGTTCACCGTTCAAAGGGTTTAGAGTTTCATCGTTGTGTTATTCTCAATTTCAATGATGCCTTCTTACCAACATTTCCAATGCCCGAACACGTTTATCGACAAGAATGTAATATGGTCTATGTGGCTTATACTCGTGCTGAACGTGAATTGGTATTCATTGATATGTAAACCTTCACATTTGCATTTGTAGGCAATTGAAAAGGCTAGGGTTGTGATACCCTAGCCTTTTTTGGTTTAATCCGTACAACAAACGGATTTGAACGATCTACCACTATGCTGATGCGTGTAATCTCACATACAGTTTTGCAACAGTGGTTGCACTGATTTGATTTGGAAGGAAATTAACCTTGATACGAACAAACTTTGCTGAACACTGAACCAGTTGGTAAAGTGTTGGAACATCAAAAGTTGCACTGTCTGTCAAAGGACACAGCCATTCGCCAATTTTCTGAAAACTCAATCCGATACCACTCTCAAACTCACCACTGTTACCACTTGCTATTTCTAGGGTGACAAGAGCCGATCCAACTGTACTATCGGGATAATCGGGTGAACTACCATCAGCAGAACCATTGGCAGTCAAAGCAATGTTTGGCAGTCCTTGTATTCTGATGAAATCGCTCGTATATGTGCTTGGAATACCAAACGCACCAGATATAACAACAGCCTTCTCAAAGAATACACTGGCATCTGATACAACCGTATTTCCACTTGAATTGTTGGGTATAAAAGACATATATCAACCCCTTAATAATATGATGCTTGAATGCGTAATTGAACTGGGTTTGTAAAGGTTACAGACCATTCAAAACGCAAAACCACTTGCCAATAACGAACAGGATCAACATCGTTTGTCGGTTTGAATTGCAACAATGCACCTTGCTGTCTTTCACTTGCTGGCAATGTACTATTGACAGCAAACTCACCAGTTATATCAATCGGATCATTTACATTACGAACCAAAGTCGGATCGATAGGGCTTACTCGTTCTTGATAAGTTACTTTCAAACCAGTAAAACCAAATCCACCACCAAAGTTTTGATCTAAACCATCAACCAACAACCACAATGAACCCCAATCACCAGTTTTTGATCTGTAAACTGGTGTACTTTCAGCATTACCTTGTGACAAAAACGGAAGGTCGGGTCTGAGATCAAAGGTTGGTGATCGCCAAGTTGCTGTCGGATTGGTCAAGCCACTGGGGGTCAACGTGATGTTTCCACCATTCCACAATCCAGCAGTATTGTTTTGTCTGTTCAACACCAATGGGTTTGGTGGGGGTGGCTGGGGTTGCGCCCCAGCCCCACCACCACTACCAGCATTATACGGTACGAGTTGGGGTCTATTCCAATACATTATGTTCTCCTAATTTGACGATTATCCACGCACAAAATTAGAATTACCACGCATTTCCAAACAAACCAAAGTTACATCAATTCGCAAGTTTTTAAACAATGGGGTAAGCCCAATAACAAGAGAACCACCAGCATTGATTGTATAACCAACACCACCCAATTCACCTTGTGATCCTTCATTTGTACCACAAACATTGGATGCTAATCGTGGTGAAACTGTAAGTTGATCACCAGTAGTGTATTCAGCACGAAACAAGAATAAATCTCTTGGATCAATACCTTTTATATCACCTGTAAAAAGAGTATCAGCCGATCCACTCTCACCAACAGTCAATGCCATTGCTGATGCATTGAATGCGATCAAGCGACAAGGAATGTCGAATTGAACCCTACGAATAACTTCTGAATTAACGTCTGTATAGTCAGTATTGAATACGATACCAGTGCTGTAAAATCGTGTTTGGTATCCAACATTGGGATCGGTCGAATAGAATGGTGCTGTTGGATAGTAAGGTGATCGCACAAATGGGGGTTGTGAAGGGTTTGTGCCACCCATATCTTGTGCAAAAGGCATTTGAATGCGTGTATTCCATTGTTGGTTTGCTCCACCACCAGCCTGTGCAGACATATCGCCTTGTCCATTGCTGGCAGAACCATAACCACCTTGTCGATACGGATCATAAGTCATAGTAATTTCTCCTAGTAAGTAAATCGATCTTTTATAGTCTATCTCATTAAAGATCATATCACAATGCATTTCAGATTTTTGTGTGATCGCTAAAAATAACAAAAGGGATTGGCTCACGAAAAGCCAATCCCCAATGCTTGTGTTTGCACAATGACAAATCTACAAAAGATTATCCGATTTCGATAACATTCTTGTAGTAACCCATCAATACAACTTTAACGAATACACTGTCTTGTCCAGCCTGTAAAGCACCCATACGAGAACCATAACGCAACAAGATAGAAAAAGTCGAGTTGCCGGGAAGAGCCACAGGATGCTTACGATACAAGAATACCGACCCAGCACCATTGTTCATGTTACCGATAGTTGTTGATGCATTTGATGTTACAGATACTGAACCGAATGCTCCACCACCAGCACCAATCAATTGAATAGGTGCAATGTCAACTTGAGTTTGAGTAAAATCCCAAGACAAGATACCATTGGTTTGGATTTCAGTAAGCATACGAACACTGTTAGCATCGGAAACAGCATCACCCAAAGCACTGTCGCCAGTTGATGTTGCTCGACCGACTTGACAAGCGATACCATACACATCATAAGCGATACCAGCAGGTACTCGACCACCTTCTTTCAAAGATGTTTCGGCAATTGTCAATGAGTTTGTGAAACCTTGTCCAACTTGCCCCAATGGGGTAGTGAAAAGACGAAAAGTTCCGTTTGCCAAAGACACAGCAGATGCACCGTTGCTTGCGTGTAATTGAGTTGACCAAAGAGTTTGTTCCCCATAACGGAAAAGGTTTTTTGGTTGGTCAAAAGGTACTGATGGTGGCAGACCAGTTGAGCCTTGTTCTAATGTTCCATACATAATAATTTCTCCTAAAAGTTATGAATTGTTATCCAATCTCAATGACGTTTTTGTAGTAGCCCATCAAGACAACTTTTACGAAGAAATCATTTGCACCAACAGCAGATGCACGAGAGCCATAACGCAAAAGAATGCTAAAAGTTGAGTTTCCGGGAAGGGCAACAGGGTGTTTTCGATAGAGAAAAACGCTACCAGCACCATTATTCATCGCACCAGCAGTTGCAGTTGCAACAGCACCAGCATCATCAGTAGAGATAGAGCCAAAAGCACCACCACCAGCACCGATAAGTTCGATTGGGGCAATGTCTACTTGTGTTTGGGTGAAATCCCAAGACAACACACCATTGGAAAGAATGTTAACCAAAGTGTCAATGCTGGATGATGTATTAACAGCATTACCCAAAACAGCATTTGTTCCAGCACTTTCATTGCTCTCAGCAACACCAACTTGACAGGCAATTCCGAATACATCGTATGCAATCCCTGCTGGAATGCGCCCACCTTCTTTAAGTGACGTTTCACCGATTGACAATGAATTGGTAAATCCTTGACCTACTTGACCCAAAGGTGTAGTGAAAAGTCGGAATGAACCATTTGCCAATGCAGAAGATGCAGAATGCAATTGGGTTGACCACAAAGTTTGTTCGCCATAGCGAAAGAGATTTTTTGGTTGATCAAATGGTACTCGTGGGGGCAATCCAGTTGATCCTTGTTCTAAAAGTCCGTACATAATAATTTCTCCGTACAGTGTTAATTATTGTAATGTTAAATGTTTAAATACCAGCACCAGCAATAGCGATACCAGCCATATTATCAATAGCCAATCCCGACATATCCATTGCTATACCACTATATTCGATACCTTGAAAACCACCTGTCAATTCACGATCAAAAGTTGCTTGTGATGCTTGAATTGCTGATGCTTTCAATTTACGAACAAGTTTTTTGCGTTGTGCTGGGGGTAATTGAGCCAATTGTGAAAATCGTTGCCAACCAAGAGATTTGATCAACCATCCCCAACGATGCCCCATCTTTCCAGCCATAATAGACATATGTCGCTTTTGTCCAGCCATTCGCTTAGGTGCTGTGCCAAACTTTGCCATATATGCATCTCGACCACGAACAGCCATTTCACCTTCAATCGGTGACAAGTCTGCTGGACAAGCATTTGCATCGCCATATTGAGCATTGTCATAGTCGATACCAGCCATATCCATTGCTACACCAGCCAATGGTTGTATTTCATAGTACATTCCATCGCCATAAGCCAAACCAGCCATTTGTTCGTCAATTGCTACTGCACCTTCTTCAAGTGCATCAGCATCATCAGCATTCAACATAGCCAAGTTTTGAGCCTTACAAGCATCAAGATCAAAGCCACACATCAGCAATTGACCAGCATTGATTGCTCCACCAGCACCAGCAAAAGAAAGAGCCAATGCTTTTTTGGTTGCTGGCTTAACAGGCAAGAATGCCGAAACAACAGCCAAGCCAAGACCCATAACGGTTGCACCAAATGCGTGTCCAAATGGATACTTAGCATATTGTCCTACAACTGGAAGGCGACCAACTGTTGCCATTGCACCAGCGACACCAGCACCACCAATCATCGCAACAGCGATAGGTTGTGTGTAAGGTGCAACTGTTTTACCGATGAATGGTACTTTTGCGACAAGTTTTTCAACTGGTTTCAAGAACCCAAGAACCATTGGGTTCTTGCGAATGATGCGAGTTTTACGAACTGGGTTCTTACGTTTTGCTTTGCGAACAATACGTTTACGCATTGGGTTCTTACGAGCCACTTTGCGTTTGCGTGAAACTGCTCTACGTTTGCGAACTGGGTTCTTACGTTTTACTGCTTTTCGCTTACGAGCAACAACTTTGCGTTTGCGAACTGGGTTCTTACGAGCCTTCTTACGCAATACCAATCGTTTCTTTGCTGTGTTCTTACGAACTGCTTTTTTACGCACAACACGTTTTGCTGGGTTTTTACGAGCCACTTTTTTCTTGGCTGTATTCTTTCGTTTACGAACAACACGCAATTTCTTGACTGCACGATTTTTACGAACCGATTTAGCCTTTCGCTTGCGTGGGTTTGAAACGAACAACGCACCACTCATTGGTGCTGGATTGCTTTTAAGTCGCAAAGCCATAGTCATTCTCCAAATGTCTGGGTTAAAGTTAAAGTTGAACTTTTGATTTGTCAATATATCTTCTCTTATTTTATGTAGGTTTGCAAACTTTATGATATAAAAGTTTTGAAACAGAGTGATCGCCAAATGATCGCCAGCGATCAAACACCTGTTTCTAATGCGTTTGTGAAGGGTAAAAACAATGAGTAAAAAGAAGAAGGACTGCGACAAAGGGTCTATTTTTAGAGTTATGGTCGCAAGGGTACGATACACAACACACGAACAATTAGTGAAACTTGCTGAACAAGACACTGAATTGAGTGGTCGGCAAATCTACGTTGCCGACCTTGTGCGTGATGCAATTAAAATCTATCTAAGAGAAAGAATTGTGCCAAAGTCAGTTTTAGATGGACAGGATACTAGCCACACCCAACTGACATATAAAAATTGACTGACTATTTCAATTTTGGCTTTACATCAACAGACATTTTTGGTTGGGATTGATCTCCTTCCAAAATTGCTTGTATAGACTGTACGTCAATATGAAGGAAGAATGATTGTTTGTCAGCATTGGGGTGATAGGCAACATTGACAATCTCAGTCGATTTTTGAATAAACTTTTGCACTAGATTTTGGGTATCTGATAAAGATAACCATACATCAAGTGTTATTCCGTTTTTCCAAAAAATTGTGCTAGGTATCAATCCAATTGTTTGTTGATTATCCATTTTAGTTTCCTTCTTTTAATTTGTAATTCCAGCATTGGGGCAAGTGTAAGAACCACCACACATCCAAATAGTACCATCTTCTGCAATGGCTATGAGTGGGTGCGTTCCACCTTTTTCTTCACCCATTTCGTGAACATAACCACTACCAATACCATCATCATCACCTTTTTTGTGTGTGTAATAGACTAAATGGGTGAGATAGCCCAATGGTTTCGCATAAACCATTGGGTAGTCATTCATTCGACTATGATGCCCACCACCAAATCTTGCTAATTCATTAAGCACAATAGGTTCGCTGTCAATCTGATCATATAAGTCAGCAAAATCTCTTTGGGTTTCACCATTCAAATAAAAATAGATACGTTCTTTTGAATGATCGTTGTCAAACAGTACATAGCATTCATTGATCGACTTGCTATCAATTTCCAATCCCAATTCTTCTTTGGGATTGGCACGATTGCCAGTTTTATCAGCCAAGTCAATTCGCATTTCCATCAATCGACCAATTTCAATTAGTTCGGCTGGATAACGATCATCATCAATTTGGATTTTATGTGTTGGTTCTTCTCCCCAATGCCACCTTTTAAACCGTTCAACTGGATCAACCTTCTTCTTGTTAGGGTTGCTTTTCGGTTTTGGATTAAATCTCAAATGTCTTGAAATTAAGGCTTTACTCATTGGCGATGAACCAATAGCACTTGGCATATTGTTTGCTGACCACCAACCCCATTCAGCCAATGAATTACCATCCGTAAAAAGTTCTTTGGCTTTAACTTTTGCCGACAAAACAATGTAATTATTGCGACCAAACTCTCTTTCTGCGTGATCGATGGTGTATTTTAAGTCCAATGAAACCCAATCACCATCATATATCTTTTGTTTATTCGCTGGTACAGATTTGGGGATTGTTCTGTATATGGTCACTTTGCATTCGGGATTGTTGTGACACACTTTCATTTTTTCCCAAGCCTTCTTATCAGCACCGTAAACATCGCCATAGTACATTTTTCCATTGCTTGAATACACATCATTTGGATAAGTACCATTCAACGTAAGATCATACAATGGTGAACCATAATCGGGTGATGGTGGTTGATGTGATGCTTGATAATTTGGATTGTTTCGTAGCCCTTTGCGATTAAACACAAACCCATTTTCCATCAATGCTTGTGCTGATGCACTCAACATTCGCATATTGTTCTTTTCAGTCAAATGTGGGGCTATTCTTCTGTATTCGGGGGATACCATTTTCAATGCAACATCAATCGGATTGCCATTGAAGAATATACCTATCATACTGGGCTTTGTTTCATACTTGAACAGCAATTCATCAATGATCTGTTGCATATGTGCATCAATTTCTCTTGGGCTGTTCAAATAGGTTTCATACCCTTCTTCTTGGGCAATTTGACCAGTTGATCTACTATCAACATCAAGTGACTTTCGATACTGTCTTGCGTGGCTGTATTCGTGAATGAATACAGAATACATTTGATCAAAAACAGGGTTGCGATTGCGAATTGTTGTATGCATCAAGTTCATCAAAGCCAATGGACTGTACTTTGAATTGATTTTGATTGACAACACACCATAATGATCTTGTTTCAATCCAAATGAACCACCAGTAACAACTTTTGATGATTGCTCAAATGTGTTGGGTGCTGAATACACTTGCAATTTGACAAATGTCTCCTTGTCAGTACCAACCATAGGCACATAATCAAGAATACCACCAGCCAGCAAAATGGGCTGGCTGGAAATCTCGAACAAGGGCATATCTTCATATTCAGTTCCAAAAAACGCTCTACCCAAAGTAACAATCATTTCATCAAACAATTTCTGAACAACTGTCTTTGCGTATTCTTTGTCAATTTGGATTGGTCTAGGATTGTGGTGCATACATCACTCTTGATCGTCATTTATCAGACTAGCAAGATACAACCCCAAAGCGAAAACAAATAATGGAAAATGCTCGTTGTATATGGTTAGTGACTGCCAGTCCAAATTGGGCTTATTTTCGCTTTTTCTGTCTTGTCTTGTAGAATACCAGCCCACCAACAATCAAAGCACCACTAATGCCTAAAATCAAAGGCAATGGACTGGGGTTTGTAGTTTCGTTGGCGATAGCCATTGCATCTGCTTGGATACTGGCATCAAATGGTTGCATACCCAACAAGGCTTGAATTGCCTGTACCTTCTTTTCCAATCGGTTAATTCGTCTTGCTCGAACATTTGCACCCAATCGTGATGTTTTGGATTGCAATTTTGCCAATTGCTGTTGAAACTTTGCCAATTTCTTTTGTAATTTAGCAACGTCCTTTTTTGAAAATCGCTTTTGGTATCGTTCAACAGATGCACCATATCCAGTGTGATATGGGGTGACTACTGTTCCTTTGCGTACAATTGGGTATGACATAAGTTCGTTCCTTCTGTAAGGTTTAATCAATCTCAATCATATCATACCTAAAAAGTGAAATCGATCACTCTCATTGAATAGAGTGATCGCCTTGTTTTTGGTTCGACTTATCTTTTTCGTCTAGCAAAGTATCCCATCAATACCGAACCAATCAGAATAGAAGGAATAGCAATGTACAAAATCTTCTTCTGTCTTGCACTTTGAGCAATCATAATTTTGTTTTGCTCTTGCTGTTGGTACAAAGGCAATTTCTCTTGTTTTGCAAGGAAATACAATCCTTCCAATTTCAATTCGGCTTTGGCTTTGCGTTTGGCATTCCGAGTGGTCTTGGGTTCAGTCAATAGAAATTGCAACATTGAAATCTGTTTTCGACTTTCCTTCAATCGCCATTCTGATGATTTTGTAGAATACTCTTTGATGTATTTTTCCAACAATCCACGATCTTTGGCTAAAAACTTTGCCCTTCTTCTTGATGAAATGGACAAAGCACCAGCACTTGCAAGCAATACACCAGCAATAACCCATCCAACAACAGGAACAGTTGCACTTGTTACACCAGCACCAACCAACGCACTTGATGTGCTTGTAATCGCTCCACTGATTGCTGTTGTAACTGCACCACCAGCAACTGCTGTACCAGTTGCTGTGGCTGTTGTAGTGGCTATTGTCGCATTGGCAACAGCAACACCAGCATTGATGCCAATACCAGCAATTTTGTTACCACTGGCGATTGCTTGTTGAGCATCACCAACAGCACCACCATTATTGATAAATCGTTCTATGGATTGAGTATCAGTTTGCATAATGGTTTTCATACACCCATAAAGCCCATTTCATCGCTGTTTTGGGATAATCACCTTTGGCATCCAGCATAGCATATTCATCGTTGTCAGCACCACCATATTCCAATTTTATCGTATATGGCTTTACTGTACCTTTCCAAGTTGTATAACTAAAATTACCCGATGTTACTGTTGCACCATTTTCAAGTTTCTCGATAATAAAGTCTTTCAAAGTGGTTGTTTTACCATCGTGGTTATACAATTTGCCCAATGTCTTTTTCAACTTACCAAGTTGCAATGGTGTTAAAGTCTGTTCATATCCACTCAAGTCATTGTCTTTGGCTTTTTGCTCTTTTTCCATTTGTTGAGCAATTTTGAACTCTTGATTTAATTTGATTTGGTTCTCATATTGCTGAATGGCAATTTCAGTTTTTTTCGCAAGTTTTTCATCACTCAAAGGCTGTTCCAAAAGCATATTGTTTGAATACGTTATGTACCAAGTACCTTTGACTTTTTTCCAAGTATAGCCATAGACTGTTTGCAATTGATTGCCTTTTGACCAATCATATTCTTGAAAGGACTGTCCAATTTTTGATGTTGACAAGTTTTTTTTCAAAGTTTCAAGAGCATATTCAGCATCTTTGACTGAAACTGTTTTGTTTTTGAATAGATCATTGTATTCTGCTTGAACAGTCGAATAAGCCAGTGGATAATGGTTTGGATCAAACTTTTTACCAGCGACATACAATAGACCACTCAATGCTTTTAGAAATTGTTCTTCGTCTTGAACTACACCTGTAATAAAGTATTCATCATTAATTTTCACGATGAATTGGTTATCTTCAAAGACTTTCAATCCAGCATCTAATGTTTGTTCCAGTGGAATTGGCTTTGGTGCTGATTTAGTTTTGCCCTTTGGTGGGGCAAAACTGCCTTTGTAGCCCTTTGGTGAGCGATAACGAACCCTAGACTGAGATTTATTGTATTGTGCTTGTGTAGCCGATCCTTGAACACCTTCGTGATATGTGCAAGTACCTTTTGAATTATGTGGACTTGCACTGAATGAACCATCGTTACATTTTGCTGGATTTCGTCTTTTCATTATGTTTGTCCTATTTCAAGTAGATATACTGAAACCCCTTTCCCTGTGAGAATGGTTTTATGCTGTGAATTGGGTTGCGTGTAAGCCTATAATAGAGTGAATGCGATGAACTTATCATTTCGTAGTATCCATCAGAAGGGTTCATTGGGGCATAAATTACACATACAAGATTACCATCAGTAAGGAATGCGTGGTTAGCATCTACATAATCGCCACCCTTTATATTTCCCTTGCGATTTATTTTTCCAAACTGAAAAAACTTTTTATGACCTTTGCCACTCATACCAAAGTCTTTTGTCACTGCTTTTTTCCACGATGAACTGGCTCTTGGTTTGCTAACAAGATGGGGATGCCAGTTGCTTTTCCAAGATTGTTTTGGCTTGTCCAATGTTTCTTTTGTTTTTAAAAAACTTTTCAACATTGTCAAAATACTTGTTAAATATTTCTTGGATTTCATTTTCATTCCATTCTTCGGATTGATGCACATTGTAGGTGCGTTCCCATTGGGGCAACACATTATGAACCACAAATGCTTTGGCATCTTCATAATCCATATTGGCTACATTGTAAGCATCTTCAAGGGTAAAATTAACCAATGGCAATTTGTATGTGTATTCTGGATTTCCCATATCGTATAATGCCATTGCAATGACTAAACCCATATTATTTTTAGTTTTGTAACTCTTGTCATATTGAGCATTAAATGATTTTACATCAATCGCATAGACTTGTGTTCTACGTTGTGTTCTACGTTGTGTTCTCGCCTTTGGTTTGGGTTTTGTTGCACTTTTGCCCTTCTTTGGGGCAAAAGCACCTGTGTAACCCTTTGGACTACGATACCTTACTCTCATTTGCGATGCATCATATTCAGACTGTGTTGCTGAGCCTTTAACCCCTTCGTGCCAAGTACAAGTACCCTTACTGTTGTGTGGGCTGTTACTGAATGAACCATCGTTACATTTTGCTGGGTTTTCTCGATATGGTAGCACTTTTCCCCTTCGCACCATACCACGAAAATCGTCAATTGGAAACATTAAATCCCTATCATCAAAAGTCCTGTATTCTGCATCATAGCCAGTGTATTCTGATTTTAAGTACACCCAATTTTCAGTAATTCTTTGAATTGTGAGAATACCATACCAGCCATAATCATAAGTATCGCTGGGATACACAAATTGATCACCTAAATTAAAAATCATTTTTTGCTACCTTTGGTTTTACCCATTTCCTGTAAAAATCTATAAACAAGGTACGATCCACCAATACCCATCACAACATTCCACAGCAATTAAAGATTGCAATTGCTTTTGCGTTCGTTCCAACTCTTTGGCTTGTTGATTGCTATG
>CBCXTS010000007.1:0-29626 GCA_965178085.1 Alphaproteobacteria bacterium | reverse complement strand
CCAGAAACTATACTTTTATCTATTGCTGTTATTTTTTAAAAGGAAATATTAATAACTCTAAAAAGGAGCGTTCTTTCAATCCTTCAACTCCTATTTTAATATTTGGCGTTCTAATATTTGACGCTCTGCTTTTAAACATCCTGTCCCAAATTGTTAATAAATTTCCATAGTGGCTATCAGTATCTTTTTGCAAACGATGATGATGCATCCAGTGCCAATGCGGTGTAACAAATAAAATATTAACTATCCTTTCAACTTTTGTCGACAAACGTATATTTGAATGTTGAAAGATTGAGCAAAGCAATAACACTGTTTCATATATCACAACACTAAGTAATGAAAGATCAAACAATATAACAACTCCTCCTCGTGCAAGTGCTGATAAAATAACCTCTCCAAAATGAAACCTTATGGCTGTACTGCTATCCATAAATCTATCAAGATGGTGCACACGATGGAAGCGCCATAAAAAAGAAAATTCATGATTAGCACGATGCCAAAAATAGATGAAAAAATCTAATAATAAAACATCAAGTACTATAAACCAACCACCTTGCCACATTTGCGATCGCAAACCGATAGAATGCTCAACAGCTAAAATAGTTACGGGGAGAACAAATAACGGTGATATCATTGAGTTTATAACAAATAAACCAAAATTACGACCTAGTCGCTTAAAATCACCGCGCCTTTCCATAACTCTTTGAGCATAAGGATAAAGTCGTTCCAGCACAATAATAACAGCAAATACAATTCCAACAATTGTAGTTTTCCACGCAAGAGATTGCGATAACAATTCCATAAACTTCACATCCAATAATTATTTAAACGGGTTATTGTGCCATACTTCAATCACATCAGGGGTAAGTGTACGTCGTTCATGTATCTTAAATTTTGGTGTCTTTATAAGTTGATCAATACCTAAAGCACCTGTGAAACTTATTCCATCACCACCAATGATACGCGGTGAGCGCAATAAGTAAAGCTCATCTATTATTTGTTCCTCGATGAAGCTTGCAGCAATTTTACTACCACCTTCAACCAAAACATGATGCACTCCACGCTTAGTCAAATCATTACAAATGCTTGCAAGGCATAGTTTATTTTTTTTTGACTTCTTTACTTTAACAATGGTTGCACCGCCTTTTTCAAGCATTTCCTCATGAGCGTTATTAGCATCTGTGCTGGTATAAATAATTGGACTATGCGCCATTAACTTTGCACTTGGTGGCAATCGTAAAGTCGAATCAAGCACAATAATTTTTTGCCCGTCATGCTTATATCCATCAAGCCTACAATCGAGGCTTGGATTGTCTTGTAATGCAGTTTCAATACCTATTAAAATTGCATCATTGTTCGAACGCAACAAATGTCCAAAACTGCGTGTATCAACATCGGTTATCCATTGACTAATATTATTTCCAAGCGCAATCATTCCATCAAGGCTACATGCTACTTTTAGTGCAAAACTTGGACGCTTCTGCTGGATTCGTAACAAATGCGATCGCATTATCCATTGGCACAAATCTTTTTCCAATGTCTCAACCATTACCTCAATTCCAGCTGCTTTCAATTGAGCTATTCCTTGACCATTAACACGTGGGTCTGGATCTTTAATACCGACATAACAACGACGAATACCTGATTTAATCAATTTTTGACTGCACGGACCTGTTTGTCCATAATGCGAGCAAGGTTCAAGCGTAACGTACGCATTCCCGCCTTCTACTTCTTTAGCGTTTGCTTGCTGCAGTGCAATTGTTTCAGCGTGAGGGCGTCCATTTTGAGCCGTAGATGCTCCTGCTAGAATATAACCTTCTCTATTACTAATAACACATCCAACTGATGGATTGGGAGCAGTTAAACCCTGCCCTTTTTGTGCAAATCTAATGGCTGTGCGCATCAATTTTTGATGATGCGAGTTATTTTTGCTTACCATTTTTACCTTTATGCTTTTCAGGAATATCCAATGGCAATTCAATTTCAGCTTGTTGAGATTTTATCTCTGTCGTTTTTTCTAGTCGCAATTCATCTGCTATGAAATCTTCAAAATCTTGAACTTCTCTAAAATTACGATACACTGATGCAAACCTTACATAAGCAACAGTATCAAGCTTACGCAATGCATCCATAACTATTTCGCCAACTTGCTTAGATTTGATTTTAGTTTCTCCCATGCTTTCTATTTGCCGCTGTATAGAATTTACAATTCTATCAAGTCTATCGGGATCAATATTGCGCCTTCTAGTTGCCATCTGTATAGATATGGCAAGTTTATTTCTGTCAAAAGATTCTTGTTTCCCATTGCGTTTTTCTAGAAAAACCTCGCGCAGTTGGATACGCTCAAATGTCGTAAAACGCGCCATACAATCACTACAATGTCTTCTTCTGCGTATTGCAGTGTCGTCATCGGTTGAGCGAGAATCTTTGACCTGAGTATCCTCACTGTTACAATATGGGCATTTCATCTAGCAATGGCTTCCTAATCAAACTCGCACAATCATTAATAAGCATTATCATAAATAGGCATTAATAAGCATTATCATAAATAGGAAAGCGTTTGCACAACTGCAGAACTTCTTGTTTAACTTGGTTTTCTACCTCGCGGTTTGCATTTTCACCGTTTGCTTGTAAGCCATCAATAACACGTGCTATCCATTCTCCGATTTGACGAAACTCATTTTCACAAAATCCACGACTTGTTGCCGCAGGGCTACCAAGCCTAATGCCTGATGTAATTGTAGGACTCGCAGTGTCAAACGGTACATTATTTTTATTGCAAGTAATTCCGGCACGATCCAATGCTTTTTCACACAGATTGCCTTGCCCTCCTTTAGGGCGTAAATCAACCAGCAGCAAATGTGTATCAGTACCACCAGTAATGATATCAAATCCATTATTCAACAATGTATCACTCAATACAGCTGCATTAACAACTACTTGCTTGATGTATGTGGTGAATTCAGGTTTTAACGCTTCTCCAAGTCCCACTGCCTTACCAGCAATTGAATAAAGAAGAGGTCCACCTTGAAGTTTTGGAAATACCGCAGAATCCATTTTTTTAGCCAAAGCAGAATCATTGGTTAGAATTAATCCCCCCCGCCCACAGCGCAATGTTTTATGTGTTGTTGAAGTAACTACATCAGCATATTCTAAAGGTGATGGGTAAACTTTTGCTGCTACCAAGCCTGCAAAATGTGCCATATCTACCATTAAATATGCCTCAACTTTATCTGCTATAGCGCGAAAGCGTTTGAAATCAATGATACGAGAATAAGCCGTAGCTCCAGCAATAATAACTTTAGGTTTGTGCTTATTGGCAAGCTCTTCAATTTGCTCAAAATCAAGCAAATGATCTTGCTGTCTAACTCCGTAATTAATAGCATTAAACCATTTCCCAGAAAGGTTAGGTTTTGCTCCATGAGTTAAATGTCCACCTGCATCAAGTCCTAACCCTAAAAAACAATCCCCAGGTTCCATTAATGCAGAAAAGACAGCCTGATTAGCTTGTGAACCAGAATGTGCTTGCACATTGGCAAACTTGGCACCAAAAAGCTGACATGCGCGATCAATGGCAAGTTGCTCAACTTTATCGACATGTTCACAGCCCCCGTAATAACGCTTTCCAGGATAACCTTCAGCATATTTATTGGTCAAAATAGAGCCCATTGCTTGCATAACTGCACGCGACACGATGTTTTCACTTGCAATAAGTTCAATCCCATCTTGCTGGCGTTGCAATTCTTGATTTAAGGCCTTATCAACCACCGGATCCCAACTAGCAAGATTATCTGTATAAAATCCTTTATAGCCAAAAAGTTCTTTTTCCATAGCTTAATCCTTTATCTAAATCACCATTATATATTAATATTGAATTTATTTACCCTAGCTTCATGGCGTCCACCTTCATGTTTTGTTTTAACAAAAATAGAAAGCATATTAACCATATCTTCATCTGTTGAAATATTCGATCCAAACACAATAACATTAGCATCATTATGCAATCGAGCCATTTCTGCGTCGTTGCTACTTCTACATAGCGCTGCACGAATATGATGATGGCGATTGGCAACCATCGACATCCCTATACCTGATCCGCAAATCAAAATGCCCATAGCCCCAATATCTGTTTGCACCTTTTTCATATCCACTGTGCTATTAATGGCCACATTTTTACACAGCAAATGAGCATATTCTGGATAATCGACAGCAACTTCTTTAAAAGGGCCCAAGTCTTGAACAAGATAGCCATGCTTATCCAGCCATTGCTTCAATGTTACTTTTGATTTGACCCCGTGATGATCACTTGCAATTGTTATCATTGATATTACTTCGCTACCACGCTTTTTAAAGTTTATATGATGCAAACTAACATAGATAAAAGATTAAGTCATCTTTACAAAACGCTAGCTCGCTCTTTTTTGCTCAACTTGCTTGATTTTATCTTCATCAAACATATCACCTAATTTTGTAATCATCGTTTCTGCTAAATTTTCAACGTCCATAATTGTAACAGCATTATGATAATAGCGCTTAACATCATGTCCTATACCAATTGCCATAAGCTGCACTTTAGGGTTGTTTTCTACTTTAGCAATCACATCGCGTAAATGCTTGTCAAGGTAATTATTTTCATTAACCGAAAGCGTACTATCATCAACTGGAGCACCATCAGAAATAACCATCAAAATCTTTCTTTCTTCAGGTCTTGATAATAACCTCTGGAATGCCCATTCAACAGCTTCTCCGTCTATATTTTCTTTTAATAAGCCTTCACGCAACATCAGGCCAAATTTAATCTTAGAGCTTCGATAAGGTTCGTCGGCTGATTTATAAATTAAATGCAAGAGATCGTTTAATCGTCCTGGTTTGCTTGGTTCACCATTCTTTAACCATTGCTCGCGTGATAACCCGCCTTTCCAGCGATTTGTTGTAAAACCAAGAACTTCAGACTTTACTCCACATCTTTCAAGCGTTTTGGATAAAATATCAGCACTTACCGCTGCAGTATTAATTGGCCTGCCACGCATTGAACCTGAATTGTCGATTAATAAGCAAATGACTGTATCACGAAACTCCGTTTCTCTTTCCATTTTATAAGATAATGAACTAGACGGGCTTATAATAATACGCGCAAGTTTACTTGTATCTAATATACCCTCTTCTAAATCGAACAGCCAACTACGTTGCTGTAAAGCAAGCAATTTGCGTTGCAGTCTGGCAGCAAGCTTTGCAGCAAAATTTTGTAAATGATCCATATAACGATCAAGCTGCTGGCGTAATTCTACAAGTTCTTGATAATTATCTACCATCTCGTGCGCATCAACTTGCCTATCAAACTCTTTTGTCCATGCCTTATAAGTCTCTACTGCGACGATATTATCTTCATATTCAGGCCTTATACCTTCTCCTGCATCATCATTGGCAACAATATCATCTGTATCTTTATAACTATCATCTTCCATATGTGCATTCTCTTCATTAGAAGAATCCCCAGAATCGTCTCCATCAATCTCGCTATTACCTTCATCGCTTTGTTCGTCACTTGGATCTAAATTATCTTCTTCTCGTACTTGATTATCGCTTGTCTCATTTGAATGATCGTCACCATCATTGTTATCTTCATTGCTATAAGAGGTGTCGTTATCTCCGACATCTATCGATAGATCCTTCAGTAAATCGCAAGCTAATTTACTCCATTTTTTTTGATCTTCTGCTTTTGCCCGCAAACCAGCAATATGCTCTTGTACTTTTGGTAATATTGTTTTGCGCCATGCTTCAACTATTAATGCCGCAGAATCAGGAGGCTTTTCATTAAGCATTTGCTCTCGCACAATAAATCGCAATGCATCTGCAAAATTATTTTCATCAGGCTCAGTCTGTCGATGTAAACCCTTTCTTAAGCAGTCTGCTTCTAATGCACTAGCGATATTTTTACGAGCACCTAACAAATAACGCGTCCCAAGATATTCAATGCGAGTTTGTTCTAAAACTTCAAGTACACGCGCGGCATCTTCATTACTTGGCCTTTGCTTTAGTGCAACACTTTCTTGATGATAACGCAATTTAAAAGCTAGAGAATCTGCTTCGCCAAGGGCAATTTGCATCCTAGTAATAGTAGGCATTTGATGAAAATTTACTCTGACCTTACCATCTTGAACACTAGCTGGCCCAGAAGCATTTGCTATCTCAAGTCCTGGATCATTAGCAAGAGCACGGAACACAGCTTGCTGCGTCGCTTGATATGAATTATTTTGTGACATTCTTTCAAGCGCCTTCATCACTTAAATTCTAATTATTTCATCAGGATGTTGTGCAAAGCAACGCTCAAAATACTCTTCAATAATTTTTCGCTCACTTTCATCACATTTATTCATGAACGTAACTCGAAAACTATACGATAAGTCTTTGAAAATATTTGCATTTTCAGCCCACGTAAGCACCGTTCTAGGGCTCATCACGGTAGAAATATCTCCACCAATAAAACCTGTTCTGGTCAATTCAGCAAGCTGTACCATCCTATGCACATGATCACGACCTTCATCGTTATCATACTCACGACATTTTGCCAGCACAATGCGCACTTCTTGCTCATGCTCAAGATAATTCAACGCACTGACAATAGACCAACGATCCATTTGTCCTTGGTTAATTTGTTGTGTTCCTTGATAAAGACCAGATGTATCGCCAAGGCCTATAGTATTGGCGGTAGCAAACAATCTAAAATATGGATGGGGTTTTATTACCTTGCTTTGGTCAAGTAATGTTAATTTTCCTTCTTTTTCTAAAACCCTCTGGATAACAAACATAACATCAGGGCGACCTGCATCATACTCATCAAAACAAATCGCAACCGGATTGCTAAGGGCCCATGGCAATATCCCTGGTACAAATTCCGTAACCTGTTTTCCATCTTTTAATGTGATAGAATCTTTTCCAATCAAATCAAGCCTACTAATATGACTATCTAGATTAATGCGCACGCAAGGCCAATTCAACCTTGCTGCTACTTGCTCAATATGGGTTGATTTACCAGTTCCGTGATAACCTTGTATTAGAACACGTCTATTAAAGACAAAACCAGCTAAAATAGATAGTGTAGTTTCTTGATCAAATAAATATGTCTCATCAATTTCTGGAACATGCTCTCCTGGTTGATCAAAAGCATATACTTTAAAGCTACAATCAATATCAAATAACTCTTTAACATTTACTTCACGCTTAGGTTGATCAAACTTAAACTCTGAGGCATGGTAGTTGTCTTGCATGATATCTCTTTCTTTATAAAATGTTGTTGCAAGGAGTGAAATGCTATGCAAATAAATTTTAAATTTGAGCATGTCACTTTCATAATTAAACTTTATTATTAAATGCCGCTTGTAAAATACTATATGCTCTATTAATTTCTTTCAGTCTTTCTAATGATGCATCATCGCTATCATTTGTATCAGGATGCAACGATTTTACCAGTGCTTTATAGCGCAATTTGATTTGCTTCAAAGCAAGTGGCATTTTAAGTCCCAAAACATCCACAGCTTTTGCTTCTTGTGTGCCTTTATTCCAATATTTTTTATCTTCAAAGGTTTGTTTTTTTTTACTATCATCAATATACTCTTTCGAGTCTTCAATATCAAAGAAAACATGTTCGCCATTATTGAGCGCCTCATAAGCTGATTCGTTTATTGCAAAACGTGCAGAAGAAGGCGCTTTATTTAAGTTTTCCCATGTCGGGCGCCGCCAATGTACATCTTCTTTGCGATCTGCTTCAATCATGGCATCATTCATATCTGCATAATAATTCCACTGGCGATTATATTCGCGCACATGCGTAATACAAAAATAAATATGAGCACGAACACCGCGACGCACATCTTCAGGGTCACGCGGAGCTGGATACTTTCCAATATGCATACAACCGGGTATACAGCAGACTTCTTCAAAATTGTTTAATTCAATCTCTTTTTTTAAATTAAAAGCCATATGCGTATGCTATAAATAATCGACCATGATACAATGCCAGCACCAAAGACAAGGAGTTACAATGCCAGAACCATTACTTGAAAAACTTATTTACAGCAAATTGCTATTAGAAATAAAGCCAAAAACGCTAGAGATTATTAATGAATCGCATTTGCATGCAGGCCATCATACTTCACCTAACACTGGACAGTCCCACTTTAGAATAAAAATGCATGCTCCTAATATGGCAGATCTATCGCGCATTGATCAGCAACGCAAAATATATGCACTATTAGGCGAAGAGTTAGAAAATGGGCTTCACGCTCTTGCCATAGAAATCACGACATAGGAAGACACAAGTGCAGCTTTAGATGTGCAAGCTATATTATTAACAATTTATTGTAGATGTTAATGTTTTGCTGTTAAACCAGCTTGTAGTTTTTTACGCAAATCATCAATTGGTATGCGATCAGGTAGTTGCCAGTAATGCCAACCATTGCAACTTGGCAATCCTTGTAATTTTGCACCGATTTGGTGAATTGATCCACGTTCAATGCCTGAAACCAACGTACCATCAACTGTAACTTTTGCACGATGTTGCTTTTTACATGTGCTCACTAATTCTGTCCCAGGAGCCACCAAACCAGATTCTACTAATGTACCAAATGGAATGCGTGGTTCTTTACTCTTATTACTAGATGTTACAAGTAACTCTAAATCAGAGAGCGGTTTAACTGTTTTTAATCTGGCACGAGAAGCTTTTACATAACCTGCATCAGCTTCAAATCCTATAAAGTGACGCGACAATTTACAAGCTGATACAGCCGTTGTACCGCTTCCCGAAAAGGGATCTAGAACAACATCTCCAGGATCCGTTGATGCCAACAAAATACGATTTAATAAACTTTCAGGTTTTTGTGTTGGATGCGTTTTTTGACCATCTGGATCCTTTAAGCGTTCACCACCTGAACATATTGGCAATTTCCAATCTGAGCGCATTTGCAAATCGTCGTTAAGTGCTTTCATTGCAGCGTAGTTAAATTTGTACTTACTATCTTTCGATTTAGAACACCAAATTAGAGTTTCATGTGCATTGGTAAAACGCCTTCCACGAAAGTTAGGCATTGGATTGGATTTAACCCAAATGATATCATTCAACAACCAAAAACCCATATCTTGGAGTTTGCAGCCTACTCTAAAAATATTGTGATAACTTCCAATAATCCACATTGTACCATCAGGCTTTAAAATACGACGCATCGCTTTAAGCCATTGTTGAGTAAAATCATCATATTCTTCAAATGAAGCAAAACTGTCCCAACTATCATCCACTGCATTTACTTTTGTACCATTGGGCCGATGCAATTGATTTTGCAATTGTAAATTATAAGGAGGATCTGCAAAAATTATATCAATGCAAGAGTCTGGCAACCTATCTGCCAAATCAATGCAGTTGCCTTTGATAATCGTATCAAGTGGCAAAGTTTTATTAGGGGCTTTATTAGGGCGTTTATTTTTTACGCTGATGATATTATCATTGCAAAAAGTAGATTTATGATATTGCATATTTGCCTTTGTAAGTTGCTTTTTATGGCATAAGTTTCGTTTTATAATCTAGACGCTTTATCACTTTATGCTCACCTGAGCATGAGATGAAACATGGGCATAAGTCATGTCATATTACAGCAGATAAATCTTAAGTAAAACATTAATAATTAAAATTAAACAAATGATTTACAATAATTAATTTTAAAAGTACGCTCAGCCATTTTGGCTGAGCGCAAGTCAAAACAGATGAGGACTGTTATTGAAAACTTAAACTTAAATAAACTAACTAAACTTATCGAATAACAGAATTTAGCTCTTGTAACATCTGGTTAGCAGTCGTAATCGTTCGAGTGTTTGCCGAATAATTACGTTGTGAAATAATTAACTCTGTAAATTCATTAGCCAAATCAACCGTAGAAGCCTCAAGCGCAGATGCATTAATTGTACCTGCTCCACCTGTACCTGCAATATGGGGCACAGCTTGTCCTGAAATTGATGACTCTTGGTATACATTACCGGTTGAAGGTGTAGCACCAGCTGGATTATTAAAAGTTGTAACAGGTATTTGATAAATTTGAGAGGTTGAACCATTATCATACGTTGCCGTAACGACACCTGCGGTATCAATTGAAACAGAACGTAGTGATCCAAATTGGCGACCATTTTGCGTGAATGAATTCAACACATTAGCGCCGTTAAATTGCGTTAGTCCATCAGTTAAACCGATCGTTCCAAGTGAAAGAGTGATATCGGTATCATCTACGGCGATACCAGCAGCAGTAGCAGGTGTTGCATCATGGGATAGTTGAAAACGAATATTTCCGTTTGTAAGTGCAGCACCACCAAGCAAAGTTGAAACGTTAGGAACAGCTGCAAAAGCTGACGGTGTTCCATTGGGCCCAAAAGTAACAGTGCCTATTTGCACCCCAACTGGAGACGCGCTAGTCAGGGCAGTACCTTGTAAAAGGCTCAACGTACCTGCTACGTTTTGCACAACACCCCCTGCAAAGCCTGCATCAACAACGCGCACACGTACGTCCCATGTGTCAAGCGTGCCTGTACGCGTCAAATCAATTTGCAAAGAACGCTGGACACCTTGGCGATCAAAAATTTGTGTTGTGATCGAAAAATTTGAATTAGGTCCACCTAAAGTTGCAGTCGCATTTAAATTAGCGTTAATGCTAACACCGCTAGTAGCAACAGGAGTAACTGTTTGAGTTCCAACATTAATACCGTTATAATTTGAATGAATATTAGAGCTTACAAAACCTGTTAGAGAATCATTAGCTGGCCATCCAGTAAGATAAAAACCTTGTGGATTAACCAAATTACCTACGGAATCAGGCCGAAATGACCCTGCACGTGAAAAATACACATTGCCTGCAATATCATAATTTCCTGTTGTTGCATTCCGTTCCAGTGAATCAGTAACTGTAAAAAAACCTGCTCCAGACAAACCTAAATCAGTTGCCGTACTAGTTGTCTGCAACAAACCTTGCGAACCTGTTTCGCGCCTAACAATTGACTGCACACCACCTGGGGCAAATGACAAAGTAGACTCAGGCGCTGTAACCAATGTCCTGAAACGCGTTCGCGTTACCTTGTAGCCTGTTGTATTAGAGTTTGCGATATTATCAGATGCGGCTGCAAGAGCTTGCGCTTGAACAGACAAGCCAGAAACACCTGCACGCATTGCGCCGAATAACGACATTAATCTTCGCCTTTCTTAATTTTCTTATTACTATTTTCTAATTAGGGCAAAGCCAATGCTTCTGCGTCTGGCCTTTTTAAATTTAATTAATAATTTTATTTACTTTGTTGACTTCTAAACGATCTTTACCGACGAGCAAATAATGGTTTGTTCCATCGCGCTCGACACCAGTTACTACTCCTGTAGAGAAATATTTTGCACCGGCTAGCTTTGTTCCTTCCACATTGCTTGCATCAATACTAAAAGTATAGCTACCACCAGCGGGCAATTGATTACCTAGACCGTCTTTCCCATCCCAAGTGATAGTATTTCGACCTGCTAATATCGTTCCATCTATTTGTTTTACAAGTTTTCCATCCGCACCCAAAATATTAACAGAGGCTTTCGTAGTATCTTTAGGCAACTCATAACTTAATGATGATCCTGTTGCGCCTAATGTAAAGTTACTGCTTTCAGCTTCTACTTTTTTGCCAATGTAATTAACTAAAGTTGATGTTTGTGATGTTTGCGACAGAGCAATAAGCTTTTCTAAGTTTGAATTTTGAGCAATAGCTTGCTCAGCCTGTGTGAACAACACTAGCTGATTTGTGAAATCAGCCGTTTCTGTTGGATTCAAAGGGTCTTGGTTTTTTAATTGGGCTGTCAGCAATGTCAAAAATGTTCCAACATCTTTTGTTAATGCACTAAATGCATTATTTGATGTTGCGGCAGTTGTAGCTGCAGGCGCAGTTGATATATCTGTAGGAGTAGTTTTTGCTACCGTACCACCTGAAACATTTAACACATCTGTCATTTACTAATTCCCTTAAATGCTCATTTGAATTTTAAATCAAAGCGTTTATATGTCCGTTTGCATCCGCTGCCACATTCCCTTTAACAATAGGATCTACTTGTGCAGGATCAAAACTTAGAACAGACTTTGCAAAATCCCCGCCATTTTGTGAATTTGAATCATTTTTAGAGAATTTTTTCGAATCTCTACCACCATCAAAACCTTGCTGTCCATTGCGTAAACCAAACTCCAAAGAGCCTGCATCCGTTGACAAGCCTGCATCATTTAAAATAGAAATTAAACTCTTTTGATCTTGTTTAAGCAACTCAAGTGTTTCTGGTCTTTCTACTAAAATTAATGCACCTAGATGATTTCCAGCAGAAATACTTAATCGTACATCAAGGCGCCCTAAATGCTCAGGCTGTAATTGTATGTTAATGCGATCCGTACCATTTCCAACTGCTTGCTTGATTTGCACTGTGATTTGGTTTTGAACAAATTTTGTAAATTCATTCCTGCTATTTGCACTGCCTTTATTACTCTTTTGTTGATTAGTTATTTGTTCATTTTGCTGAGAGCGCTCTAACAAATCAATAACATTGTCGCCACTTTGTGAACTATCACTTGATGTGTTAATATAGCGCGCATTAGCTGCAGATGCATTTGCTTGGGCTAAGTTTTGATTTGCCAAACCTATCCGACTATTGATGCTAGTTAAGCTTTCTTTTTCTCCTTTTTGCCCTTTCCCACCATTTAAAGAGTTTGAAAAAGGATTATCATTCAATTGTTGTCTAGATTGCAAACGGTCAAAATTTGCCAAGTGACGCGCACGCTCTAGATTGCCTTCTCTTTGCGAACCGTTTGAGCCATTTTGTTCATCTTTTACGCTCTCACCTGTATTCTCTTTTTTGCCAGCATCTGCAGCAAATTTTTGTATTTCAAATGCTGTTCGACTATCAAGATTAGATATTGGAGCAGACTCAACTTTTGCACGTTGCGTGGTTATATTCCAGTTTTGTGCATTCGGTTGATTGCTTCGAGCATATTGACGCTCTGCTCGATGATCATCGACCTTAGATTCTTGATCAGCCACTGGCGCATTATCAAGTTTGATTTTTTGTTTTAATGATTTGTCGTCATTTTTTAATATGGCTTCTTTTTTGTCAGATAATCCTACTAACTTATCTAAAATATTGTCATTGTCTTTTTTGCTGTTGGCATTATGCAAAGATAAATCTAAAAGAATATTAGCTGTGTTATCTGATGCTGTGTGATTTTTTATTTGCCCAGCATTAACATCGTCTTGAACTTGAACAACTTCATTATTTATTTTTTCAACATGGTTTGTAGTATCTACCTTAGCGCTCGTATCTATTTTTTGCTTTGGATTTTCTCCCACATTAGTTTGAATGTTTTTGTTTTTTAAAGTATCAACAACGACATTAGATAAATTTTTACCTTTATCCACCTGCCCAAATGACCCAACAGATGAAACGTCAATCTCTTGCTTAATAGGCTGCTCTTGAATTTCTGCATCTTTTTTAACGTCAGGGTTTGTTATCTGATTAGCAATTTGTAATGCCAACTCGTCGACATCTGTTTTTGTTTCTGCAGCGTGTGAATGATCGCTAGCATTGCTAGACTTGTTTTCTACTTTTGTATTAGTAGAGTTCTTTGCATCTGAAGTTTTTTTATCACCAACGTTAGTTGAAGATGCATTATCTTCTCTTACGTTGCTTTGCTGGTTTTGCTGCGTCCGGGAGCCATCATTGCTGTCATAAGATTCGATGCGCGTGTCATCGTTATCAATTTTGGCGCCCTTACCACCGTGGTTATTTTCTGCCTTTGGTGTTGTTTCTTGAGTGCTTTTAGTTTCCACGTGTGTAACAGGATCGCGTGTTGTTTTAGTATCTTTAGGCGCTACAGCTCTTTGCTTAAAGCCTTGAGCTGAAAAACTAGCATCTTTTGTAAAGGACTCATTACTACTATTAGTAGCGCGCGATGACTGCGCTTGCTTTTCTAAGCTGTTATCAACTTGCACGCGCGTTTTAAAATCAAGAATGTTCTGCGGCTTAAAGTTATTAGCTTTCGCAGCACTCCCGTTCAAAAACCGTGTCTGAACAGATACATTTAAAATGCTTAAAAAGCTACCGCTTTTACCATAATCTGCGTATGTTGACTTAGAAGTAGAATTAGAGATATACCTCTGCCCATCTTGAGCTTTTGACAATTGCTCCGAATAACTGGCGGTTTTAATAGATAGATCCCCATTTTTAAGGGTATAACTGGCCGGGTTCATCCCAACACCTCTTTTTCTTATTGTCCATCTTATATGATGGTTTCTTGTTTTTAGCTTTTCGCAACATGTATCAAGCAACTATCAGGCCAAAACAATATTTTAAAAATATTTTTTTTAATATTTCATGCAAAACATTTGCACTGTGCTGTTCCAGCAATGTTTTTTAGTCAATATTTGTTTGTCTTCACATCAACAATAGCATATAGTTACGTACTATATTCAATCATCTTACTAATATAAAATTTTCTGAGTTTGATAGTCTAATGATACATCAACGCATTCGTCCATTTAATACAAAAGACACATATCCAGAGCAAGATTTAGATAACGATCTTTGTCAAGCTGTTGTAGCGCGCGGTACACATGTTTTTTTGCGTGGTCAAGTTTCACAAGATCTAACAACACGAGAAAACTTGTACATCAGTGACCCTGGTGCACAAGCTGATAAAGCAATGAAAAATATCAACCTATTGCTCAAAGAAGCAAATGCTGAACTAGAGCATATTTGCCGTATCGTTATATATTTAACCGACATTAGACATCGTGAGCCAGTGTATCAATCAATTGGAAATTGGCTAAAAAATGTTTATCCATGCTCTACAGGTCTTGTTGTACAAGCTCTAGCACGTCCTGAATGGCTAGTTGAAATTGAAGTTACCGCAGTGATCCCTGATCTTGATCGTTAGGTAATCAAATATGTATATCAAAAAATTGACACTAAATACACAATTATGACCTTTTCATTAATAGCTAAATGCTCTAAAACTGGGATGTTTGGTGCCATTATAACAAGTTCTAGCATTGCTGTTGGAGCTAGATGTCCTTATGTTCGATCCAAGGTCGGTGCAGTTGCAACCCAAAATATAACCGATCCAACTCTTGGTCCCAAATTACTTGATCTAATGGAGCACGGCTTAAGCGCTACACAAGCTATTGAGGCAATCCATGAAGATACTTTAAACTTACATTATCGCCAATTATGCATCATTGATAGTAACGGTTGCACATCTCATTTTTCTGGAAGGCATGTTTTAGGCAATCATGCAGTTCACTCTGGAAATCATTGCATTGCAGCAGGTAATTTATTAAGCAGTACAGGCGTTCCTGAAGCAATGGCTAATGCTTTTGAAGAAAGCCAAGATTTAATGATTGCAGATCGGTTAATACATGCTCTCGAACGTGGCTCTTTGCATGGGGGAGAAGAAGGTCCCGTTCATTCCGCAGCTCTTTTAGTTGCAGACACTCATTCCTTTGAGCTGATAAATCTACGCGTTGATTGGGATAACTCCAACCCTATTACAACACTTAAAATACTTTGGAATAGTTATAAACCACAAATGCAAGCTTATGTTGAGCGTGCTATTGCCCCTAACAAAGCACCCTCTTATGGAGTAGCAGGTGATTGCTGATTAATTGCTGACTGCAAGCATTATTCACGTATTTTTATACCGTTGGGGTCATATAATGCACCCAATGTCACCTCAGCTTCAACAAGCTTACCGTTGATTTCAATTTGAACTTTTTGTCCTGCTTTTATGAATTCACTTTCAATATATCCCATTGCTAGCGATTGTTGGATATGGTGCGCGTACCCACCTGATGTTACATGACCTATTGCACGCCCGTCATATAAAATAGCTTCATCATTTGAAACATCAATATCTTTTGTATGAACAATCAGTAGTGACAATTTTTTACTAGCATTGCTTTTTAAATGCTCCAATGCTGCATGCTTTCCGATAAAGTTTTTATTCCATTGAATAAAAACATCAAGACCAGATTCATGTGCTGTAAAGTCAGGCCTATAATCAAGCCCCCACACACCCCAGCCTTTCTCAAGACGCAAAGCAAGCAACGCGCGTGCACCGTACCATTTTAGTCCAAACTCTTCTCCTGCATCTTCTATTGCCTCGCTTAACCGCAATAAATAATGAGGCGCACAATATATTTCATACCCAAGTTCACCAGAAAAAGAGACGCGCAATAATATGACTGGAACATCTGCTACATAACATTTTTGGCCATCAAGAAATTTAAAAGCCTCTGATGACATATCCACTCTTGTAAGTTTTTGCACTAGCGCGCGCGATTGAGGCCCAGATATAGCCAATCCATGCCAATCATCTGAGCAGTTCTTATAATAAACATCTTCATCATCTAAGATATTTTGCTCAAACCAACGTCGATGCATCTCTTGTGCAGCACCTGATCCAAATACCATAAATTCTTCTAAACCAAGACAAGCAATAGATAAATCTCCTAAAAGTTTTCCTGCAGCAGACAACATAGGAGACAACGCAAGCCTACCTTCTTGTGGTACTTTCCCTGCCATTATTCTATCCAGCACCTCACGTGCTTTTGCTCCTTTGAAATGATGCTTTGAAAAATTTGCTATCTCAATAGCCCCTACTTTTTGGCGTACTGCAGCAACTTCTTCTTGCACATAACTATGCGCTCTAGATCGCTTAAATGTAGCAATTTCATACGCATCTTCTTTTCCATTGGCAAACCAAAGTGCATGCTCTAAGCCAAGCACTTGTCCCCAAACTGCTCCTCTTTCATTTAATGCATGGTAAATGGCAGTTGTTTTTTGCTTACGTCCTTTGGGTAATGTTTCGTTAGGAAAAGTCATAACAAAACGCCGTTCATAATTTTCAGTTGATTTGATGGTCCCCCATCCCGGTGTCGCAAAGTTACCAAACGTAGATACATTGCCAAAACGTGCAATATCCATTGCCCAAACATCAATGGAAGGCGCACCATCTATCATCCATTCTGCAATAGAAAGTCCTACACCACCGCCTTGGCAGAAACCCGCCATAACACCAACTGCAACCCAATAATTTTGCATCCCAGGAACTGGTCCAATCATCGGGTTTCCATCTGGTCCAAAAGTAAATGGTCCATTTACTATATTTTTAATACCAGCACGTTCCAAGGCAGGTATTCGACCAAAACCAATCTCAAGGCGATCAGCAATGCGATCTAAAGCTGGTGGTAACAATTCATGATCAAAATTTAACGGTGTTCCTTCAACTTTCCATGGCGTTGCTGATGGCTCATACGTACCAAGCAACATTCCTTGACGCTCTTGCCTAAAGTATATGTTTGCTTCATAATCAATTCCTGCAGGTAATCTATTATCCAAGGATCTTTCAGCAATTTCTGGAATTGTCTCTGTAATAAGATAATGATGTTCCATTGGTTGCACAGGTAAATCAATACCTGCCATTTTTCCTACCTCACGCGCCCATAAACCCGCTGCATTAACAACAATTTCGGCATGTACCGTACCTTCTTGTGTAACTACATCCCAGCTAGCGTCAGCACGCTGGTGCATCTCAATAACTGGATTTTGTGTAATATAGCTTGCGCCATAGACTTTGGCCGCCTTAGCAAACGCGTATGTAACACCAGATGGGTCGATGTCACCATCAAGAGGATCCCATAAAGCGGCTATATAACGGCTAGGATCAATCAACGGATGGCGTCGAGCAACTTCATCTAATGAAATAAACTCTTGATCAAGGCCCATATACCTTGCTTTTGAACGCTCGCGCTTTAAATAATCATGCCATTGTTCATTTGAAGCAAGATAAAATCCTCCTGTTGAGTGCAGACCAACGCTTTGACCAGATGTTTTTTCAATTTCTTTATAAAGATTGATTGTATAGCTTTGCAAACGCGAAATATTAGGGTCAGATGAAATTGTATGTATTTGGCCAGCTGCATGCCAGCTAGATCCAGAAGTAAGTTCTTTGCGCTCTAATAAAACTACGTCTTTCCAACCAAATTTTGCCAAATGAAATAGGATAGAACAACCGACAACCCCACCGCCAATAATTGCAACCTTAACATGCCTCGGTAATTTACTATTTACATCATTTTCAGATAAAGTATTCATTATCATTTTTCTATATATTTTTAAATTTAATCTTTAAAAACTTAGCCTAATACCAAGCGTCCACTATCTCACTTTTACGTTTCGTTACAAATTCTTTTAACTCATCTTGTTTAGCAACATCAAGCTCGGGTGGTTGATACTCTTCAAGCATAGCATTCCACCTTTTATAAGCTCGCTCATAACTATCTTGACTGCCATGTTCTTGCCATTGCTCATAAGAATTACTATCGGACATTTCTGCTTCATAGTAAGCCGTTTTATAATTGGCAAGTGTATGGCTTGAGCCCAAAAAATGTCCCCCCGGCTCTGTGTCGGTGTAAGCCGCTTTTCCAATCGCATTTTCATCCAAATTCATACCAGATAAAAGCACCTGATATGCGCCTAACCGATCTGCGTCTAAAATTAACTTTTCATAGCTCGTACACAAACCACTCTCTAACCATCCAGCTGCATGTAAGACATAATTTGCCCCACACATTGCAGTTGAAAACATGCTATCGGCACTTTCATATGCAGATTGTGCGTCAGGTACTTTGGCAGCAGTCAGCGACCCTCCACACCGAAGTGGTAGCTTCAATCTACGCGCTAGCTGGGCAATAATAAAATTAGACATTACTGGTTCAGGCATTCCAAAAGTAGGTGACCCAGAGCGCAAATTCATGGATGAAAGAAAATTTCCTAAAATAAAAGGTGCCCCTGGACGTATAGCCTGTGTGAAAGCGCACACCATCATTGCCTCTGCCAAAGCTTGCGCAATTGATGCAGCTGTTGTAACAGGCCCCATAGCTCCGCCCAATATAAATGGAGCAGCAATCAACCCTTGACCGGCACCGCAATACACTTGCGCTGCCTGTGTTACCACCTTATCAATCAATAAAGGAGAGTTTGTATTGACATTTCCCATGATAACACATTGATTATTAACAACATCATTGCCATGTAAAATACGTGCCATCGCCACGCTATCTTGTGCGTTAGCCATTTGAGTTATTGAGCCAAGATGCGGTTTGTCGCTTGCGGTCATATGGATATAAAGCATATCAAGATGGCGTTTTGATACAGGTACATCACACGGTTCGCATGTCACAAATCCACCATGGTGTAATGCAGGTAGCATATAAGTGAGTTTTACAAGTTTTTCAAAATCTGCAATTGTACCATATCGGCGTTCATTTTTATAGTCTCGCACAAAAGGAGACCCATAAACAGGAGCAAATACTTGATGTTGTGCGCCAATAGTTACCGAGCGATCTGGGTTTTTGGCATGCTGTATAAATTGCTCCGGAGCAGTTTTGCAAAGCTCTCTTATCAAAGCACTGTCAGCGCGCACTCGTGTTCCTTGAACATTTGCGCCAGCATTTTTCCAAATTTCAAGAGCTTCCGGATCATCCCTAAACTCAAGCCCAATCTCTTCGATGAGCCAATTTGCTTGCGATTCTAGTTTCACAAGTCCTTCTTCTTCTAGCATGTTATAAAATGGTATATCGCGCGTGATATACGCAGGACCTTGCTTATACTGTAAAGACACATTCTGCCGTAGCGATGCTGCTGTTGTATTTCTAGATTTATTTCTATGTTGTCTTCTTACCATCGCCACTTACCCTATATCAATTCATACTCTTTCTCAAGAGGCAAACACTGCTCTCGAAGCCATTCTCTTGTTGAGGTATCAAGCAATTGGCTCAATGTATTATACACATGCATATGATAAGAGTTTAACCACTGCACCTCAATAGGATCAAGCATATCTTTTATAATTAAGCTTTGATCAATTGGCGCCAAAGTAAGTGTTTCAAATTTAAGCATTGGCCTGTTGTCAAAACCCGGAGTACTTTTAACAACTCCAACTAAATTTTCAATCCTGATACCGTATAAACCGTCTAAATAAAAACCTGGCTCATTGGATAAAATCATTCCAGCTTCAAGAGCTACGTCACTGCTTTTGCTTGATATTGATTGAGGACCTTCATGCACATTTAAAAATGCACCTACCCCGTGACCGGTGCCATGATCATAATCCTTACCTTGGCGCCATAATGGGCCACGTGCCAACACATCAAGATCACGCCCTGTTATGCCAAGAGGAAAACATATCGTTGCAAGTTGTATATGCCCTTTCAATACTAAGGTAAAGTTCTCTTTCATCTCTTTTGTTGGGTTACCTATGGCAATCGTACGAGTAACATCGGTAGTACCGTCAAGATACTGGGCTCCTGAATCAATTAAGTATAGATTATTATTGCTAAACTGGCGATTTGTTTCATTCGTAACGCGATAATGACAAATTGCAGAATTAGGCCCAAATGCGCTAATTGTTTCAAAGCTTTGATCTTTATAATGCTCAAGTTCTTCTCTATAACTTAGCATTTTTTTAGCTGCAGATAACTCCGTAACATCTAAACAATTTTGCTGTTGTTGATGAAGCCAACATAAAAAACGACACAGCGCAACCCCATCGCGTATATGAGCTCGACGCATCCCTGAAAATTCTGTTGCATTTTTAACTGCTTTTTCTAATTGGCAAGGATCCGCTTGATCTAGTATCGCTCCTCCTGCATTATGCATCATTTCTATAAGTGCATAAGGACATTGATTGAGTGATGTTTGAATATATTGTCTTTTGTCTTCTAAGATTTGCGCATATTTCCTTTGGCTCGAAAACGCGACATCCTTTTTTAAAGATATTGCTTCCAAAACAGGCTTAAGCCTATCTTCTTCATATACACATACACCTTCTCCTAGGTGTGATAACACGCTATCGCTAAGCTTTTTAAGATTGCAAAACAAATCAACGCTACCATCTCTATAAAGCAATACTCTTGCATGCAAAATTGGGTTATAAGCTACATCCGATCCTCTAATATTCAACAACCATGCAATAGAGTCGCTCATAGTAATCAATACTACACCAACTGTCGAAGATAATTTTTGTACAAGCTTTTGGCGTTTTTTAGCACTTGACAACCCTGCAAAATCCTCATGATAAGCCATCACCTGTTTAACCTCTCTAACAGGCCTGTCAATCCATGCACGATCAACCAAATTATCCTTTGCAGCTTTCAATTGAATGTCAAATTGGCTTAATTGATTTTGTAGTTTTGTAATTTGACTAAATGAATGCAACCACGGATCAAAGCCAACGATGTGATCTCTTCTTGCTTCTTTACCATTGTCAAAATGCTCTACAATCCAAGTTTCTAGACTATTACGAGGAATTTGAAGAATCGTAACTGGTCCATGAGTATCAACCACACCATCTAGCTGCTGAGCTGCTTGCACACGATAACGCCCATCAACAAATAATGCAGAGCCATATTGGCTGACCAATCCTAAACCAGCTGAGCCAGAAAAATTAAACAACCACCACAGTCTCTCATCGCAAATTGCTACATACTCTCCCATATACTCATCGCCACGTGGTATCAAAAAAGCGTCCAGTCCCTCGCGTGCCATTTCACTGCGTATCATTTGTATACGTTTTGCGGTTTGCTCGCGTACCCCCATATGATCTTCTGTGCTTTGCTGTTTATTTAACAATTTTTATTATTCCTTTAACTTTGATATTATAATAAAACACCATCTCAACGAAAAAACGTGTCTAACAATTTAAAATGGCTTGAATAGTGCATCTTTAGGCTTTAAATATATTATGTAATATTTTAAATAAAATGGATTGTAGATTAAAATGTCTAGCCAAAAAAAAACCACATATTTTTTGTTTTTATTACTATGGCTATCTATATGCAGTTCTTTATTGCCTAAACACGCTTATAGTTATAGTGCTAATTTTTTTACAGGAATAACCGCATACCATCAAGGCAATTATCAAATTGCTATTGAAGAGTTTGAAGCACTTAGCCAAGAAGGCCATGTTGAATCTCAATCCATGCTCGCTTGGATATATTATAGCGGCAAAGTTGTAGGTAGAGATTATAATCGTGCCGCTAGATTATACAAACTTGCTGGTGATCAAGGTGACAAAACCTCGCAATATTACCTAGGAATCATGGCACATAAAGGTCAAGGACAACCTGCAGATGTACAAAAAGCTATCAAATGGTATACGCTTGCAGCCAATCAAGGTCACTCAAAAGCGCAATTTGAGCTAGGCAAAATATATGAAAATGGCGACGGCGTAGTAAAAAATCATCTCAATGCTGTTAAATGGTACAAGCTTGCTTCAGCTTCGCATCATCAAAAAGCTCAACGCAATCTTAGTTGGCTATACCTTGCTGGTGAAGGCGTTGCAAAAAGCCTTGCAGCTGCACAACAATGGTCTGCTATTGCTAATGATAAAGGAAGAGCCACTGCTAAATTTCTCTATGGTTTGCCTTATTACAATGGAGATAATGTCCCCAAAGACTACTACCAAGCTGCGCATTGGTTTATAGCTGCAGCCGAAGAAGGTAGCGTTGAAGCTCAAAATTATTTAGGCCGCATGTATTATTACGCACAAGGTGTTTCAAGAGATTATTTGCAAGCTGCAAAATGGTCAAAACTTGCAGCAGAAAAAGGAAACAAACAGGCACAATTTGATATAGCATCAAGATATTATCATGGCAAAGGTGTCACACAAGATTATGTTGAAGCCGAAAAATGGTTTTTACAAGCAGCAGATCAAGGCAACCCAGATGCACAAATTTTTTTAGCCTGGGAGTATAGCAGAGGTAAAGTCTTTCAAAAAAACGAAAAACGAGCAATCAAATTAACCCAAAGATCTGCCAAACAAGGACACGCTGGCGCACAATATTTTTTAAGCTCAATACTATACGGACAAGGAAAAAGTCGTGGATACCTTATTCTATCTTATATGTGGGCCTTCATTGCTGAAGTTAACAAACACAAAGATGCTGGCATATTAAAAGAAGAAATTGCAGGCTACATGTCTCCAGAAGACATTGAGCGCGCTAAAAAACTAGCCGCCCAATGCCTAAACAATCATTATCAAAATTGCGGCAAAGATTAACCGTTCAACATCATTAAACCTTTTAATTTTATAAAGTTAATGCATTACCTATACTAATTTTGTTTGTGTTACAGGGGTTATCTTGTAGCAAGAACAGTTATTTAATGTAAGGTTTTGATTTTAATATCAATTCTTTAAAATTTTAAACCAACATATGCATCGATAACAATCGCTTTTAACTTTAATATAAATAAATTATATAAACTATAATTTGATCAATATATCTTGTGTCTATTTTAATATGATATTACTTGCAACTAGAAAACGTCCCCAAAATATTATCAATCTTATGCAACAGTGTGAAGCTTTACACACCAAACATATGATGCTTCTATTGGTTGATAATGACGATGATAGTTATGATCATTTGAAATTGCCATCTTTTGCACATATTTTAAAATGCCCACCAGCAAACGGAGGCGGAAAGCTATATCAAACAGCATGGCGTTTATTTCCAAATGAGCCCTTCTATGGAATAATGGCTGACGATACATGGCCACTTACACAATATTGGGATAGCATCTTAGGTCAGGCTGCTATCGAAAATACAGCAGCTTGCCCTTTAGAAGGACCTGCTACTATGCATCAACGAGCTCATATTACGTATAACCATGTCTTTATATCCAACCGTTTTGTATATGCAATGGGCGGATTGAATTATCTTGAGTTCATACATGGTGCTATTGATGCATTTTGGGAAAAAACTATCAAAGAAGTCATTGGAAATTTCTATATTTGCCAAAATGTAACAATCGAGCATAGACACCCAAAGTTTGCCAAATACAATATACCTTTCGATGAAACTTATAAACACAAGATATTATTTAATAGAATAAAAAAAGATCCAAAAACACTAAAAACGCTAGCTCCAGATGCCTATCGATGGGAACAAGCATATAATAGTGACTTTTGGGTAAGTCTTATCGAAGCTGTCAAAATACGCCTTAAAAACAAAAATTATCCTCTTCCGCCTACTGATGAGCTCTTTGCAAAAACACCTGTGTCATCTTTGTATTATGAGGCATTAGACGAGGTTGTATCCTATACGAAAAATGGCCTCAATGTCCAAACAAAAACAAAAACAAATTAGTATTCAAATTGTAAAGTCAGTTTTATAAAAGCGAATTTACAAATATTATGTGATTTTGCGATATTTAATACGCTGAGGCTCCATGCTGCTTAAACCGCGCCGTTTTCGATCTTCTGCATAGTCACCATAGTTACCTTCAAACCAAACTACTTGAGACATTCCTTCAAACGCCAGGATATGTGTTGCAACACGATCAAGAAACCATCTATCATGGCTAATAATCATAGCAGAACCCGCAAAATCATTTAAAGCATCTTCAAGTGCACGCAACGTATCTACATCAAGATCATTGGTAGGCTCATCAAGCAAAAGTAAATTGGCTCCTGATTTTAACATCTTTGCCATATGAATACGATTACGCTCACCTCCTGAAAGTTGACCAACTTTCTTTTGCTGATCTGTTCCTTTAAAGTTGAACGATGCAACATAAGCACGCGAAGCCATTTTAAATTTGCCAAGTTCTATTTGATCAAGCCCGTCTGAAACTTCCTGCCAAACAGTTGCGTCATTATTCAAACTGTCGCGTGATTGATCAACATAGCCTAAATGCACTGTTTCTCCAATTTTTAAATTACCTTGATAATCGCCATCTTGTCCACTGATAAGCCTAAAAAGGCTAGTCTTACCTGCCCCATTTGCTCCAATAATACCTACAATAGAACCAGGTGGAATGATAAAATTCAAATTCTCAAATAATAATTTATCATCATATGCTTTTTGTAAATCTTGCGCTTCAATGACAACATTACCTAACCTTGGCCCAGCTGGAATATTAATTTGGCCATGTTCAGGTGCTTTTTCTCCTGCTTTGCTTAAAAGTTCTTGATATGCGTTAATACGGGCTTTTGATTTTGCTTGGCGAGCTTTAGGTGAAGCCGCAATCCACTCACTTTCATGCGCAAGTACACGAAGACGTGCTTTATCTTCACGCGATTCTTGCTCTAACCTTTTTTGCTTTTGTATCAACCAGCTTGAATAATTCCCTTCATAGGGAAAGGCTCTTCCTCTGTCTATTTCCAAAATCCAACCAGTTACATTATCAAGAAAGTAGCGATCATGAGTTACCATTACTACAGTACCTGTATAGTCGGCTAAAAACCTTTGCAGCCATGATACACTATCAGCATCAAGATGGTTAGTCGGTTCATCAAGCAACAACATGTCAGGTTGCTCAAGCAACAAACGACATAATGCAACCCGCCGACGCTCACCACCTGAAAGTTTGTCTGTAGGCCAATCTCCTGGTGGACAACGCAATGCATCCATTGCAACATCAACCTTACGTTCCAAATCCCAAGCATCCGCTGCATCTATTTGCTCTTGTAGCACACCTTGCTCTTCAAGTAGCTGTGCCATTTCATCATCACTCATCACTTCGCCAAGACGCATACTAATAGCATTAAATTGGTTAACTATATCAACCATAGATCCCATTGCTTGCATGATATTTTGATGTACATTTAAATTATCATCAAGCTCAGGCTCTTGTGCCAAATAGCCCATTTTAATCCCACTAGCAGCTTGACTGGTTCCATTGATATTTTGATCAACACCGGCCATGATTTTTAATAATGTACTCTTACCAGATCCATTATTTCCTAACACACCAATCTTTGCACCTGGTAAAAATTGTAAAGTAATATCTTTTAAAACTTCTCGCCCACCCGGCCAAGATTTCGACATATTGAGCATTGAATAGACATATTGATGCTTGATCATAATGATATTTTTCTCCAAATTTTAATTAGTTTGTTTTTGTTTATTAGTTTCTATTGTTGTTTTTAAAAACCGCACTTCATTTCCAGAGCTAGGGTTTTGAGGAATAAAGCAAGATAGTACAAGTGAGATAAAAGCCATCAATCCACCAAGCAAAAACACTAACGCATGAGAATAAAGCCAAATAATACCAAAAGCAGCAGGCACTACAACTGCTGCAATATGATTAATCGTAAAGCTAACACCACTTGTTGAGGCAATATCGCGTTCATCGGCTATTTTTTGAAAATACGTTTTGATAGCAATCGCAAATGCAAAAAACAAATGATCAATAATATAAAGTACAACAGCTAACTCAGCTGAATTAACAAAAGCATAGCATACAAAAACTATTATCAACCCGCCATATTCAAAAAGTAAGGCCTTCTGCTCTCCCCAGCGTTGAATTAACTGACCTACTTTAGGCGCCAACCAGAATGAAATTGTAAAATTCAATGCATATAACAGTACAATGTCATTCACCGCAAAACCAAATTTTTCAACCATCAAAAAGCTTGCAAAAACAAGAAAAATTTGTCTCCTAGCTCCGCTCATAAAGGTCAGTAAATAATATAACCAATACCGCCAACGTAAAACAATATTACGATGCTGTATCACATCACTTGTAAAACTTGGATATAGCAACCAAACCAATACACATACCAATAAAGTGCTTAGCCCACCTATAAAATAAACAAACAGCCATTGCATATCAAATATTTCAAAAGCAATCCAAACAAAAGCAAATATCACTAAAGATGCCAATGCACGCGCCGAAATTTGCCTAGCCAATGCCAATGGCGCATGTTTCTTACTAATCCATTGCAACGATAAAGATGCATGGACAGTTTCAAAATAATGAAACCCAATTGACATCAAAAAAGTCATACAATAAAGGCCTATGGCAGTTGGAAAAAAACCTGTCAAAGATACCCCTATACCAAGCAGACCAAGCGCTATTAATGCTAATGTTTGCTCCTTCATTACTAATAATAATGCAACTACTGCAAATGATAAAAAACCAGGTATCTCGCGCACAGACTGCAATATGCCAATTTCTTTCCCTGTGAAACTAGCTTGTTCATAGACAAAATTATTTAAAAGCGTCATCCATAGCTCATGCGACAATGGTACCGCTGCTGCAGTTATAAGTAACATAGCTTCTGGTGTGCGCCATTTTAAATTATGCATTTTAATTTTATTCTTGCACTATAGCGTTATTAAAAGATGGGGGAGCATCATCAACAACATTTATTCCCTGAGGGTCGATTGAATAAAGTGTATACAACCTTTCATTCAAACCATTGCTTAAAAATCTAACTGCACCATTGGTCGTTGAAAAACCGTTCTCTACAAGCAAGTTTGTACTAAAATCAGTGCCTTGGTTTATCAAATATGCGCTAATTGCAAGCGCATCATAGGCAAGCGCTCCAAATCTTCCGCCAGAGCGTTTATAAACTTCCTTGAATTTATTATGATATATTTTCCATGGTTTGTCCGGAGCTCCAACAAACCATGCCCCATCCAAAGCTGGCTCATTTCCTAAGCCTTCAAAATTTTGCCATGCTTGTAACCCAATGATTTGCAATTTATTAGGCCCAGCATCAAAATAATCTAATTGCGCAGCAATTGTTCGTAACTCAATCTGATCACTTGAAGCAACTAAAAGATACTTGAATGGCAAATCTCCTAATGTTTCTTGAACACTCAGTTGGGCAATCTCTTGATTCTGTAAAAAAGTACGCGATTGAATTAGATCCAATTCTTTTAATTTATTTTGTAGATTGCGCTTACGCTCTTGCCAATTTGTTAGTCTTTTAATGTTTTCTGAAAAATCTTTTGTATCACTTTTATAAAATTCTATTTTGACATTAACATCATTAAACTTTGTAGCCTTTTTTACAAAAACATCGCTTACTAAACGACCATATGCGCTATCAGGAACCAACAAACCGAATGCTACCGCTGCATCAATTTGTGCAACAACACCCTCTTGCTTATTACCAGATACATTGCTGGTATTGTGTTTATTTGATAATGTTTTAAGTAGAGTATCTATTTGCTGTTCTGGCAAGAAACCCATCACATATGTTGTAGGTTTAGTAGTGCTTTGTGCTGTAATTGCGTCTTTGCTGTTTGAGAAGCTAATCAATGGAATATGATGTTGGGCTATGATGTTGCTAACTTCTACGGTATTTTCGCTTAAAACTGGCCCCAATATAACATCAACTTTATCATGTATTATTTGCAATGTTGTTTGTTGGATAGTTTGATAGTTTGATGCTGTGTCATATACACTCAATTTGATATTATTATAATTTAAATCAAATAGCGCCAGCATTGCGCTATCTCGCATACTTTCTCCAATTTCTTTCAATTTACCCGAAAGTGGAACCATTAACGCAATATTATAATATTGATCGATTTTATCTTCATTAGAAAAGATCGAATTTACAATACCATCAGCTGAACCCACTTTATCATCTAAAGTCGGCAGAGATAAAAGCGCAGAATGTTGCTCTTGTACTGCTCGCTTTTGCAGTGTTTTGAGGTTTGCAATCTTTTCTTCAAAAACTTTACGATTCTTATTGGCTTCTTGAGCTTGTAAATAGTCTTCTTGACGTGATAACTCGATAATCACCTGTCCCCATGGAAGCTGTGTTTCTTCTAAGTTTTGTTGGGTAATATCGCCATCATCAACATACAAATCTGTTGTATAGCTAAGTAAACTTGATCGAGACCCAAGCTTATCTTGTTCCAGCTCCCCTAGCAAAGATTCATCAATTTGTGCAGATCCCTTTGTTTTTGTTTGCGCTTGCGAACGACGAAAATCTTCTATTTCTTTACGCGTTGCAAAACGAACCAATCTATTTCCTAAATTCCATAATGGTTGATTATTTGCTTGTCTTTTTATCGGACTACCATCAATATTCGTTGACAACTCACTCTGATTTATTAAATCTTGATCGGAGTTTATACCGGCCAAGCCGTTTTGCAAAAGAGGAATAGACTGTTCATCCTCATTAGATGGATTTTGATGATCAAATATAAAACCTATTGGCTCATCAAGATACTTGCTGTCTCTGTCTGAACGCACTTGAGAATCAGGCTTTGCAAGCTGATCTAATAAATTGGGCGCGCTCGGCTCGTGCACTGCACATGCTTGTATCATCACTAGGCACAATAACGCTACAACAATGCGCCACTTACTGTAACAATGTCTACTATATTTAACCATTAATCTATACTTACCTTAACTAACTTATCTCTACCAAAATAATAAACAATATTGTACAATAAAATATGGACCCAATGTCAGATATTTCAAAAAAATCTTCTTTCTCTTCACTGTTACCAGAATTTGGCCAAGTACTAAAGCCTGAACGTCCTGCTTTATATTTAATAGCTTCTCCTATTGGCAACAAGCGCGACATTACATTGAGATCAATTGATCTTCTACAACAATGCGATGCAATTTTATGTGAAGATCAACGCGTGAGTATAAAATTACTCAAATCTCTTGCCATTAAATATAACACCATTGCAACATATAATGATCATTCTGATGCTAATAGGAGAACAAAATGGCTTGATTACATTGAGCAAGGGCACGCTCTTGCAC
>CBCXTS010000006.1:0-4902 GCA_965178085.1 Alphaproteobacteria bacterium | reverse complement strand
TTGCATTGGTGCTAGTAGTAGACTTATACTGACCTACTTCGTGCACAATCCCCATTCGTGTGACCAGTAGCGTGCACAACTCTGTGTCTATTTTATCAATTTTACTGCGCAGTGATATGAGATCTGGTTTCATTTATTCCAGCATCAATGGTCCAGACCTCCTGCCCGGGCCCTGAGTAGAATGCGAGTTTGTATTCTCGGACCATGAATCTAAAGATGCGCCATCGTTCCTCCTCCATATATCACTTGATTGCCAATTGTTGGGGTTGCCATTGAATACTTCTCTTCTTGGGCTATCAAACATCTCGCTCCTATTATTTGGTTTGAGCGCATTGCCAGCGCCATTGTTCATTAGAGTCAATGCAGCAGTAAGCGCATTATCATGCGGATTTTTTCTACAATGATCAATCAATTTATCCCCTATCTCCATGAAACTCTCTCTACTCCATGGCTGCTTAAGCCTAAAGCCCTGGGAGGTGGAGCCTATAATGCTATACAGTTTTGCAATTCTCTCTCTGACGAGCTTTGCACCCAATTTTTCATCTCTAACTCTACCGTTAGCAGTTAGGATGTCTGTGCACGTGGTAATCATTCCATTGAGAAATGCTTCGCTCCATGCGTTTGTCATGAGTTGCGATGTGGGATCGATAACAACTGGAGAATTATATAATCCTCCATATGCGGGTGTATTAAGCATCAATATACTACATCCCATTAACGTAGATATAATTTTTTTCATATTTCTATACGAGAACAACATTCCCATTGTATTATATCATATATTGCTTATATCTTAACATCAGCGACGGCGCATGCATAGATCAGAATTAAGCGGCGATGCTAGATCGATGGACAAGAACTCTGATATTGGGCTTGTGGATAGTTTGTAATTAAATGGTACAGTGTATTCCATGCATTTTTGTATCTTTCCATTTGTTGTGTTGTTTTGACATCGCACCATGTATATTTTGATATATTTGCCTCCTTCTCCTTCAGTATTGTTTTCTGGGTCGGAAGAATGGTCTGTAACTTCTGTCATATCCTCCCAAGTAGTATTAGCATTCTCACTGTGTTGTCTGCTTTGCCAAAGTGCTAATTCGGTATATTCCTCCCATTTATCACTACTATTGAGTTTATGATACTCCTTGTACTTCTTATACTCTTGTATTTTGAGTATTATACCTACAATTATCATAATAATAGTTGTAAGCGCTGCACCTATGTCTATTACATCAAGAGAGAACCCACCCATTTCTTCAGATTTGTCGAATAAGAACCTATGTATTGGTGGGATGATATATGTTCCATCATTTTTCCGCAATCGACGAAGTACATCTAATAATATAACTAATAAGCATATCACAATGCTTACCATAATGATTTTATTTCTTTCAATACTATGAGATGATGTCATGTTGCAAGATGCACTGTCGAATCTTGGGATCTCTATGATTAAGCAGTCATTCTTGGCTCCATGGTGATTCATGGTGTCCTGTATTTCGTGTAGTGATGCATTACTATGGAATACCGTTTTAGTATCGTTTTTGCATAATTTCAGTAGAGTGTGTATCTTGTTGCATGGCTTGATATCCTGTTGATCTGTTGCAGTTTTGTGCTTTGAATCACGTGCTTTGATCATGATGTGTAATATTGAGGTTGTAATGAATGCGAGAAAAATCAGGGCTATGCAGCAATATGATGCCATATCTATGATTTTATTTGCTATGTTTCCCTTGATGAAATGGTGTACTGAATCAGATTTCCATGCGATGACACATAGTATTTTGCCAAGAATGAGTACTATTGATCCGCACCACAATAAAGTTTCCAATAATGAGAACCATGCTGCCAGTGCTATATGAACTTTTCTAGGAGCATTTGGTGATGCTTGATATATAATAGATCTATCACCGAGTTTTATGATGGACTTGAGTGAGTATAGGATATTACCTACCATCTAAATATACAGCACAAGCTGAATTATTCCGATGCAGTATGGATAGAAATCACAAGGATGTCAATAGGATGTATTGATAATTCAATATCTATTTGTACCATGAGATCATGAAGAGATTTATTTGCGTATTCCTGTTTGCCATTTTTGCTATCACAAGGCGCATTGGTATTAAGGTGAGATTTAGAGTACTTTTCCCTCTTATGGGGCCCATCTTTGTAAAGATTGGTCAGATGCTATCTACTAGGGTGGACTTATTTGATGAGGATATCATCAATGATTTGGTTTTATTGCAAGATAGGATACCGCAATTTTCTTCAGAAAAGGCATTAGAGATTATAAATCGTGCATTTCCTGGTTGTTTTTCCTATATCTCCCAGGACGCTATTTCATCTGCGTCTGTGGCACAAGTGCACAAAGCAGTCCTATGTTCTGGGGAAATGGTTGCAATTAAAATCTTGAGACCCGGCATTAAGAAGAAATTTGCTGATGATATTAGATTCATACGAGGAACTATTGCCATTATGTCATTTCTATCTCGTAGAATGCGTAGATTAGAATTAGATTCAGTGATCACGAGGTTCGAGCGTGGATTACTCATAGAGTTGAACCTGTTGATGGAGGCGGCCAATGCCTCTGTTATACGAGATCATATTCATCATGAACCAGAAGTGTACTTACCGCAGATATACTGGGATTTTAGCAATGAGAATATATTGACGATGGAGTGGATTGATGGATGTAAGATAACCGAAGCTCCTGGAGATAGGCAGCGGTTAGCAGAGGATCTAATTACCATTTTTATTAAACAGATATATCGAGATGGAATATTTCATGCAGATATACATCCAGCAAACGTCTTGGTCCGGAATGGTAATATATGCCTTATAGATTTTGGAATTGTTGGAAGGTTGAGTGTGGATTCGCGCCGCTATTTAACCGAGATTTTTCGCGGTTTTTTGGAAGGGGACTATGAGTTGGTGGCAGATGTGCATTTTAGAGCTGGATACGTTGCGCGTGATTATCATAGATTTGTACTAGCATGTAAAATCATTGGGCAGTCTATTGCGAACAAAAAATCTAGTGAGGTCAAATTTGGTGAAATTCTTAAAAAATTATTCAATATTATGAGTGAGTTTGACATGAAGGCTCAAGAAGAATTGCTTCTATTTCAGAAGACCATAGTGATGCTGGAAGGTGTTTTGTCTCAATTGGATCCGGATATAAATATATGGAATGTTGCAAGGCCGTTTATTATCAAATGGAGCCTCAGGGACATGAGCATCATTGAGAAAATATGTGTTGGCTTGTCCTCGAATGCGCGCATATCTAGTTCATTGAAGTCAATTTTGAGGAAGATGTGTGGATAATGTGCTGGAATTGCATGAGAATGATATATACTCCTTGCCCCGTATGAAGGAGGTTATCTGTGAGCCTAGGAGTGTATATCTCCAATTTTCGAGGAATTCATCATCTTGTCCTAAAATGTGATCTACCCATTTGTTCGTTGCGCACAAGTGTGACGAAATGTCAAGCTCTGAGCTTTTGATCTTTAACCATAACTTAATGAGGTGTTGTAATTCAGTTCTATCGCGCTGGGGCTCCCCTATACTATGATTTACCATAGATTCTTGTATTGATTCAAGGAAAGTCGCGCATTCCAGGATGGCGAAATCCATATAATTGCGTTCTGTGAGTATGTCGTATAATTTTGCGTGTAATGTTTCTAAATATCTCACATCATTTATTGAGTATGATATTTGAGCATCCGTTAAAGGGCGCAACCTCCAATTGCTGCGTGTACAGTCTTTCGAGATCTCAATTCCCAGAAAATCATGCAATGATGCTTTATATCCTGGGGTGCCGTTGTAATGCTTGCATAACATTGCGTATATTTGCAGATCAATAATGTTAGATGGTATTATTGATGCATTGGTGAGCAGCGATATAATGTCCTGCTTGCATGCAAAAAATATTTGAGTGATTTTATCATGTGTAAATATTGGGATTAATTGCTCTAGTGGGATTGCAATGGTATCAAATAGAAAGATGTTGTGTTGATGCATGATTTGCACCAGACAGATATCGTATTTTTGTCTATAACACATGAACTCCATATCGACGTATATATTACATGGGCAAGAGCGCAGTATATTATCGATTATTGTTTCTGCGTGTGAAATGCTATTGATTAGCATTTATTGCCTAATCCCAACGGAAATGTCAAAGTAATGTGTTGTGTATTGTCCATCACCTTTGGGGTACTTTTGCGCTATGAAAAGATTTTGTAATTCTTTGTGAAGTTTTCTGATTGGTCCATGTTTTTGAGCGTTGAGCAACGCTGCATTTGTGAGGTACATCATGCCAGAGAATGTGGGATATTCATCGTAAGTGATGACAAAATTTATTGTTCCATCTTTCGGTGCAACTGTGAAAAAATGATACTCTCCATTGCTGTTTGTAACTGCGGAACCGGTGTTGGCAAAACCTGTATCGTCGTACAAATCATCGTTGATTAAAGGTTCGTAGTTGAAATTCACTTCTTTGCCAGTAGGGCTCTTTTGCCAAATTTGTATTGTGGCCCCTACCAATGGATCGCAATTATCGTCCAGGATTTTTCCTGTGATGTGAAGTCTCTCTCCTAAGGCGTATTGCCACGATCCATTGAGATGATCCATCGAGGATGACATATTAAAGCTCCGCGGTATTTGTGCATGATGTATGTTGGGTAGCACGACGCAACTCGCTGCGCGCATTGGGATGGCTTCTGCACTGAATGCCAGCAGTCCCAGCAGTATGGTGAATATAATATAATACATAGCATTACCTAAATCAATTTTGCAATCTCAATCGCAATTTCGATACTCTGGCTTGCATTGAGCCTAGGGTCGCAGTGAGTGAAGTATCGATCTTCTAGATCTTGTGCTGAGATATTTTGGTCTCCACCC
>CBCXTS010000005.1:0-445318 GCA_965178085.1 Alphaproteobacteria bacterium | reverse complement strand
CCTGATTCTAGCAAAAACCAATCTCGTATCGCTGTTTGTATTGGGCCTGCATATTCTAAAAAATCAGTATAGATAAAAGCAGCCAAAAAAGACGGCAATGCTAATGGCAAAATTAACAACCATTCTAGTATTTTTTGCCCTGGAAACCTATACATCGTTACAATCCAAGCTGTATACGTACCGATGATAGCAACCCCTACACCAACAAAAAACATTAACAGAAAGCTATTGATTAAATAATGGCTTAAGACGTTACCAGCTAGTTTATTCCAGATATTTTCATTGGCATCAAATGCAATGATAACAGTTGAAAGGATAGGTGCCAATACCAACAAAACACCTAAAATAGGCACTATAAACCATTTGCTATTATACACATGCATTCAGTGTACCTATATCGCCTATTAGGGTTTATTGGTCAAAGCCAATTTCGTCTATAATTTCGCTTGCGCGTTTTCTATATATAAAAAATCTTTCCAGATTTGTAGCATCTGATTTGAAAGTTCCAAGCTTATCAAGTTGCCCATGGGTTTTGGCATCTTGGTGCACAGGATATTCCCAATTTTTAGCACTGTAATGTTCTTGCGCTTGCACTGAGACCATAAAATCTATTAATTGGCCAGCCAGCTCACGATTTTTAGATGATTTTGTCATTGCAATACCTGAAACATTCATATGCACGCCTTGATTGTTAATTGCTACAAAAACAGGGTTTACAGATAAGGCCCAAGCCTTTTGCTCTTTGTCATCCAACATTCTGCCATAATAATAAGAGTTGCCAACCCCAATATCACAAATACCTTGCCATACGGCTTTTATTTGAGCTCTATCATTGCCTTGCGGCTTGCGCGCAAGATTTTCTTTAATACCCTTTAACCATTGCACTGTCTTATCCTCTCCCCAATGGTACATTAAAGCAGATATCAGCCCTATATTATAAGGATGCTTGCCCGAGCGTATGCAAATACGTCCTTTCCATTTAGGATCAGTAAGATCCTCATAATGGGTTACTTCATTTTTAGCTACACGATTTTTTGATGCATAAATAATTCTAGCACGCTTAGTTAAAGCTACCCATCTACCATCTTGATCGCGTAACCATTCTGGCACTTTATCCATAATATATTGACTTTGATACACTCCCAAAAGATCACGGTCTCTAGCACGCAACAAGCTTTGGAGGTCCGATGTGATCAAAATATCTGCTGGAGAATGTTCGCCTTCAGCTTCCAAACGCGCCAACAAACCTTTTCCTGCGTAAATCATATTAATTTTAACGCCAGTTTTTTGACTAAAAAGCTCTAACACCGGATCAATCAAAAATGGTTGCCTCAACGAATAAATATTCAGCTCTGGTTGGGCATGGGCAACAGACACAATCGATAACATCATGACCACTGAAATGATCAAGCCTTTAAGACGTTGATTGTCCCTTTTACGATTGTTCATAAAAAAACTTTTCTAACTAAATAAGTAATAACATTTAACATTGGTTTTTAATGGTTTTTAATGGTTTTTAATGACATTCCATTGCATGAATCTCTTAAAAGAGTACTGTTTTTAAATAATGGATCTATCTATCATTTATTGATAATGATTGTCAATAGCAACTTATTTGCAACCTTCTCTCATTCATTATCTCTGGTGGTATTGTTTTTGCATATTTTAAGCTAGATAGTGCTTTGATACTTACAATATGATCAACTCTTTCCAACTCCATAACCCAAAAGATCCTTATGAACACTAGAGACAAAACCTTGATCATAGTAATATAGTTTTAAAAGGGATAATCTGATGACTTACACATCAACGGTTTCAGCATTACTTACAAATATTGAACGTATTAAACTCAATCAAACCAATTTTGATTTGCACTCTGCAAGGGTTGCCACTGGAAAAAAATTCCAAGAGCTACGTGATTATCGTGCTGATGCCTATAGAATTGTTTCATTCCGGCAAGAAAAACTTGAGCGCGAATCATACATTGAATCAGCAAATCTTGCTCAAACTCAAACCAGCTCTTATACCGCTGTTCTAACAGATTTGGCAAAAACTGCCAGCAGCTTAATTTCAACAGCAACCAATGTCTTAACATCACAAGAAGACCCTCCTCCAAATTTACAAGGTACAATTTCTGAGCATCTATTGGTAAGTGTTGAGGCTGTCTTGAATTCTCGCATTGGCGATCGTTATATTTTTGGTGGAGAAAACTATAAAAATCCACCTGTTCGTGACCTTGCAACATTGGCTAATTATCCTGGATCGCAAGCCAACCAAATTCCTAGAACAGAAACTGCCAATGTTGTTCCATATTTTGATCTTGGCGGCACAAACCAGTCTTATATTAGTAGTTTTACTACCCCTGGCCAACAAGACCAAGAACTTTATCAAGCTAGCGAAATTACAATTAATATATCCAAAAAACTTTCATATGGCGTATCTGCAGCAGAGCCTGCTTTTCAAAAATTAATTGACGGACTTTTGCGTTTACGCTCTAGCGCTCAGAAAAATTTGACAGTCCAAGAGCGTAAACATTTCATCGAAAACGCACGCCAACTTGGTGAACAATCATTGCGAGAAATTCGCCAATTAGAAGCTAGCAACGGACGCGTCCATGCTGAGCTCGAAAGCAGTAAAGGATTGCACAATTCTTTTTTGAGTATCATTAAAACAACTACCGATAACATCACAACCGCTAATGTTAATGAATCCGCAACCGCACTGGCTGCTTTAAGCACACAATTGCAAGCTTCATACTCCACCATAGCTAAAGCCCAGCAATTATCGTTAGTGCACTTTCTACGCAACTCCTAATGTTTGATCACCAAAGGCACTCCACCCATGGCAGCGTTTATATATCAGCAGTTGTTTTCTAAAATGAACAAACATAGCCCATGAGCAAATCTACAACAAATCCAAAGCACCAGATGATCATATGCACAAGTTGTGGCAAAAGATTTGGAGAATATCGCCCTGGGCTAGATTTTTTAAAAAAATTTGCAAAAGATACAACCCTTTTACAAGATTTTGAAATCTGCCAGATTGAATGCATGGCAGCTTGTGATCATCCTTGCTCGGTTGCTTTTAAAATGCACGATAAGACAACATATCTATTTTGTGACCTAAAACCTGATGAGCATACCAAAGCTTTAATTGAGTTTGCAAAATTATATAAAAACCACCAAACAGGTTGGACAAGCACCAAAGATCGCCCCATGGAGCTAATCGCCAAAATCCGAGCACGGATCCCACCCAACCAAATGCTTTCATAAACACCCAAATTGCTGCCATACCATCAGATGGATTATCCATCAATTTTCAGGCATTACTTGCAACTGTAGTTGCCTCATTCAAGCAATCCACTCCATTGGATCTTTGTCATTGTCCTTTCCATCGTCAAACGATACTGCTTAACTAAATCCACCTATCGTTTGGTTGGCGTATATTCGTTAAATTAAGCCTTTGTCTTCAAAGCATTTAGTTTTTCAATCATCATGATCTTTACAAATATCTTTTGATTTGGCTTATGCCCAACATCGTTTGCTACAACAGATATATCAAATTGATTTAGCTTGCCCATTAGATTGCAACATTCAATTTGATGGTAACTTCCAATCATACGAAGTCATTTACATCCTTTCAATCACCATAAACAACCCATCGTTACCACCCATGATTGTGCCCCCTCGTTGTCCCCATCATTGTGATTTGTCAAAATTGCTTTTAACAAAGACAATGCAAGCACTTGCATCATTTATTATAGTGATTATTTTTAAGGGACAATATGTGCAATATCAGCTTAAATGTTGATCCAGCATTGGTTGCTTAGTCAATTTTAATTGTTTGCCAGTTTTAGTTGTTTGCCAGTTTTAGTTGTTTGCCAGTTTTAGTTGTTTGATAGCATATTGCTATCATCGCAATGGATGATAAATGTGGATGATAAATGTAGTGAGGATAAATCATTAATCCAAAAATGATCAATGTAAAATGCAAATGTTGATGCGCTTAAAAAGACTGGCAATGTCCTACTCTCCCGCGGCTTAAGCCGAAGTACCATTGGCGCTGAGCGTTTTCACTTCCGAGTTCGAGATGGGATCGGGTGCTGGGTCGCTCGCTATGAATCACCAGTCTATCTAAACGCCTCAACTTGCATTGAGGATTGTAATAAGAAGCTAAAACCGCGCCTAATAACTTAGCCGATGCTAGAGTTATTATATCGCTTTTTAAGTTAAACAATATAATTTTTAGGTGTTACTTGATCGATCAAACAGACATATTCAAACATTCTAAATAAATTTAATTAAAATCATCATGACTACGATACTACTTTATCGCACTGAGACACAAATTTATCGCTATGTGTGAACAAAAGCTATATTGAAGTTATTCGAGGAATTAGTATCGGTAAGCTCCACACATTACTGCGCTTCCACACCCGACCTATCAACGTGGTGGTCTACCACGCCTCTCAAGTGAGACCTATTTTCGAGGGAGGCTTCCCGCTTAGATGCTTTCAGCGGTTATCCCTTCCATACATAGCTACCCGGCTGTGCCACTGGCGTGACAACCGGTCCACCAGAGGTATGTCCATTCCGGTCCTCTCGTACTAGGAACAGCTCCTCTCAAGTCTCAAACACCCACGGCAGATAGGGACCGAACTGTCTCACGACGTTCTAAACCCAGCTCACGTACCACTTTAAATGGCGAACAGCCATACCCTTGGGACCTGCTCCAGCCCCAGGATGTGATGAGCCGACATCGAGGTGCCAAACACCCCCGTCGATGTGAACTCTTGGGGGGTATCAGCCTGTTATCCCCGGCGTACCTTTTATCCGTTGAGCGATGGCCCTTCCACTCAGAACCACCGGATCACTATGACCGACTTTCGTCTCTGCTCCACTTGTCAGTGTCACAGTCAGGCGGGCTTATGCCATTGCACTCAGCGACTGATTTCCGACCAGTCTGAGCCCACCATCGCGCGCCTCCGTTACTATTTGGGAGGCGACCGCCCCAGTCAAACTACCCACCACGCAGGGTCCCAGCTCCGGATAACGGAGCGTGGTTAGATATCAAAAACATCAAGGGTGGTATTTCAAGGTTGCCTCCACGCAATCTAGCGATTACGCTTCAAAGGCTCCCACCTATCCTACACAAAACATCTCTGATATCACTGCGAAGCTATAGTAAAGGTGCACGGGGTCTTTCCGTCTAACCGCGGGTACTCCGCATCTTCACGGAGAATTCAATTTCGCTGAGTCTGCGTTGGAGACAGTGGGGAGATCGTTACGCCATTCGTGCAGGTCGGAACTTACCCGACAATGAATTTCGCTACCTTAGGACCGTTATAGTTACGGCCGCCGTTTACCGGGGCTTCAATTCAGTGCTTGCACACCTCCTCTTAACCTTCCGGCACCGGGCAGGCGTCAGACCCTATACATCGCCTTACGGCTTCGCAGAGTCCTGTGTTTTTAGTAAACAGTCGCCACCCCCATTTCTGTGCCCCCTTTTAAAAGTTGCCTTCTAAAAGGGCCCCCTTATCCCGAAGTTACGGAGGTAATTTGCCGAGTTCCTTCAACGCAGTTCTCTCAAGCACCTTGGTATACTCTACCCCCCCACCTGTGTTGGTTTCGGGTACGGTCTATCGCTAGGGCTATTTCCTGGAATAGTGTGACTGCATAAATAATCCGATTAACTTATACAGCTTCAACTATTCGTCAACACCTAGCAGGCTCAGGAATATTAACCTGATTCCCATCGCTTACGGCTTTCGCCCTCAGCTTAGGGGCCGGCTCACCCTGCGCGGATTAGCCTTGCGCAGGAAACCTTGGGGTTTCGGTGAGAGTGTTTCTCACACTCTTTATCGCTACTCATGTCAGCATTCTCACTTCTGATATCTCCAGAAGCTCTCACGAGTCTTCCTTCACAGACTTACAGAACGCTCCGCTACCGCTACACTAATAAAAGTGTAACCCGCAGCTTCGGTAAATGGCTTTAGCCCCGGTACATCTTCGGCGCGAGACAGCTTAATTAGATCAGTGAGCTATTACGCTTTCTTTAAAAGATGGCTGCTTCTAAGCCAACTTCCTGATTGTCTTGGCCGTCTTACATCCTTTCCCACTTAGCCATTATTTAGGGACCTTAGCTGGCGGTTAGGGCTGTTTCCCTTTCCTCTCAGGACCTTAGCACCCTGAGAGTGTCTGCTGTGCTGTACTCTTTGGTATTCGGAGTTTGGTTAGGTTTGGTAAGGCTCGCGCCCCCCTAGCCCATCCAGTGCTCTACCCCCAAAGGTAATCACACAACGCACTACCTAAATAGTTTTCGCGGAGAACCAGCTATCTCCGGGTTTGATTGGCCTTTCACCCCTAGCCACAAGTCATCCAGGAATTTTTCAACATTCTCTGGTTCGGTCCTTCAATGCGTGTTACCGCATCTTCAACCTGCCCATGGCTAGATCACCCGGTTTCGGGTCTGATCCATTGAACTAAACGCCCTATTCAGACTCACTTTCGTTACGCCTACACCTAACGGCTTAAGCTTGCTCAATAGACCAAGTCGCTGACCCATTATACAAAAGGTACGCCGTCACCCTTTCGGGCTCCGACTGATTGTAGGCATCCGGTTTCAGGGTCTGTTTCACTCCCCTCATGGGGGTGCTTTTCACCTTTCCCTCACGGTACTTGTTCACTATCGGTCGTATGGGAGTACTTAGGCTTGGAGCGTGGTCGCCCCATATTCAGACAAAATTTCACGTGTTCCGCCCTACTCAAGGACCCTAATATAACTGTACCCATACGGGGCTATCACCCAATATCGCTCAGCTTTCCAGCTGATTCTGGTTGTTATGTTAAGGCCACTGGCCTGGTCCGCGTTCGCTCGCCACTACTAACGGAGTCTCGTTGATTTCCTTTCCTCTGGGTACTTAGATGTTTCAGTTCCCCAGGTTTGCCTTCCAATGCTATGTATTCACATTGAAATACTCTAAAAGAGTGGGTTCCCCCATTCGGACATCCCGGTATCAAAGCTTTTTGGCAGCTCCACCGGGCTTTTCGCAGCCTAACACGTCCTTCATCGCCTCCATACGCCAAGGCATCCACCAAATGCCCTTTGTATACTTCAATATTACGCTTTTGCCACACATAGCGATAAATATGCACTCTAACAACCACCATTTTATCTTAAACAAAAGCTCAACATAAAATATGATATATCACAGCAATTTTTAACACCATCTGTAGCCAGAACTGCTGTTGATCGAACTAGATCAACGCATTTCAGCGCGGTTATAAAACTTAGCTTCTTATTTACAATATCCAATAGGGCGATATCACAAACCCATCAATATTCAATCTTGATTAGGTGATGTAACATCTTTTCACGTTTTATATAGCTACTTAAATCTAGCCAATACAAAACGAAACTTTATTCTTTCTACAAAAATTCTTTAAATAGCTATTACTAGCAAGCTTTTATTAACATGACTGAAGATATCTCATTAATGGGATATCTTACATCTATGTGATAATTGCATCTATATTCAATCTTAAAGCATAGCACCACTATCCATAGCATTAACCAATATTGACTGCAATCTTATCTTTTGATTGCATCTTTTAATGTCATTTCCTTCTCATCTGCTTGATCCTATCAACCGTTGCATTTAATGGCGACGGTTGGTGGAGCATAGCGGATTTGAACCGCTGACCTTCTGAATGCAAATCAGATGCTCTCCCAGCTGAGCTAATGCCCCTTCAGCCATCTGAAAAGGATAAACGATGGTGGGCCCGGGAAGACTTGAACTTCCGACCTCACGCTTATCAAGCGCGCGCTCTAACCAACTGAGCTACGAGCCCGCTTTACTTAATTGCCTACTGATTGCAAAATGACCTAGAAATTATCTCCAGATCTGTTTCAAACAGACGTCAGGCTTTATATAAAAGCAAAAGAATCTTTGAGAAAAGGATACAAGGACGGTGATCCTCGCAAAATGCTTGCATTTGTTTCTTTATGATCATAGCCAACAGGCTTAAGCAAAAACTTAAACAATCTGTATGACTTAATCCTTAGAAAGGAGGTGATCCAGCCGCAGGTTCCCCTACGGCTACCTTGTTACGACTTCACCCCAGTCGCTGACCCTACCGTGATCGGCTACGTCCCTTGCGGGTTCGCTCACCGGCTTCGGGTAGAACCAACTCCCATGGTGTGACGGGCGGTGTGTACAAGGCCCGGGAACGTATTCACCGTGGCATGCTGATCCACGATTACTAGCGATTCCAACTTCATGTACTCGAGTTGCAGAGTACAATCCGAACTGAGACGGCTTTTGGAGATTAGCTGACCCTCACGGGATCGCTGCTCACTGTCACCGCCATTGTAGCACGTGTGTAGCCCAGCCCATAAGGGCCATGAGGACTTGACGTCATCCTCGCCTTCCTCCGGCTTGTCACCGGCAGTTCCCTTAGAGTGCCCAACTAAATGGTAGCAACTAAGGGCGAGGGTTGCGCTCGTTGCGGGACTTAACCCAACATCTCACGACACGAGCTGACGACAGCCATGCAGCACCTGTCACCGATCCAGCCTAACTGAAGAAAAGCATCTCTGCTATTCGCGATCGGGATGTCAAGAGCTGGTAAGGTTCTGCGCGTTGCTTCGAATTAAACCACATGCTCCACCGCTTGTGCGGGCCCCCGTCAATTCCTTTGAGTTTTAATCTTGCGACCGTACTCCCCAGGCGGTGTGCTTAATGCGTTAGCTGCGTCACCGAGACCAACGTCCCGATAACTAGCACACATCGTTTACGGCGTGGACTACCAGGGTATCTAATCCTGTTTGCTCCCCACGCTTTCGCACCTTAGCGTCAGTATTGTGCCAGGTAGCTGCCTTCGCCAATGGTGTTCCATCCAGTATCTACGAATTTCACCTCTACACTGGATATTCCGCCACCCTCTCACAAACTCTAGGCTATCAGTATCAAAGGCAGTTCCAAGGTTGAGCCTTGGGATTTCACCTCTAACTGGATAACCCGCCTACGTGCTCTTTACGCCCAGTAATTCCGAACAACGCTAGCCCCCTTCGTATTACCGCGGCTGCTGGCACGAAGTTAGCCGGGGCTTCTTCTATTGCTACCGTCATCATCTTCACAATTGAAAGAGTTTTACAATCCGAAGACCTTCATCACTCACGCGGCATGGCTGCATCAAGCTTTCGCTCATTGTGCAAGATTCCCCACTGCTGCCTCCCGTAGGAGTCTGGACCGTTTCTCAATTCCAGTGTGGCTGATCATTCTCTCAAACCAGCTATAGATCGTAGGCTTGGTAGGCCATTACCCTACCAACTACCTAATCTAACGCGGGCCGATCTTTTGGCGATAAATCTTTCCCTCGAAAGGTATATGCGGTATTAGCCATCATTTCTAATGGTTATCCCCCACCAAAAGGTACGTTCCCACGCGTTACTCACCCGTCTGCCGCTTTCCACATCCCGAAAGATGCTTCACGCTCGACTTGCATGTGTTAGGCCTGCCGCCAGCGTTCGTTCTGAGCCAGGATCAAACTCTCAAGTTTACACATTTATCTTTATAAAGCGATTACTCGCTTCAATAATTTTAAAATGCTGCAAGTATAAATTTGCTAAACTTTCAAGTCATCCCAAAAAAATTTTAGGGTTATTGAAAATAATACACGATCAGTAGTGACTTGAACATTGCTGTTCAACAACTGAACGCAAAGCAAATTTATCTTGAGGATTTGCTTTTTGTTGCAAACAATTGTTGAGCACCACCGCCCATGTATCCTTTTCTCTAGAAAAAGTTTTATTAACAATGTCCAATAAGGTCCGAAATTGACTATCTTGATAACAAGACAGCGCAACTCGAGATATCATTCATCTTTTTAAAAATTCGCAAACCAAGCGCGTAAAGATTAAAACTTAAACCCTTACAAATCACCAGATTTGATATCTGAATTTTTAACTGAAGATTTATAATATCTTTAATTATTTAAGGGAAAATATGATTGAAGTAAATTAGATTTAAAATCTACACAAACACACCAACCCGAAGAACGCGTTATATATCCGCAACAATGTATTGTCCAGTGTTTTTTTAGTTTTTTTATCCTTAATCTATAATATATTAATAAAATCTTGTACGACTTGATTTAAAAACACTTCCAGATTAAATATATAAACGAATTATTAACAATTTTTTGGAGTGCTTAAAATACAAATTGCATGGCTTTTATTGTAAAACATCATGCAACATTTTTAATCAATGCCGTTATCAATATTTTAAGGAAAAATGCTATGCTTGCAATCATCGGTGGTTCTGGTTTTTATGCACTTGAAGGGCTTCACATTCATAAAGAACATCATATTTCTACTCCTTTTGGAGATCCATCCTCTTTAATTCTTCAAGGGTCTTACCATAACAAGGAGGTTCTATTTCTTGCTCGCCACGGTATGCATCACCAGTTTTTACCTCATGAAGTTAATTATCGTGCTAATATTTTTGCATTAAAAAAGCTTGGTTGCAGACAAATCTTTTCTGTTTCTGCTGTGGGCAGTCTCCGTGAAGAGTTAAAGCCTGGCGATTTAGCACTTGCAACGCAATATTTTGATCATACTCGTGGAAAGCGAGAACTTACTTTTTTTGGAAACGGCATTGCTGGACATGTTTCAACTGCCAAACCATCTTGTCCAGCTTTAAGCGCTGACATTAGCAAAGCTGCAAATGATATCAAGCAGCCAATCCATCAAAATCAAACATATGCATGTGTTGAAGGCCCGCGCCTTGGAACACGCACAGAAAGCTTTTTCCTTCGTGATATGATCAAAAGCGATATGGTAGGCATGACAAATGTTCCTGAGGTTTTTTTAGCCCGTGAGGCACAAATAGCCTATTGTACACTTTGCTTGATTACCGATTATGATTGCTGGATGGACGATGAGAGCCAACATGTTAGTGTTGAAAAATTCTTTGAGACATATGCAGGAGCCATGCAAAAAGCCCAAGGCGTTTTAGCACAGTTTTTACAAAACCCTCTTACCCCTACTCCAGACAATATACGAGCCTCTTTAAAAAATTCTATCTTAACGCCTGATAGTGCTCTATCGAGCAAACAAAAAAAATGGATGGATGTTTTACGTGCTTGATCAATGCAGCATTATTATTCCTGTTGCAGCCCAAGAAACTGCACATCACCATTTGTTAAAGCAATTGGACAATAGTGGTGCAGAGCTTATTGTTGTTTCAAACAAAACACGTGCAAAAAGCCTTAATGAGGGAGCTTTACAGGCAAAACGTCGCTTTTTATGGTTTGTTCATGCAGACAGTATTATCAACAAAAGAGCTTTGCAAAAGCTTGATCATGCCTTGCAAAAATATCCCCAGTCCTTGCATTATTTTGATCTAGCTTTTACTGGACCTAGCTATATGCGCTTCAATGCTATGGGTGCCAATCTTCGATCGCGTCTTTTAGGTATCCCTTTTGGAGATCAATGCTTTGCAATGGATCGCACTGTATTTGACAATATCGGTCCTTATTGCGAATCATGCACAATCGGTGAAGATTTACATTTGATATGGCAAGCTAAAAAAGCATCCACACCTATCAAGCGTATTGATGCTATTATTACAACTGATTCTAGAAAATACCATCAAGTCGGATGGTATCAATTGACCTTAAAATATCAAAAAATATGGATTGCAGTATCGTTTGCCCATCTATGCCAATTGCTATGGCAACGTCTTCGATCAAGATTGAATGTTACATTAGATCATCATTAATGATTATCACCATCAAGCTAAATATTTTATATCATCATTAGAAATGCCATGAAATCTGCTGTTGCTAATAAATCTGCTGTTGCTAATAAATCTGCTGTTGCTACTAAATCTGCTGTTGCTAATAAATCTGCTGTTGCTAATAAATCTGCTGTTGCTACTAAATCTGCTGCCGCCATTCAATCTGCTGCTATTGCTGTCTTTGTTAAAACACCAGGACTAACCCCCCTTAAAACAAGATTGGCTAAAGATATCGGCATCAAAAACGCACATTTATTTTATAAGCTTTCCATCAACGCAATAGAAAGCACTTTGCAAAAAACCGCATGTCATGATGTTACTAATGATGTGCATCAAACACATTCCCAAAGCACAACGACAATCAAGCCTTTTTGGGCTGTTGGTGAGCAAGATGGCTTGAGCGATCCTTTATGGAAAAAATTCCAAGCCATCCACACCGGTGATGGCGATTTAGGCATGCGCCAGCAACATATATATAGCAATCTGTTAAGGCATCATGATTATGTATTATTAATTGGAGCTGATTGTGCGCAAATAACCCCTAATATTTTTTATCAAGCATTATCCTTGTTACAAAATCATCACTTTGTTGTAGGGCCGGCACGCGACGGCGGGTATTACTTATTAGCTGGCAGCAAAAATATCCCACCTGCTGTTTGGCAACAAACCCCTTGGAGCAGTACACAAACCTGCAAGACACTCGTGCAGCATTTGCCTTACTTAACTGCCACATTACCAATGCTCAGTGATGTAGATCATCATAGCGATCTTAAATTTGTGCTCAATGAAATGCCTGAAACACCAAGCAAAGAACAAAAAAAACTTAACGCATGGATTAAGAAGCAATTGCCATAAGGCCAGCCGTGGGTCAATTTGGCCTTTGCTAATATTTGATATCTACTAGAAGTTTTTTGAGTGTTGCGCGTGTTACTTCATGGAGCTCATTATCTTGCAATTTACCTAACTCAAAAGGCCCAAAAGAAATCCTAATTAAGCGATTGACCTTATATCCAAAATGCTCAATAGCTCGGCGTATTTCTCGTTTGCGGCCCTCTCTTAAAGAAATTTGTAGCCAGGTATTGCTGTTTTCTTGATGCGTGATTATTGCCTCCATTGGCCTGAAAACCTCATCTTCAAGCTTCAACCCTTGGCGTAAAGTCTCAAGTTCATGATCACTAATACGTCCCCAAACGCGCACACGATATGTTCTTTTCCATCCAAGTTGAGGCGACATCAGTCTATTGGCAAGCAATCCGTCATTGGTTAGCAACAGCAATCCTTGAGAATTAATGTCTAAACGCCCTATTGAAATAACGCGCCCTATTGATTGAGGCAATTGATCAAAAACAGTAGGGCGTCCTTTATCGTCGCGTGTGCTTACAATAATGCCCAATGGCTTATGATAGCGCCATATTTGTATTTTTTTTTCTGATTGAACAACTGGTCGACCATCAATATGGATGAGGCAAGTCTTGCTAGCATGAACGCCAGGGTTAAATACCTGAACACCATTGAGCTTTACCTTACCTTGAAAGATAAGCTGCTCAGCTTGGCGCCTTGAACACACCCCAGCACCAGCAATCACCTTAGCAATACGTTTACTGTCTTTGGCGTCATTTTTAGACGCTATCTCTTTATTACTCAAAGGCTTCAATTTCTTTTTCTGATAATTTAATTGGCAATGCCATTTGTTTGTGTACAACATTTTCTTTATTACATAACACCATATCATCCAAAACCCAATCAAGAACCATCGGGTATAGATAATGCTCAAGCACATGAACACGTTTTGCTAGACAAGCAGCATCTTCACCTTTTGCTAATCCATCTACTTCTAGCGTTGCTTGTGCAAGTAATTGGCCTTCATCTAAGTTAGGTGTAACAATATGCAAGCTACATCCATGAGCGCTACATCCATCTGCCAAAACACGTTGATGGGTATTAAGTCCCTTATAATCGGGCAATAGAGAAGGATGTATGTTAATGATGCGGTGATGCCATTTTTGCACAAATTGTGTTGATAAAACTTTCATGAAGCCTGCTAAAAAAATCCAATTGCAACCATGTTCTTCTAACAACGACAACACTTTATCTTCAAATGTTACTTGATTAGGATACAACACAACATCACAGGCAAGGCCTGCTAAGCGCGCACGCTCAAGCGCAAAAGCATGTGGATTATCACTAATCACTGGTCCTAAATTTTTAAGATTATCGCGCTTACAAGCATGATCGATCAAAGCTTGCAAATTGCTGCCATTTCCTGAAACAAGAACACCTATTTTTGGCGACTGGCTCATAAAATATTGCCCCTAAATATGATGCTTTATGCAAACATCACTTTGGGATGATTTGTTTTACTGTTTTCTATCAAACCAATATCCCATGCTTTAATATTATGTTGTTTGAGCATTGATAACTGTTGTTCAACAATGTTTTCATCAACAATAACAATCATTCCAATGCCACAATTAAACGTACGACGCATTTCATCTTCATTGATATTGCCCTGCTCTTGTAACCAATCAAATATTGGTGGGCGATACCAACTATTGTTTGTAATACGTGCATTGCAACCATCAGGCAAACTACGCACGAGATTTTCACCCATACCACCGCCTGTAATATGCGCGCCGGCTTTTACTCCACCAAGCTTTATCATGTGCTGCATGCTTTGGGTATAAAGTATGGTTGGCTCGAGCAATATTTCTCCAAGGGTTTGAGTGCTAAATGACAACCGCTCTTGCAAAGAACAACCCACTTGCTTAATAACAGCACGTGCTAAAGAAAATCCATTAGAATGCAATCCGTTAGATGCCAGGCCTATTAGTCGATTGCCTGGGCAAACATTTGCTTTACATAGCACTTGGTCGCGCTCTACTGCGCCAACTGCAAAACCAGCAAGGTCAAAATCTCCTTGTTTGTAAAGTCCTGGCATTTCAGCTGTTTCACCCCCAAGCAGCTCACAACCGGTCAATTGGCAAGCCTTGGCTATTGATTGCACCACTAAACATGCCTCATGCTCTATCAATCGTGAGCATGCATAATAATCCAGAAAAAATAAAGGTTCTCCCCCATGCACCAAAAGATCATTCACACACATTGCAACCAAATCTTGACCTATCATTGATAAATCTTGCAGCTCTTGGGCAATAAAAACTTTTGTGCCTACACCATCGGTGCCAGCAAGTAATATAGGATCTATAAAACCCGCTGCACGCAAATCAAACATGCCTGCAAAACCACCAAATGATCCAATAGATCCTTTTCTCTTAGTTGCCTTGACTGACGGTTTTATATGAGAAACCAACAGATTACCTGTTTCTACACTGACCCCTGCGTCTTCATAAGTAAGAGAAACTTGATCATCTTTATTGAAAGCCATTGTTAATACCAAATTAAAATATTGTTGCTTGTTAGACTGGTATAACCTGAATGCTATTTTGCCTAGATTATTATGCTATAATACAATCTTCAAGAAGATAAAGCCATCAAATTAATCAATGCTCAATCATATCTTGAATATATTCAATGCCTAAATAAAGCCATAAAAAAGTCATGCACAAAAAAGTCATGCCCAAATAATACAATTCATGCTAAAAATAGCACAGTTTATGCTAGTTTATGTTAGTTGAAATGATCTAAACACTGTCTTTATTAATATCATATTGTCATTAATATCATATTCTTGTTGCTAATTTATGTTTAATCAATCTATCGTTTATAATCCTCATTGAAGCTTAAATCTTTATGCATTTTAATATCTTATTGCTTTTGGTGAAAAACATCTCTCGATTGGTTCGCTCTACAATAGCATGTTTTGCATTTGGATTGTTGGCAAGCGTTGCTATTGCCCAAGAAGATGTGTTCCGTGTCAGCACTGGACAAATCGAAGCTACAGAAAAAACAGAAGTTCTTGCTAAAGAGCGAGCTTTTGATAAAGCTAAATCTTTAGGATGGCAGATATTATTCTCACGTCTAACGCTTGCTAATGAAGCATATATTGAGCTTAACCAAACTGATATTAATAATCTTTTACAAAGCTTTTCTATTCGCAATGAAAAATTCGGGGGCAATGTCTATCGTGCACATTTTGAGCTACAATTTAGCCGCAAACGTATATTAGAGCTGTTTCGCTCTCATAAAATTGACTATGCTGAACAACGTAGTCCCGTCATACTTATTATTCCAGCACTCAAGCGTTTAGGTACAGGCCAATCTAATTGGCTTTTATTTGAACCAGCCAATCATTGGCTACAAAGCTGGGCAAATGCACCTATTATTGATTCACAACCTATCGTTCCTTATGTTGTTCCTTTTGGTGATGCAACCGATATTGCTATTATCTCTGAGCAACAAATACGCGAACGCGATCCAATTGCGTTTTCACAATTGGCCCAAAAATATAACGCAACAGCATTACTTTTTAGTGATATTGAATTATCGCCAGCTGCATCTGATGGCACTCGAAAGCTCACCATAACATTAGAAATTCGAGGCACAGGGTGGGATCATTATGCCGTTCAATTTCATGATGTTGTGCGCACAGGCGAAACCGAAGATCATGCGATGACGCGCGCTATTACAAAAACAATGGCGTTACTAAACGAGCAATGGAAAAACAATCACTTGATTGCATTTGGTAAATTAGCCTCAACACAGCAAGTTATTTTTCAACCAGAAACGTTACCTGTGTTATTACAAATGCGCGATAAAATTCAATCCATTGCACGAGTAAGCCAGGTTGACATCAATAGCGTAAGCATTGATCGAGCTATATTAACACTTACATATCATGGTTTTGCTAGCCAATTAAAACAAGATTTAACCGAAGCCAACATGAATGTTTCTGCAACATTCGATCATAGCCATTCTTGGATATTAGAGCTTAAACAATCCAAGTGATCAAAATAAATAAATGCACCTATCAAACCTAACAAGTTAAAAAAACATACCCATGAAAGCCAATCAAAACCTTTGGACAAGTCCTCCCATGCTAGCATCTATTATATTGCTCATTGGTGTTGCTTTAGCTTTGCATTTTTTGGCTTCAGTAGTGATGCCATTTTTAATAGGGGCCGGCCTTGCATATTTATGCCATCCAACTTTAGCATTTTGTTGTAAGCGCTACAACATTAACAGATCATGGGTTGCTGGGATTATAACCATTGCAGGATCGCTAATGTTGTTTCTATTATGTGCTACCCTCATTCCTATATTAATCCATGAAACTATTTTGCTGATTAATATGCTACCAAAATATTTTGAATCATTCTTGAAAGAATCTGATGGCATTTTAAGCATCTTACCTTTGGCAACCTTCGATATACAAAAGCTTGACCTCATGAACATTGTCAAATCAAGCCTTGCACCTGTTGGTAGCCTCCTTACACACGCAAGTCGTATGATTACCAACGGTGTAGAAACTATTATGTCTATCTTATTGATTTTGACTTTAGCACCTCTTACTTGCTTTTACATATTACAAAATGCTCCAAAACTCGGAGCTTTTATTCTAAGCATTCCACCTATCGATCATCAGCCGACATTTAAAAAAATTATAGCCGATATTGATACGCGCATTCGCGCTTTTGTGGTTGGTCAACTCATCGTGATTGCTTTATTGATATTATATTATGCTATCGCATTGCATATCATTGAAATAAGGCATGCTCTAACACTCAGCATTGCTTCTGGCTTGTTAGTTTTATTACCTTATATAGGTTGGTTATTGGCCCTTATCCTTGCAGTGGTGATTACGATACAAGAAAGCGCCTTACTAACAATGGGTGTGATCGTTATCTATATCATAGGTAATTTTTTAGAATCTTTTATTTTGACACCAAAAATCGTAGGTCGATACATAGGATTGCATGATTTGGTTATTGTCTTTGCTATTTTATTAGGAGGCAATCTGTTTGGATTTGTTGGTATTATGCTAGCAGTTCCTGCAAGTGCTGCTGTAGCAGTGTTAGCAAATTTCATTCTTCAGCAATATAAAAACAGTCCAGCATATTTATCAACTACTATACCCGATCAAAGCCCCAGCAAAAAAACTACCTCCTTGCAATCTTCTCACAATAAGATTGATACAATCAAATAACAACGATGAACGCTTTACAAACTGCTTTCGACTTTTATGGAGACACAGATTACAGCAACGAAAGCTTCATTGCTGGCCAGTCAAACTGGATGGCTTATGCTCATATTCAAGCATGGAAAAGTTGGCAAAAACCAATTACCATTATCATCGGGCCAAAAGAAAGTGGCAAAACACATCTTTTGCATATCCTAGCTGAGCTTGCACAAGCCGACATTATTGATTTATCTAATTGGAATAATCATACGTTGCAACAACTTAAACAGCAAAGCAATATTCCAATTTTAATTGATAATACACAACAAATATTAAAACATACTAGCCACCAAGAAACTTTATTCCACCTCATCGAGTATATTTTGCGTATGGGCATTCCATTGGTACTGTGTGGGGAGCAAGTTCCAACGCAATGGAGTATTACTTTGCCTGATCTATTATCGCGCTTAGAGCTTGCAGTGCATGTCACTATTGAGCCTTTACAAGAACAAATGGCTGCCTCTTTGCTATCAAAAAGACTTACCGATTATACAATCAATCCACCACATCCTTTCATTGCAAAGCTAGCACGTTTGCTTTTTAAATACGGCAATCGAAGTTACAGTTCTGTTGGAGCAAGCGCATATATATTAGCACAATTATGGCACCAAAAAAGATGCCAGCCTACATTTGAAAGCGCTAAAGCTGCATTTATAGAGAATCATATTATCAATCAATAATATTAACCTATCAGGCAAATCTATATTTCATCATTTTAAGTGCTTAAACTTTAAGAAATATCAAAGTGGATTTAAAAGTTTTAGGAAAAACCATTATATGCAACGCATCAAAAGGGCTTGGATTTGCGTGCACATTTTTATGCACACAACAAAGTAGATACATTACAGGTCAAAATTTATTAATCGATAGCGGCACATATCCTGGCACCTTATAATGTAATGGCTATCCATGATTATATAATAGCAAAATTGCGATAGCAAACATGACAGTGGCTGCTGCGCCATCAAAAATCTGCCATGCTCGATGACTTTTCATCAACGGTGCGCATATGCTGGCTCCATAACCAAGTGAAAAGAAAAACACAAAGCTTGAAATCATCGCACCAATCCCAAAAAACCATTTTCCATCCCCAACATTTGTATTGGCAATACTGCCAATTAGCACAACCGTATCAAGATAGACATGAGGATTTGCCCATGTAAGCAAGAGACACAAAATGATGCTATCACGTAATGTGGATTGCTCCATTTCTACTCCATGATCCCCATCTAATTGCCTCAAATGATGACGCAAAAACACACTACGTAATCGCAACCCACCATATAAAAACAACCAAGCCGCACCTATCCATGTCAAGATGTGTTTGATGTCACCAAATACTTCAAATATTTTATGTAAACCTGCTACTCCAATTAAAATTAATAAGGCATCAGAAACCGCACAGATTAAACACAATATAAAAACATGTTGGCGTGCTATCCCATAGCGTATAATCAATACATTTTGGGCCCCTATAGCTAAAATAAGAGAAATTCCAAGCAAAAAACCTTGGACCATTACTTGGATATACATAACGCTCATGTAATGATGAATAAATAAGTTGTCTCTAAACCAATACTAGCGATAGCGTCATTTTAGCTTTTAAGTGCAATAATGGCTTCTATTTCTACAGACGTATTGCCAGGCAATGCAATAGAACCAACTGCAAAACGAGCATGCTTGCCGCGTTCTTCACCAAAAGCAAGCACCATTAAGTCAGATGCTCCATTAATAACACTAGGCTGCTCATAAAAATTAGGCGCACTGGCAACAAAACCACCTAATTTAATAATTTTTTGTACATTGTCTAGAGAGCCTATCATGTTTTTAACTTGCATTAAAATATTAAGTGCGCAAAACCGCGCAGCTTCATAGGCTTGTTGTTGGGTTACCTCATCTCCAACACGCCCTGTTGCAGTTAATTTACCATCAACAAAAGGTAGCTGTCCTGAAATAAACAATAAATCATGATGTCTTTGAACAGGGATATAATTTCCTGCTGGAGGCGATAGATTGCGTAAATAATATCCATGATTATTCAAATGTTCTTCAATTGTATCTTTCATGCTTTTTCCTTTAATTACACGATGCATTTGATCAATTATCAATCTAAACTATAGATCCTCAAAAGAGGATCATACATTCTTTTAATTAGCAAATTAAAAGATACAACATTATTCAATCGCTTATCAAATTTTTAATGTCGTGGATATGCAATTAGACTATGCCAAGCCATCATGTTCATCTGATATTACCTCAATATTCTGCTCTCCTAAAGCGTTTGCTAATTCTGCTAAAGAAACATGATGATGAGGATCAATAAAATCTGGCGCAATGTCATTCAATGGTTGCAACACAAAACTACGCTCCAACCTACTTCCATGGGGTATTGTAAGTTCTTTTGTTTGCATCATATGCCCCCCATAATAAATAATATCAATATCGATAATCCTTGGCCCAAATCGATAGGTTTTTATACGCCCTAATTGGCGTTCAATGTCTTTAATGATACGCAGTAAATCCTCAGGAGATTCGTGGGTATTTATCATCACAGCAGCATTAAAAAAAACTGATTGATCGGTTTCATACATCGCTTGAGAGCGATAAAACCGGCTACACACAATGTCATTAAAGCGCTCTTGCAACTGTCCAATAGCACGTTTAAGATTTTGCATCGGGTTGCCAACATTACTGCCAAGGGCTAACAACACACAAACATTGTTTGGATTATTTGACATTCTAGAATGCACCATAACTCAATATAAATATCCCTAATGTTGATAAAGTTTAGCCACCCGTTACACTCATATGACGATCTTGTGAGGGGTTTACCTCACGCCTTGAAATAATAAAGTCATGCCCTTTAGGTTTCAGTTGCATTGCTTGTATAATAGCCTCTTCTACTGGTTCATCATGATTGCTTGCGCGCAAAGGTTTCATCAGGTCAACCATATCATCTTGACCTAAGCATAAATAAAGCTTTCCTGTACAAGTCAATCTGACACGATTACAGCTTTCACAAAAATTATGTGTCATTGGCGTAATAAATCCAAGTTTAATGTCATGGCCTGCGATTTCAAAATAACGCGCAGGTCCACCTGTTTTATAAACACTTGGAATAAGTTCTAGGTTTTTTGACAATTGTGTTCGCAATTGCGATAGAGGCCAATATTGATCATGTCGGTTTAAATCACCAATATCGCCCATTGGCATCACTTCAATAAAAGTAAGATCATGGTCATGTTTAATACACCATTCCAGCATTTCATGAGCTTCATCTATATTAATATTTTTTAATGCTACGCAATTGATTTTAATGCGCAAACCTGCTTGTTTAGCAACCTCAATACCTGAAAGAACTTGGTCCAATTTTCCCCAACGTGTTATCTGACTAAATTTCTGTGGATCGAGCGTATCAATTGAAACATTAATGCGTTGAATACCGCAAGCTGCGAGTTCTTTTGCAAATTTTACTAATTGACTTCCATTGGTTGTAAGGGTTAATTCATCAAGCCTTGGACTGTTTAAATCTTTAGATGCATCAAGATGTCTCGACAAATTATTGATTAAGTGCATGACATTGCGCCTAACTAGCGGTTCTCCTCCTGTTAATCGTAATTTGCGCACACCAAGTTTGATAAATATACCACAAAGCCGCTCAAGCTCTCCAAGGGTTAATATATCCTTCTTAGGTAAAAATTGCATATCTTCAGACATGCAGTACACACACCTAAAATCGCAACGATCGGTTAACGAAACGCGCAAATACTCAATGTTACGGCCAAAAGAATCTACAAGTTGTGACATGAATATTATATACACCCTGATTGCAACAAATGATAGAACCATTTTGGCAAGTCAAACACCTTCATCAATCAAATCCTTTTGATAGCGACATTTGTATATCCAGCTAAAAATAGCACATAATAAAACAAAAACTAAGCATAACCCAACAAAATTAAGCACTTCCCATCCAAACTGCGCATGGATAGAGCCAGCACCCAAGCTGGCAAGACTGACCATAAAGAATATACAAAAATCATTAGCTGCTTGGGTTTTACCTCTCTCTTGTGGTGTATGAACACTGCCAAGCAAACTGGTGCCTCCTATAAAAGTAAAATTCCAACCCAATCCCAACAAAAAAAGACTTACCCAAAAATTAATCAAAGTGATATCCATCAAGGCTACTCCAATACAAGCAAACAGTAAAATACTGCCACAGGCAATCATTGCTTCACATCCAAATTTCTTGATTAAATGTCCTGTGAAAAAACTAGGAACAAACATTGCTAAAGCATGCCATTGGATAACAAACGCGCTATCGTCAAAGTCAAACCCATGGCTATGCATTGCAAGTGGTGTTGCCGTCATCAGTAACGACATGCTTGCATAGCCAAGCGCTCCAGACAATACAGCAATGCATGCACGCGGTTGCAATAAAATTTCTTTTAAAGATCGTACGTCAATATTGCTTTTTATTTTTTTAAGTTTTGGAAAATCTACCATACTAATAACAATAATTGCTAAAATGGATAATCCACTGATGGCAAGATAGCTTCCTCCATAAATAGCAGAAGGAATGATTTCGCTTGATAGTTTTGCAATCTCTGCAGCAAGGATCGCGGCAACTACTCCACCTGACATCACATAAGAAATTGCCTTAGCAGAATTTTCTGGTGAGCTAACCTCACTAGCGGCAAAACGTAAATAATTCCAAAATGCATTATGCCCACCAAGCAAAATACCACCAACAAGAAACAATGAAAAATTCATTTGACTGATCGCTACGAATGAACAAATACCACCACACAAGCCTAAAAATTGTCCAAATATAAATCCAAATTTTCTACCAAATCTCTCCATCAATAATGACGCAGGGATAGTACTCATCATCGTTGCTACAAATTGCAAAGCAAGCGCAAGGGTTGACCATTGCGCTTCAGGAGCAATCATGGAGCCTGCAAGCCCAGTAATAAGTACAACCATCCCAGCTCCTGCAAGAGAACTGGCTTGCACACATGCTAACAAAACAATAGGCAATGTTTTGTTATTGTTGCTCATGCAATGGACTTACGCACATGTTCAAACAAATATTGATTGGTTGCCATGATATCTACATCCATGGATATATTTTTATCTGCGCTTAATTGGGGTGAGTGTATAAAGCCACCTGCTTCTTGTACTAACAATGTGCCTGCTGCGCTTTGCCAAAACTGCAAACCACTTTGCCAACAGGCATCATATCTTCCAGCAGCAACCCAAGCCAAATCTAGCCCAAACACTCCCCATGATTGTACACCCTTTATTTGATGCAGCAACGCTGTCATAGCCTCTGATATATTTAAATCTGATGTTTTCTTGATTGCCATCATCTTTGTGTTTGTAAATGACGTTGCGCATAAAGCATCTTTTAAATGCTGGCACTGTGAAACACGTAAGCGGCGGTCATTTAAATATGCTCCATTGCCTTTTTCTGCCCAAAAACATTCATCTTTACAAGGATCAAGGATCAAGCTGGCAATCATCTTGTTGCCAAATGCAGCTGCGATAGTAATAGCAAAATGAGGAATACCATTTGCAAAATTAACCGAACCACACAATGGATCAACTATAAAACGCAACTCAGCTCCTTGATTATATACAGACTTACCCCTTACACAAAGTTCCCAATCAGGCTTTGCATCTAACAATTCATTCGCGAGTTTTTTTGCTATATTATTATAGGCTATATCTAAAAACTTTTTTGAATTTTTAGGAGAAGATTGTAGATTTTCAATTTCTCCAAAATCACGAATAAGGCTTACCGTTGCTTTTTCAGCAGCTCGTGCCATAACATTGGAAATAGGCAGGCGTTTCATAAAGAACCTTGATGATTGTATTACAATCGATTGATAAGAAATAGTTAGTTAATAGACCGTTGATTAGTGGGTTTATATGTTGCAATCTATTGGTTAATGGATTTTAAAGCACCAAACTTAAGATTTTGTGAAAACATATTATACAAGCTGCTTTTATTTTGCTCTTTCAACAAATGTTGCATCATTAGTATTAACAACTATACGAGCGCCTGTTTCAATGTAGGGAGGAACCATTACGCGTACGTTGTTTTCTAAAATAGCAGGCTTATGAGAAGCTGCTGCTGTTTGCCCTTTGACTACCGCATCGGCTTCAATTACTTCCAATATCACTGTGTCTGGCAAAGTAATACCAATGGGCGCATCTTCATATAATTCAACTATTACTACCATATTTTCTTGCAAAAACCTGGCTGCATCTTCACCAATAAAAACGATATCAAGCGTACATTGATCAAAGCTTTCTTGGTCCATAAAAGTATAAGAATCTCCATCTTGGTATAGAAACTGATAAGGGTTCTGTTCAAGGCGGACCTTCTCAACTGTTTCTGCAGAGCGAAAGCGAGTGTTTAATTTGGTATGATTGCGGATATCCTTTAACTCGACTTGCAAAAATGCTCCACCTTTACCGGGCTTTACATGTTGGGTTTTTACCACACGCCATAAATTATCGTTTAGCTCTATTACATTGCCAGGGCGTAAACTATTACCGTCAACTTTCATGATATAAACCTTAAATAATTGATTAAATTTTAATATTTACGCACTATCAAAAATACAATCCCCACCCCATTGTAGGCCCCACCCCATTGTAGGCTAATAGTCGATTGTAGCTAATAGTTCACCATGCTAAATAGCCCATGACGCTCTCGAGCTTATATCTTTTCATTAAACAAAGATATGCCAGTGGTTATCTAAGTATAAAGTTTGTTTTATCTCACTTGCTTGATCTAAGTGCTCGCACTAATGCACTCTTGACCAAATTCGCCTCTTAGCCATAACGCTCAATACCAATAAAACTAATAAAAATAACATTACTTTTATGCCAAGCGAACGACGTTCTTCAAGTGTTGGTTCTGCAATCCATGCAAGAAATGTCGTGACATCGCGCGCCATTTGTTCTTTTGAGGCGATTGTGCCGTCGCTATACTCAACAAAACCATCTGCAAGTGGCTCTGGCATAGCGATTTGAAACCCACTATACATATTATTATAATACATCCCAGAACCCATAATCATGCCATCAGGTTCTTGCTCGTATCCAGTTAACAATCCATAGATATAATCTGCTCCTGATGCTGAGCCACGCCCACTTATCATATGACCAAAATTTGTAAAAAAGTTTCCTTCTCCATGCGCACGTGATTTTACAATAATTGATAAATCTGGTGGAAAAGCACCATTATTAGCATAACGTGCTTCTTGTTCGTTGCTATAAGGGTTTGGAAACACATCAGAGGCCTCAGCTTTGCGCAACAACACTTCGCCTGCTTCATTTGGTTCGCCATCTACTTCGTATTGTCGTGCAAAAGATTTGATTTGCTCTTGCGTATACCCAATACCTGACAAATGGCGAAAAGCCAACAAATCTAGACTATGACAGCTAGCACAAACTTCTGTGTAAACTTGAAAACCACGCTGCGCACTTGCTTTATCATATGAGGATAGTCCCCCTGTCCATGACCACTCTTGTACAGGAGGCTTATTGGTTGCTTCTGCGCTATAGGCAATGCCACCAACAAATATTGAATATATTATAGCCAAAAACAGCAAAAATTTTCGCTTTATCATCATTGGATTCCTATCACCATGCATCACTAACTTCATGAATATAAACTATCTTAAAACTTATAAATTAATGTTTTCTCTGCTCAATTGATTCTGCAATTGAAGATGGCAATGTTTTGGGTACCTCTATCCATCCAATCATAGGAGTTAGGATCAAAAGATGGAAAAAATACCAAAATGTAGCTATTTGGGTTACAACTAAATACCAACCTTCTGCGGGCTTGCCGCCACAATAACCTAATACAATAAAATCAACAGCAAACAAAATCACCAACCAACGATATATTGGTCGATATCGACAGCTCCTGATCCTAGAAGTATCCAGCCAAGGCAATAATGCTAACAGAACAAGCGATGAAAACATTGCTATTACACCACCAAGTTTAGCTGGAATAAACCAGAAAAACTCAAAATTGACTGCGCGTAAAATAGCATAAAAAGGTAAAAAATACCATTCAGGCACAATATGCTCAGGCGTTGCAAGAGGATTAGCGCGTAAATAATTATCTGGGTGTCCTAGATAGTTGGGTGCATAAAAAATAAAAAACGCAAACAACAATAAAAAAGCAACAACACCTACGCCATCTTTTGCAGTAAAATAAGGATGGAATGTTACAATATCCTTATCATTAATCACATCAATGCCATCAGGGTTATTGGATTTTGCAATATGCATTGATACTACATGCAAACCTACCAAACCAATAATAATAAATGGCAGTAAATAATGTAGAGCAAAAAACCTATTTAACGTAGGATTATCTACCGCAAATCCTCCCCACAACCATGTTACAACACTCTCTCCAACCAAAGGAACCGCTGAAAATAGGTTCGTAATAACCGTTGCACCCCAAAAACTCATCTGCCCCCAAGGGAGAACATATCCCATAAAAGCCGTTGCCATCATGGCCACTAAAATAACCACTCCTAAAATCCATACCAATTCACGCGGGTTTTTATATGACCCGTAATAAAGTCCTCTAAACATATGGACATACACAGCTAAAAAGAACATGGAGGCTCCATTCATATGAATATAACGTAAAAGCCACCCATAATTAACGTCACGCATAATTCTTTCAACACTGTCAAAAGCATGATCTATATGAGGAGTATATTGCATTGCAAGCACAATTCCGCTCAATACCATTGTCACTAACAATAAGCTTGCAATTGCACCAAAACTCCAAAAATAATTAAGATTGCGTGGCATCGGAAACGTACCATATTCAGCTTGTACATAGCTAAAAATGGGCAGCCGTTCATCAACCCAGCGCACAAATCCGTTTTTAAAATGATGTTTTTCTAATGACATGATCTTATTTCCTAACCAATACGAACAATATTGTCTGCAACAAACTCATAAGCAGGAACATCCAAATTTCTAGGAGCCGGCCCTTTGCGGATACGACCAGAAGTATCAAACTGTGAACCATGACAAGGGCAAAACCAACCAGCATAATCTCCTCTAGGTTGTCCTGATTTTTGTCCTAAGGGAACACAACCTAAATGTGTGCAAATGCCTACAACGATCAACCACTCAGAGTTGATAGCGCGCTCGCTATCAGATTGGGGATCAATCATTGGGCTATGGTCATCGGTTTGAGCTTGTACAATTTCTTTGCTTGTACGCCTGCGTATAAAAACTGGTTTTCCCTGCCATTTAACAGTAATTGCTTGACCAACTTCAATGCTAGACACATCAACCTCAATCTTTGCCAATGCCAAAACATCAGCAGAAGGGTTCATACTATTAACAAATGGCCAAACAGATGCTGCAGCACCAACTCCAGCTGTTGCAACGGTTAATATTTGTAAAAAATCTCGCCTTCTATTAATTTCACTCATACCTACAAAATCCCCGCTTTTCAATACCAATCGATACCAAAATTTTACTTTAAAACACCAAACTTCAATGTCTAATATTTGCCCGAAAACTTAAAATTATGTTGGCTATGCCATCTGTCTTTTAATAAGCCATTTATCCATAATGAATATAGTATTAAATACTATCATCATCTATTTAATGTCAAAACTTTAAAATGATACTCGAAAAGTTTAATTATATGTTGTAAATGCTCAACAAAATAACCTTGCGTTTAAACATCTCTACCATTTTCAAATGTTATTAGCCGATTTTATAGCAGATGTCATCAATTGTTTTATGTTTAAATATGACCTCAATAGAGTATAATCAGAGTATAATCTAATATTATAGGTTTTAAATGCCTACCAATCATCACTTAATCACCTTCAAAGCTTGACAAAGTCTCTCAATGATACTATGATTAGTATACATGTATTTGTAATTCTAGAATGGAAGTTACAGACAAGAAGTTACAGACAATAGGCTTAAGTTTAAGGCACTAAATATATACAATGATGCTTTCAATGTCTGTTAGTTCGCAACCTCAAAATGAGGAGTCAATAAAATGGTAGATATCTCACCTGGAGTCATAGCTCCAGCTCCTATACAAAACAATCTTCAACAAGCTCCAATTGCTGGTGTCAGCAGCGTTAGAGCCGATAATGCACGACCAGATGAAGTAGTTGCACCTGCTCAAGCTAACTCTCAAACTAACAATCGCTCAGACGATGCTTTAAACCAAAACCGCAATCCTGGTACTTATGGACAGGCTACAAGCGCGCTATCGTTTGAGGACTTAAATTTAGAAAACATTGAAATTACCATTAGCGTTCGCCAAGGCAATAATCCTATTTTTGCAGTAAGTAACTCTGGAAAGTTCTTATTGGATCTACCTAGTTCTGGACTTACCGTCTATTTTGATGAATTGAGAGAATCTAAAGCCAAAGATCTTAATATTTATTCATTACGGCAGACTATCTAAACCCGTTGGCTAAACCCGTTGGCTAAACCCGTTGGCTAAACCCGTTGGCTAAACCCGTTGGCTAAACCCGTTGGCTAAACCCGTTGGCTAAACCCGTTGGCTAAACCCGTTGGCTAAACCCGTTGGCTAAACCCGTTGGCTATTATTTACATTCAACTCAAATTATTCTATAAGCTTGCTTCTAATGATTTGCGCCCTATTTGGAATTGCAGTTTGTTTTGTTACGTAAGCTGTTTTGCATCATTAACATTTAATTAATTGATCATTTTCGAGTCATAGCGTATCGTATCGACTTATTTGATATCATTTAAAATAATTGGATATTTTACGGCCTAAAACATGACAGCAATACCTGCACCAGCAAAGCCTACACCAGCAAAATTTCAAGACCCGTATTTTACCGCACAAGGTAAAAAACGTGCATGGGTATCGCTTAAAACTCTATCTACATTATGGTTTAATACTGGCACTCTATGCAATTTAGCATGCCAAAATTGCTACATTGAATCATCACCTTCAAATGACAAGCTTGTATATTTATCCCTCCAAGAAGTTGATCAATTTCTAGATGAAATAACCACTGAAAATTATGCAACAACTCAAATTGGGATCACCGGCGGCGAGCCTTTTATGAATCCTGAAATCATTCCAATCATGGAAAGTATTTTAAAACGCGGCTATCATTTACTATTGCTAACCAATGCAATGCGCCCAATGATGAAATGCGCCCAAGCATTAAAAAAACTCCAACGTGACTATCACGCACAAATAACATTGCGTATTTCTATCGATCATTTTGATCAATCTCTCCACCAAGAAGAACGCGGTCCGCGCTCATGGCAACCAATGTTGACAGGTTTGACATGGCTTGCAAAAGAAAAATTTAATATCAATATTGCAGGGCGCACTCGCTGGCAAGAAAACGAAACTGATTTGCGCAATGGTTTTGCTACGTTATTTGCACAACACCACATTCAATTAGATGCATTTGATCGTCATCAACTTGTCCTATTTCCTGAAATGGATATGCAAAAAGATGTCAGCGAAATATCAACAGAATGTTGGGATATTCTAAAAGTTAATCCCGATGATATGATGTGCGCATCTTCGCGGATGGTTGTAAAAATCAAAGGCGATGACACACCTTCAGTAATGGCTTGTACTTTATTGGCTTATGATAGCAATTTCAATATGGGAAAAACGCTTCGCGAATCTTTTAAAAATGTTTATTTAAGCCATCCTCATTGTACAAAATTTTGTGTATTAGGTGGAGGGGCTTGCAGTGTTGAATAATTTGTTTATTTAACCAATAATCTTAAATTTTAACCTGCAATCTTCAATCTTAAAAAATATTAATATATCATAAATTGTTGCGCATGCTGGGGTTGTTCTGGATCCGCAAAAGCGCTAAGCTTTTTTACATTTGCCCCTACTGGCCCTATTTGTAGTTGGGCAATAGCGCAATCAATCGAAACAATACTACCCATTAGTAATATTTCTACTTGTCCATCCAAGTGATTTTTAGCATAGCCTGACAGGCTTAAGCGCAATGCAATATCTTTTGCAAATGCACGAAAGCCAACCCCTTGAACGTTACCTGATACCCAAATTTTTCTTGTAACCAGCATTGAAGTAACCATGATTAAAACGATACTCTATCATCATTGCTATCATCAAAACATCATTTGCTTGATTCAAACTCTATGATGACTTGATCTGACTGTACTGTCTCACCTGATTTGACAATAATGTTTGCAACTTTGCCTTGATGGGTTGCACATAGTATGTTTTCCATTTTCATTGCCTCAATAATGGCTAAATTTTGTCCTACTTCAACAATATCGCCTTCTTGTACCATTAACTTAACCAATGTACCTGGCATTGGCGATAGCAAATAACACGACATATCAGCGGGTTCTTTGATTGGCATTGCTATAAAATACGCCGCGATGTCTGATGGCATAACCAGCAAATCCAAATGCTGGCCATTGTAGCTTACATGTATATATTCACCATGCCACTTTACTTGAAAAAACTCTTCTAGGTTATTATACATCATATGCATAACCCCAGGTATTTCAGCTTGTATGAGCTTTATTGATATCTCGACATCGTCAATATACATCTCCTTGTTGGATGTATAGCGTACTGAAAAACTTTCCTTATCAGGGCTAAACACTACCAAATCAAAGCATGATGTTTTAAGATTTTTATCAAAATCTTGCTCCATGCGTTCTAGCCATGCCAAAACCCCAACAGCCAAAAAAGGAGCCATATCACACGGCTTTGTAAAATCTTGCGTCAACCCATCTGGAAAGATACGCTCTATATACCCTGTATCAGCATTGCCAGCGAGTACGTTTTTATCACACGCTAACATTAGCAAAAACGCTAAATTAGAGCCCACACCTTCTATTAAAAACTGATTAAGTGCATGGCGCATTGCCATAAAGGCTTCATTGCGAGTGTTTGCCCATACAACCAGCTTAGCAAGCATCGGGTCATAATACATTGATACCGTATTGCCTTCAACAATGCCGGTGTCAATTCTTATAATTGGAGCTTGCTCATCATTGTTTGTTTCCTTTGGTGTTCTTAGCTTATGGATACGCCCAATAGAAGGTAAAAATCCCCTTGTAGGATCTTCAGCATAAATACGCGCTTCTAATGCCCAACCATTTTGCTTAATTTGCGATTGTGTAAAATCAAGCTTTTCATTGCATGCAATTTTGATCATCCATTCAACCAAATCGATACCAGAAACAAGTTCTGTAACTGGATGCTCAACCTGCAATCTTGTATTCATTTCAAGAAAATAAAAATGCCCTTCTTGATCTACAATAAACTCTACCGTGCCGGCACTTTTATAATCAACTGCTTGGGCAAGCATGACGGCTTGCTTTCCCATCATTTGGCGTGTTTTATCGCTAATAAAAGCGCTAGGTGACTCTTCTAAAATTTTCTGATGACGCCTTTGTAGCGAACATTCTCTCTCGCCAATATAAAGCGTATTTGCGTGGTTATCTGCTAAAATTTGAATTTCAATATGGCGAGGATTTTCAATAAATTTTTCTATAAAAACCCTTCCATCTCCAAATGCATTTGTAGCCTCATTAATCGCAGCACTAAAACTCGTAACAAACTCATCTGGACTTCGAACAAGTCGCATACCTTTTCCACCACCGCCTGCAGCTGCTTTGACCATGACAGGATAACCGATATCATTTGCAATGCGTATTCCTTCTTCTACATTGGCTATTGCCTCAGGATATCCAGGCACCATATTCACGGATGCTTCTTGGGCAATGCGCTTAGACTCAATCTTATCACCCATCAAGCGTATGGCTTTACTAGATGGACCAATAAATACAATACCCTTCTGTTTTAATCTTTGTGCAAAAAGATGCGACTCAGATAAAAAACCATATCCAGGATGAACGCTATCTGCTCCTGATAGTGCAATGATTTCTTCAATTTTTTCAATATTTAAATAACTCTCTTGAGCAAGCGCTGGACCTATTTCATAGGCTTCATCTGCGCTTACAACATGGGGAGCTTGTGCATCCACGTCTGAATAAATTGCAACGGTTGCAATGCCCATCTTCTGAGCTGTCTTTATAATACGACATGCTATTTCGCCACGATTAGCAATTAGAATTTTTTTTATCAAAACTTACCTCATTCCTTCAATGATACAATCATCATATCCATCACATTCAATAATATACTAAAGCGGAATATTGCCGTGCTTGCGCATTGGATTAGATATTTGCTTTGTTTCTAACATAGAAAATGCACGTATTAACCGCTTGCGTGTATCACGCGGCAAAATAATATCATCAACAAAACCTTTTCTACCTGCTACAAAAGGATTTGCAAATTTTTCACGATATTCTTGCTCGCGTTTGGCCATATTTTCTGGATGATCACGCTCTGCTTTAAATATAATTTCTACTGCCCCTTGTGGCCCCATCACTGCAATCTCTGCACTTGGCCAAGCATAGTTAACGTCTCCACGCAAATGTTTGGAAGACATCACATCATATGCACCACCATATGCTTTTCTAGTGATGATTGTTACTTTTGCTACTGTTGCTTCGGCATATGCATATAATAGTTTAGCCCCGTGCTTGATAATGCCACCATATTCTTGTGTACTACCGGGTAAAAATCCAGGCACATCTACAAGCGTTAAAATCGGAATATTAAACGAATCGCAAAACCGTACAAACCTTGCCGCTTTACATGCACTATTAATATCGAGACAACCTGCCAAAAACATAGGTTGATTTGCTATCACTCCTATCGTCTTGCCATTTAGGCGTATAAAAGATGTGATGATGTTTTTAGCAAAGTCTTCCTGCAATTCAAAACTTGTCTCATGATCAGCAATTTTCTTGATCAAATCATTCATATCATAAGGTTGATACGGATTGCTCGGTATTAAAAGGTCCAATGAATCTTCTATTCTGTCGACAGAATCGCTACAAAAAATATCAGGGGCTTTTTCTTGATTATTCAACGGAATATATTGAAAAAACCTGCGCAATGACAGCAGTGCTTCAACATCATTTTCAAAAGCCAAATCAGCAACTCCACTTTTTGTAGTGTGTGTTTGTGCCCCTCCTAAAGACTCTGCGTCAATGCTTTCACCTGTTACAGTTTTAACAACCTCAGGTCCTGTTACAAACATATATGATGTTCCTTTTACCATAAATGTAAAATCTGTAATTGCAGGTGAATAAACAGCCCCTCCTGCGCATGGCCCCATAATCATTGAAATTTGTGGAATCACACCCGATGCCATAACATTGCGTTGAAAAACCTCTGCGTATCCTGCAAGCGATTCTATCCCTTCTTGTATCCTAGCTCCACCGCTATCATTCATACCAATAACAGGAACACCGATACGAATAGCATGATCCATGATGTTGCATATTTTTTTGGCATGAGCCCCAGATAAAGACCCTCCTAGCACTGTAAAATCTTGACTGAAAACAAATACTTTTCGTCCATTAATTGTACCAAATCCTGTAATAACACCATCGCCGGGTATGCGCATTTCATCTTGATCCATGCCAAAATCTTGGCATGTGTGTTCAACAAACATTCCCCATTCTTCAAAACTGTCTTGATCTAGTAACACATCAATACGCTCACGTGCAGTTAACTTACCCTTGCTATGTTGCGCGTCAATTCTAGCCGTTCCTCCTCCTTGGCGCGCGCGCGCGCGTTTAGCTTCAAGAATTTGCAAAACCTCTTTCATCTAAAAGTCCTTTATTATCTATTGATATGTTGTCTCTAAAAGAAACGCCTTAATAGGCTTAACCATCATGAGCGTCATCATGCTTGTTGTTATAAAAATTATTTGCTACCAAATATAACTCTGCAGAATTTTTACGACTAGACATTGGTTTAAAATGATTTACATTCTTAAATCTGCTTCGTATTTGACTAAGCATTGCACTGTTGATGCCACCTGCAAACACTTTCATAATTAAACAACCCTGCAAGCTCAACCTTTGGATTGCAAAATCATATACAGCCTCACCCACCATTTCTGCGCGCAAATGATCGGTTCGAGCATGTCCTGTGCTATTCAGTGCCATGTCACATGTGATCAAGTCAAATTCTTTTGCATGAAGAGATGCTATTGTTGAAAAAATATTGTCATCAAAAAAATCAATCTGTATTGTATCAACACCTTCTATTGAATCTATCGCCAACAAATCAAGTCCAATGATTGTTTGAGACAACAAAGCACGCTCTTTAATAACTTGTAACCACCCACCAGGTGCTGCGCCTAAATCCAAAATATGCTTTGCTGGGGCCAATATATTAAAACGCTTATCGATTTCTAACAGCTTAAAAGCTGAACGTGAACGATACCCTGCCCGATTTGCTGCTATTACATAAGGATCATTAAGTTGGCGTTGTAGCCAACGCGTTGAGGATATCTTCCTACCTTTACTTGTTTTAACTTTAACATGTTGCATACGCAAACTGGATATTTTGCTATTTTTATCAGACTTAGCTGTAGCATCTTGTGATGTTTTCTTATGGTTATAGCCCTTACGGTTTGCCATAAAGCAATCTCCATCAATCATAAAGTTAATTAATCAATATCTTGATCTTAGTTGTATTGATAAAACCCTTGGCCTGTTTTCTTACCTAGATAACCTGCGTCAACCATCTGCTTTAGTAACGGACAAGGGCGATATTTACTATCGTTAAAACCTTGATATAAAACTTCCATCACTGCAAGGCATGTATCAAGACCAATCATGTCTGCAAGGGCAAGAGGGCCCATAGGATGGTTCATTCCCATGCGCATAATAGCATCAATAGATTCGCATGAAGCAAGATTTTCATAACGCACATAAATAGCTTCATTAATCATTGGCAACAAAATTCTGTTGGCAACAAAACCAAATCCATCACGCACTTGAATGGGTGTTTTGCCTATTGCTTGCGCCACAGCCATGACAGTCTGTATTGTCTCATCACTAGTTTGTAAGGCTGCTATTACTTCAACAAGCGCCATTAAAGGCACAGGGTTCATAAAATGCATTCCAACCACTTGTGCAGGATGATGGGTTTGCTTTGCTATACGAGTAATAGAAATTGAAGACGTGTTTGTTGCTAAAATACAGCCGCTTTGGCAATATTGAGATAACTGATTAAATAAATGTAGCTTCAAATCTTCTTCTTCTGTTGCTGCTTCAATTACCATTGCTACCTTATCAAAAGAACTAATCTCACATGAAGTTGATAGCAATGTCATTGCTTTGTCAGCTTGCTGCTGGCTCAGTTTGTTTTTTGACACCCATTTTGCAAAGCCATTGGCTAGATTTTTACACGATGCATCAATAATATCAGATGAAACATCAACAAGGTGCACACGAAACCCTGCTGCAAGCGCTACTTGCGCAATGCCTACTCCCATTTGCCCAGCACCCAAAACACCAATGCCTGTTTGTTTTAAATGTTCTATTGTGGCTTTCAATTTATCTATTCCTTTTACCATTTGACTTGAATGACCATGTGATGATTAAACCTTATTGACGTTAACGTCAATAAGGTTTAATCATCACATACTTTATAACAAATTGCTAATATTATAACACCTCAATCAATGGAACATTTACATTGGCAAATAATACCTCTTACCTTATTGCACAATTGGCAAAAGAGTTTAATGTAACTTATCGCTTGTTACGATATTATGAGCAACAAGAAATTTTAAAGCCTAAGCGCATTAAAAAAACAAGATTATATTCTCCAAAAGATCGCATCCGATTACAAATCACATTACGTGCACGTAGGATTGGCATCTCATTAAAAGACTGTAAAGTTTTATATGATTTTTATGATAACCATTCTCATGATCATCATCAATTATCCAATTATTGCGCGTTATTGACACAACATAAAAACACGCTATTGATTCAAAAGAAAGAAATTCAAGAAACCATTCAAGAATTAGATGCAGCCCTTGAAATTGTAAACAAACAAGTGCCAAACCAAATTGCTCAATCAAATAATAAATAAATATTATTGAATATATCCAAAGGATGTTTATTGACATAGCAAACACTAATCATATATGCATGATACCATGAAAACAAATCATAATCTTGAAGCCACGAGCTTTCGCCATCCAGAAAAACGCAATCTTCCTGACAACCCAATTCAGCGCAAACCGTCATGGATTCGTGTTCGTGCGCCTTTATCAGAAGGTTATCGCCAAACTGCAAATTTGGTCCGCAAACATCAATTAAACACCGTTTGCGAAGAGGCATCTTGCCCCAATATAGGTTCTTGCTGGCAGCAACGCCACGCTACTTTTATGATTATGGGTGCCATTTGTACCCGTGCATGCGCTTTTTGTAATGTTGCCACTGGCAAGCCCAATGCTTTAAAATCAGATGAGCCTTTACGCGTTGCTCAAGCAGTAGCACAATTGCAATTACGCCATTGCGTGATCACATCTGTTGATCGTGATGACTTACCAGATGGCGGGGGAGAGCATTTTGCTAAAGTTATTCACGCCATTCGCTCCCATGCACCCACAACCACCATTGAAGTACTCACACCTGATTTTCGTAATAAGCCAGGAGCTCTCGAGAAAGTTGTTGAGGCAAAACCTGATGTCTTCAATCATAATCTTGAAACCGTACCTCGTTTATATCCAACGATTAGGCCAGGGGCTCGTTATTTCCATTCCTTACGCCTATTGCAACGCGTGAGAGAAATGGACCCCAATATCTTTACAAAATCTGGCATCATGGTAGGACTAGGCGAACAAAATGTTGAAATTGGACAATTAATGGATGATTGCCGATCTGCTGATATAGATTTTTTAACAATTGGACAATATCTCCAGCCAACACCAAAGCACGCTCCAATTGATCGATTTGTACCCCCTGATGAGTTTGCCCGATATGGAGATATTGCACGCGCAAAAGGCTTTAAACTTGTATCTAGCACCCCATTGACACGCTCCAGTTTCCATGCGGATGAAGATTTTGAAAAATTGCGACAAACAACACGAGCCATTCACTAACTTTAAAAACCCAAGGATTATGCTAATTTATCGGTCAAATTATCTCTAAACCAAATGAATATTTATCATGTCTTTATTTGCCAATAAGCTTCCAATTGTTTACATATCAACAACATAAAACAATAGCACTTCCTGTTGCGCATGTTTTTAATCTTATCATCGATGTGCCATCGTATCCTGACTTCCTGCCTTGGTGCAAGGCGGTGCGTATAAAACGTAAATTTCAAAATGCCTTTATTGCTGATATGGTAGTCGGACCAACAACTGGCTTGCGTGAACGTTTTACTAGTAAGGTAACATTTGATCCCATGCAAGGCGTCGTTACATCAACAGCTATCGAGGGACCATTTTCTACCCTGCATACCAAATGGACTATCACACCATCGATAACACATGAACCTATCAATCAAGCAAATCATCAAACTTTGATGAACCAAACAACCTTAAAAAACTCTAACAATAATGCATGTCATATTCATTTTGATATTGAGTTTGACTTCCGCTCTGCTTTACTTGCTAAGCTTTTTGGCCCTTTTTTTGAAAACATCACTGTATCTATGATGGAAGCTTTTGAAAAAAGAGCATTTGAGCTTGCAAAAAACCAAGGTATATAAAAAACCAAGGTATATAAAAAACCAAGGTATATAAAAAACCAAGGTATATATTTGCAATGACAACAATCAAGTGCTATGTCATCAACCACATAGCTGATAATCTTTAAAGGTTACGCTATCTTGATATGAATGGTTTTGATCAAATGATGGTTTTATATAATGGCAGTTAATAAAAAAAAAGATTGGGCTATTCGATTTGGTATTTTAGGGGTTTTTGTTTTAGTTGGAGCTGCTATTATCAGTTTTATTAGCTACTATGATCAAGATCAAACTATCCCCAGCGATAAAGCTAACGATAGCAACCAAGCTGATGAGCTTGCAAGCGATGAGCTCCAAGATTCTAGCGCTTCAAATACATCCAATAAAGCAACAACAAAAACTTCTCTACAAGACCAAGTTAGCAACCTACCTCTTTCTGTGTCCAAAGTTATTATTCCACCAAGCTTTGATATTGTGCGCATTAGCCGCGAAGGCGATACCGTGATAGCAGGTCAAGGTAGCCTTGGCTCATTAATCACTATATATGACTCTGATGAAGTATTAGGAACAGTGCCAACAGATTCTCATGGTGAATGGATTTTTATTCCTACAAAACCTTTAGCACCAGGAAGCCATCAATTATCTTTAAAGGCCACACATAAAGATACCAATGGGATTATTTCAGAAAATGTTTCACAAAATATTGCTGTTTTAGTCATTCCAGAAAGTCAAAACACCACCCAGCATGCTAAAAGCAACAACACTCCTCCAACAGATAATTCTTCTAATTTACTACCAGTAGAAATGCTTGCTGTTACGGTATCACGCGATGGAAATGGCCAAACTGAAATTCTACAAAAACCCCATCTTGAAAGTTCTGCCAAGGATGAAGCTGGATTAAGTGAAACCCAAAAAGTTGACCTCACATTGACCCTTTCCAATGTTGATTATACCGATGATCAACAAAATCGTATCATATTGCGTGGTACTGGGCGTACTGGCAGCAAAATTCAAAATCTATCTAGATGAAAAACTTGTAGGTGATGTTATTGTAGGCCAAGGCAATCAATGGTCTCTAGTTATTGAAAGTTTTATTGAGCCTGGCCAATATCAATTACGCCTTGACCAACTTGACAATTTGCAAGTTGTAGCACGCGTTGAATTTCCATTTGAGCGCAGTGACCCTAAGCTCATTAAACAGCAATTAGGCCCTAAAAATATTGTAGTCCAACCTGGCAACAGTTTGTGGCGTATTGCACGACGAACATTAGGCGATGGCATTAATTATCATGTTATTTACCAAGCAAATAAAAGCCAAATTCGAGATCCTGATTTGATTTATCCAGGACAAGTTTTTACAATTCCACAAGAAGAATCAATACCTCAATAACCAACAAACTATCCATGGTTACTATCATGGATGATTACTGCTATGTTAAAATATACAACCACATCTATTACAAAATCTATATAATATTATTGTTATCTTCAACCCAAACCATATTAAGATACCCATGAGTGAAAAAACATCTGAAACTGTAACATTGCAAAAATTATTTGCACCACTTTGTGTCCCTATCCATCGCGAAGGATGGCCTTTTATTGGACTTTTCTTTGTCATTGGTGTGCTATTAAGCTTTCTGTGGCTACCTTTTTCTGTACCTTGTATAGTACTTCTAATTTGGTGCATTTATTTTTTTAGAGATCCCGAGCGTATCACCTTTGCACATCCAAACGCAGTGATTGCACCTGCAGATGGTGTTATACAATCTATTATCACCTGCTCTGCTCCAAAAGAGCTAAACATGCCACATGCGCAATACCAGCGTGTTGCCATTTTCATGAATGTTTTTGATGTGCATGTTAATCGTATGCCTATTGATGGCACCATTGTTAAAAAACATTATAAAGCTGGTAAATTCTTTAATGCATCTCTTGACAAAGCCAGTACAGACAATGAAAGTAATGCCTTATTGGTGCGCACTAAAAATGATGTTGAAATTGGCGTTGTACAAATTGCAGGTTTGGTTGCACGGCGCATTTTATGCTGGAGCAATGAACAAGATCTATTAAGCGCCGGTCAACGATTTGGCATGATACGATTTGGCAGTCGCGTAGATCTATATTTACCTGAAAGCACCAAGATTATGGTTAGCCAAGGACAGCGTGCCATTGCAGGCGAGACCCTAATTGCTTTTCTAGACACCGATGTTTTACAACAAACACCAGATGCCAATATAAAACCAAGTGATCCTATCGTTGATGATCAAAAAAATCTTAAATAATAAAACCCCTAACTTGAACAATGCCAAAAGAGCAACATATTTCTTCAAAAAGCAACCAAAAGCACCCTAAAATACGTGGGATATCTTTTAATCAAATCATTCCCAATGCTTTAACGCTTGCAAGTGCATGCGTTGCATTAAGCGGTGTACAGCTTGCGTTGAATGGTTCCTTTGAAATTGCCGTCATTTGCGTTTTACTTGCAGGTCTTTTAGACGGTTTAGATGGTCATATGGCTAGATTGCTAAAAGTCCAAAGTAACTTTGGAGCACAGCTTGATAGTTTAGCCGATTTTGTGGCCTCTGGCGTATCTCCTGGTTTGATTTTATATTTTTGGGCTCTTGAACAAGCTGGCGGCTTCGGTTGGGCCATTGCTTTAATTTATATTATGTGTTGCGCTTTGCGGCTTGCTCGTTTTAACGCCACCAGTGATCATCAACCACCATATGCACGAAATTATTTTCAAGGCGTACCCGCACCTGCTGGAGCTACATTGGTTTTATTTCCAATGATCATTGAGTTTCTTTTCAATATACACCACCCATGGATGGTATATATAACGGGTGTATGGACAATGATTATTGGAGGGTTGATGGTTTCAAACTTACCAACATTTTCATTGAAAAACATCAACATATCTCCTACTACGCGCCCTTTTGTACTGTTAGGTATTGTTTTATTATTTGCAGGGCTGGCTGGGCAAACCTGGCTAACACTTTGTTTGATCAGTATTGCTTATTTAATATCTTTTTTCTTTTCAAACAAAAGTTATCAAGCCCTTAAAAAAGCAAGCAATCCTCCAAGCGAAAAGACTTCTTCTTAATCTCAAGCGACACACCAAACACCATGTCTGCAGTCAATCATATATATAGACAAATATACAGATAAAATTCTAACATTCAAAACGTTGCATATAATAGCCCTACAGCAAGATTAAATCATGCATCTTTTTAACAATTTTTCTATGATATTGTAAAAACTCACCTCTTAGGTCTTGAACCACTATTTTATATACCTATATAGAAATAAACCACTCCGATTAATATCATGGGCCAGTATTTTAAGATCCAGTAGCATATAACCGGATTGAGTATTGAAGCACATAACCGATCAAATACTAAAAGTTTAATGATATACCATTATATAATAATGACCGTAATAATATAGAAATAGGACAACGTGAAATGGGAAAAATTATTGGAATTGACTTAGGAACAACTAATTCTTGTGTTGCAATAATGGACGGGAAAGAGCCTCGCGTTATTGAAAATACAGAAGGCAATAGAACCACGCCATCTGTAGTTGCAATTACAGATTCAGATGAGCGCTTGGTAGGCACACCAGCAAAGCGCCAAGCAGTTACAAATGCAGACAACACATTTTATTCTATCAAAAGGCTTATTGGCAGACGTTTTGCTGACAAAGAAGTCAAAAAAGATATGAAAGCCTCACCATTTAAAATCGTTAAAGGTTCCAATGGCGATGCATGGGTTGAAGCTTATGAAAAGCAATATGCCCCTGCTCAAATTTCTGCGATTGTTTTACAGAAAATGAAAGAAACCGCCGAAAAATACTTAGGCGAAGATGTCACAGAAGCTGTTATCACTGTTCCAGCTTACTTTAATGATCAACAGCGCCAATCAACAAAAGACGCTGGGAAAATCGCTGGTCTTGAAGTCAAGCGCATTATCAACGAGCCAACTGCTGCTGCGTTAGCATATGGTTTAGATAAACGCGAGACAGGTACTATTGCAGTTTATGATCTTGGCGGTGGAACCTTTGACGTTTCTATCCTTGAAATAGGAGATGGTGTTTTTGAAGTTAAAGCAACCAATGGTGATACCTTTTTAGGAGGTGAGGATTTCGACCATACCATTTTGGAATATCTTGCTGATGAGTTTAATAAAGAAAACGCAGTAGACCTTCGTGAAGATCGTTTAGCTTTACAACGCTTGAAAGAAGCAGCTGAAAAAGCTAAAATTGAGCTTTCTTCAACCACACAAACCGAGATTAATCTACCATTTATCACTGCAGATGCATCTGGTCCAAAGCATCTTAATGTTAAATTAACCCGTGCCAAACTAGAAAGTTTAGTTTCTGATTTGGTAGAGCGTACCATCGTCCCTTGTAAAAAAGCTTTAAAAGATGCAGGCCTAAAACCTAATCAAATTGATGAAGTTGTACTCGTAGGTGGCATGACCCGTATGCCTTTAGCCATTGAGGTGGTTAAAAAGTTTTTTGGACGTGATCCACATCGTGGCGTTAATCCAGACGAAGTTGTAGCAATTGGTGCAGCAATACAAGCTGGCGTACTCCAAGGTGATGTTAAGGATGTGTTATTATTAGACGTAACACCATTGTCACTTGGCATTGAAACACTTGGCGGGGTATTCACACGTTTGATTGATCGCAATACTACAGTACCTACCAAAAAGTCGCAAATTTTCTCGACTGCTGATGATAATCAAACTTCGGTTACCATCCATGTTGCCCAAGGAGAGCGAGAATTGACAAAAGACAACAAGCCCCTTGGCAAGTTTGATCTTACTGGTATTGCTCCTGCACCGCGTGGCATTCCTCAAATCGAGGTAACATTTGATATTGATGCCAATGGTATCGTCAATGTCTCGGCTAAAGATAATGCTACAGGCAAAGAACAAGCTATCCAAATTCAAGCCTCTGGTGGATTACAAGATAATGAAATTGACCGCATGGTTCAAGAAGCTGAAGACAACGCTGAATCTGACAAAAAGCAGCGTGAAGCAATTGACGCCAAAAACCAAGCAGACAGCCTGATACATTCAACGCAAAAATCCTTAAGTGAACATGGCGATAAAGTAGATGATGAAATTCGTACATCAATTGAAACTGCTATTTCCAATTTGCAAGAATCTCTCAACGGCGACGATATTGAAGATATCAATGCAAAAACTCAAGAATTGACTGAAGTTGCTATGAAGTTGGGCGAAGCAATCTATAAAGCTCAAGCTGAAGAAGCTACAAACGATTCTCAAAACGAAGCTTCTTCTGGTGATGGTGGTGAACAAACTAACGACGATAATGATAATGTTGTTGACGCAGATTACGAGGAAGTCGATAAAGGCAAAGAAACTAAATAATCTGTTGATGATATCCTTGTATATTGATTTAAATTTCTACGAAAGCGCTTCTAATGGCAAAAGCTGATTTTTATGAATCATTAGGCGTATCGCGTGATGCTGATGGTACGACCCTTAAAAAGTCATATCGTAAACTAGCAATGCAATACCATCCTGATCGAAATCCAGACGATGCTACTTCTGAAGCAAAGTTTAAAGAAATTAACGAAGCATATGAGGTTTTAAGCGATCCTGATAAGCGCGCCGCCTATGACCAATACGGCCATGCTGCATTCCAAGGTGGTGCAGGCGGCGCGCAACAAGGTGGCTTTTCTGGGGGTGGATTTGCTGACATCTTTGAAGAAATGTTTAACATGGCTGGAGGTGGAAAGCGCAAAAAAGGCGGTGGCCGTGGTCCAGACAAACGCTTTAACGTTCAATTATCACTTGATGATGCTTTTCAAGGTAAAACGATCAATATCAAAGTTCCATCCTTAAAGGCTTGCACTAAATGCAACGGCTCTGGAGCAGAAGACCCAAAAGATATCTCGAGATGTCGAACATGCAACGGAGCTGGCAAGGTTCGTATTTCACAAGGCTTTTTTACATTAGAGCAAACCTGTCCCCATTGTCGTGGGCAAGGTCAAACCATCAACCGCCCATGCCGTACATGTAACGGACAAGCCGTTATAGAAGAAAACCAAGCTCTTTCTATTAAAATTCCAGCAGGTATTAGCGATGGCAATCGCATTCGTGTTGGCGAAAAAGGCGATACTGCACCAGGGGTTACGCAACCTGGTGATTTATACATTTTTGTTTCTATTTTGCCCCATGAAATTTTTGAGCGTAATGGCGATGATCTCTTATGTTCTATCCCTGTATCGGTTGTTTCTGCTACTTTGGGCGGCGAAATTGAAGTTCCAACAATTGACGGTAAATTAGCCCGTATCAAAATTGCAGAAGGCACACAATCGGGACAACGATTCCGTTTGAAGGGCAAAGGTATGAAAAAGTTAAATGATAGCCAACGTGGCAACATGTTTGTTGAGGCACAAATAGAAATACCAGTTAATTTGAACCAAAAGCAACGTGATTTACTCCATGAATTTGAAATCGAAGGCCAACAACAAAAACAAAACCCAGCCAGTTCTCACTTTTTTTCAAAAGTACGAGACTTATGGGATAATATTGCTAGTTAAAAATTTTTAGCACAAATGATGGTATGATTCTTAAAGTTCTAATGCTATAGATGTTTATTCGGGGTATGGCTCAGTCTGGTAGAGCGCTCGCTTTGGGAGCGAGAGGCCGCAAGTTCGAATCTTGCTACCCCGACCATTTTGCTAGCATCTATTGCTAACTTGCCCATCATCGCGCGCGATCAACAAAATCATATGCTCTTTTTACTTGTATTTTTTTAAAAGGCCAGCTTTACATCCCCAGAGCTTTACATCCCCAGAGCTTTACATCCCCAACACTTTACATTCCATCACCAACTAGTGTAAAAGGCGCCCAAAAAAGAGGATGCGCATATGTAAAAGCAACTTTATCATGATGCATGAAAGCGCCATTTTCTATCATTGATAACATACTACTTTGTAAAGCTGCCCCTCGAGCTGTCAATTGTTGGTCTGCATAATGATTAAATAATCTTTCCATTAAATCCGTTGTTGCTTGTGAGTGTACAGGCCAGTTTGATACTAAGATAGAGCGCGCGCCTGCATAAAAAAAGGCCCTGCCTAAACCAGATACTGCTTCTGCGCCTTTGCCATCTCCTGCTGCGGTATTACAAGCAGATAAAATCGCCCAATCAGCGTTTAACTTCAATCCCATAATTTCATCTGATGTTAACAAACCATCATCACCATAACGCACGATATCCTCCTTACTAGGCTCACTCAAAGCAAGTGCTGGTTTGCTTAACCCGTCCAAATCGCCAGGTATTAAACCATGGGTTGCAAATGATATGGTGCGATATTTTTGTAATTCTCCACTCTCATTTAATGTTTTTACTTGCCGCTCAGAGGCATCAATACCTAAAAACACATCATTGCCTAATGATCCCCCAAGGGCAGAAGAAACCGCTATAATTTCATCGCCAGTATCTGGTAAAAATGGTAAATCGATAACCGTTGCACTATCAGCATTGTTTGTTTTAGGGCTATTGCGCAAGCTAATCAATAAAGACCCACCGCGCAAATGACCTGCAGATCGAAGACTCTGCTCTGTTCTAGCTTTTTGGTTGGCATCTGGATTACGATTAAACCACGGATCCCCAAAACCAGCAAAAGCATATTGGGGTGGCTGGTTACGCGCTACACCACGCAATATTTGCAACGATGACACCGATGGCAAATTCGACAATGCAAAATCTTTTATCAACCATGCAACATCCTTATAGCGATCAAACAGATGATTTTGATCTTGTTTAAGAGGGGCATTGTTGGTTGGCAACACACCAAATGGGATCGTGCTTAATGGCCCCTCAGATACAATATTAACCAAGCTTGTATCACCCAATACAGATCGAACCGCACCAATAGTGTTTTCATAAATTTCATACCCGAGCGTGATATCATATTCACGAATATCACCTAAAAACTGTACCTCTGGTGCCAATGCATCGCGCAATGCATCAATCTTATCTTTTAAAACATTACGCCCAAGATAACTCACATGCACTTTAGCATTACCAGCTTTTGGAACACCCCATGTAAAAAGCCTATCATCACCTGAAAACATAACAACTACTGCTTCTTTTTCTCCTAACATCTCTTGCGTTTGCAATAGCGTAATGGGTCTGGGATTAGTAAGAGACGCATATTCAGGAATTTTATCGCCAATTTCTTGTTCTAACGAGGTTAACGCTTGGTCTGCCTGCTGGATCAATTGTTGCAATGATTGTATCGTTTCTGGTGTAATATTTTTATTGCCAAGCCCATCAGTGTATTGAATGCGTATAATGGCTAACTTCTTTTCAAGATCTTGGCGTTGGCGAATAAGGTCTTGCAAAGCCAAATCATCGCTTAAATAACGTGCAGCGCTTTGGGTTAGAGCGCTTTGTACGCTGCGTGTTCCTAATGCATCGGCAATTTGGAATGATTCTTTTACTTGATCTTGATTGTTTGGATCTCCCCCTAATGAAACATCAACAAGCAAACGAATATACACCTCACCTAACAAGCGCAATTGCGCATTTCTACTTGCTAAATTTTGAGCTTCACCTGAAGATTCACGCCATTTGGTTAGCATCACAGGAAAAACATCTCGCATGGTGCTTAAAGCTTGATGATGCTGGCCCATATATGCTTGCGCCATCGCAGAAAACGCTTGTGCCTCCAACGCTTTAAAGCTACTTGCATTTGAGGATTCTATTGCTTTTTTTGTGCTTAATTCAAATAATTCAAGGGCTTTTTCAAAAGCGCCTATTTTTAAAAATGCTAATGCGCGTTGATTACTGATTTTGTATTTTTGTTCCCACAAACTTGGTTGTACGGCAATTGCATTTTCTTTAATATCATCAAAAATACGCAATGCCTCTTCCCATTTTCCTAAACTCGCAGCTGCATTTCCTGCTAAGTGCAAAGCAGAAAAAAGCTTATCAGAACCTGTATTTTTGCAACCGCTTCCTTCTAGCTTAATTGCTTTTAATGCAAGATTATATGCATCTTGTAGGCGCCCTTGAGCTGCATAAATACGCGATAATAAGCGCATAATATCGACTTTAAAATGTTTTCCTCTTGTGCTTGAGTATTTGATATATGTCCACATCTCGCGTGCTATAGACTCACTTTGCAATAATTTGCCTTGATCCAACAACGCCTCTGCAATGGCTAGTTTCATTTGCACATCATGATCCATGTTGCGCGCGCTGCATTCTGGCTTATTGTTCGTTGTTTGTGTATAGGCACGCAATTCTTCTAGTCTGGCTACAGCATGCGTAAAATTTGTCTGGGCTCTTTCAGGTTGGCCTTGAGACAAGGCCATATAGCCAATCGTTTTACGTCGCCAATATTGATTGCGCAAGTGACAAGCTTGATCATGATGTTGTTTAAAAATTACTCGAGAAAAAAATTTGCGCGCACTTTCAAAATCATTCAATTGCGCACTATAGATCGATGCAAGCGAGTGCCCATAATTTTTCTCAGATTTATATCCTGCAAATCTTGCCAGCGCCTTTGCATACAACAATGCATTATCCAACCGTCCTGCTTTTGCTTCATCTTTTGCCCTTGATCGCAATTTCCACATCAAATCATCATCTAGTTTTTGCGCAACTGCATTAACCGCTTCTGGGTCAAGCGTCTTACTGACATATGAACATTGCGCGGTCACAGTTTCGTGGTATGATTGAGGTAATTTGCCAAATAAAGACAATGAGCGCGGTGGTGTTTCAAAGCTTGTTTTTTCAAACGACACTGCAATATTTTTTGCCTCTTCAACAGAAATACCCGATGGGTGATATAATGTTTGACATCCTGTTAAAATCAACAATCCAAATAATATGCAATATTGATGACGCACGCTATAAACCTCTGTTGCTATCGCCTATCGGCTTAATCTATGACTATATCGACACTGATTGGTTGGCTTAGACATTTTTTAAGCTCTTTTGACATCTCTTTAAGAGTCTTAAATGATGGTTATTTGCTCTCCATTTGGATGGTGGTATTAAACTCTCCATGGCGCATCCTGTCAATAAAAAATTGTACATAACGCTTGTCTTGGATATGCTTGGGCAAAGCCATCATCATCTTCAATGCATCTTGGTTTTTTTGCTCTATTTTAAAAAAAGCTTCCTGATAACTTGCCCCCCATATAGGCATTTCTTTACCCTCAATATAGGTGTAAATTAACATTGGCTCTGTCTTTCCTTGCATCAAAAACCGCCCAATTGGAATATAGTGATGGCTCAATTGAGCCTTTAAAACCACTTCTTGTGATACACAAATATCGGTTGAAAAAACTTTATTCAACCCTTCTATTCTTGATGCCGTATTGACAGAATCTCCAATCGGTGAATATTTGAAATGCTCTTTTGAGCCTAAATTGCCAATGAGCGCTATTCCTGAATGCACTCCAATGCGCGTTACCCCAAGATTAATCTCTTTTGCTAGTGGATGGGACATCAATTCATGTGCAAATACCCTAATGTCTTGCGCGCATGCCAATGCATGATGATGATGGTTTTCTCTCATCAAAGGCGCATTAAAAATAGCAAATACAGCATCGCCTATAAAATCGCTTACCGTGCCATGATGCTTTAAAATAATAGAGCCTATGCCATCAAAATACACATTGAGCAATTGCGTGATTTTTTCAGGTGCATATTGTTCTGAAATTTTTGTAAAATCTGCAATATCGGTAAAAATATAAGACAATTCACGCCTTTCCCCTGAAAGTGTAAGGTTTTGAGGATTATCAATCATATCTTGTACAATGGCAGGAGGGACATATTTTGCAAATGCACTGGTAATAAATTGGCGCCTCATACGTTCATCACTGCTTTTGACAAACAAACCTGCCAATATATTCATCATATAAGATATTGTTGGCAATACCAATGGCATCAATATCTGGTGGTTATAATACACTAAAAAGCTTCCAATCCACCATATAAGGCCCAATCCAATAGCCCATCCAATCAAAGCAAATGTTGAAATGCTCATCATCACCAAACAAAGCCCAACCACCCCTGATAGAATAAAGGCCACCAGTTTCATTGCCACAGACCATTCTAAAACAAAGCGTTGGTCCATAATTTGTGCCAAGCTATGGGCATGGATTTCAACCCCTGGCATGTTGCGCTCATGGCCTGTAGTCAATAACGATAAGGGTACTTCATGGCGATCTTCAAGCAATAAATTTGTTCCAATCAAGACAATTTTATTGTCAAGCCAATGCGCAGGTAAATGCTTAATACTGGTTGCAGGATAAACCTTAAACGGATGTTGGTCTTGCTTATTTGAAATAGCCCAAACAATGCGCGGATTTTGCTCTAAAGGCTCATAATCAAGATGATATGCAATCTGATTTGCAAAGCCTCTTCTTTTTTCTAAGCGTGAATAAAGCCAACGTACAACACCATCGCTTTGCGATTTGACTAGATGCACCATCCCTTTTGGACTGTTCAATGAAAACCCTTGTAGAAAATCTAGTTGCGCTTTGTTAAGACCTGATTCTAGACTGGCATCTGCTAAAATAATGGGGATAGATGCCTTGGACAAAACATCTTGTAAAAAAGCATCTTTATCTGGTTCAGTTGCTTGATCAAACAAAATATCTACGCCGATAGCGCGCACTTTTTTAGCTTGCAAATCTTTTAATAGATTGCCAATAAATTCTCTATCGATAGGGCTTCTATAAGGAAATTTTTGAACGATATCTTCTGTAATAGTGACAATGATAATATCTTCATTTTGGGGTGTAGCTTGTGTAAAAATAGCAATCCGAAAATCCTCAAACCATAATTCTAATAGATTAGCAAAAGGAATATAAAAAAACGCACCCGCGAGCAATGCACTGATCATCACCCAGACTATAAGAGCGCTGCGCCATAGCTTATATGCAAACATTTTACCTATATTCTAAATATTGTCTATTGTTGCAACAACAATAGGGCTATGCGTGCTTGCGCTGTACATTGACGCATCATTAACCATGCAAATATATGCCCGATATCTTGGCTTCCTTCATATAGATGGAGCTTAAAACGATGCTCTGCCAATTGATATTGCATTTGATCTTCTATGGGCACATATTCAGGCCACGTCATCGTTTTAGTTTTTGCTGGAACCTTCATGTCATATTGAGCATTGAGGCTTGCCAAATTTAGATCATAAGCCTTGCTTTTATGTGCAACCTTTAGCCTTATTTGCCTTAGGTTTGGCATTGTATGCGCGCATTGATGATCGCCCGTTTTGGCAGATATCACCCACGGTGAGAGCACTTCTGACCCAGAGCGAAAAACCCCAAGCGAGGCTGTATTTTGTGCTTGGCCTATCACAAATGCAGAAATTTGCTCAATCACACCACGATCTTCTAACGCCTCATGGATTACTTTCCCTTGGTAAGGCCCTACAATGTCTAATATTGTACCAGCTCCATCCATCAGCTTGACAAAGCCGTTCTTTTTTACATCAAAATCTGTATCACCACTAACCACATTGCCTTTTTCATATGCAGATTGGTTTGATGCTATCACAACATATTCTTGCCCATAAGCCATCCCACCATTCATGATGATTGTATAAACAGCCATCGCTATTGCAATCATGGTCTGCTTCATGGTGATTGTCTTTATTTTCATGTTTACCATCCATCTACTGCTTATTTGTAAAACAAGCCTCAATCTAATACTAACATATTAACAACCAAAAGATATTGCAAGTCCAATTCTATGTCTATGACATTGCTCTCATGATCTATTTTAATGACTTAATGAGCAAATGAATGCAAAAACTTAAAAACTCGCAACTCGCCTGCCGGCGTTGGCATCTTGATGATTGTCCCACTTCATGCAGCTGAGTGCATCGCACTTGCCAACCCTCGAGCAGTTGATGGGATTTTATCTCTTGCACAATATCAACAATAATATACGATATGAAAGCTGTCGATTTCCCCCTATCCAAGTTACAAACATAGCTGGCGGCGGCGGACTTGCCTATACCCATGCTGTCAGCAAGCGCAATAGCGATGATAAGCTAATTTAGCTGCTTTTTCGTACAACCCTAACAAGACTTGCTCAAAACGTATATCAAGCATGAGTGCTGATCAAGTACGCTTCTTAAGTGCTATTGATACAGACCCTAGTGTCAAAGTTGTTGCAAAAGACCCTCTGTTGTTGCAAAAGACCCTCTTTTTCAAAATTTAAATGAACTTCTTGATACCTCCATAGACAATCCTTTAAAACATGCTTTTGCAAGGCGGTTCTGCTGGCTGGTTTTGGCCAATAGACCTCATCATTTGATTGGCTGGTATCTAGGTTAAAGCCTTTTATCAATCGGATTAAAACTCCTTGTTAATCAAAACTCTTAGCCAATCAAAATCCTTGGTCAATCAAGGTTTTGGTTGATCAAAACTCTTGCCCACTCATTCCTTTTATCTATCTTGCTTAATATGTTGACATTGCCTGCCAAGGCCTTCAATTGCAAGTTCTACAACATCTCCAACTTTCAAATACCGCTCAGGGCGCATCCCCAACCCAACACCTGGTGGCGTACCCGTTGCAATAATATCCCCTGGATAAAGCGTAAATAATTGCGACAAATGTGCAATAATATCATCCACTCCAAAAATCATCGTTTTAGTATTGCCGGTTTGCATTCTTTGCCCGTTGACATCAAGATGCATATCCAAGTGATGCGGGTCTGCAATTTCATCCTTACTAACAAGCCAAGGTCCAATAGGTCCATAAGTGTCGCAAGATTTTCCTTTTGTCCATAATCCGCTCATTTGCTTTTGAAAATGGCGCTCTGATAAGTCATTGCATACACAATAGCCAGCTACATAATCCAATGCTTGCGCCTTGCTTACATATTTAGCGCGTTTGCCTATCACTACGCCTAGCTCTACCTCCCAATCTGTTTTGGTAGAAGAACGCGCCATATACACATCATCATTGGCCCCAATGATGGCTGAATTTGCCTTCATAAACAAAATAGGATGCTCGGGTACTTTCGCGCCTGTTTCTTCTGCATGATCGTGATAATTGAGCCCAATACACATAAACTTGCCAACATTGCCAACGCATGGCCCAAATCTAGGTGAGCCTTTTACAATTGGCAAATCATCAATTGCCAGAGCCTTGATTTGCTCTAAAACGCCATCATTGATAGTTTGCGCGCAAATATCGCTTACATGCTCAGATAAATCTCTTATGTTGTGCTCATGATCCAAAATACCGGGTTTTTCTAACCCGCTTTGTCCAAATCTGACTAACTTCATATATCTATCCTTTGTCTATTTTAAGCTATGATCGATGATGCCTACAATGATTCTAATGATCATTACTAGAAAGCTTGACAATAATGATCATTGATAGGGATGATCATTGATGGGTTTAGCAATTTTTAAAAAACCCAATTTGATCAAAACAAATGCTATTAGCTCTCCAACCTATACTGGTAAAGCCTATGCTGGCAAAACCTATGCTGGCAAAACCTTTACTGGCAAAACCTATACTGGCAAAACCTATACTGGCAAAACCTATGCTGGCAAAACCTATGCTGGCAAAACCTATGATGGCAAAACCTATGATGGCAAAACCTATGATGGCAAAGCCTATACTGGTAAAGCCTTTAGCAATGTGCCCATATGTATTTTAAGCTTTTAAAGCATCTTTGCATCATGTTTTTTAAGCGTTTTATATTATGTTTTTCAAATATTTAATATTACATTACGCGCACGTAAGATTATATTTCCATCATGCTTTTGCATTTTGATGTTTGATATAGCCAGCTATATTTTGCCTATATTAAAATCGCTTGAGGTTTGCATTTTTAGCATATATTCAAGCATCATTCATTTTAAAAACAGCACTATCATGATATGATGCACCAACAGATCCATCTTTAATGACGTTAGCGTCACTTATGCTAAAACAACCTCACCCTGCCTGTCTTCACCCTATCAATAGGCCCAACATTAACGCGCCGATACCCCAATATCATTGCCTCAATGCCATTACCCCAATGCCATTACCACATAACCAATGCCCCAATATCGTTGCTTCAATATCGTTGCCCAAATGCCATTGCCCTAAAGCTCTAATCATGATCAAAGCCCCAACATCCATCCAAGGCTATCTTTATTGCTGGCAGTTATCTTGATCAAACTTACTTCAAAAAACCTTGCCCACCATCTTGACATAATCTTTACTATGGACATTCTCAAAAATTTTCTTTTGCTTTGATCGTTTCTCAAGATTAAGCTTTCCTTTTAGATGCTCTATGTTCTGGGCTTTTACAAATGCATTATGCAATGCACCATGGGGTGAGCATTGTTGCCAGCTTATGATAATACCTCTTCGTGCCAACAATTCTTTGATAGATTTTGCAACCGCATTTTTAAGCTTGCGATCATAGCCAAGCAAATTGCGCACATTATTGATCATATCGCTTAATGCAAGCACTGGCACCTTATCAGGCTTGTTGGGGTGGCTATCTGTAGTTTGATAATAAGGCTTATATAATGGGTTAAAATGCATCAAATCATTGCGCGTATCAATGTTATTTTTTGCCAACATACGCCTTAGCACTCCATTGCTATTATCAATGGCTAAGTTTTTTTGATGCTCACGCAACCCATTCAACGCAGTAATTACTTGCCCTTTTGTAAACTTTTCGTAGGCACTTTTTAAAGCTTTACATTGCTTTCCATCATGGATGACAAACACCTGTGCAAGCGATTTCTTGTTAAGCGATTTCTTGTTAAGCGATTCCTTGTTAAGCGATTTCTTGTTTGTATAAATAAGCCCAAGGCTGATAAAATATAAATCGCGCTCATGCCAATTGATTTGCCAATTCTTGCAAAGGCCAAAATCTTTAAAAAATCGCGCTCATGCCAATTGATTTGCCAATTCTTGCAAAGGCCAAAATCTTTAAAAAATCGCGCTCATGCCAATTGATTTGCCAATTCTTGCAATTGTACTTGCAAGGCTGCATTCGTAACTTGGTTATTGCTCACATCAAAATGTTGATGAAAATTTGGAAACGACAAACTCCCCCTTAACTCTCCCCCAAAATACCCAATAGATCGCTCCGCAAGCTCAAAAACTGAAATAGCTCCCCCCGGCCCAGGTGAGGCTGCCAACACTAACATTGCTTTATGCTGGAACAATTTCAACTCTATCCTTGAGCACCAATCAAGTAGGTTTTTATAGGCTACTGTGTATGTGCCATTATGCTCAGCAAATGATATAATCAATCCATCGCAATCAGCTATTTGCTGCAAAAAAGCCTGTGCTTTTTCTGGCACGCCAAATTCTGTTTCATATTCTTGGCTATATAGCTCCATTTGATAATCATTCAAATCAACATCAACTACCTCAGCTCCATCTACCAAACTTGCAGTATATAATGCCAATTTACGATTGATCGATTGGGTGCTATTGCTAGCGCCAAAAGCTAAAATTTTCATCCTCTTTTCCTTTAACCAAACGCCATCTATACTTGATTGCTTGCTTTCAAGCAGGCATCAATCTACCAAACCAAATGCCAAACCAAACAATTTTAGCAATCTATCCAATTGCAATTGCCAACTTCAATTGCCAATTTCAATTGCCAACTTCAATTGCTTATTGCAAATAAAGATGCAATTCTCCATATTTTGGACCCTTCATTGCTCCATCTACGATAGCATCTATGGGCTCATCTGCCATCATGCCCGTATCTGTTGTTTGCCCCGTATCTGTTGTTTGCCCCGTACCTATTGTTTGCCCCGTACCTATTGTTTGCCCCGTACCTATTGTTTGCCCCGTACCTATTGTTTGCCCCGTATCTGTTGTTGTCATTATAGCGGATCTATCCAATGGTGTTGTAATCACTTTCAAACGCGTTTGCTTGCGATCCACACCCATTTGATGCAATTGACCCAACAATTGTTGGCCCAGCGCTTCTATATGTTGTATATGCTCATTGGCTTGGCCTCTATTACCATCGTCAACAGCATCCAAATTGGCTGGATAGGCATAGATAACAAAGCCTGCTTGGGGTGCAATGGCAAGCGTTTCTTGGACAATCTGAGATAATAGATCATAATATGCAAAGCTTGGCTCATTAAATTGCAATATCGCCAATGCTTCATGGGCGCTATCTTCATAAATTCTTCCACTGCTTGTATCGTTATGTTGTCTATTGGCTAAAGCTTGGGCTTGATTTGCATGCAAATCAGCAAGCGCTGCGCTATTGCTTGCATTGCTTAAACGGTTGATGGAGGCAATATCAATGCGGATGGTATCAAGCATGGTTGAGGTTTGCTTTAGCAAACTATTTCCTTGATACTCTAACGCCTTTAGGGCTTGTGTATGATACAATGATGTTGGCGTTTGATCACCTATTGTGTGTTGCTCTACACTAATGAGCGACAAAATATAGCGCGCATAAGCGCTTTGCACACTTACATCACCCGATAGGCGCTCAAATGCTGCCATGCTATCCAAGCTTTGTTGCTCGCTTACATCATTGCCTCCATCGCTATAAAGCTGTTGCCATTTGCCAATAATCTGATTATAGCGCTCATCAAGATGTTGCAACGCTTGATCGAGATCATCCAAACGCTGTTCAATCGTCAAACTAGGGGTCAATCCGTGTGCTAATGTCCCATCAACGCTTGTGCGCGTTGTGCCATCACCATCCCCATTGCTTGCTGCTTGCTTGTTTGCTTTGCTGATCACAGTTTGTGGGATTTCAGGCCAAATATCACCTCCCCATTGGCTTGGGGTCCAACTATCTTGCCCACCACAACCATGGAGCAACAAAATACCCATCGCACCTATAATGAGCTTGCCTTTTGCACCCAACATTATTGACCCCATAGCCCCCATTGTTGATAATAGCTGTTTGATCTTCAACATCAAATATGCTCGATTGCTTTGTAGTTGGAAATATTGCAAATATCTTTTCTTATTCATCACGTTAAGGGCTCATCAAATTAAGAGGTGGATCAAATCAAAGGGCTTATCAAATAAAATTATCTCGCCTAGTAATGGCTTGGGTCATTTGCTCAAATGCTCAAGACTTATGCTCAAGCTTCATATCCAACCCTTATGCTCAAACATTGTGATATAGTTTGCGCTCTTTTTCAAGCAATGGTCTAATCAATACTAATAAAGCTGGCACTAATATCAGTGTTAACAAGGCTGACAAAGCAAGCCCACCGATGACAACAGACCCAAGCCCACGATAAATCTCAGACCCCGCACCAGGAAACAACACCAAAGGCAACATGCCAAATACACTTGTAAGGGTCGACATAAAAATAGGTCTTATACGGTTTTGCGTTGCTTCAACAATTGCTTCTTCAAACAACATGCCGCTCTTGCGCAAATTATACAATGTCTGATGGACAATCAAAATAGCATTATTAACCACAATACCAATTAAAATAATAAACCCAAGCAATGTCAGCATATCCAATGGATTAAATTGCTTTAAATTAAGCAATGCAAGTCCCAACACCCCACCACCTGCTGCTATTGGCACAGATACAATCACAACCAATGGATAGATAAAACTTGAAAACAAGCTTGCCATGACAAAATACACAATCAATAATGCAATCGCCAAATCAAAGCGCATTCTTTGCCATGTTTCATCTAGCTTACTAGCAGTACCGGTTAAATCCATTGTAATAGCAGGATCAATATGGCCTGATTGGTAGGCCTTACCAATAACTTCTTCTTGCAATATTTGCATTGCCTGCTCAAGTGCTATGCCATCGCGTGGGCTGATCTGCAACGTAATCGTACGCGCACCCTCAACACGTCTGATTTGTGATGGACCAACCGTCACTCCAATAGAAGCAAATGACGAGGCCGGCAAAACCTTACCTGCTTTTGTAACAATCGGGATAGAGCTCACCTCGTTTGCATCTTCTTGTTGATCGCCTATGCGCACTGTTGAGCCCTTCAAAACAAGATCAATCAACTTGCCCCCTATTGATATTTCTTTAACGCGCACCCCATCATTATAAGCATCAATAGTTTGTGCATAATCTTGCACCGACAAGCCATTATCAAACAATATTTTGGTATCAGGTATCATCCTGATTTCAGGCTCTCCAATTTCAAGCCCGGGGCGTGGGCGCACCTGATTGCCTTCTTGAAAAGGCAAAACACCTGCAATTTGGCCAAAAACTATCTGGCTTGCTTGTGCAATTTGGCCAAGATCAGGCCCTGAAATATCAAGGTCAATGGACCTTGTCCCACCTATCCCTCGCCCAAATAAGGATGGCTGGCTGAAAAACCCAAAAATCCCAGGCTCTTGACTAATAGCTCCACGCAACACAGGGATCAACGCGCTTGCTTTTTCTGCTTCTTGCGCACTAGCACCTATAAAGGCGCTAGCGGCTGTATTAACAAAAAAATAATCCTTTATCTTTGTCTTCCCATTGGGTTGACGGTCTTTTGAGCTACTATTCAAGCTGCTTTCTATATCTATTTCTAGATCTATGGACCCATTACTTGGCTTTTGATTGGCAATGGCTTTATTGCTATGATGCAATAAAGGCAGCAAGGCGTTATCTACCTCATCACCAATGGCTTGCATGGTTTCAAGATTATACCCTGCAGGGGGAAAGATCACCCCAAACACAAAATTGCGGTTTCCATTGGGCAAATATTCAAGCTTAGGCAATAATTGCCAGGTCATCAAACAAGACAACACCAATAAACCACAAACCGTACCTAGCGCCAGTTTTTGACGTTTGCAAAAAACTTGAATACAATTTGTAACCCACCCTACAAAAACAACTGCAGTGTGATCAAGCCTTCTTATGGACAAGGGTTTTTTGCTAATATGCTCAAATAAGCGCCCTGACAATGTCGGTATCAATGTCAACCCAACAAGCATTGAAGCCAAAACCGAAACAGAAATTGCAACCGCAATATCTCTAAATAATTGCCCTACTTCCAATTCCATCACTAAAATAGGGATAAATACCATTACCGTTGTCAATGTTGAAACAAGAATAGCACCCCAAACTTGCAACGCACCTTCATGGGCAGCTTGCAATGCTGGCATACCTTTACTGCGCAAACGAAAAATATTTTCAAGCACAACAATAGCAGCATCCACCACCATCCCGACAGCAAATGCAATGCCTGCAAGTGAGATAACATTTAACGAACGCCCAAAAAAGACCATCGCCACAAACGACACCACAACACTAACTGGAATGGCCGTTACAACAACCAACGTTGCAAGCCATGAACGCAAAAACAACAGCAAAATAAATATCGCTAACAATCCCCCGATCCAAATATTTTGCGTTACCAATCCAATCGATGATTTGATATAAACAGTCTCGTCATAAACTTGCTCTAATTGCAGACCCGCTCGGTCCAATTCAACCCTATTAAGCAACTCAACAGTCTTACGAATGCCCTCCATTGTCTCGATAACATTTGCCCCTGTTTGGCGTGTGACATTAATGGCTATCGATTCAAACCCATTGGATCGAATGCGCGCACTAGGCTTGCTATAGCCAAAACCAACATCGCTAATATCTCCAAGCAGTACATAGCTTTTACCACCAGAGCTACTGCCATCAAGTGAGCGTAATACAACATTTTCAATCCGCTCAATCGTATTAAATTGATTATCAAGGCGCACCGTATATCGGCGTTTGCCCTCGTCAATATTTCCAGCGCTTACGGCAATATCTGCGTTTTTAAGAGCTTGTACAACATCACTGACACTCAATCCAAAACGCGCTAAGCGAAAAGGGTCAATAATAATTTGTAATTGCCTTTGAGTGCCACCAAAAATATTAACCCCACCTACCCCTGCAACACGCTCAAGTTTTGTTTTAATCACATCTTCTGCAAGCGTACCATAAGTAAATATTGGTCCATCATTATCATGCTTTTGCAATAGCCTAAACCAAGCAATAGCGTTGTCTTCTGCGCTTGAAACACTTAACCTTGGCTGTGAAACATCACTAGGATAATCCCCAACACGATCAAGATTATTGGATGTTAAAAGCAGCATGCGTCCCATATCTGAACCAACCGAAAACTCAAGCCTTACCCTGGCAGAGTTTGGGCGAGCTTGACTGGTCATCGATTCAAGGTTTTCTAGCCCCTTAAGTACATCTTCTTGCTTTGTAATGATTTCGCGCTCAATTTCTTCAGGTGCAGCCCCGCCCCAATCTGTACGGATAGAAATAACCGGGCGCTCAATATCTGGCGCTAATTGAATGGGCACCCTAGCAAAAGCAAGCATGCCAAATACAATGGCTAAAATAACCCCAGAGGCCACCGCAATTGGGTTATTAATAGAGGTTTTGATAATATCCATCGCTTTTAAATATCTATATTAATGCTTTTAAATATCTATATTAATATTGTATCATTCATTTGCAGCTATTGCTTAAGTGTGTATTAAAGCCAACCAGCATCAACATGCCAAATCCTCAATATAATGATATCGTTTGATGATATTACGGTTTAACGCTAACAGACTGCCCAGGACGCAAACGCTCATTGCCTTTGACAATCACCTGCTCGCCTTCTTGCACACCAGATAAAACAATAAACCGCCCCTGAACGCTTCCATCATCAAGGACTAAATTACGCGGTTGCGCTTTGCCATCTACAATAGCAAAAGCCGTTTTCAACCCTGATCGCACCAACACTGCATCTTTGCTAATGGTCAATTGTTTGCCAGCAGTAAGGCCGGGTATTTCTACATCAACCGATTGGTTAACCGCAATTGCTTTTGGCCATTGTTGATCTTCTATCGGTTCAAACCAAATGCGCCGCGTGCGTGTGGTAAGGGTTTCACTGGCTGAAAATGCACGCACTCTTGCTGTTCCAACTTGCTCATTAGAAAAAACAACCGAAACATTACTATTGGCCCTTAACGACGCCACTAACTTAGCTGGCACATCCGTTGCAATCTCAACATTGCGATCATCAAGCATCGATACAATCTGTGTGCCTACGCTAGCATAAGCTCCAACGTCAATATGTTTGGCAGTAATGACACCTGCAAAAGGGGCTCTAATTGTTGTACGTTCGACATTAATGGTTGCAATAGCTAATGTTGCTTGGGTTGCTTGTAGGTTGGCTTGTGCTTCAATCAATGCAGATTGCATTGTGGCAATCTCTTTTTCTTGATCTTCAAACACTGCTTGTGAAAACGACACTGAACCACGCAATTTATCCAACCGTACTAGTTTTTGTGTTTCAAGTTCAATACGCCGCTCTTGGGTTTTGACCGCTGCTTTTGCTTGATTGAAACGTGCTTGAGCAAGGTCCACATTAGCATGCAATAAATCGCTTGCAAGCACGCCAACGACATCGCCCTTTTGTAGTCGATCTCCAACATTGACATCAATGCTAGCAACTGGCCCATTGATAGATGCTGCAATCGACACCTCTTTGCGCGTGACAATTGTACCTAAAAGTTTAATATGATTGCTGGCGTCTATCATGCGCACTTGATCCACTCCAACATTGACGCTTTGATCTTGTTGAGCATAACTTGCATCTAGAAACACAACACCGCCATAACACAATATCAGCGACAATGAACCAGCTCTCAACAACAAACCTGCTCTAGAGAGCAAATCATATTGCCTATTAAAACATAAACCCAACAATAACCTTGCAAATAAACCCAACAATAACTCCCTCAATTGACGATTGGCGATATCCATCATACCTTGATCTTAATTTAATTAATATTAAAACTTAATGCAATCATACATCATCATATAGCCACCATATAACTTAACCATCCAATATCATATAGCCACCATATAACTTAACCATCCAATGCTATGATGGTGCCTTTCATCACTGGTGCTATAATGCATCACTAGTGCTATACTCATGCATGACACACATATCATAGATTCCATACAAACATATCAAATTAATACAAAATCTATTCATCCAATACAAACGTAATTCACCTTGTCTTTGAAATATCCATCGCTTCCATGCTAAACGATGATCCTTTTAAAAACCCATTCATTTAAAAAAACATCATCAAGCACCCATCAAAACCCACCAATAAAAAAAAACTTGCATACCTCTTCACAAAAGCATTTGCAATTCTTATATCCTATGTATGAAAGCTATCTTTATACAAAAGGACCTTTGACAAATATATTTTACAAACGCGATTTTATTGTACAAGCGCGATTATATTTTACAACAAATGCAAGCATTTATACACTTTCAATATCTTTAAGACGGAGCAGCAACAATGGCTAGTGAAAAAAATAAAACACAATCAAAGCAAGATCAAACCAGCAAGAGCGAAAAACATCAATATGAAGCCGAAGTCTCTAAATTATTGCATATTGTTGCGCATTCTCTTTATTCCGAGCGTGAAATTTTTCTGCGCGAGCTCATTGCCAATGCATCTGATGCATGCTCTCAATTACGATACACAGCCATTGAACAACCCGATATCCTAACAGATAGTAATTTTAAAGTTGTTGTGCGCTCAAACTCAAGCGACAACACCATCACCATTGAAGATAATGGCATAGGCATGAACAAAGAAGCCCTTATTAACAACCTTGGTACCATTGCACGCTCTGGTACAAGTATGTTCCTTGAGCAACTAAGCGGTGATAACAAAAATGATATCAATGCCATTGGCCAGTTTGGCGTTGGTTTCTATTCAGCCTTTATGGTCAGTGACGAAGTACATGTTTTTTCTAAACAAGCAGGAGAATCACAAGGATGGCAATGGTCAAGTTTTGGTGGGGGTGAATACACCATAACCCCTTCAAAAGAAACACCTGAACACGGCGTTAAAATTTTGCTAAAACTTAAAGATGATGCCGGTGAGTTTTCAAAAGCTGATCGATTGAAAAACATTGTCAAAAAATGGTCTAATCATATCCAAATTCCAGTGTTTGTTGGCGATGAACAGCAAGAGTTGATACAAGCAAATGAAGCAAATGCATTATGGCTAACACCCAAAAAAGACATCACACAAACCCAATATAACGAGTTTTATCATTCTATCTCTTTTGGAATATCTCCACCTTTAATGACCATTCATTTTAAAGCAGAAGGCGTTTTACAATATGCTGCCTTGCTGTTTATACCAGGAGAAGCCCCCTTTGATTTATTTACCGAAGAGCGAAAATCAAAATTATCGCTTCACGTCAACCGTGTTTTCATTACCAGTGATATTGATGCACTTTTACCTGCTTGGCTGCGTTTTGTCCGCGGCGTTGTTGATACGGAAGATTTACCATTAAATGTCAGCCGTGAAATTCTTCAAAAAGCTCCCCAACTGAGTAAAATGCAAACAGGGATCGTTAAGCGCATTTTATCAGAAATTGAAAAATTCTCCAAAGACACAGAAGAATATGAAACATTCTGGCAATGTTTTGGAGCAGTATTAAAAGAAGGCCTTTACGAGCGTTATGATAACTCTGAAATGCTGCTATCGCTATGTCGCTTTAAATCTTCAAACAATGCTGGGTGGCGTAGTCTTGATCAATATATTGACAATATGAAAGATGGCCAAGAGCAAATTTTTTATGTTTCAGCCGACACTGAAGATGCTGCGCGTTTATCTCCACAATTAGAGATGTTCCATAAAAAAGGCATTGAAGTGTTGCTCATGACAGACCCTATCGATGAGTTTTGGAATAAAGCCGTCACACAATATCGTGATAAAACCCTGACATCCATTACCCAAAACGATATTGACATCGATAACATCAAACCAAGCGATGATGCAGATGATGATGATAACGATGAGCAAACACAACTGCCTGATGATAAGGCCACAAAACTAACCACAGCAATGCAAGCGATATTAGGTGCATCTATATCAAATGTTCGCGTGTCAAAAAGACTAGCCAACAGTCCTGTTTGTTTAGTTGCAGCAGAAGGTGGACAAGATTTGCGCTTACAACGCATTTTAAGCAGTCAATCCAACGACGCTACACAAAGCTATATGTATAAAGCCCCTGTTCTTGAAATTAATCCATCCCACGCGCTCATTAAAAAGCTAGCCGACATGGACAAACCCGATGAGGCTATATGCCATTTACTATTTCAACAAGCCAATATCCAAGAAGGAAACAAACCAGAAAGCCCTACTGAGTTTGCAAAGCATATCAATATCTTAATATCACAAGCTTTAGAAAAATAAACAATTCTAGAACATGTTATCAAGCCAGCGACAATATGTTTACGCTGGCAATATGTTTGCACTACTTAAAGTCAATATAAATAAATCAAAATGGCATTTAAAAACCACAATGGTTTATTTCTGGTGGTTTATTCTAGTTCATTCTGGTATAATGTAGCTTCAATGCATAAGGCTATGATTGGCAAATCAATTAAAATCAATGGATATTCAAAAAAAAACAAAACCCATTAACAACAAAGCATCCAAGCATCATCGTGTTTATCTGGTGATCGTTGATGACACCGAAGAGTTTGATATTGCACTGCGTTTTACTTGTAAGCGCATTTGCAAATCCGGGGGGGGTATTTCTTTATTGCATGTAATTGAACATGACAACGACTTCCATCATTGGGCTGGTGTTGCAGAATTAATGCGCCATGAAATGCGCGAAGAAGCCGAAAAATTATTAGCAACCCATAGCCAAAACATATACGAAGCAACTGGAAAGATGCCAACGATCCATATTCGTGAAGGCTCTCAAATAGATGAGTTATTTGCATTATTGAAAGAAGAAAAATTTTCAGTGGTTGTACTAGCAGCCAACACAAAAGGAGATAGCCCGGGACCTATTATTTCACAAGCGATTTCCTATAAGGGGCTTGATTTACATGTTCCATTTATTATTGTGCCTGGCAATCTAAGCGATGATGAAATCGAAGCTCTTACATAATATAGACGCTAATCTTTAACCTAGATGTCCAGTTTTTCTACCATTGATGATCACATGCTTGAGCGCTATTCGCGCCAAATGATCATGGAAGAGTTTTCACACCAAGGCCAACTCAAACTATCGAAAAGCTCTGTTTTGATCATTGGTTTAGGCGGTCTTGGGGGCGTTGCAAGCTATTATCTAGCTGGCGCAGGCGTTGGGCAGATTGGATTGGTAGATTTTGACCAAGTTGATCTTTCTAATTTGCACAGGCAAATCATCCATAGCAGCGAAGATATCAACCGCCTTAAAACTGCAAGCGCGAGCGAAAAACTCACCGCATTAAACCCATCGGTTAATATCCAAACATACTCTGAAAACTTTACCTCCGACAATGCTCACCAACTCATTGATACATACGATATTATATTAGATGCCAGCGATAATTTTACAACGCGCTACCTTATCAATGAAATGTGCATCCAACTACAAAAGCCTATGGTTTCAGCATCTTTAGTACAATTTGAAGGTCAAATTAGCTGTTTTGCACCACATTTAGGAACACCGTGCTATGCATGCTTATACCCAATAGCTACAACACCCGAACACGTAGCACGGTGTGATCTTGTCGGTGTTTTTGGCCCTACTGCAGGAATATTAGGCGTTATGATGGCCAATGAAGCCTTGAAGATCATATCTGGTATTGGCAAACCGCTTTATTCTAAATTATTACTAGCCAATACATATGATATGCGCTTTGAACATTTTACAATCCCTGTTAATGCCAATTGTAGCGCTTGCAAAAAAAAATCGCCCAATCCATGAGCCTCATCAACAGACAATGATGACAAATTAAAATCATAGGCTATTGGTTCTTGAAGTCTCCAATATAACTTTTCTTAGGTGGTATCGCATTTGCATATCATATCTATTAAAACCATCTTGTTAGATACATCTTGTTAGATACATCTTGTTAGATATTGCTTCCATATATATTAGTTACGGCAAATTATAATATGCATTTCTGGCATTTTCTTTTTCGATTAGCAGTTAAAACTACAAAACCTGCAATGTTACTTTCATATGCAGATTGTTTGATCATATTAGGCATTTTTTGCTTAATTGTAGGTAGTATTGGCATCACATACGATCCTGCTATCAATCAACAAGCAGCTAGATATGTTGCAAACACATCCCAACATCAAGTTGCCACTTCCGATAACATTTCTGCTATCAACAATATGGTTGAGCAACCCTATCAAAGGCCTAACCCAACAATTCAACCATCAACAGATGTATCCAATCATGATGATGAATATTTTATCTTAGATTTTGATACCAAAGTGATGAGTGCAGCTGCACATCTTCAAGATAGGGCTGTAAAAAATACTTTTGATATTACAGTCAAACGCGGGCAAACAATAGCTTCTATTTTAACAAAACAAAATGTTAGCCCAGCTCAAATTTATCGCTTTTCTAATATCCTAAAGCCTTATTACAGCCCTAACAAAATAAAACCAAAAGACCGTATCATTGGCTTTATAGATCCCTATACAAAAACACTCCAACGCTTACAAATACATTTAACCCAACGTCAAGGTTCTTACGCTGCTATGGGCTTTATCATTAGCGCGCAAAAAAATGATACCTTAAATGTACTAAAAGTATTAACGCCTTATATTCGCCAAACTCGCTTCATTCAAGGGGTCATTGAATTATCGCTATTGACTAGTTTGCAACAACATAAGCTTCACCCTACGATCGGTTTTGCTTTTGCAGATATTTTCAGCTTTGAAATTGATTTTCAGCGCGATATTCAACCAGGCAATCAATATAGCTTATTGTTTGAGCAGCACACCAACCCTATTACAGGCAAAGTGCAAGGCGGTAAAATCTTACGTGCACATTTAACCAATCGAAAAAGTTTTACGTATTATCCCTTCCAGTTTAAAAATAATGTCATTGGTTTTTTTAATTCTCAAGGCAAAAGTGCACGGCGAGAATTATTAAAAACACCAATTGCTGCAGGTAGATTAAGCTCTAACTTTGGCATGCGCAAACATCCTATCTTAGGCTATAATAAAATGCATAAGGGTTTAGATTTTGCTGCTAAGCGAGGAACACCTATCTTTGCAGCAGGAGACGGTATTGTTGAAGTAGCTAAGCGCAAAGGAGCATATGGCAAATATATTCGCATCCGCCATAACGCAACATATAAAACAGCTTACGCGCATTTATCATCATATGCGCCAAAAATCCGCAGCGGAAAATCCGTTAAACAAGGACAAGTGATAGGTTATGTTGGCTCCACCGGAAGATCAACAGGCCCACATTTACATTATGAGGTTATCAAGCATAACAAGCAAATTAACCCTTCTAAGCTTAAGCTTGCCCATTCACAATCTTTAAACAAAACACAACAAGCATCTTTGCTTGAATATATACAGACAACAGATCGTTTGATTGAAACAACCATTGCATCTAATGTACAATAACTTCTATAGATCATTAGCAAACTTAACGTTGCTATGTCATGATGATCATATATGTTGGAACTGGCATTAAAACCGCACAATACTTTTTCTAATATCCATATACTTGCTTTATAATTAATCAATAAAATTCAAATAAATATTAAAATATTGTGCTATTTTTAAAAATGGCACACAACTTGCTTTAATATCTGGTGTAAATGAACATATCCAAAAGTTGGATATTTTTTGGTAGAACAACGGGCATCCAGAAGGATTCTCTCCATGACAGATGATATAGCATTAACAGGATCGCAACGTAGCGTATTATTAAGTTTGCAACGTACCCAGACTTTAGCTAGTCGTACGCAAGAGCGGTTATCAACGGGCAGAAAAATCAATTCAGTGATTGATGATTCTATCGTGTATTTCCGTGCAAAATCGCTAACCGACGTTGCAACAGACTTCAATAATTTACGCAGTGATATTGACCAAGGTATTAGCGCCTTGCAAGTTTTCAGTAGCGCACTTGATAGTATTGAAAAACTTACCAATCAGCTACGAGGGCTAGCTGAGCAACAGCGAACAACCACGTCAGCAGTACGTAAGTCATCAACTCTTCAATTTAAAACTATTGGAAAGCAGATATTTGAGCTCATTGAAGATGCAAATTTCAATGGCGTCAATTTGCTTGCTGTAACCACAGCAGAGCTTGACATTCGCTTTGGCACGAGGACAACCTCGCGCATTCAAGTGGGTGGATTGGCTTTAAACTCTACCCAAATACCAGCAGCAGCTGGTAGCGCAACACAAGTTGCTGCAACCAATGCCATCTTTACTGGCAGCGGTAACATTGCGTTTTCTAGCGGCGGTGGGTTTGTCTTTTCTGCTCTCTTTACAGCATTGGCTGTTGGTGCTTCTAATGCTGCCGTTGCACGTGGATTTTCAGCTATTGGTGATAATAACTCTCGCCTTGCCGAACTTGAAATTGGCATTGTGCATTTAGAAAGAGCCGTCAAGCGTATTCGTGGGCATGCAACATATATTGGCAACTCTGCTGCCATATTGACAGTGCGTCTTGAATATACCGATCGATATGTCAGCCAATTGACCACTGCATCGGATAAATTGACATTAGCAGATTTGAACGAAGAAGGTGCAAATCTTGTTGCTTTGCAAACTAGACAACAGCTTAGCATACAATCATTAGCATTTTCTGGACAAGCTTTGAGGTCTATTATTACACTACTCCAGTAATTTTTAAAGGCTGGTTGTTATAATATGGACGACAAGCGCAGTTTGGCTGCTTTCCCAGATCAACATGGCGATGACAATATTCCAAAAACTGTCCTTGGGTTTTTAAATCATGGGTTGCTAAGGCTCAATCAACAAAAGCCTGACGAGGCAATCAATGCTATCTCTCAAGCCAATCAACTACAAGCTGAAACAGCCGAGGCGTATTACCTTTCAGGATTAGTAGCATTTTATCTAGATCATTATGTCAATGCTATTCAATCCTTTGAAAAGTCACAGCGCAAAAACCCTAATATGCGTGAAAGCGCCTATATGCTGGGTGTTATTCACTTTTTGTTAGGCAACAACGCTGACGGGCTTTTTTATGCAAAATTGTCAGAAACATTGCAACCACATCCAACAATTTCTGGCATTATCCCTGATTGGGTTGTCGATTTAAATACTTTGCATTTGCATGTAGATGATCAATTTTTACTAAAAAAAGCACTCCAAAAACTACGCTCTGGACAGTTAGAAAGCGCCATTCAACTGTTGGATCAAATTTATACTTTAAAACCAGATGATCTAGAAGTTACACGCTATTATGCTTATGCCTTGATGGATATTCGAAGGTTTTTACTTGCAGAAACTCTTTTAAAACAAGCATGTGCTTTATCCAATAACCACCCTAACGATCTAGAATCTTATTGCCAATGCTTAATGGAGTTGGGAGATTACGACACGCTAAGCGACATTGGTATAAAAGAAATAACCAACGAACGCCCTATCCATCCTCCAAAAATTCATCAAATGTTTGCAATGCTAATCCAAGCTGCATGGCGCAATCCAAATTCTAGCAAATCATTATGCTATCAATTCATTGATAGCTGGAAAGACATCCTACATCCTCGTGACAAGGCAATCCACAAAACAAAACCGCAATCTAAGCCAATAATATCCAAATCTAAAAAAAAAACACGTATTGGCGTTTTAAGCACCAGAGTCCGCCATGCAGCAGGATTAGACACAATTTGGCCCTTCATCGCAGATCTTGCTTCTTTATATGACATCATCATCTATTGTCTTCATGACAGCAATGATTTCATTGCCAAAAACCTTCAAGCTCAATGCGATTGGGTTGATTGTGAAAATATTGATGAACAAACTTTAATGCATATTATCAACACTGATCAAATCGATATTTTAATTGATATGGATACATTAGATTCAAAAGGATCACCACATATTGCACTTCAAGCAAACGTTCCTGTTATTTTGGCAATGCTTGCAGATCAAGATCTTACAGGTCATCTTGGTTATGATGGTATCATATCTATGGGCAATCATCATAACAAAACCTCCATATCCAACAACATTATCTTACAAGAAACAGGCTGCTTTTATCTTGAACAAAACAATTCAACATCTTCAACAATAGCAAAATCTGCCTCTCATCGCATTTTGATTTTATCAAGCTTTGGAGAAATATCAGATGAACAAATCAATTGGTGGCACAAACTCTTAACCATGCATGATGATATTGAGTTGGTGTTTCTTGGACATTTGATCGGTCGTCTTGAGGGTTGGAACCACTTCATCCATTCATTGCCAGACACCTTTGCAAAGCATCGTGTACGTGTTGTTGATCAAAATATATTTGCATATTATGATCTAAAAGAGGCCATTGCCCAAAAAATTGATCTTGCAATATTAGACCCATGGCAATCACATTTAGACGAAGTGGCAATTCTTTTGCAGAACGCAATTCCTGTCGTTGGACTACTTAAACATCCTAACCTCAAGCAAAGCGCTCTTTCCGATCGATTACTGATGCAACAATTAACACTTTGTGAATATTTACCAGATCATTACTTAGAGCTTGAACATATCGTTGGAAAATTAATAAAAAACAACTCTGCACGCCTGCGCGCTTGTAAGCAAATTCAATCACGCTACCAACAAGAAAGTTCTCCAACAGCTTCTAAGCAGCGTGTTGTGGCTCTTGCACAGCATTTATACCAATTAGCTTCCTAACGCTTGACAAGCATATCCATATAAGCCTCCTGATATCTCGGTCTTTTAAAAAAGCAATTTGCTTGTACATCATGCTCAAGCTATGTCGATGGATCTATCAATCAATGATGAGGGAGCTTATCCAATTTAAAAAATAATTTTATATAAACGGTTTTAAATTAACATATGGTTCAACCATAGCTATAATATATCCATGACAGCCTTAACGCAAAAATACCCTCTCAATGCTAAAGCACGCAAACTGCATGATCAAAATATTCTTTGGTTTTGCAAGCAACATCCTGCGTTGGGCAAAGCATTGAAAGCTCTTGGAAAACCTATTTCTGTATTAACCGGTACAAACCGTAAAAATCTCAATATTGATATGGTCCATAGCAAATTTTATCAACAAAATGCCCATGATGATACACAAGCCATTATCAAAAAATACAAAGCTTCTCCAAATCGTATTTTCTATTCTGCTAGCGGGCTAGAAACATACGGCATCAAACATGCCACAACATCATCACTGCAATCATTTTATTGGCGCGCTTTGCGATTTGCACTTCATTTAAATGGCCCTTTAGCCTTAAAACATGATCACAACCAAGCTGGGGCCATGATCATTGCAGGCCTTGGTTTAGGTTTACATTTAAAGCCTTTAATCAACGCATTCCAATGTCGTTACTTTATTATTATTGAAGAGCATCTTGAATTTATTTTGCACGCATCTTATCTCATTGATTTCCAAAAGCTTGATAATTTATTAAAAAAACGCAATGGCGGGCTAATCATCTTTAACTTTTCAGACCCAATTATCGCAGCAAACACCATCCTTAACTTTTGTGCGCAACAGATCTATCTTGATGTTGACGGCATTTATTTACACGTTCATCATAGAGCTCCATATCTATTGAAAGCTGCCAAATATTTACAAGAAAATGCACACTTAATGACCGTCAATCCCGGCTTTCATGAAGATGAAATGCGTATGATCAACCACGTATTGCGCAATATAGATGATGCTCAAAAAAAAGCTACTCCCGATGATATTGCCTTTTTCTCCAACAAAAATCTACATATCTCTAAAGATATCCCTCTTATCATTGTTGGCTCCGGCCCATCTCTTGATCAGACAATGGATGATTTGAAACGCTTAAAAACAAAGGCTATCATTGTTAGCTGCGGCACAACTCTCTTCCCTTTATTAAAGGCTGGCATTAAGCCAGATTTTCATGTTGAAATTGAAAATGTTGATGCAGCTTATGATGCCATTGAACTATCCCATGCAGAATTTGATCTTAGCGATATCGTCTTAATCTCAACAATGACATTTGTACCTGGCATTACAAAGTTTTTTAAACGTGTTATTTATTTTATGCGCCCTGCTTTGTGCCCATCTGCTTTGTTTGGTGAGCAAAATTGTCTTAGCAACCTTGGCCCAAATTCAAGCAATGCTGCTATCCTTTTTGCAACCATTTATAACTTTAAAAATATCTATCTGTTTGGCCTTGATTTTGGAAGCAAGCAGCAAAAGAACCATCATGCTTCATCTGCGCTATATAATACCAATCCAGATTTTAAAGCAACCATCTCAAAAGATCATACTTTATATCCAATCACCACTAGAGCAAACTTTGGTGGGCAATGCTATACCAATAACGTTTTTCAAATGACACACGCGTTCTTTAACATTGCAGCTATGCATTTTATGGATGGAAAAATCTATAATTGCTCCGATGGCATTGCTATTAAAGGTACGATTCCTAAACTTGCCTCAAAGGTTGATTTTACAACCCAAGCAATAGACAAACAACATTTCATCGATACCATTTTTAAACATGAAACAGAAAAGCTTGATGTTTTGTATGATCAGTTGAAAGATAGCTTATCATCATTAGATCAATTAATTTCTATTGAAATCAATGCCATCATAGCCCATATTAAAGCTATTGATATTGACAATTTCGACCCTTATGCTTTTATGCATATCATTTGGTCTAACATCAACCAGCTTGAAACTTCTAGTGATCCAATTAAAATATGTGCCTCTAGAATGCTTAAAGGAACGTTGTGGAGTTGCTATATGCATTTTTTAGCATTATCGTTGCGTATGTCTAATAAGCACACAACACGTTTTACAAAATTTTTTAAGGATGAATATCTTCTTATTCTAGAAACCATGCAAACAGACATACACAATTTATTTCACCAATTAAAAACTGATGGTATTGCATCATGACCAGTCATATGAACCTTTCTCATATAGATCATAACCAGCCAACAAATAAAGCAAGCCACCAAGAAAGCATGCCTGCGTCAAAACCTAAAAAAATGCGCCCCAATAAAATTCATGAACTTAATGAACAAGCCATTGAATATTATGCACGCGATGATTATGCAAAAGCAAGCGAGCTATATAACGAAGTTTTAACACTTGATGCCAATAACCTTGAAGCAATGGGCTGGCGCGCTGAAATTGCTATCCAACAAGATGAACATGATCTGGCAGTTAATCTTTACAAAGCTTTGCATAGAAATGCTCTTGGATCATTTCAAGAATATGGTAAATTAGGATATGCTCTTTATGAACTTGGCCGCACAGAAGAAGCCGTCAATGCTCTTTTTAAAGCTGTACGCTTGAATCCAGACGACACTATTTCCCATTCCAATCTTGGCAAAGCATTATATGATCTGTTTATACAAAAAAAGACAAAGCTAGCACAGCGTATTACAAAATTATGGTTAAACGAGTTTCCAAATAATCCAGATGCAGCGCATATGGCGCCTTCTATTTTAAGTGATCTTGATAGTGCAATCGATATTCCTTTACGCGCTAATCCTGCTTTTGTACGTGAATTATTTGATGGTTTTGCTGAAAGTTTTGACAATAAAGTTCACGAGATTAACTATCAAGCACCTGAGCATATCACAAGGCGATTACTACGTGTTCTCAATCCAACAAGTCATCTTGATGTGTTAGATATCGGCTGTGGAACGGGTTTGTCAGGCCAAGTTCTAAAACCATTTGCAAAGCACTTAACTGGCATTGACATCTCAAAAGAAATGCTTGCAAAAGCGCGCGAGCGCAATATTTATAACCATTTAATTGAAGGCGATATCCCTCAAGCTTTACAAAATCTACATGCACATTTTGATATCATTGTAGCAGCAGATGTCTTTTGTTATTTTGGAGCATTAAGTACTATTCATAGCCAAATATCGACAATCTTAAAACCTGGCGGTTATCTATGCTACTCCGTAGAAGCTTATAACAATCACCAAGGTGCTGATACTGGTTATAAACTAACTGCCAGTGGACGTTATATGCATCATCAACATTATATACAACAATGTGCAAACCAAGTTGGGTTTATTATTGTTAGTTGTGAGCATGCCATTTTAAGATCTGAATATGATCAATCCATTGAAGGTTTTGTTGTATTAGTGCGCAAACCTAATCATTAAACAATCGTATAAATCTTGCAAGATTGCGTTTGTTTGCTATGCTTGCAATAACAGGTTTAAATATCAACTAAATCTTTGTTTTTAAAAGACCAACATGCCTCTTGCGCTTATTACCCATCAAGATTGTAGCAAACATTATATGGGCACTGATCACCTTGAAAGCCCATCAAGGTTAGGTGCAATTTCTCAAGCAATTACAGAAGATCCATCGCTTGCCCAATTACACCAACACGCAGCCCAAAAAGCATCCATGCAAGATCTATTGCGTGTTCATTCACAACATCATATCGATAGGATTTTTGATCACGTTCCTGCTAGCACCAGCCATGGTGAGCAAATCATACCTCTTGATGAAGACACCAGTCTTTCTAGCAAAAGTGGTGAGGCTGCTTTGCGTGCAGCAGGTGCATTAGTCCAAGCAGCAGACATCGTCATGGGCAAAAAAACAAACCGCATCATGGCGCTTGTTCGCCCACCTGGACATCACGCAGAGCCAGATCTTGCAATGGGTTTTTGTTTGTTTAACTCAATTGCAATATGTGCAAGTTATCTAGAGCATCAATATAATATTGCTCGCATTTGTGTAATTGATTTTGATGTCCATCACGGCAATGGAACACAAGCTGCCTGCTGGAACACACGCAATCGTTTGTTTATCTCTTCTCATCAAATGCCTTTATATCCAGGAAGCGGTGATCCTCAAGAATGCGGAATAAGCAATAATATATTAAACATTCCCTTAATGCCTACAAGCGATGGGGTGTTGATGCGCCAGCAATATGAGCAAGTTATTTTGCCAAAAATTGATGCCTTCAAACCAGAAATTTTACTATTATCAGCTGGCTTTGACGCCCACGAGGATGATCCTTTAGCAAATCTTAATTGGAGTGCAAACGATTTTTTCTGGCTTGGAAAGCAGTTCAGCGCTATTAGCAATCAACATTGCGATGGTAAAATAATCGCAACATTAGAAGGTGGTTACAATTTAAGAGCTCTAGGCAAAAGCACTGCTCAATTTTTGCATTCTATCAATGACTAATTTGACTTAAAAACATCTCATTTCTTTTGATCAATAACTCATCATGCCTTCCAAACATCACATCCGTGCTGACGCTTTAATTGTGGAGCAAAACTTAGCTACATCACGCGCCCAAGCAAGTGCGCTTATTATTGCTGGTAAATGCTTTATTGAAACAGAACGTATTACAAAACCTGGCCAATTTGTCCATCGCAATACCATCATCACAGTGCGCAAACCGCTCCATCCATGGGTTGGGCGCGGTGGCATCAAATTGCAAGAGGCTTTCAATATATGGAAACTCAATGTTTGCGATAATGTTGTAGCCGATATTGGTTCTTCTACAGGTGGGTTCACCGATGTATTACTTCATCACGGTGCTTTACGCGTTCATGCTGTTGATGTTGGGCGAGGGCAACTGCATGAAAAATTACGCCAAGATCCTCGCGTTATCAACCATGAAAACCTCAATGCGCGCTATCTAACACACGAGCATATTCAAGAGCCATTAGATGCGCTAGTATGCGATGTCAGCTTTATTGGACTTGAAAAGCTTTTGCCTGCCCCAATGGCGTTAATTAAAAATAATGGATGGCTAGTTGCACTTGTTAAACCACAATTTCAGCTATCGCGTAACTTAATAGGTAAAGGCGGTGTTGTTCGCGACCCAGAGCTTCATCAACAAGCTTGCCAAATCGTAACATCAGCCATCAATCAACAACATCATTGGCAAGTTGTATCGGTCCTACCAAGCCCTGTTACTGGCAGCGCTGGCAATGTAGAGTTTTTGCTTTATGCCATTAAAACAGGCTAATTTTTTTCAGGCAATGGCTTAGATAATACCCAAACATACCCAGCAGGACTAATGATAAATACCTCTCGCAATCCATGGGGTTTATCCATTGATCCTGCAAGGATAACGTCATTGCGTGCTCGTGCAATACGCTCCCCCTCATCAGGATTGTGCTCATATAGATGCAATTCTATGCCAATACCACGCGCAACATCATTGTTGATAAAACCAGACAAAGGATGTTGTTGGTAGGTTCTATCATGATGAATCATCCAAACAAAAGAATCACGCTTAAGCGCTACAAAATTATCATCGTGATAGAGAATCTCTGCTAGCAGCACTTCTTTTGAAAATGCGACCTCACTTTCAATATCTACAACCAACAAATTGAACCCATGGCTTTTAAGTGAGCGGCCAAATTCATCTGGCGAAATCGAATTCTGCATCAATTAACCATCCTTTCCATCTTCCAAATCATTGCTTAATCTACAACAATATCATTGATGATTGTATCAGCTCATTATTATCTCAAATGACTATTATTATTGTAATAGTGATTAATCTTTTCATTACAGTCAATTATAAGCTATGATAGTTCTTATTCAATGATAATTCTTTAAAAAAATTAAAAAAATATCCATGCAACGTTTGTTATTTAAATTGGCCTCTTTGAGCTTTTTGTTATGCATCAGTGTTGTCATGGGCGTACTATATCTGGTGTGGTATTACAGTCATGATCTTCCTGATTTTGAATCGCTTCATCATTATAAACCACCAACAGTTAGCCGTATATATGCAAGTGGTGGGGCATTGGCGCATGAGTTTGCCACCCAAAATCGAGTCTTTGTTCCTATTAAAGTGCTACCTCCTAAAGTGATTAATGCTTTTATTGCTGTTGAAGATCAACGTTTTTTAAGCCATGTCGGTATTGATTTCATTGCTCTAACTCGTGCTATTATCACAAATGTTGGGCGCATCATTAATTCTCAACGCATGATAGGGGCTTCAACGATCACACAACAAGTTGCCAAAAACTTTCTATTATCCCATGAGGTCTCTCTAACGCGCAAAATCCGCGAAGCCATCTTGGCATTACGCATTGAACAGGCATTAAGTAAATCGCGTATCCTTGAGTTGTATTTGAACGAAATTTATCTTGGACGTGGTGCTTATGGTGTTGCAGCTGCAGCGTTAGCTTATTTTAACAAATCACTCGATGCGCTCAATATTGATGAAATTGCTTTTCTTGCCATCCTACCAAAAGCGCCAAGCCGCTATGAGCCAACAAAACGATATGCCTCTGCATTAGCTAGACGCAACTGGGCGCTCAAACGCATGCTCGATGAATCTTTTATAACCCTATCTGAATACAACACATATAAAACACGCCCTCTTGTAACCGTTGCACGCAATGCCAAAGACGAAGTGCAAGCACCTTATTTTGTTGAAACCACCCGTTTAAAATTGGAAGAATTATTTGGCAAAGACGCTCTTGAAGATGGCGGCTTATACATACATACTTCCTTAGATCCTTTTTTACAAGCCAACGCACGCCTTGCCCTTAGAAATGGCTTAATTCAGTATGACCGCCGCCATGGATGGCGTGGTAGTTTGTTCAACATTGACTTTGCACAGCCTAATTGGCAACAAGAATTTGAAAAAGCTTCTAAGCCAAAGCCAGCACTTAAAAACTGGAAATTAGCTGTAATTGTTACTACTTTTAAAGATCATGCAAACATCATGTTGCAAGACCGTTCTTATGGCAAAATTTTAACCTCTAGCATGCAATGGGCGCGTGCCCATGACAAGGTCACTAATCGTGCTGTTGGCAAAAAAATAACCGATATAAGGCAAGTATTCAATCCCGGTGAAGTTGTCCTAGTAGAGTCCCTATCAAGCGATGATACAATTGCTACAAAGCTTGATGAAAACACATTATATACCTTACATCAAATACCTAAAGTTAATGGTGCTATTACAGTATTGGACCCACATACTGGTCGTGTATTAGCTATGGTTGGAGGATGGAACTTTAACGCATCTCAATTTAATCGAGCAACACAAGCCTATCGCCAACCAGGATCAGCATTTAAGCCATTTGTGTATCTTAGCGCTCTTGTAGAAGGCTACACCCCTACCACCTTAATACTTGATGCCCCTTTCGTGCTAGAACAAGGCCCTAATAGAAAACGTTGGAAACCAGCTAACTATACCAAACTTTTTTATGGCCCAAGCCCTATGACGCTTGGAATTGAAAAATCTCGTAACCTCATGACCGTGCGCCTTGCACAAAGAATTGGAATGGCAAAAATAAAAGCAATTGCCGCCCGCTTTGGTATTAGCAAAGATATGCCCGAATTGCTTTCGATGTCTTTAGGTGCAAAAGAAACAACCCTTTTACGCCTCACAAGTGCATACGCCATGCTAGTCAATGGTGGCAACAAAATAACAACCACCTTACTCGATCGTGTACAAAATCGACATGGAGAAACCATTTATCGTGCAGATCAACGCAATTGCAACAAATGCAATGTCTCAAACTGGAATTTTCAAAGCGTTCCTATACTAGAAGATCAACGTGAACGCCTTATCAGTCCAGTACATGCATATCAAATAGTCAATGCACTTGAAGGCGTTGTAAAACGCGGCACTGCACGCAAAATGAACGCGTTGGGCCTACCTCTTGCTGGTAAAACAGGCACTACAAATGACAATAGAGACTCTTGGTTTGTAGGCTTTGCCCCTGATCTTAGCGTTGGAGTTTATGTTGGTTTTGATCTACCACAAACTTTAGGTTTGAGCGCAAATGGTATCCAAGAAACAGGTTCAACTGTTGCTGCACCCATTTTTGCAGATTTTATGAAAAAATCCTTTCAAAAACTCCCTATTGTACCATTTCGAGTGCCTGAAGATATTGCCATGGTGCGCATTGATACCAAGACCCATCAACTTGCCGACGCCGACTCAACAAATGTACAGTTGGTACCTTTGCATGTCGATGCAATCCCAAAACCAGGTGAAAAACCTTTTGTGATAGGCGGTGGTTCTAAGCAAACAGATTTTAGCTTTGATGATGTTAATTCAAAGCAAATAGAAGGTCTTTATTGACTTTATTTATCTTGACACGCTAACTATAGATTGAATGAAATATATCCAAATAATGATGGATGATAATTGAAAACCATCAATGTAAAGCGAATTTTTGTGCCTATTAATACTAAACGCTTATTAATGTATAGCCATGATACTTTTGGCCTTGGTCATTTGCGTCGCTCTATGGCAATTGCCAACCACTTGGTTGCACACAACAAAAATCTTACAATCCTAATCCTGACAGGCTCGTCTATTATTGGTCGATTTGATTTTAAAACCAGAGTCGATTTTGTGCGTATCCCTGGAGTGATCAAAAAACGCAATGGCGATTACACCTCTTTGCAACTCCATCTTGATATTGAAGATACTCTTCAACTGCGTGAAAACATCATCCATAATACAGCAAAAAGCTTTAATCCTGATCTTTTTATTGTTGACAAAGAGCCTCTAGGATTACGCGGTGAAGTTCGCTCAACATTAGAAATGCTAAATGAGGCTAATGTGCCTTGTGTTTTGGGCTTACGCGATATTATGGATGACCCTGAAATCCTTGAACCTGAATGGGAACGCAAGCGAGCGTTGCCTGCTTTACGTGATCTCTATCATGAAATATGGGTCTATGGGCTTTTGCAAATCTGCCACCCATTAGCTGGGCTAAACGTTCCTGAACCAATCAAACGTAAAACCGTCTTTACAGGCTATTTGCGCAGACACATCCCAGCAAGCTCTTTTATAACGATACCTTTAAACAAACTCAAAACTCCTTATATCCTTGTAACGCCTGGCGGAGGCGGTGATGGAAATATCATGGTTGACTGGGTTTTGCGAGCATATGAAACAAGCGCAAACATCCCTCATCCTGCGTTAATTGTCTTAGGTCCTTTCATGGACTCAAAATCTCAAGCAACTTTTATCAATAGGGCACAACATCTCAACAATGTTGAGATCATTCGATTTGATACCCATATGGAAGAATTATATCAACGTGCTGTCGCAGTGGTTGCCATGGGTGGATATAATACATTTTGTGAAATTTTATCATTCAACAAGCGTGCGCTTATTTTACCACGTACTAAACCGCGCCTTGAGCAAATATTGCGCGCAAGTCGTGCACAAGAGCTCGGCCTAGTAACTTTTTTAGACACAACCAAAACCTTAACTACAAAGCGCATGATACAAAGTCTTTGCAATCTCACTCAACAACCACAGCCTGATGATATTACATTGCCTGGCCTGCTTGATGGGCTTGAAAACGTTAATATTCTTCAAAAACGAATTTTGCGTAAAAAAGCATCTACCAAAACAATCTAATCATTGACAACTATTCTTCAAACAATAGTTTCTAAAGGTTAAAACTATGCATATTGCCTTCATCCTTAAAGGCTATCCACGACTTTCTGAAACATTCATTGCACAAGAAATACAAGCAATGGAAGCTAGAGGCCATCATATCACCATTGTATCTCTGCGCCATCCAAGTGATGAGTTAACCCATCCTATTCACTGCCATATTAAAGCTCCTATTATCTATTTGCCTGAATATTTACACCATGAGCCATTGCGTTGCCTAAAAAGCTTGTTGGGATGTCTCTTTTATAAAAAAATCTTAAAATGTCTCTGGTATTGGATACTTGATATTGTACGAGATCCAACACTCAATCGAATTCGTAGACTGGGCCAAGCCATCACCTTAGCTCACGAGCTTGATCCACATATTACACAATTGCATTTCCATTTTGCCCATACTCCTGCATCTGTTGCGCGCTACACAAGCATGCTCACTGGCATACCATTTAGCGGATCAGCTCATGCTAAAGATATCTGGACAACGCCCAGTTGGGATTTAATAGCAAAGCTTAAAGCAAGTTTATTTGTGTGTGTGTGTACCCAAGCTGGAGAGCAAGCACTGCGCGCACTCTTAAGCGAGACTGAAGCTTTGCGGGTTCGTTTAATTTATCACGGTGTTCATTTAGATAAAATAGCCGTTGCAACAACCGATACCCCCGCACAAAGTCTTCCAAATCAACCATTTGAGATTCTATCGGTTGCGCGCTTAGTACCAAAAAAAGGGTATGAAGATCTCCTTGCAGCACTCGCACAATTAAAAGGGTTCGATTGGCACTTTACTCATATAGGTCCAGGCAACCCACAAGCATTACAAGCATTGGCTAAAAAACTTAACATTGATCATCACATCACATGGAAAGGTGCAATGAAACACTTTGATATTTTAGCGTCCATGCGCCAAAGCGATGTCTTTGTTTTAGCCAGTAAAATAGACCCATCAGGCGACAGAGATGGTTTGCCAAATGTTTTAATGGAAGCTGCAAGCCAAAAACTTGCATTAATTGCTAGCGACGTTTCAGCTATTCCTGAACTGATCGACGACCATGCAACTGGTTTGCTTGTCCCGCCTTCAAATCCGATATTGCTTGCACAAGCAATATCTAAATTGGCAACACAACCCGATACCCGCTTCCAAATTGCTCATGGTGGTTATGCAGCATTATTTGCTAAATTTGATGCTAATATCTGGCTAGATCGCCTTGATCAAATGTTTCGCATTAAACTATAAATCATATCTCCTATAAGCAATGATATCTTATTGCATTAATCATATTTTACGATTAATAATACATGCTATACATCGGCTAATACGCTTAAATATCAATAATATTGTATTGCTTATGTACAACAATGGCAATGCTAACCTTGTTGATAATAATAGTTTTACTACAATCAATCCAATCTTATTAATAGGATAGAGATCATGGACATATGTTTTATCAAAGCTGACAATCTAAAACCAAATGGAACCTTGGCAATTGCAATGTGTAAGGATAAAAAATTGTCAACATTTGCCACCACTTTGGACAAGCAAAGCAATGGAGCAATATCACGTGCACTCCAACACAGCTATTTTAAAGCAAACAAAAACGAAATTCTTGAAATTACTGCCCCACATAATCTGCAATGGTCAAGGTTAATGCTTGTCGCGACAGAGCCCAATATGAGTGCTCTTGATTATCAAGTATGTGGTGCAAAGATTTTGGCAAAATCATTGCAAAACCCTGATTCTACTATCACTATCATACAAGATGATGATGCCAATACACCAGAGCATTTTGCCTCCATCAATATGGCTTTTGGTATGCAAATGCGCCATTGGCATTTTAAAACATGGCTTACCAAACAAAGCTCCTTGGAAGAACCTCATCTAGAAAAAACATACCTTGTTTGCGCTGATCCAGCTACTGGAGACAAACAATACCAAGCACTTGATGCTCTTTATCAAGGGATATCATTAACGCGTGATTTAGTATCTGCTCCTCCTAACGTTTTATACCCAGAAAGTTTTGCTGAAATTTGTCAAACACTTGAACAACATCATATCAAAGTAAGCATTCTAGACGAAAAACAAATGCATGACCTTGGTATGCACGCTTTATTAGGTGTTGGACAAGGTTCAACTCGTGCAAGTAAAATAGTTGCCATGCAATGGAATGGTGATGAAAATAAAAACGCACAACCGATTGCTTTCATTGGTAAAGGTGTTACCTTCGACACTGGGGGCATTTCACTAAAAGCAGGCCCAGGCATGGAACAAATGAAATGGGACATGGGTGGTGGTGGTGTTGTAACAGGCTTAATGAAAACCCTCGCTCTTCGTCATGCACCTGTTAATGTCATTGGTTTGATAGGTTTGGTAGAAAACATGCCAGATGGCAATGCCCAACGCCCTGGTGATATAGTACGCTCTATGTCAGGTCAAACGATAGAAATTCATAACACTGACGCAGAGGGTCGTTTGGTTTTAGCTGATGTTCTACATTATTGTGTTGAACATTATCAACCTAGTTTAATGATCGATCTTGCAACCTTAACAGGTGCAATGATTATAGCCCTTGGTCATGAATATGCTGGTTTATTTTCTAATGATGATGAGTTAAGTGCACAATTATCTGAAGCTGGTTTTCAAACTGGCGATCGCGTTTGGCGTATGCCACTTGATAAAGCATATGATAAGCTTTTAAAAACCGATAGCGCCGATATGAAAAATATTGGTGGACGCGGTGCAGGATCCATTACTGCGGCTCAATTTTTACAACGTTTTGTTGGTTCAACCAAATGGGCTCATCTTGATATTGCTGGCACAACATGGCAGGATAAAGATCGACCACTTACACGCAAAGGCGCTACTGGTTTTGGTGTTGCATTACTAGATCAGTTTGTCAAAAATAATTTTGGCTAACAACCCCATGCAAACCGAAATTCGATTTTACCATATCATCCGTGGCAGATTAGAAAATGTACTAGCCAATCTTTTAATCAAATGCCTAGAGCGTCAATGGAATGCCCATGTTTTAACCGAAGATAACAACCATGCAGAATTGTTATGCCAAAAGCTTTGGACATTTGAAGAACGTAGCTTTTTACCCCATGCAACACGCAAGGACGGTTATGCACAAATGCAGCCTATATGGTTAAGCGAAACGGATGACAATGAAAACAATGCACATGCTTGTTTTATCATTAATCGCGCACAACCTTCCAATTGGACAACATTTCCCCTCTATTGCATGTTATTTGATGGAAACGATCAAGCTATTACAAATGTTTTACGCGAACATTGGAAAACCTTAACGGCCCTTAGTCAACAAGAAATAACAAAAGACACCATTGCACCCAAACTAGTACTTAGTTATTGGCAACAGCAACAAAATAACACATGGAAAAAACAAGCATAAGTACCGTTCTTTACTACACTTTGATCATTGAGTTATTGTTGTAAAATATCTTCAATGACCTGTGCAATAGCAATCAAACGCTTGTCGTCATGGGCTTGACCCATTAGCATAAAACCGCTTGGAGATTTTTGCTCATCATGCATCGGCAATGTTATGGCACATTGACTTGCAAAATTAGCAATAAAACTATTGCGCAAACAGCCAAAATTGATTGCCCCATAATGTTCATTTTGTTTAGCTTTCTCAATAGTTGGAGCTAACATTTTAACACAAGGTAAAACAATAGCGTTCACTTCCTGGTATAGAGCATTCAAGCTATGACGCACTGTGTTTTGAAAATTTAAAATATCCAAATATTCAACTGCCGATATGTTTTTTCCACACATAATGCGTTGATATATTTTGGGATCATAAGATCCTTGATATTGGCTCAGCCATCTTTGGTGGATGGCATATGCTTCAACTGCAGAAATACCACCCGATGCATTGATTTCAGGCAAGCGGTTGAGATCTTTGATGTGTACCGCTTTGATGGTGTGGCCTGCTTGAGAAATTTTATACAATGCAGCTTCAAAAGCATTGGCTACTTCTAGATCAAGATCTTCCAGCACAAAATCGTGCAGTACTGCCAAAGTAAGATGACTATTACTTTTTGCAATAGGTTTGAACATATCATGATGATACCCCCTTTCAAGCAACGAAACTGCCCAACCAATTGTGCCAACATCACGCGCCAAAGGTCCAACGCTATCTAGCGATTTAGCCAATGGAAAAACTCCTTTAGTTGCAATACGCCCAAATGTCGATTTAAAACCACAAATGCCATTGAATGCAGCAGGAATTCTGCATGAACCTCCTGTATCTGTACCAATCGCCAGAGGGACAATGCCTTCAGCTACGCTTACTGCCGCTCCGCTTGAAGAACCTCCTGGAACATGGCAGCGGCGCATTGTTTTATTTTGTTTGTCAAAGCTTTTCCAAATACTTGCTGGAGTACCATAATGAGGATTCAACCCAATGCCTGAATATGCAAACTCTGTCATATTGGTGCGCCCAATATTAATCATGCCAGCTTTAAGCAAATGATGAATAGCCTTTGCATGATGTTTAGCTGGTGGATTATCTTTCAATATAACCGATCCAGCACAGGTTGTTTGACCTTGTAAATCAAAAATATCTTTGCTCGTAAAAGCTATCCCTGCAAAGGGAGATCTATGTCTGTTTTGTTTGCGTTGTTGATCTATGATGTCAGCTTGTTTGCGAGCTTCTTCTGGCTTGAAATCAATAAAAATTCGATCTCTTTCGCTATCTGGTTGAGCGCTTATGCTTATAGCGTCTTCAATCAGATCACGCGCGCGTACTTGATCTGTTTCAAGTGCGTGTACCAGCTCGGGCAGTGAATTTTTATTAGAAAACATGCAATCTTACCAATCATAATGATAATTTTAATGTTGTCTTAATCTATCAACCAAATGAATACTTTATCTCAAAATTAACTTTTGATGATAAGTCATCCCAATATCTTCATCATCAAAACTATCTTAAGCCTTACGCAATCAAGTAAATCTGAATGGTTTTTTTAATGATTCTTGCAATCATTTGTTAGATTCACTGGCAATTATATCTATCATGTCATATCATTGTTCTACCAACTAATTTCATTCCATGATAGCAAATTCCTTGTTGGGTTTATTTAAATATCAATATTTACCCAAGATAACATTTATCAAATATAAAAATTTACTTGCACATCGCGCTTAGCACTTTTATGGAGTAAGTATATTAAGTATTAACCAATGACAAAGCTATAAATTATAATTTCTCTCTAAATAATGGAATATAATCTTGATGAATAATATTGTTAAAAAAAATTTAAACGATCAAAACACCAATGAAGCAAATCCACATGATGCCAAGGTTTCTTTTAAAAAAAATGCCCATAATAGCCATCATAACAACACTTCATCGGCTTCGAGCAATACTACACGTGCCCAAGCCGAAGAAGCAGTACGCACTTTATTGTCATGGACAGGTGATGATCCAACACGAGAAGGCCTCCTAGAAACACCTTCGCGTGTTGTGCGCGCTTTTGAAGAATATTTTGGCGGTTATAAACTTGATCCCAACAATGAACTTTTAAAATCATTTGAAGATATTGACGGCTATGACGATATTGTCATGCTTCGTGCTATTCCTTTTGCATCACATTGTGAACATCATATGGCCCCTATTATTGGAGTTGTACATGTTGCTTATATGCCAACAAAACGGATTGTCGGAATTAGTAAACTTGCACGTGTTGTTGAAATTTTTGCCAAGCGTTTACAAACACAAGAAAAAATGACATCACAAATTGCTACATGCATTGAAAACGCGCTTTCAGCAGCAGGTGTGGCCGTGATGATTGAGGCCGAGCATCATTGTATGTCTTCACGCGGTATTGCTAAAGCTGGTGTCAAGACAATTACAAAACAATTGCGTGGCGTTTTTCTATCGGATATAACCCTTAGAAATGAATGGATTGCATTAAATCGTCAATAATTTAGATAGTTGATAACATGTCACAGCCTTGGTTGGAAAATAATCTTTGGTACACTCAAAAACCTTTTCTAGTAGCCGATGGTGCTATAGGAACTGGTTTATTTGCACGCGGTCTTATGAGCGGAGATAGTCCTGAGTTATGGAACGTCGATCATCAAGAGAAGGTTTTGGATTTACACCTTGAGTTTGTCAATGCTGGCAGCGATATTTTACTAACCAACAGCTTTGGGGGCAATGCAGCACGCCTTAAGCTTCATTCTCTTGATGCACGCGTGAGCGAATTATGCATTGCAGCAGCCAAATTAGCCCGCCAAGCAAGCAATCAATCTAAACATGAATGTAGAGTTGCTGGCTCCATGGGTCCTACCGGAGAAATCCTTGAACCCGATGGCCCTTGTACCAAAGAACAAGCCCACGAAGTTTTTGTTGAACAAGCAAATGCTCTTGCTGAAGGTGGCGTTGATGCATTATGGATTGAAACCATGTCATCTTTAAGCGAATTAGATGTTGCTATCCACGCAGCCTGTACAACTGGTTTACCTATCTTTGTTACGATGACATTCGATACAAATTCTCATACAATGATGGGCGTTTCACCTGCTCAAGCAGGGGTATATTTAACTGAACTTAGTGAAAAGCTCACTGATGTTAATTTTTTAGGCATTGGTGCCAATTGTGGCTTAGGACCTGCAGAAACTCTTGCAGCTTGTGCACGCATGCACCAAGCCAATCCTAAAAATATTCCAATGCTTACAAAATCAAACTGCGGCATTCCTCAATACCAAAATGGGCAATTTACCTTTTCAGGCACGCCAGAACTAATGCATCAATATGCATGTCTTGCAATGGATCTTGATATCAAGATTATTGGTGGTTGTTGTGGATCTGATGGCAAAATAATCCAACAAATTCGTAATGCAGTAGATCAACATATCCCAGCAAGTTCTCATCCTTCTTTTGAAAAAATTGCACAAGAATTAGGCCCTATTGCGACCATGGCATCAAAAGCTGAATCCTCATCTTCTCAACATAGATCTCGCAGAAGACGCCCTACAAAATAAATTTTTAAAAGCCCCAATCTATATAACCAACTTCAACGCTTCAAACAAATCAATAGCAAAAGACTTTCTATCAAAGTTTAAATTTCTGCACCATTTTGTTTAACATAGTGCAAATATGTTGGTTGATCTCCAGCTTGAAGAGCTTTTTGTTCATATCTGGTTGATATCCAATCTGGCGCCGGTTGCTGCCAATGTTTTGGCAATGTTGCCTCCCACATAAACAATGCATGCATTGCCTCCATATGTTGCAATATCCAGCAAAGATAATCCTTATGATCACTTGTAATATGCAATTTACCTTTCGATCTTAACAAATTAGCAAAGGTTTTTATCGTATCAAACTGTATCATTCTTCTAAAATGATGGCGTTTTTTAGGCCAAGGATCTGGATAATGCAAATAGATGCATGAAAACTTTTCTTGTGGCAAAAACTCAAACAAATGATGTACGCTATCACCAAAAAAGCGAATATTCTTTAGCCCTTGCTTAGCAATTTGCGATAACAACTTAGCTTGACCATTCTTAAATGGCTCTATTCCTATAAATCCAATATGGGGATTGATGGCGGCCATCCCTGCTAAATGCTCACCTGCTCCAAAGCCGATTTCAAGACGATATTCTTGCATTTCATTGCCAAATAAATCATCAAGCTCTAAAGCTGCACAAGGCGTCTTTTCCATATAAGATTCTATTGAAAAAACTGGCCCTAGCTGATCAAAGCACTCCTGAAGAGAACGCCGCAATGTTCGTGTTTGCCGCCTACCATAAAAACGCGACTTGAAAGGTAAAGATTTAGTTTGCAATTATATTCGTAGCATCAATAAGTTTACAGAAATTTTTCTTGTAATGGTGCTACAAGATCCGATTTTTCCCATGTAAATAGACCCTTCTCACTCGAGCGCCCAAAATGCCCATATGCTGAAGTTGGTTTATAGATCGGGCGATGTAAATCAAGATGTTTTCTAATACCCCAAGGACTTAAATCCATCAATTCTTGTAAATATTGCACCAATGCTTGCGTGTCTATCTTAGCGCTTCTATCTAGCTTTGCATAAACAGATAATGGCTTTGCAATGCCAATAGCGTATGAAAGCTGGATCATGCAAGATTTGCTCAAGCCTGCTTTGACAACGTTTTTAGCTAAATATCGCGCGGCATATGCTGCTGAACGGTCTACTTTGGTTGGATCTTTTCCAGAAAAAGCCCCTCCTCCATGTGGAGCAGACCCTCCATAAGTATCAACAATAATTTTACGCCCTGTTAATCCTGCATCGCTATCGGGTCCTCCAATAACAAATTTTCCAGTTGGGTTCACATAAAGTTCATCTTCTGGAGGCATCCATCCTTGAGGCAATATTTTTTGAATATGCTCTCGTACAATATCTCGAATATCTGTTTGCTTCATATCCTCTTGATGTTGGATGGATACCACAACTGAGTTAGCCCCAATGGGTATGCCATCTTTATATCGCAATGTTACTTGGCTTTTGGCATCTGGGCCTAAACCAGCATTAGGATTATTGCGCCAATATGTACTTAAACTTTGCAAAATTGCATGCGACAATTGAATCGCCGCTGGCATACACACATCAGTTTCATCACAAGCAAAACCAAACATAATACCTTGGTCTCCAGCGCCTTCAAGGGCTATATCAGCATTATCAACGCCTTGAGCTATATCAACAGATTGGGCATGTAAAAAATTTTCTACAACCATGTCTTTCCAATGAAACCCAGTTTGCTCATATCCAATATCGCGCACACAAGCGCGTACAGCTTCAACAATTCTTTCGTTCAATTGATGCGTAATTTTTCCACTATCTGTAACGCCTTCGCAGCGTATTTCACCTGAAAGCATTACACGCTGAGTTGTCGCCATTGTTTCTATGCCAGCGCGTGCATATGGATTATCTTTAAGCAATAAGTCTAAGATCTCGTCAGAAATTCTATCACAAACCTTATCAGGATGGCCTTCTGAAACCGATTCGCTTGTAAATAAATATTCTTCTTGGCTCATTTTCTTTAAGTCCTTTTTACTTCCTAATTTGATATTACAATTTGATATTACAATTTGCCATCCATGATCAGTATCCTTTGCTAAACAATTTGCATAAAATGATCAAGCTTTAACTATATAAACTATATTTTCATTTGCCTTAAGTAGTTTCCAATTGATGGACTTGACTATTTACAAGCCATAAGCTTTGCAATGTCACTTTAGCCTTGAGCTTATCATCTTACTGGCATTTGCCTTATATGCCAATATTATTGCCAATCATCACCAATCATGGTTCATCATTTCATTCATACTTGGTTAATATATTTGCAAATTTTAGCTAATTAATGATAGATTAATATCATCAAAATTTCTGACAATTCGTATCATCCTTTGTGTACCTATTATTAAAGTAGTATAAATATTATGGCTATATCATCCACTGATTATGATGTTGTAATTGTAGGTGCAGGTCTCATTGGTATTAGCCTTGCTTTGAAATTGAAGCAGCAAGATTTACGTATTGCATTAGTTGAAAACAAACCTTTCCATCCGCCACAACAAAACATTGATCTAGCATCAAATCTTTTAAAGCCAGATGGTAGAGCATCGGCTTTGGCTTTTTCGAGTTTACAATTACTGCGTCAAATTCATCTACATAAAACGATTGAAACATACGCTCAGCCCATTTGGGATATCCGTGTTTGCGATGGTCACGCAATGCGTGGTTTATCAAAACTTTTCTTACATTTTAGCCATCATGAATCAGAAGTCTATATTCAAAAAAATAATGATCCCTTACAAACAAAACAAGATACCTCCCAATCACAATTAGACAAACCATCAGGGATAAACGAACCATTAGGGGCTATCATCGATAATAACATTTTGCGCAATGCTTTACTACAAGCAGCAAGCAATCTCGAGGTCATTGCACCTGCAAAAGTAATAGGCTTTACTAACCAGTCCGATATTGGAGAGCTCGTGCTTGAGTCTGGAGTTCATGAAAACCTCACCACAAAAACAATCAAAGCTCGCTTAGTTGTAGCTTGCGATGGGGCACGCTCTACACTGCGTGATTTAGCCGCCATTAACTACAATTGTGTCGATTACAAACAAACTGCAATCGTATGTACACTCCAACACAAGCATGACCATAACGGCACCGCTGTTGAGTTGTTTTTACCATCTGGCCCTTTTGCTATGTTACCCATGACTAATCGTCGATCCTCGATCGTTTGGAGTGAGCGCACTGATTTAGCAAAACATTTTTTAAACATGCCAAAAGCGCATTTTATGGCATTTTTAAAAGAAAGATTTGGCGATTGGTTAGGAGATATTGAACTTGTTTCTCAAATATATAGCTACCCTATCCATCTTGTTCATGCCCAGCGCTATTATGCCAAAAATTTAGTATTGGTTGGCGACGCAGCCCATTCTATTCACCCTATTGCTGGTCAAGGTTTAAATTTAGGATTGCGTGATGTTGCATGTCTAGCAGGTTTGCTAGCCCAACATACAAAAGCAGGATTAAGACTAGATAGTGAGCTGTTATTACAAACTTATCAGCGTCAACGCCTTGGTGATAATATAGCAATTATCACTGCAACTGATCAAATTAATCGTTTGTTTTCTAACGATTGTGAACCTATTCGCCATGCCCGAAACGCTGGCCTAGCTCTTGTGCAAATGATCCCACAATTGCGTCGTAGCTTCATGCATAACGCAATGGGAGTTAGCCATAAGGTTTAACTTTGTTATCAATGTCTTTTGTTAGTCAACCATTCTCACTGCAGCTTTTGGCTTTGTTGCTTGCATTATTGCTAGATGCATGGCTTGGTGACCCGCATAGTTTATGGCGATATACTGGCCATCCTATTACATGGATTGGTCGTGTTTTGCATTGGTTGGAGCGCTTGTTCAATAAGCCCCATCAATATTCTTTTCAAACACAAATTATTAAAGGAATGTTCGCACTTGTCATGCTACTTGGTATTTTAGCAAGCCTTTGTCATCTTATCTATTTTATTATTTTTGAAATACAATTGCATTTTTCACTACAAAATATTGTTTTGATCAATATCCTTCTAGAGGTTTTGCTTGTTTGGCCTTTCTTATGCTGGCATTCTTTATACCAGCATGTCAATGCAGTAGCTCTTAGCTTATATAATAGTGACATTAAAAACGCACGCACAGAATTGGCAAAAATTGTAGGACGAAACGTCACCCAACTTGATCAAGCAGATATAGCACGCGGTGCATGTGAAAGCTTAGCTGAAAATTACTCCGATGGTATTCTAGCACCTGTTTTTTGGTATATGGTTGGAGGGTTATATGGGCTTGTATTATATAAAGCAATCAACACTAGCGATAGCCAATGGGGCTATAAAAGCAAGAGATATTTATATTTCGGGCGTGCCAGCGCTATATTAGATGATTTTGCCAATTGGCTTCCAGCACGCCTTTGCGCTTTTGCAATTGTGATAATATCCAAACCATTTGCTGGTGCCAAAATATACAAACAAATTGCCTCAACGGCATCTTTGCATGTGTCGCCCAATGCAGGTTGGCCTGAATCTGCACTTGCAATAGTAATGGATATACGCCTTGGAGGCCCTCGCCAATATCATTTAGATCAACATCAACACAAGCTTGAACAAACTCCACTCAACAAACAATCTCCTGACTACGCATGGCTTGGCAATGGACGCAGTCAACTTGTTGCCAATGACATTACACAAGCATGCCATCTTTTAAGACGAGTACATTACACTTTTATAATTGCTATTGCTTTAATCGCTATAGTCCCTGCAATAGCTTCAATATTTAAGTCAATATAATTGACTTAAATATTATTTATTTTCTATTCATACATGTATCATAATGTAAAAATGCTATATTTTTAAATTAAATTAGTCATAGATGTTGACTTATTATATTAAATCTTTAATTTGATATGCATCAATCCAATACAAACGCCATAATACAAAGTTTGATTACATAAAGTTTGATTACATGATGCAATTTTCTAATCTTGGGCAAAAATTTCCTAAAAAGATTTCATTGCACAAGCGCAAAAATAATTTTGATGAAATATATCACCGATTTGAACAGCAAAGCGCAATTGACCAATCGTCACGCTGTGCCCAATGCGGGGTTCCATTTTGCCAGATACACTGCCCAGTTTCTAATAATATACCAGATTGGTTATTTGCTTGTGCCAACATGCGCATGGAAGAAGCTTGGAAGCTTTCATCTGCTACCAATGCTCTTCCTGAAATTTGTGGCAGCATTTGTCCTCAAGATCGCCTGTGCGAAGGTTCATGCGTGATAGAACAATCTGGCCACGGCACTGTTACGATAGGTGCCCTTGAAAAGCACATTACACAAACCGCATGGCAAAATGGCTGGATCAAACCAATAAGCGTATCTTATGAAAGCAACTTTCACGTTGCAATTATAGGTGCAGGTCCTGGAGGGTTAGCATGTGCTACACGCTTACGAGAGCAGGGTCATCGCGTTACAATTTTTGATCGCTACGATCGCGCAGGCGGCATGCTTATCTATGGTATTCCCAATTTTAAACTTGAAAAGAGCACTGTAAAAAGACGCATCGATTGGTTATCTCAAAGTGGCGTGGTGTTTAAGCTTGGTGTTCATGTAGGGCGTGACATATCATTTCAAGAAATTCGCACCAAATTTGATTGCGTTGTTATTGCAACTGGTGTTTATAAAGCAAACACCCTAGAGCTTGGAAACATTCACAATAACATCTATCCTGCTTTATCCTATCTTAGCGCATCCAATCAAAAAGGTTTAGGAGATCACCTAGCAAGTTTTGATGATGGCACATTCAATGCCAATGGCCATCATGTTGTCGTCATTGGAGGGGGTGACACTGCAATGGATTGTGCTCGCACAGCAATTCGCCAACAAGCAGCATCCGTCACCTGCTTATATCGGCGCGATCAAACAAATATGCCTGGTTCTAAAAAAGAAGTGATGCATGCCATCGAAGAAGGCGTTACATTTCAATGGCTCTCAACCCCGCTTGAATTTGTCCATGATCAACATAACCAACTTCAACATATCATCGTGCAAAAAATGCGCTTAAGTGCAAACGATCCAAGTGGACGGAAAACACCAAAAACTGATACCAACGCTCAACCCCAGCCTATCCAAGCTACGATGGCTCTTCTTGCGCTCGGATTTAACCCAGAAGATGACGCTGTCTCATTGCGCACACCATCGCTAGAGCGTACAAAATGGGGTACCATTGCAATACAAGACCCTTCAGGAAAGACCAATCTAGATGGAGTTTTTGCAGTTGGAGATATCGTGCGCGGGCCTTCGCTTGTTGTATGGGCTGTCCATGATGGACAAAACACCGCCAAAGCAGTCGACACATACCTCAAACAAATAGCCTTCAATCAAAACACTCTTGCAAGCTTAAACCACTCCAAACCATCAATAGCATAAATATGCAACCTCTTACCACCCCACAAAAAGATCCCCTTGATGCAATGCTTGCAGCACGCCAATATGCAGCAAAGCAGGGACTCTATGTTCCTGAAAAAGAAACCGCCAATTGTGGAGTCGGTTTTATTGCTTCTATTAACGCTAAACCACGGCGTGAAGTTGTCCTTAAAAGCATTGAAGCGCTAAAAGCTTTATGGCATCGAGGAGCTGTTGACGCTGACGGAAAAACAGGCGATGGCGCTGGAATTCATATGCAAATTCCTAAACAATTTTTCTATGATTATATCACTGCTTCTGGCGTAAACATAGGCCAATTGCAGCTAGGTGTTGGACAGATTTTTCTAGCGCGCAACGATCTTGCACAACAAGAGCGTACGCGCCAAATTATTGAATCAAATATCCTTGGATTTGGATATTTGCTACTTGGTTGGCGCCAAGTGCCAGTAGACACCTCAGTAATTGGCTGGAAAGCCAACACGACAAGACCTGAAATAGAGCAGGTAATTATTGGCAACAATACACAAAGCGATCCCGCACAGTTTGAAACTAATTTATATATTATCCGGCGTAAAATAGAAAAAACACTCCGCGAAGAAAATTTAACAGAAGCTTATATTTGCTCTCTTTCAGGGCGCTCAATTATATATAAAGGCCTTTTTTTAGCAGAGCAGCTTGATAATTTTTATCCCGATTTACAAGATGAGCGTTTTATTTCAAATTTTGCCATTTATCATCAACGCTACTCTACCAACACATTTCCAGCATGGTCTATGGCTCAACCTTTTAGAGTGTTAGCACATAATGGTGAAATTAACACAATATCTGGAAATATTAATTGGATGCGCTGCCATGAAATTCCTCTTGCCAATGAAGCATTAGGCGACTTTGTTGACGATATCAAACCCATTATTAGCTCAAAAAACTCAGATTCTGCAGCTCTAGATAATATTGCAGAAATTTTATTGCGTACTTCTCGTGAATTGCCAGAAGTTAAGTCATTAATGATCCCAGAAGCATGGGAGCAAAACCAATTAATCGCTAAAAAGCACCGCGATTTTTACAAATATGGCCACGGTATAATGGAACCATGGGACGGTCCAGCTGCAATTTGTGCCTATGGCGGCAGATGGGTTATAGCAGGTAGTGATCGTAATGGATTGCGTCCTTTACGCTACACCATCACGCGAGATGGTTTACTAATCGTAGGCTCTGAAACTGGAATGGTAAAATGTGATCCAAAAGATAAAGTCAAATTAGGACAGATTGGCCCAGGAGAAATGATTGGCATTGATTTGCAAAAGGGCAAGCTATATTCAGACAAAGAACTTAAGGATTTTGTTTCCAAATTAAGTCCTTTTGGACAATGGGTAAAACAAATCTTAACGCTTAAACCATTAAACAAGAACCTTGCAAATAACACTCTAGCATTTCCAAAAGACAACGATAGCATTCGCGCCCAAATCATGTCTGGATGGACATTAGAAGAAAGCGAGTTAATCTTACAATCAATGGCTCAAACAGGTAGTGAGGCTATCGGTTCTATGGGAGACGACACTCCACCTGCAATGATGGCACGCCATTGGCAAGGGATGCATCTGTTCTTCAAGCAGGATTTTAGCCAAGTAACAAACCCCCCCATTGACAGTTTGCGTGAGCGCTATGCAATGAGCCTTAAAACACGTCTGGGTAATTTAGGCAATATTCTTGAAGAAAACGCAAAGCAACTTGATATTATAGAAATCGCATCTCCTATTCTTTTAAGTGCTGATTTTAACCAATTGATACAAACTCTTGATCAACAAGTAGCAACTCTTGATTGCTCTTTTGCACTTGATGAAACATTAGATGCTGCAATTAATCAACTGCAAACTAAAGCTGAAGAATTGGTTGCCAGCGGGCCTGTTCATTTAATATTTGACAATTGTAAGGTTTCTTCTAACCAGATACCAATTCCAATGATACTTGCCATTGGCAGTGTTCATACACATTTGGTACAGCAAGGATTACGCACCTTTACAAGTTTAAATGCCAAATGCCTTGAATCGCTAGATACACATCACCATGCTATTTTAATCGGTGTAGGGGCTACAACAATTTGCCCTATCCTTGCAGAAAGCATGATTGTTGAACGTCATCATCGCAACCTCTTTGATGATATAACACTTGATCAAGCATTAATTAATCTACGCAATGCTCTTAATAATGGGTTGGCTAAAATTATGGCTAAAATGGGTATTGCAGTATTAAGTAGCTATCGTGGTGGATATAATTTTGAAGCATTAGGTCTTTCACGTAGTCTTGTAAATCAGTTTTTCCCTGGTCTTATTAGCCGCATTTCAGGCATCGGAATCAACGGCATTGAGCAAAAAATCCGCGATACCCATCACAACGCCTGGAAAGACCCAGAACCTGTATTAAGCGTAGGAGGTTTTTATCGATTGCGCAAATCAGGTGAGTTACACGCATGGCAAGGCGAGCCTATCCATTTGCTGCAAACAGCTTGTAGCAAAGATAGTTATCTTCTTTATCAAAAATATACACAAAAGCTTCATGAGGCTCCACCCATACATTTGCGTGATTTATTAGATTTTAATCCAGTAGATGCCTCTATATCGCTAGACGATGTTCAATCCATTACAGAAATACGAAAGCGTATGGTTTCTCCTGGCATTTCTCTTGGTGCTTTATCAAAACCAGCCCATGAAACTCTAGCTATTGCCATGAACCGGATTGGGGCACGATCTGATTCAGGCGAAGGAGGTGAAGATCCTGAACGCTTCAAACCTCGACCCAATGGCGATCAACCATCGAGTGCTATTAAGCAAATTGCATCGGGGCGATTTGGCGTTGATGCACAATATCTCAATGCATGCAGTGAAATTGAAATTAAAATTGCCCAAGGCGCAAAACCTGGAGAAGGAGGACAATTACCAGGCCTTAAAGTTTCTTCTATGATAGCGCGACTACGCCATTCAACCCCTGGTGTCACATTAATAAGCCCACCACCCCATCATGATATTTATTCTATAGAAGATCTAGCTCAGTTAATTTACGACCTTAAGCAAATAAATGATCGCGCTAAAATTTGTGTCAAACTAGTATCGCGTGCAGGCATTGGTACGGTTGCAGCTGGTGTGGCCAAAGCCCACGCAGATGTTATACTGGTTTCAGGACATTCTGGAGGCACTGGCGCTGCTCCTCAAAGCTCTATCAAATATGCTGGGTTACCTTGGGAAATGGGATTAGCCGAAGTCCATCAAGTGTTAACAATGAACCGCCTTCGAGAACGTGTAACATTGCGCGTAGATGGTGGTATTAAAACTGGTCGTGATATTGTAATAGCGGCCATTTTAGGAGCAGAAGAATTTGGCATTGGAACCGCAGCACTAATTGCAATGGGGTGTATTATGGTTCGACAATGTCATTCCAACACGTGTCCTGTTGGCGTTTGCACACAAGATGAATCTTTAATAGAGCGCTTTGGAGGCACACCAGAAAAAGTAGTTAATCTTTTTTCCTTTATTGCAGAAGAAATACGCGAAATATTAGCAGAGCTAGGTGCACAAAACCTTGAAGATGTCATCGCTCAAACGCATTTACTAAGACAAGTCAATCGTGGCAATGATCTATTCGATGATCTTGACCTCAACCCCATATTAATACGCTGCGAAACACCTGAAAAATCGATTTTCACATATAATAAACCCATCAATAAAGTCCCACCTTCGCTTGATGTTCGTATCATCAAAGATGCCAAAGCTCTTTTTGAACACGGTGAAAAACGCCAGCTTCAATATAATATTTCCAATAGCGACCGCACAATTGGTACCATGGTCTCATCATACATAACCCGACAATATGGCATGAGCAAATTAGAGCCAGCTCATTTGCATATTCGAATGCGCGGTACGGCAGGACAATCTTTAGGAGCATTTGCTGTACAAGGTCTAACATTAGAAGTTATTGGGGATGCTAATGACTACGTTGGCAAGGGGCTCTCTGGTGCAGAAATTATCATACGCCCCGTCCAAAATGGAGAATTTGCAAGCCAACATAACACCATTATAGGCAATACTTGTTTGTATGGAGCAACAGCAGGCGCACTTTATGCTGCAGGTCAAGCAGGAGAGCGCTTTGGCGTTCGTAACTCCGGCGCTTTAAGCGTTGTTGAAGGCTGCAGTAGCAATGGTTGCGAATATATGACTGGCGGCACAGTGATTATTTTAGGAAATGTTGGCCAAAACTTTGCAGCAGGCATGACAGGTGGTCAAGCTTTTGTGCTTGATCTATCGCGGCAATTTTATGCCCTTGTCAACAACGAAACGATTGGCATTTACCCTGTCCTAAACCCTAAATGGGAGTTGTGGCTTCAAGAACAAATACAACACCATTATACCAAAACCTTATCCAAATGGGCTGAGCAAATTTTAACTGATTGGGATGAATTTTTACCTAATTTTTGGCAAGTTGTTCCCCATGAAATGTTAGCCCATCTTCCATATAGCTTAAAAGCAGAATAAAGATATACTTGCTTTGACAATTATGTTCTAATAACCTCTTGATGGCAAATAACAATGTTTAAATAAAATAAATACCAACACACTAATCTTATATGAGCAAGAGCATATTCATGTCCCAAAAAACACACGATTTAATTGGCATCGGCAACGCTTTATTAGATATTTTAGCACCTGTTCCAGAAGGTTTTCCTGAGCAATTTGGGCTCAATACTGGCACCATGAATTTAATTGACATAGATATGTCACAAAAAATTTTACAACACCTCCCCCAAAATCAAAAACAATCTGGTGGGTCTGTTGCAAATAGCATCGCAGGGTTTGCCACTTTAGGTGGCAAAGCAGGATTTGTTGGCAAGTTAGGCAATGATGATTTAGCAGACCACTTCATCAAAGACCTTCAACATCTTGGCGCGACATGGTGTGGTACCACAACATCGCAAGATTTACAAAAAGACCCACAGGCACTCGGAACAGGCCATTGTTTAGTTCTTGTTTCTCCCAATGGAGAGCGTACTATGTGTACTTGGCTTGGCTGTGCATCACAGCTTAATGTTGATGATATTCATCAACAAAATATAGAAAATGCAAAAATTTTATATCTAGAAGGTTATTTATTTGATAGTCCAACAAATAAACAAGCTTTCTTTCATGCAGTTGAGCTTGCACGTCGATATGACTGTAAAACCGCATTGAGCTTATCAGATGAGTTTTGTGTTGATAGACATCGTGATGATTTTAATCAACTCATTGCCAGTGGCATTGACATCGTTTTTGCCAATGAAGGGGAAGCAATTTCTTTACTGCAAACCACATCTCGTGATTCTATGCTCAAAAAAATAGCCAATCTTGCTCCAATTACTTGTGTTACTTTAAACAAAGAAGGTTCTGTCATATTCGATGATACAAAGCAATATGATATCACTCTTGAAAAAGTTGAACAAACCATTGACAGCACAGGAGCAGGAGATCAATATGCGGCAGGTTTTTTATACGCGCACGCAAACGCCATCAACCCATACAAAAGCGCGATAATTGCTTCAAAAATGGCAAGCGCTGTAGTATGTCAAATGGGAGCTAGATTAAGCAAAGATACTGTCGCATCCATTCAAATTTAACTTAAAATAATAGCCCAACTAATCCACCATGCTTAATTTGATGCCTGTTGGGGATGGTTTACAAAGTTTGCATCATCAAGGCCGATCATTGCAAACATCCAATATTATAAATTGACAATTGGCGCAGGCTTTTAATGTTGCCAAAAATATTGCGTTGTCATGACTTCTATCCCAATGCATTGATTAAAATAGCAAGAGCGCGTTCTACATCATCAACAGTATTAAAGCGTCCAAAACTAAACCTTAATGAGGTAGCCTTACGCGAAGGATCTCGCTGTATAGCCTTTAATACAACGCTTGGATCATTGTTACCAGAGCTGCATGCAGAGCCAGTTGCAACGCTGATTCCTTGTATTTTCTGCAGCATTTCTTCAGGCATGATACCATCAAAATATAAATTTAAATTTCCAGGCAAACGTTGCGTCATAGATCCATTAATTTCATATTGGATATCTGCTTCATCTAATCCCTTTAACAACATATCGCTTAACACCCCAAAATGGGCTTGATCACGCATCATTAATTCGCTTGCCAAATCACAAGCCTTACCAAACCCAACCGCAAGCGATAATGGCACTGTTCCAGGTCTTAATCCGCCTTCTTGTTTGCCCCCAAACATTAAAGGCTGACAACATGACCTTGCTTTTGCATTGATCACCAATGCTCCTATTCCTGCTGATCCATATAGTTTATGTGCTGCAAATGTAAGGCTTGAAACATGCAACAATGGAAAATTCACTTCTATACGCCCGCATGCTTGAGTTGCATCGCAATGAAAAAATATTTGCTTTTGCGAGGCTATTTTTGCCAATGTTGCTACAGGTTGCAATGTGCCTATTTCATTATTGGCAAGCATTAAACACGCAAGTGCAACTCCTTCCCCATCAAGTGCTTGCTTAAAAGCCTCCAATTGAATAACGCCATCTTGCATCAACTCAATTTCGCTTACTTGAAAACCTTCCCTTTCAAGATAGCGACAACTTTGTCCAACACAAGGATGCTCTCCTTTGCCCACAACAATATGTTTGCGCCCATCAAGGGCTCGAATATGCTTAGCTATCCCTTGAATGGCGATATTATTAGACTCTGTTGCCCCAGAGGTAAAAATAACTTGTCCTGTTTTAGCCCCAACCAATCGTGCAACCTTTGCGCGAGCTTTTTCTAGCTCTTCTGCGGCTTTCCATCCATGGATGTGGCTGCGCGCATGCGGATTACCAAACTCGCTGTTCCAACAAGCCTGCATGGCCTCTCTAACAGCAGGATCAATTGGAGTTGTTGAATGATTATCAAGATAAATAGAATGCATATTGATTGCCTTATTTAAAATACCAGTTCATGGTTAAACTTAATTTAGCGTTTATGGTTTCCATTCCTGCTCAACCTCAACACATGCATCAATCAACATTGATAAATCATCTTTTGTTGTCGTTGGTCCATAACTAACACGAAATGCGCTTTGCTTTTGCCCATCGGGCAAATTCATTGCATCCAATACATGAACATTTCCTGGTTTTCCTGATGAGCATGCTGAGCCTGCAGAAACCGCAAACCCTTTTAAATCGAGCGCTATCACCATCATATCCGATGGAATGTTTTTGATCGCTATACAACTCGTATTGGCTAATCTCAGTACATGTTTGCCAATGATTTGGCATGCAGGGATATTTTTTTGTATTTTTGTTTCAAAATAGTCTTGTAGGCCCTTATCGCATTCACCATTGCTATAATAGTCGCTTACTGCTCCCATGCCAGCAATCCCTATCATATTTTGTGTTCCAGCGCGCCATCCACCTTCTTGTCCTCCACCCAAAATCAAAGGATGCGGTGGTGGCATATATTGACTAAAAACCAATGCTCCCACTCCTTGAGGCCCACCCATCTTATGAGCTGATAAGCTAACGCTATGACATGCTCTAACAATACTGGATAATTTCTGCTTACCAGGTATTTGCACTGCATCTACATGAAAAAAATGCTTTCCATCCACGCTCTCAATCAACTTAGCAATTGCATCAATATCTTGTAAGATGCCTGTTTCATTATTAGCAGCTTGTATGCTGATCAAGGCCTGTTGATTCGGATTGTTTTGCTGGCATTGCATTAGCAAATCTTTTAAATATTCAAGATTAATCATGCCATCTTGATGAATCTTAATTTTATGCGCTCTGCCTTCTTTTACCCATTGATAAAGCGATAAATGCTCTGCTTCACTAACAAATATTGGCATATTTTGTATATATGCCCATCCTAACATCAAATTATTGGCTTCAGAACCCGATCCTGTAAACACAACATGATCCATCTTATTAACACCAGCAAGCTTGGCTACTTGCGCGCGAGCTTTATCTAAAATTTGGCGTGCCTTTCGCCCGATTTGATGCACACTTGAAGGATTACCTGCAACTTGCTCCATTGCATCAAGCATTGCCTGTTTTGCAGGCTCAATCAAAGGACGCGTGGCATTATCATCTAAGTAAATCATTAATATCTTCTAAAAGATCAACAATTGGTTCAAAATAATTGAAAAACGCATCATCAATAGTGTCGCTTTAAAATATTAAAGATATGGTTTGGCGTGTGCAAATTCAGCAAATGCGCGGCGTATGTTAATATGACCCATTTTGCGACCAGAGCGTATTTCACCTTTACCATAAAGGTGAATAAATGCATCTAAATCATGGCGATATTGATCGATTGCTTTTACTTCATCGCCTATCAAATTAATCATCTCCATATCAAAAAACCGCTTAGGCTTAGGCAGTGGCATTCCTAAAGAGGCTAGCAAAGCAATTGTAAATTGACAAGGCTGAGCACCATCCATTGTCCAATGGCCTGAATTATGCGGTCGCGGTGCCATTTCATTAGCGAGCAAGCTTCCATCTGGCATCACAAAATATTCAATGGCAAGAATACCTTGTAAGTTCAGCGCTTTTGCAATGATCTTGCTTGACACCACAGCTTGATGCTTGATGCTATCGCTGATATCTCCAGGTACAATAGATTTGCTTAAAATGCCGTCTTTATGCGTGTTTTGAGCTGGTTCAAACACAATCATATCGCTGTTATCAGTTTTTCCATTGCATGCAACAAGCACAGAAATTTCTGCTCTAAACATACATTTTTCTTCTAAGATAGCGCTACAGCACTCCATCTTATTCCAAGCTTCCATCACTTGAGCACGCTCTTTGATTACCAACTGTCCTTTTCCATCATATCCCATGCGGTTGGTTTTCAAAATAGCAGGAAAAGTAAAATCTAGCGCAATATTTTCAATATCTTGACTTGTTACAATAGCATGCCATTTGGCTGTTGCAACATCACAGCGATTGAAAAATGATTTTTCTAAAACTCTGTCTTGAGCAATCGTTAAAACCTTGGACGAAGGAGCACATAAAATATTATTCTCCTCAATGCTTTGGATGGTTGAAATAGGTACATTCTCAAACTCAAAGGTTACACAATCAAGGTCTTTACAAAAAGCTTTTAATGCCACTAGATCATCAAAGGGGGCAACAATTTGTTGGCTAACTTGGCCCGCAGGGCAATCTGGCGCTGGATCAAAAATGCGAGTGCCGATACCAATTTTGTGTCCAGCAAGGGCCATCATCCGCCCTAATTGCCCACCACCAAGAATGCCTATAAGGGGATATCTCACTAATCTGTCTCAGGATAAAGTGCAACTTGATCTGTTTGATTTTTACGTCTTTGCAGCAAGCGTTCGCATATTTTTTGATCAGATAAGGCAAGGATTGAAGCAGCAAGTAGAGCAGCATTTTCTCCACCAGCGCTGCCAATTGCCAATGTTCCAACTGGTACTCCTGCTGGCATTTGTACGATTGAAAGAAGACTATCCATACCATCAAGTGTTTGTGTGTCAACAGGCACGCCCAACACAGGCAAATGCGTGATCGCTGCAAGCATTCCTGGCAAATGCGCAGCACCGCCTGCGCCAGCAATAATCACTTTAAAGTTTTCTTTTGCAGCCGAAGCTGCAAAATCATATAATCTTTTAGGAGTTCTATGTGCAGATATAATGCGACATGCATGCTTGATTTGCAATTGATCTAATACAGCTCCAGCATGGCGCATCACTCGCCAATCGCTTTGCGAGCCCATAACAATTGCAATTGGGTATGAGGATGTAAGATTAGGCAATGATATCAGGCGTCATCATACTCGAAATTTTCGAAATACGATCTTTCAACAAAAGTTTTTGCCGTTTAAGGCGTTGTACACTCAGCCAATCGCCTTTTTTATCTGCCTGATCAAGCTGACAATCCAATTGCTTGTGTTCCTTATATAACTTTTCCAACATTTGTGTCATTGTTTATCTGCTACCTCCTTTTGTATCATTCATCAAACATTCATTACTTTTCAGTTAAAGCATTATCTTTTGCGCGTAAAAATGGTTTAACAAGGTAAGATAACACAGTTTTTTTACCAGTAATGATATCAACAGTTGCTACCATCCCTGGAATAATAGGACGATCTTCATCAAGCCTAGCTTTATCTGTACGTAATATTACTCGATAAAAGCTTGAGCCTTTGTCTTTATTTTCTATTGTATCGGGTGATACGTCAATAATTTTTGCATCAAGTCCACCATAAATTCGATGATCATAAGCACTTAGTTTGATGACTGCTGGCAAACCCGGCCAAATGCTAGCACGTTTAGCAGGGTCAATAAATGCTTCAACTACAAGACTATCTTCTAAGGGCACTATCTCAATTAAATCCTCTCCGCTGCGTACCACACCGCCTATCGTATTTTTTAAAATCTTATTAACGGTACCCCGTACTGGCGATCGAATGAGGGTTCTAACCGATTTATCTTGGCTTGCTTTAATATTTTCAACAAGCGCGCTCAATTTTTCATTGACTCTGTTGAGCCTATCTTGTGCTTCACTGCGTATACTCGAGCGTTTTTCTGCAATTCTTTGTTGATATTCTTCAATAGTGGTTTGCGTACGCGGGATAGAAAGTTCCATTCCTTCAAGGCGCGCCGTCAGATCAAGTTGTCTTTGCTGGGCACGAATTAAATCAAGCTTTGTTGTCAATTGTTCTTCAACTAAGGGCGTTAAGATATCAATTTCTTCTTGGCCACTTTTAATTGAAAGTTTTGTTTGCCCTATGCGTGCTTTTAATTCTGCAAGTTCTTGTTCCCTTTGGGTAAGTTGGTCTTTTAAAATATTAATCTGCAATACAGTATTACGCTGGCGCTGTGTAAATAAAGTTTCTTCTGCTATAAAAAATTTTTCTTCTTCTTCACTCATAACCTCTGGCATAACCATGACGTCTTGGCCAAGTGCTTCGGCTTGAAGTCGAGTTTGCTCTGCTTTTAACGTAATTTGGCGTTGCATTTTTTCTTGCAATTGACTTTCAGCTGCAATATTTTCAATACGCATAACCACTTGATCTTGATTGACAATATCGCCTTCTCTTACATTGATTTCAGCAATAATACCCCCTTCAAGATGTTGAATGACTTGCGTACGACCCGATGGAACAATTTTACCATCGCCTTTTGTAACTTCATTAATTTCAGCCCATGCTGCCCATCCTATAAACGAGCTAACAGCCAAAAGTATGGTAAATAATAACACATGTGCCATCTTAAGAGTCTTGCCCTCAAAAACATTTCGCCCTTCAATATCAAGCGCTTCATTTTCCCAACGCTCTAATCCTGACATTATTGTTATCTCCTGTTTTTAAAAACTTAATGTAAAAATTTGTTTCGTTTGTATCTTCATCAACGATATCTACTAACTTATTGACTTAAGCTAGTCATTTAGCTCTTTGAGTGACTATTGTTCTACTGCGCTAATAGATCCATTATCTAACCCTTCAATCACTTGCTCTTTAGGTCCGTCGGCTATAACTTTACCTCGATCAAGCACAATTAAACGATCAACAAGATTAAGCAATGCATAACGATGGGTAATTAAAATCAATGTCCTGTCTTCAAGGGTTTCTTGCAAGCGGTTCATAAATAAACGCTGAGATGCTTTATCCATCGCGCTGGTTGGCTCATCCATTAATAAAATAGGAGGATCAACTAGAAAAGCTCGCGCCAAGGAAACAGCTTGACGTTGCCCTCCTGAAAGATTTTCTCCGCGCTCGCCAACTTGCATATCCATGCCTTGGGGATGCTGTGATGCAAAATCATCAACTCCTGCAATATAAGCAGCTCGCAACACCATAGCATCGTCAGCATAAGGGGCCGCCATTACTATATTTTCTCGTAATGTTCCATAAAACAAATAAACATCTTGAGGCACTGTTCCTATATTGCGCCTTAGTTCAACCGGATCCAATTGGCGCACATCAAAGTCATCTACAAAAACAGACCCTCCCTCTTCTGGATCGTACAGACCAAGACAGAGGCGCTCTAGCGTGCTTTTACCTGATCCAATCTTACCAATAATACCAACACGCTCACCCTTTTTTATAGAAAACGATACACCATCGAGTGAAAAAGCTTCGCTTTCTGGATATTTAAAGCTTACATTTTTAAACGTAAGACCTCCATCATATCTATCTCTGTGGACAAATCGACGACCTTCTGGGCGCTCAACATCACGATCCATCAATTCACCAATGCTGCTTAATGTTGCCATTGTTTGATGCAACCGCATCAGCAAACCCGCAACACGAGTCATAGGCATCAAAACCCGCATAGAAAGCATATTAGATGCAATCATTGCACCCATTGTTATTTCACCTTCACTAATCAAATATACCCCAAATAAAACAACGCTCACCATATTAAGCTGGTGCATAGACATCATCAATGCCATCAAGGCTTGTGTCCAAATATTAGACTTCATTTGCGTTAGAGAACTTTGTTCATTAAATAGCTCCCAATCGCGTTGCATTCTACTTTCTGCGCCAGTTGATTTAACCGTTTCAAGCCCTGCAATCACTTCGGTGATCATTGCTTTTGATTGCTGGCGCTCTTGGTTATCTGAGCGTGCACTGTTACGCATTGGTACATGGATAAAATAAGCACAAAGACATAAAATGGTTGCCAGCGTTAATGGCACCAGAAAAAGAGGACCAGCTATCACATAAATAATAGCCAAAAATAAAACCCCAAACGGCAAATCAACTAACTGTACCAATGCCTGACTTGAAAAAAACTGCCTGACTCCACCAAAACCATGAATTTTCTCTGCAAGACCGCCCACCGATTGACCGCGCTCGGTCATACGCATCCCCAACAATTGCTGATAAAGGCGCGCTGCAGTACGTTGATGCACAGCCCTACCAGCCAATTCAAGTAGGTATCCACGCAAAACCATCAAACAAAAATTGAACATAAGACCAATTAAAACACCAGCTGCTAATACCCATAACGTATCAAAAGCTTTATGTGGGATAACACGATCATAAACATTCATCATAAATAATGGACCCACAATCATCACAAGATTAATGATCAAACTTGCAACTAAAACCTCAACATAGATAGGCCACATTGAAAGTAAAGAACCCCAAAACCAACCTTTGGGTTTTTTAATTGCTGGAGCATCATCAGAGCGTACATCAAATTTAAAATTTGGACGCGCAAAAAGCGCATAACCTGAATAGCTTTGGCGCAACGTCTCAAATGAAACGGTTTGAGCACCTGTTCCTGTATCAGGAATGATTAGGTCAATTGTTTCCCCATCATGATCAACGCTTGAAGCAACAACTGCACGGCGGCCTTCCAACAACAACACACAAGGCAATACAGCCGAAGTAAGAGAAGACAATTTGCGCCTAAGCAATTTTGCTGAAATGTCTTCACGCTCTGCTGAGCGTACAAATAATTCTGGGCTCATTCTGCCATCTGCAATTGGCATTCCAGCAGTTAAACTATCCCTAGTGGTATTGCGATCAAGCATTGAGCATAAAATAAGCAAACATCCAAGCAAAGGGTCATCCTTACTATCAAAAGAAGGCTTAACTCCCCAATCTATAATTGCTTGGACATTTTCTTTTTCTTCTGGCTCTTCATCTTCTTCATCATTTTGCTGTTGTTGAGCCGCAGCTTGTTGTTGAGCCGCAGCTTGTTGTTGAGCCGCAGCTTGCTGTTGAGTCGCAGCTTGCTGTTGGGCTGCTTGTTGTTGGGCTGCTTGTTGTTGGGCCGCCACAGCTTGTTGCTGGGCTAGCATATGCTGTTGGGCTATGATTTGTTGCTGAGCTGCTATTTGTTGTGGGGTCAAGGGTGCTTGTCCAGCATCTGTTTGCAATTTTTGAGCACTCTTGAGTGCATCAGATGCAACAATATTTTCAGCTGCTGAAGAAATCGTTTTTTTAGCCCCAATATTAGCGCCTCCTTGTTTCAAAGGTTCTTTTGGTGCGTTAGCTGTTGCTTGATCGGCTGTTTTTGGGGCTAAATTGTCATCGTTAGATGGCTGTTCTTGTGTATCGCCAGAAAAGAGTTTTTTAGCTTCCGCAAATTCTTCTTCTTTAAATTTTTTGCGGATTGTTTCCCCAGGCTCAGGTAATGATGCAGGTTGCTTCATGTAATATATAGTCCTTTATAGATAATAAGCCTTTTAATGTATTATTAAGCTACTTTGATGTTTAGATAAGCCCCGTTGATGTCTTTTAAATTAAGCGCCACAATAGTAGAGCACCATCAAACAAAAACTTCACCATAACTATAATCATTGATACTCAACTTGATGCATTGTTGATTGCTACATCATATTTAATATACTTGCATATCATTTTCATACCACATTAACCTACCGTTGCAAGCACGGCAAAAATACAGCAATTCATTTATTGATTGCTATTCTGATTCTGCTTTTGAGACAATCACTAATCTTTATTGATGCACTAACCTTTATTTATGCAAACATAGTGCAAGCGGGCTCATTTATTGATATTTTTTTAAAAGATACTCCAACAAATATTATTTCCATTGCTAAAATTCTAAAAAAATTCAAAAACTTCCTACATACTCCAACACCGACCAAACAATATGTCCAATCAAAAACCCTAGTGTGTTTTCTTTTCAAATAGATTAATGATGTGCATATATAACACTAGATTCAGCTATCTATTTAAGCTATGCTCAAAGATAGCATTTTTAACTAAACCATCACCATTACAGCTCTAATATAACATGAATGATACAATCATTATTGTCGATTTTGGCAGTCAATTTACCCAATTAATTGCACGGCGCATTCGCGAGATAGAAGTTTATAGCGAAATTATTCCCTTTGATAAGCTTAATATCGCAACAATAAAACAACACAAACCATCTGGTATTATTTTATCTGGTGGTCCTGAGAGTGTTTTATTAAAAGATGCGCCTCTTATCGACAAAGCAATCTTTTCACTCAATATCCCTATCCTTGGAATTTGTTATGGCATGCAAGTGATGACAACGCTTTTGGGCGGTTCTATTGCACAAGCAACAAAGCGTGAATTTGGAAGCGCTCAACTATTCCTAAACAAACCCCATGCATTGTTTGATCACATCAATTTATCAACAAGCAACCATTTTAGCGTATGGATGAGCCATGCAGATTCTGCAACAACAATACCTGATCATTTTCAAACGCTTGCCTATAGCGGTAATTCTCCTTTTGCAGCCATTGGCAATGATGCACAACGCTTATATGGCTTGCAATTTCATCCAGAGGTTGCCCATACACAACATGGCACGCAAATTATTCGCAATTTTGTTACCACAATCTGCAATATTACAACCACATGGTCTATGAAGGATTACCGCAGGCAAACGGTCAACAATATTCGTAAGCAAGTTGGGACATCGTCTGTTTTATGTGGATTAAGCGGCGGGGTTGATTCTGCAGTCGCAGCCCTTTTAGTCCATGAGGCTGTTGGTTCAAAGCTTGATTGTATTTTGGTAGATCATGGCTTTCTACGTGCAAATGAAGCAAATGCCGTCATATCTCTTTTTCGCCATCATTATAATATTTCCTTGCATCATGTTGATGCAAGTGATCTCTTTTTACAAGCCCTTAAAAACATCGCAGAACCTGAAGAAAAACGCAAAATTATCGGAAAGCTTTTTATTGATGTCTTTGAAAAAGAAGCACGCAGACTAAGCAATGGCGATGCGACAAAGCAGGCTAAATTTTTAACACAAGGCACATTATACCCAGATGTTGTAGAAAGTATTTCTGCTTTTGGCGGACCAAGCGCAACCATTAAATCTCATCACAATGTAGGAGGACTGCCAGAGCGTATGGATATGCAATTAATTGAGCCATTAAGAATGCTTTTTAAAGATGAAGTTCGCAAGCTTGGCAATGAATTAGGATTGGATAAAAAAATTCTTAATCGCCACCCCTTTCCAGGACCTGGGCTTGCAATCCGTATCCCTGGAGCTGTTACACGCCAAGATTGTGATTTGCTACGCAAAATTGATACTATCTTTATTAACGCTATCAAACAAGCCGGTTTGTATGATGATATTTGGCAAGCTTTTGCGGTGTTACTGCCAGTTAAAACAGTTGGTGTCATGGGCGACAAACGCACTTATGAGCGCGTTTGTGCATTGCGCGCAGTACAAGCCATTGATGGCATGACAGCCAATAGCTACCCTTTCACTCACGATTTTTTAAACCATGTTTCCACAGCCATTATTAATGAGGTAGAAGGCGTTAACCGCGTTGTATACGACATTACCTCAAAACCACCTGGTACTATTGAGTGGGAGTGACACAAGGCCCCTCAATTGTTATTTTTATTTATTTTTTAAAAATATATATAATTTATAATAATTAAACAATTGTTTCATATAGGTAAAATCTTAACTTATACAGTATCTTACGAAAGTGTTGTGATTATATAAATCATAATTTTAAGTAGAAAATGTGCAACGACAATAAAGCACCAAGTATAAAGAAAAATTTGAAATTATACTTGGCGATGGGCATCCAAACTCGTTGGGACGCACATTAGAAGTTGTTGTTACACGTAAAAAGAAGACAGACACTCTAGTCCATTTATTCGAATGTTATTCAAGTACTGATGCCACTGTTAGGCTAAGGGTTTCTAATGCTTTTAAGCAGATATTTAGACTGAACCCAAATTGGTTTGTTGGATATGTTGATCAATTCCAAAGTCTAATACCAACTCTTAACCAAGCATCTACTCAATGGACACTGGCCCAACTTCATTTGAAGTTTTATTGACTAATGAGCAAACAACAAAAGCAATTCCTATCTCAAAACATCACTGAAACAATAGTAAAGACTGGATTGTGATTATTAAGACTATCAATTTTTATACAAAATTGCAAAAGAAGATGAAGCCGTAAAGCATTGGCTTTTGACAAAATTGGATTTAATTTCAAAAAATAAGCGAAAAGCGATAAGTAACAAGACAACTGAAATCTTTAAATCATTAAAGGCATCTTTATCATATATGATAAAGTTAATAAGTAGCCGCAAGCTTCAACCTTTTCATTGCTTTTACTTGCTTTTTCACTATAATGTTAGAAAGCATGCAAGATGAGTTAGAACTATGAATGATGGAAAGATATTTAGATAAAAATATTTAGATAAAAACGGTTGAGTAAAATGATATGGGCCTAGTGATTGAACTGGTCCATTGAATATCAACATTCAAACCGCTTAAAATCTGATTTTCCAAATATATGGAAATAGTCTTTGTAAGCAATTCAATCTCCATTCTTTAGTTATTGCTATGGAAAAGCAAGTTGTGGGATATGATCCAATTGTAATTGAAAAATAAAGGCAAAAAACTAGGCCACGTTGAAGATATCATGTCTCATCCGCCTTTTGAAAAAAGGGATAGGTCAGTGTGTTGTAGATGTTTGATTTGATGTTGCAAAAGCAAATGGTTGCTACAAAGTCGCTTTTCAATGCAAAAAACATAATATAGCGTTTTATGAAAAGTGTGATTACATAGTAAGTAGTGCTGTCTACTAAACAATGGAGATACACTTGAAATCATATGACTAATTAAAAGCTGAAATGGAAGCAATTCACCAGCAGATGATTAAAGCGAAAAATAACGAACGTGCCAATGCACTCAAAGAAGTAAAGCGTCTATGCAAAGAGTTTGGCTTTACTGCTGGGATGCTAAAAGGTTCGCTTGCCAAAGGACGGAAAAATCATGAGCAGCACTTTAAGAGAGACTATCAGCGCAACGTTTTCCCGAGTGTTTTCTGAACAAACTGAAGGGGCCTCGTTGCCAGTAATAGGTGACGACTTGGTTTTATTAGAGAGTGGACTAGATAGCATGGGTTTAGCGGTTCTAGTCGTCGAGCTTGAGGAGCTTTTAGGTTTCGATCCATTTAGCATTTCAGAAGAAGCTTTTTATCCCTCTACATTTGGCGAATTTGTATCTTTCTATGAAAAAAATGAACCTAAATAGTCTTATCAGTGCGCGTGTTGGCCCAAATTTTGACCGTATTGCACTGGTAGGAAAAAATAAGAGTGTTACTTTTTCCGACCTCGTTGTCACTTCCAGTAGTATGCATGACAAAAGAATAGTTGTGTTTATTGCAGACACATTAAATGTGGTTAAAACGTTGGTTTCACTTGATGGTTCGGCTCAAACAATTTGCCCAATATCAACTGCAATAAGTCAAAAAGAGCTGTATCACTTAGTTTCCAAAAACGAATTTGATGCTGTTGTTTCTGATCAGAGAAAGGAAGACTTAGAAGTTTTCACCGATTTTAATGTTCCAGCTTTTAAAATATGTGATATGGCTTTCAATTATAAAAATGGAATAGAGCCAAGCAATCAAAATACTACTTGGCTTGTCCCAACTTCTGGAACTACTTTATTACCCAAACTAGTAAGCCATACGCTAGCGTCGTTGGGCGCAGCACCACTAAGACGTCAGAAGGTTGACGAAAAAAATGAGATTTGGGGGCAGTTTTATGATGTTACGCGCTATGCAGGTTATCAAACTCTACTTAATTCATTATTGAATGGCCATACGTTGGTGACATCGTCACTTGAAGATCCTCTTCATGAAAAGGTTGAGCGGTGCGCTAAAGAATGTGTCACTCATATTTCAGCAACGCCTAGCCAATGGCGAAAAATTTTGATGAATGGTGGGGACGCCAAACGGATTCCCTTAAAGCAAATTGTTTTAGGTGGAGAGGCAGCTGACCAGCAAATATTAAGTGCTTTAAGTAATTTTTATCCTGAGGCAAAAATTACTCACACTTATGCATCAACAGAAACTGGACTTGGCCTGTCTGTTAGTGACCGTCTTGCCGGGTTTCCAACACAATTTTTAGATAATTCTAAAGGCTTATCAGAGGTTTCGATACGCGACGGAAGATTATTTTTAAGAACATCATCTAGCGCTAGTAATTACGTTGACGGTAAGCGATTCAAAGACTCGCTAGGGTGGGTTGATACTGGTGATCTTATAAAAGTAGAAGGAGACCGTTTTTTTATTATCGGCCGAGAAAGCGGAATAATAAATGTAGGGGGCGATAAAGTGAACCCAGAAAATGTCCGACAAATTTTGCTTGAACACCCAGACGTTATTCAAGCAAACGTATTTGGGAAGAAAAATCCAATAACAGGCATGGTGCTTTCTGCAAACATCCAGCTTAAAGCAAACGTTGTTGAAGAGTTAGCAAAAACATCGATTAAGATTTTTATCAAAGAAAATCTTCAGATGAAAGATCAGCCTAGGGTACTTAAATTTGTAGATGATATCGAATTAGCCCGTACTGGAAAGTTAGGTCACGGAACATGAAAAACACTGAAATGTGTGTGGTTGTAACAGGGGCGGCTAAAGGGCTAGGATTGGCTATCTCTAGGCAAGCTATTGAGACCGGTTATAGTGTAATAGGTGTAGGTAGAACTGAATCTTTGCAATTCAAATCCTTACCGATAGCTCAAAGAGAGTTTATTGAATTTGATCTCTATAATCTTGATAAAATTAATGATCTTGTTAGCCAAATTGTTGATATTTCTGGCGGTGTGCCATACGCGCTGATTAACAATGCAGCCTCAGGCCTTGATGGACTATTAGCAACACAACACAACACTGATATTAGAAAAGTTATAACGTTAAATCTTGAAGCGCCCATATTACTTACCAAATATCTTACACGCCGTATGATAAAGCATCGTAGAGGTAGAGTGGTTAATATCTCTTCGATTATTGCTCAAACAGGATTTAGTGGCCTTTCAGTTTATGGCACAACAAAAGCAGGTCTTGAGGGATTTACGCGCTCACTTTCGCGCGAGTTGGGAAGAGTAGGTATAACAGTGAATTGCGTTGCGCCGGGCTTCATGGAGACCGATATGACGAGTGGTCTCCATGGTAAAAAATTGGATTCAATCAAACGTCGGGCTCCTTTAGGCTTGCCAAATACGGAACATGTTGCTTCAACCGTATTACATCTCTTGGAGGAGAAGTCGGAACGGATTACTGGAGCAATCTTAACAGTAGATGGAGGTTCCACAGCGTGACAAATGTGACTGCAAACCTTAGTTTAATTATTGCTGAATACGTCAAGGTTACAGGTCAGCCAGCAGTTAAAAACGATGTGATAAAGGTTAGATTCGATGGATACCTTAATCAAAAATTACCTAATAATGAAATACCAAAGGGTATCGAAGTTGCTTCCGTAGATATTAGCCGTAGATTCAAAAGAGGTATAAAATGGATATAGTTGAAAGTCTCAAAAAAGATTCCTTCGTTGAAGCTCTGTCTTGTGCGTTAACCGTTTATGATGAATCCAACAATGAAATTGCAAGGCTTGTTCCAATAGGGAAGTGGGCGCTTTTTGATGAAGATTTGCTGTGTAGCTTTTCAAAATGGCGACAGAAATTTATGAGTTTTTTCTTAACACAATTCAATGCATCAAAAGAGAGCACAAAAGGTTATTTAAAAAACTTATCAATAAAACGAAACGATAGAATATTCTTTGCAATATATGCTAATGACTTATTGGTTGGGCATATTGGCTTAAGTAACATAAACGAAAATAATGCTGAACTAGATAATGCAATTCGCGGTATTGCTGGCGGTCACAAAGACCTGATGTATTTTTCTGAGAAAGCTCTTTTAACTTGGGCTTTTAGTAGGCTGGCAGTCGATTCAGTTGACGCTCAAGTCCTATCAAAAAACTTCTTAGCCCTTTCTTTACATAAAAAGTTTGGTTTCAAGTTGCGAGAAAGGCTGTCCCTCAAAAAGATTGTGAATGAGAATTCATTTTCTTATGATCCTTGTGAACAGGATGTAGCTACAGAGAAGTTCTTCTTAGATATTCTTGAAGTATATAAAATAGATTTTACCAACGCTATAACTGTTCCATAGAGACTCACAACATGAGAGAGTGATACAACAGCAGAAAGAAGCCAAGTAGTAACTTTCGTAAGTTGTGCAAAAACTCTATTGAACTAACAAGAGAAGAAACGAATAAAAGAACGTGTATAATTTTAGCACGTTCTTCGTCGCCAGTGTGCGAGTGTAGATTGCCTAAACTATTAAATTGCAATAGTTGCACAAGCGTAGAAAAAACGCGCAAAGTGAGTGGTGAGTTATACACTTGTTGCACACACGCTACGAAGTGGTAATAACTGATTGATATTAAACAAAGTAAAAAATACGATACTACTGAGTGGGAGTGACACAAGGCCCCTCAATTGGTATTTTTATTTATTTTTTAAAAATATATATAATTTATAATAATTAAACAATTGTTTCATATAGATAAAATCTTAACTTATACAGTATCTTACGAAAGTGTTGTGATTATATAAATCATAATTTTGTGTAGAAAATGTGCAACGACAATAAAGCACCAAGTATAAAGAAAAATTTGAAATTATACTTGGCGATGGACATCCAAACTCGTTGGGACGCACATTAGAAGTTGTTGTTACACGTAAAAAGAAGACAAACACGCAATCCAACACGTTCGAATGCTCGTTATAGTCTTTCCAACCCTATCAAAGTTGAAACATACAAGATGGCATTCGATGTATATGAACACATTTTACTTGCTAACAGAAATGATGAGAAAGTATCAAATTATAAGTTAGCAAAGGCTGTTGGAATTAAAGTTGGAAGTAGAATTAAAGATGAAGCGTATGACAAAGCATATGAGCATAGAAAAATATCAGTTGCTGTTACACGTAAGAAGAAGACAGCAATAGATGCTATAAGCAATGTTGTTGAAGGTAAATTTGGTTAAACAAAAGGAGAAAGAAATGACACGTTCATTAGAAGCAATACAAGCACTTAAAGCACATAAGAAGAATGCTGTTGCTGAAGTGAATAAACTTATTCTTCAATACAACCTTACAAAAGGTGACATTAGAGGCAAAGCACTTAAACAATTAGATATGTAAGTGTTTGTAATATTAATGAGATTGATTTAGGTAGGTCTAATTGGGGCATGGATATGGTGAATATTTCGAAGTATAAAGATGATGGATTGTTGGTGACTGGAGCCAGCGGCCATTCAACAAGGTATTTTTTTGAAAGGCTAAGTGCAGAAAATTACAACAAAGAAATTAAGTGCCTTGTTAGAAAGGGGAGTAAAGTAGAGCACTTAAAGCTTTACAACCTTAAACTTAATTTCATTGAAGTTGATTTTAACAATGTTGTTGAATTAAAAAAATCAATGAAAGGAAGTAAGACAGTATTGCATATAGCAAGTATTAAATTATCCACAAACGTCATAAATGCTGGTGCAGAAATAGGGATTGATTGGTTCATATGTGTTCATACTACAGGACATTATTCTAAATTTAAAAGTGCTAGTGCTGAATATATAGAGATTGAAGACAAACTGATTAACAAGCATTCTAAACTAACAATATTAAGGCCAACTTTAATTTATGGTAGCAGTAGCGACAGAAATTTTTGGAGACTTATTGAGTTTATTAATGCTTATAGTTTTTTCCCTGTTTTTGGCAGTGGAAAAAACTTGATGCAACCTGTCAATGCTGAGGACTTGGGATCTGCGTATCTTAAAGTGCTTAAAAATAAAAGTTCTTGCTACGGTAAACAGTATAATTTGTCAGGTAGAGATCAAATTTCATATATATCAATATTACGTGAGATTGCTACTGGATTAGATAAAAAGGTATTTTTTATTCACTTGCCTATGTGGTTGTCCATTATAGGAGCATACGTAGGTAAGATGATAATGAGATCTCGTTTTCCTATTTCTGTCGAGCAAGTATTAAGGATGAAAGAAGATAAAGTTTTTTCACATGAAAATGCAAAATATGATTTCGGATATAATCCGATAGAATTTAAGCATGGAATTTTAAGGGAAGTGAATGAACTAAAACATAAATTAGATAATTGACATAAAATTCCCTAAAAGAGGTTTTTTATTAAACTATAATATTTATGTACAACAATTTTCGTCTCTTTGTTGAAAGTGGTTAGAAAGTTTCTAACATTTTTTCAACGTTTCTATTGCGTTTCAATAGTCACACAGTACTCAATTTTGCGTGTTTTCAAACAGCATTGTTAGAAAGTTGTTAGAAAGTATAAAAAAGCATAGCAATAACAATGACTTAAAATGTTGGAACTATTGAGTGAGAGTGACACAAGGCCCCTCAATTGTTATTTTTAAAAAATATATATAATTTATAATAATTAAACAATTGTTTCATATAGGTAAAATCTTAACTTATACAGTATCTTACGAAAGTGTTGTGATTATATAAATAATAATTTTAAGTAGAAAATGTGCAACGACAATACAGCACCAAGTATAAAGAAAAATTTGAAATTATACTTGGCGATGGGCATCCAAACTCGTTGGGACGCACATTAGAAGTTGTTGTTACACGTAAAAAGAAGATGAAGCCGTAAAGCATTGGCTTTTGACAAAATTGGATTTAATTTCAAAAGATAAGCGAAAAGCGATAAGTAACAAGACAACTGAAATCTTTAAATCATTAAAGGCATCTTTATCATATATGATAAAGTTAATAAGTAGCCGCAAGCTTCAACCTTTTCATTGCTTTTACTTGCTTTTTCACTATAATGTTAGAAAGCATGCAAGATGAGTTAGAACTATGAATGATGGAAAGATATTTAGATAAAAATATTTAGATAAAAACGGTTGAGTAAAATGATATGGGCCCAGTGATTGAACTGGTCCATTGAATATCAACATTCAAACCGCTTAAAATCTGATTTTCCAAATATATGGAAATAGTCTTTGTAAGCAATTCAATCTCCATTCTTTAGTTATTGCTATGGAAAAGCAAGTTGTGGGATATGATCCAATTGTAATTGAAAAATAAAGGCAAAAAACTAGGCCACGTTGAAGATATCATGTCTCATCCGCCTTTTGAAAAAAGGGATAGGTCAGTGTGTTGTAGATGTTTGATTTGATGTTGCAAAAGCAAATGGTTGCTACAAAGTCGCTTTTCAATGCAAAAAAAATGATATAGCGTTTTATGAAAAGTGTGATTACATAGTAAGCGGCGCAACAATGCAAATATTTGTAAAATAGAAATAAAAAATAGTGCTGAAACAATCTCAATTTTTGACAACAACTGAACTTTTTTTAAAGTCAAAAACTATATCTTTGCAACAAATTAATTTGTATTTGAGATAGCTTAGACAATGCATAATAAGTTTCGTATCGCTTTATTATCAACTATTAATGAACCATTATTAATGAGATAGCAGGCGTTAACCACGTCTGTATACGACATTATCACAAAACCACCTGGTACCATTGAATGCGAGTGACAAGGCTAAATTGCTATATAACAAGGCAAAGCAATAAAGCTAATTGAAGAGAGTTGAAATGGAGCTGAAACTTAAAATTTTACAAGTCAAGGATGTCACTCAAACATACGTCAATTGGTATTCCAACGCTGATATCGTCCGTTATTCAGATAATAGTTATAGAACATTCACTTTTGACGGGCAATGTGCTTACGTACATGATTGTTTACACAACCCAAATACTGATTTATATGGCATTTTTGACAAAGATTTGCATATCGCTAACATTGTGATTGATGGATTAAATTCGCCTCACAAAAGAGCAGAACTCACCTACATTGTTGGTCAAACATCTTATTGGGGCAAAGGGATTGGTTATTTTGCAGTTTCATCATTAGTTGCATTAGCAAAAAATAAATACAATTTAAATAAATTATATGCTGGTTGTGCTGATGGTAATGTAGGCAGCAAAAGAGTGCTTGAAAAAAATGGCTTCATTTTAGAAGGCACAAGGTTGAAGCATCTTTTTTACAATGATCAATATCACAATCAACTTGACTATGGGTTATTGCTGTAAGCTTACAATGCGTTCACGCAAGTTGCTAACATTTTAAATAAAGATGTTATTGTTTTGCAATCAAGTGCCACAACAATCAAATTTTATTGCTTTGCAAATAGTAATCTTAGAAAATTTAAATATATCTTAAATAACAATGAATATGTTGAAGACAAACTATCATTATAAATCAATATATTAGCCAATAGCCATACCTTGTATTGCGCGATATCTGCGCCTTAACATAGCCAATGCTAATGATTTAAGGTACTAATACTTTAAAAAACACAAACTCGATTAATGACAATAATATAAGCACTTATGGACATATGAATGAACAAGTTTTTCAACTACTTTTTTCCTTCTAAAATATCACAAAAAACGGAAACAAATTTAAAAAATATTGCCATGCTACTTGGTTTGCTTAGTGCAATAGCAATCATATTTGATTGGTATCCTTTAACTATGTTTTTGTCTTTTCCATTTTGTTTAATTTGGATTTATTGTGCATGGCTGCACACAGAACCACAACTTAAATGGGTAAATTTAATATTTCTTTTGATTTATTCTTATGGCATTTTTTTATATTTTTGGCAAAAATGATCAATAATCTAAAATTTATCTATAGAGTTTTAAAACACTAGCCTTAAAACATTCGTAAGCGTCAAAATAACAACAAATATTTTATGGCTATATATGATTGGAATGAACGTAATGAAATTATTTGGACACAAACCCATCTTGCTTTGCATCGACATACAATTAGGCTTCTTGGAAGAAGAATATTGGGGAGGAAATCGAAATAATAAAAGCGCTGAAAATATCTGTGCCGACATCATCAAAAAATGGAGAGACATGGACCTTGAAATCATCCATATTAGACACAGTTCTACCAATCCACAGTCAAAACTGCATCACAGTCATCAAGGGTTTGCATTCAACCCATTAGTAACACCAAAAGATGATGAAATGATTATTACAAAATCAGTCAACAGCGCTTTTATTGGCACAAACTTAAAAAAGATTGTTGATAATAAAGGTTCCAATACACTAGTTATCGTTGGCCTTACAACAGATCATTGCGTTTCTACAACAACGCGTATGGCTGGCAATTATGGCTATGATACCTATCTTATCTCTGATGCAACTGCCACTTTTGACAAGGTTGGGGTTAACAACGAACATTATAGTTCACACATTATGCACGCAACAGCCCTTGCAAGTTTAAATGGTGAATTTGCTACAATTATGACCTCAAAAAATCTCCTTAAAGCGCTATAGATTTTATATTGATAAATTTACAAGCCATTATTTGGTCATCTACATGCTTTTATAACCTACGATAAATACCCATACACGCCTCCAAATAAACTCCATCAAGCAAGCATGATAGACCAATCATATGGCTAATCATGTCAAAATACTTTCCATGTTAATGACACATCAAAACAAGTTTTATTGAGTTGCAATTTTATAAAAAATAACCAATAATCAAACATAAACATCGTTTTGAATGTATCAAAAACTCTGCTTCCATTGCATCACTGTTTTATTTGCCCCATAATATCTAAAAATAAAATATCGAAGAGCTTCATAGCTAAATGAACGATAAGAAAGAGTTAAAAATGAAAACAATCGGAATGCTTGGCGGAATGAGTTGGGAATCTACCAACATCTATTACCATACCATCAATACAAAAGTCAGAGAGCGTTTAGGTGGCTTAAATTCTGCTAAAATAATGCTCAATAGCGTTAATTTTTTTGAGCTTGAACAACATCTCGCGCAATCAAACTGGCAAAGCATTACTCAAATTTTAACCGGTGAAGCAAAAAAACTAGAAAAAGGCGGGGCTGAATGCCTCATTATTTGTACCAACACAATGCACAAAGCTTTTGATGACATTGAAGCAGAAATATCTATCCCATCCTTACATATCGTAGATGCTTTAGGTGAAAAGCTCATTGCAAATAAAATTAAAAAAATTGGCCTATTAGGAACAAAATTTACAATCCTAGAAGATTTTTACTATCAGCGGCTCAAAGAAAATTTTGATATTGAAGCCATTATGCCTCCAAAAGACACCCTCAAGATAACCGACAATATTATTTTTAATGAATTATGTAGAGGCGTCATCAAAGAAACATCCAAAATTGAGTATTTGAAAATCATCAAAGGTTTAATCAATAATGGTGCAGAAGCTACAGCGCTTGCATGTACTGAAATTGAATTATTGATACAACAACAAGATGTTGACATCATGCTATTTAACACAGCAGAAATCCATGCTGGATTTGCTGTAGATTGGGCTTTAAATCATTAATTTAACAACGCAATGATATTGCCATCATGTATGGATGTTTAAAAAATTTTGATACCACACCATCTGTTGTCCATTGCTAAAACGCAAAAGTCAACCTTAGCGAACAAACTCATAAAACACTAATTGCCATTATAAAGTTGCCCAATAATCACAATCAGGATAATTTATCTTTAAATCTGTAGCATATTGAATGTATACAATATCCCATTTAATTGAAACAATTGTCAAACAACATAGCCAAACAAAAACATATAAAAAACACTAGATATTGATACAAACTTTTATGATAGTACAATGATTATATATGTGCAAATATGATAGAGGTAAAAAATGACGCCTGATCATCAAATGTTAAAAGTCGAAACTCACCTTGAGGCGATAGCAATCGTTAAACAAATCATTACCGATTTGCTAGATCATCCAAGCAAGCTTGATGATGATACACCATTGATTGGTGAAGATGCTTTACTTGATTCAATGAAACTTGTTGAACTGTGCCTTGCTTTAGAAGACCATGCAAGTGAATGCAATTTTGAATTTGACTGGACATCACCAACAACAATGTCAAGATCCCAAAGTATGTTTCGAACAATCTCAAGCTTGAGTGAAGAATTTGCAAGCCAAGCCAATAGATAAATCATGATTATAGTCACTGGAGCTAGCAAAGGCATAGGAGCAGCAATTGCCAATCGATTAACATCCAATGGGCAACATATTATTGGACTTGCTAGAGATACAAGCCAAATACCCTATGAAAGTATTGATTGCGATGTCAGCTCTTACCAATCTATCAAATTTGCCCAAAAATTAATCAAAAAACATAACAAACCAATTACAGCCGTTATCAATGCAGCTGGCATAGCTTCAATGAATATGGCCGTTACAACAGACGAAAAAACCGTTCAAAAAGTCATTCAAACCAACTTAATTGGCACAATATTTTGTTGCCAATTATTTGCACCAATGATGCTAAGAGAAAAACAAGGTTCCTTTATTAATTTTTCTACCATAGCCGTTAAACTTGCCATTAAAGGAGAGGCGGTTTATACAGCATCAAAAGCTGGAGTAGAAGCTTTTTCACGAACATTTGCACGCGAAATGGCTGACTTTAACATACGCGTCAATTGTATAGCGCCTGGCCCCATCAAAACTGATTTATTGCGCGCCATAACAGATAAACAAATTAAAGATATTATCGATAAACAGGTGGTACAAAAACAGTTTGACACATCAGATATATGCGATTTAGTTGAGTTGCTACTGGATCAAAAATCAAAATCACTTAGTGGACAAACATTGCATGTAGGGGGAGTATAATGCGTTTAATAGAGCGCCTCAACGACAGTTGGAGCGGATTAAACTATCCTTTTCTTATCTATGAAAATACAAAACTGCGATATTGCGATATTGCAAAACAAAAAACCGTTGATTTAGATGGCATCAACTCTGGAGATGTGGTTGCATTAATTGGCGATTTTGATCCCCAAACAGTATCAACCTTATTAAAACTAATGGATAAAGGGGTAATATTAGTACCACTTACAGTTGCCACGCGCACCCAACATCAATATTTTTTTGAAACAGCACTGGTTGATGTCATCATTGAAGGCAACCATATACAAAGACTTCGCCACCACAATAAAAACCCTCTAATAGAAATGCTTAAAAGCAACAATCGCGCAGGACTTGTATTATTTTCTACTGGAACAACCGGATATCCAAAAGCGATCCTACATGATTTAACACTCTTTCTTAAACGTTTTGAAACGCCACGCCTTGCATTTAGAACAATCAATTTTTTACTGTTTGATCATATTGGGGGCTTAAATACATTACTGCATACTTTGTTTAACAAAGGCGCCATCATAGCACCTGCAAAGCGCACTGTAGAAAACATTTTAAGAATTTGCAAAGAACAAGAAGCCGAAGTTCTCCCTACCACACCTACTTTTTTACGCATGATGTTAATGAGTGGTTTGATACCTCACAAAGTACCTAAGAGTTTAAAAATAATCACTTATGGTACAGAACGTATGGATCAACGTACGTTATCTAAATTATGCACCTTGTTACCCAATATAGATTTTAGGCAAACATTTGGTATGTCTGAATTAGGAATTTTGCGCGTTAAGAGCAAAGCACGTGATAGTTTATGGGTCAAAATTGGAGGAAAAGGCGTGGAAACACGCATTGTTAAGAATATTCTAGAAGTTCGTTCCCAAACTAAAATGCTTGGATATCTTAATGCCCCTTCACCTTTTGATCAAGACGGTTGGTATCATACAAAGGATATCGTAGAAGAGCAAAATGGTTATTACAAAATTACTGGCAGAGTTAGTGACGTCATCAATGTTGGCGGTTTGAAGTTTATGCCATCAGAGGTAGAACAAGTTGCCCTTCAATATGACAATGTTGTGTTTGTTAAAGCTATTGGCAAAGAAAACCCTCTCACTGGACAACATGTTGAGCTAACGGTACAACCCAAAAACGGATTGACAATAGATAAAACAGCAATTACAAAATTTTTAAGACAAACGCTACAAGCCCACATGATGCCTAAACGTATTATTATAGGACCAGTTACGGTAGGGCATCGCTTCAAACGCAACTGAATAAACCAGTCATATAACCATAAAAGCTTGCAATATCAATTTGATTCTATTCCCATCAAATCACAGCTAATGAACAGGAAAACAAATATGTTGTGCATCAAAGCTACTATCCCACAAGAGATTTGTGATATTGATGATGAGTTGAAAGCTATTTATCATAGCAAAGAAACAGTTTGCATATGGGTTTTTAAAACCCGCAACGACAGAAACCGGTTTGTAGATGAAACAGCAGGTATGCTTAAAGATGAACGCGAACAGTATTATCTATTAAACTTCAATGATTAATATTTAAAAACCAATCACTGCACTATTTTAATCTATCAGACTCAATATATAAATATATAATCGTGTGATAGCTTAGCACAGCTAAACGAGATGTATATACAAATTACCACATCTAGAATCTTAATTATACTTAATTGATATCAACAACAATGGAAGCGTAAACATGCAAATCAGAGGGTTATCAAAAGATAAACGATGGGATTATGAAAATGGCTTTTATTGGTTTTCATCTCCTGCTCGTTTGAACAAAATGCTTGCACATTATGAATTATATAAAATGATTAAAGATCTCTCAGGCGATATTTGCGAATTAGGGGTTTATAAAGGTGCCTCATTAATCCGCTTTGCCACCTTTAGAGCAACATTTGAAAACAACCAAGCACGTCGTATTATTGGGTTTGATGCATTTGGTCAATTCCCTACTGATAATATCACGCTAAAAAGCGATCTAGACTTTATAAATTCTTTTGAAAGCGCTGGCAATACAGGTCTAAGCACTGAAGAAATCAACAGTATCTTAAAAGAAAAAGAAATGAGCAATATCCAACTTATCAAAGGCAATATCATGGAAACGCTCCCCATCTATCTTGGTGATAATCCACATACTCGCTTGGCATTATTGCACTTGGATATGGATACAAAAGAACCAACTGCATTTGCCTTAGAAAGGCTTTATGACAAAGTAGTCAATGGCGGCTTAATCATTATAGATGATTACAATGCCGTTAACGGAGCAACAGAAGCTGTTGATGCTTTTATCAATAAAAAAGGCCTTAACGTAAAACTTCAAAAAATGCCACACTATAATGTTCCTGCATTTATTATTAAAGAATCATAAAATATTTGATCTATCCTACTTGGCATATTGATGAAGGGTGAATGATACAATGAATGACAACTTCATTGTAATATGTTGCGATTAATAATAGACATACTCCATATGAAATTGATAGGCATTAAAACCAATGATTGATTCAAATCATGTCTGAGCTATTATGGATAGCAATCACTAAAAGCAACGAGCATATCCAAGTGCTTTTTAAGCTACTCCAAGACAGACAACATACCATTAGCCATACCCATTTACCCACTTATGACCAACATGCGGGCTTTGTAGCTAACCACCCATATCGAGCATGGTATCTTTTGTCGCTTGAGAGCGTTTATGTTGGATCTGTTTATATCAAAACTGATAATTCTATAGGTTTCAATATACAAGAACAATATTATGACTATATTCCATCAACTCTACAATATATCCACAAACATTTTAAACCACTTCCTCCCATCAAATCAGAACGATCCAGCCACTTCCATGTTCATGTTGGCCCAAACAATATCAAACTACAAACTATACTTGAAAAGATAGGCGCTCGGCATATTCAAAATACTTATGCAATTTTAAATCAATCTTAAATTGATCACTAAAAAGCTAAAGGCTTTGCACTATATCATATGATAATGATCAATCTGATACATTTGTTAAGACATGATCTTTGTTCATATTGCTTAGATCATTTGGTAGGCTTTGATTGTTTGAGCCCAGCATGCACAAGCTCTTGCAATACACGCTCAGCGCTAATTTCTTGCAAATGATCATGATGTAAGAAATGAGCATTCTTGCCTTGAGGTGCGCATAAAGTTGGGTTAGATGCATTTCCAAAAAGTGTTAGGCTAAATGGTGCAGTACAAGCTGCTAAATGCATTAAGCCAGTATCTGCACCTACAACAGCGCTAGTGTGTTGAAACAAATAACCTAAATCTTCAAAGCTTGTTTTGCCCACAAGATTATGACAATGTAGGTGCGGATGTTCTCCATCCATCTCTTGCATATATCGCGTAATAGCACTCGCCGATGCCTGATCATCTATGCCAGCACCTATTAAAACAATATCAAAACCTTGCTGGATTAAAGCATTACCCAATTGCGCAAAATTTTTATCATGCCAACGCTTTTGAGGGCGTTTACTCGAACATGCCACAACCAATGCGCATAAAGCCCCTTTGCAACGCTTAATAATATTTATAGTTTTTGCATTCAATGATCCAGCATCACTATTTGTTAGCCAGTCAAGGGATTGTTCTTTGATATTGACTATACCAGCGTATTTAAACTGGTCTTGAAGGCGCTCTATCGTGTGCAAGCTATCGCGTAAGGGGTTGTTATGATAATGTGAAGCACCTTTTACATGGCCTGACCAATTCAATTTAGTAGTCCATAGATTTAATATATTATAATACCACCACGTACGATCAGAGGTTTGCAGATCATATACCCAGCTGATGGGCAAGCATTTTAACTTATAGCATATTGTAGCGTAGCTATACCATGTACGATCATCAATGTAGATGTTATTAAACCAAGGAGCATTTTGGGCCAATGGAGCCAAAGCTTTACTAGTGACTAAATCTATTTGCCCATCATGATGGCGTGCACGGATAGCACCAAAAAAATCAAAGGCTTGAATAAAGTCACCTAGCCCTCCATGCTTAATAATTACAACATGTTCTTGTTCAACGCTCTCCATTTTCTTACATATGCTTCATCGGTGCACCATTCAATTTTTAATGAATACTGCTATGAATAATACTCAATTAAAATGGAATTTCATCATCAAAGACATCTGAGCTTGCTTTAGGGACATCGCTATTGCCTTCCATTGGATTTGACCATTGCGCTTCGTTATTTAGGTTTTCTTGCTGGCCATTAGAGCGTGAATCAAGCATAATCATACGCCCATTAAAGCCAGAAACTACCACTTCGGTTGAATAACGATCTGCTCCTGTTTGATCTTGCCATTTGCGTGTGCGCAGCTGACCTTCAATCAATATTTTTGAACCTTTTTTTAAATACTGCTCTGCAATTTCGCTAACCTTACCAAATAGCACAACAGAATGCCATTCTGTACGCTCTTGTGTTTCACCGGTCTTATCACGCCACCGCTCTGAGGTTGCAATACGTAAATTAGCCACCTTATCTCCATTTTGCATTGAGCGGATTTCTGGATCACGTCCCAAATTGCCTAGCAACATTACTTTATTTAGGCTTCCTGACATTCTATGATACCCCTTTATTACTTAATCTTGATGATTGCATCTGTTTATAATGATTGTTATTATTGCTAGCATAGTTTACGTAAATATGATGTTATTTTTGTATTCAACATTGATTTTGCCAGAATAATCTTGCTTTTTCAAGATCATCTGGTGTGTCAATACCAATGACAGTATCTTCTACTTCTACAACTTCTATATGCATGCCTGCTTCTAGAGCGCGTAACTGCTCAAGTTTTTCACGCTTTTCAAGAGGACTTTGCTCCAAGTTTACAAATCGTTCAAGAGCATCGACTTTCCATGCATAGATACCTATATGGTGGTAATAATTTCCTATTCCCGATGGTACAGCGTTTCGTGAAAAATAAAGCGCCCTAGCTGTTTTATGCTCTTGTAAATGCTCATTCTCATCTTGATTCAACCCACAAACAGCTTTCACTACTTGTGGTGCATCCCTTTCATGAGAGGATGTAATACGCACAACAGGCGTTGCAACATCACTGTTTGAAGCAATCAACGTTTCTAGCGTATCTTTTAAAATTTTTGGATTGATAAAAGGTAAATCCCCTTGCATGTTGACAATAGCTTGTACATTAGCAATATCTGGTGAGACTGCTTTTTGCCTCTCAAAAGCCTGCCATATCCGATCCGATCCGGAAGGCAGGTCTTGATCTGTTAAAATGACTTGCGCACCAAGTGCTTGCATCTCTATTGCAATTTTTTCATCACCAGCTGCGATAAAAACTTCTCCTATTTCTGCTTTACAAGCTTGTTGCCAGCAATGTCCAAGCATAGGTAAGTTACCAATTGGCAACAGCGGTTTATTTGGAAGACGTGTTGCTTTTAATCTTGCAGGTATTATCACCAAAGCTTGCATATCAGTCATTTCTACATTCAAACATGTCAATTATCCTTACATTCCCAATTCTTGGTTAGGTTCAGTTATATCGCTTGATGTTGTAAAAGTTTGCTAAAGAACAATTTTAAATCTAAAGCTTGAATATTATAAATGCAAAATCAAGCGATTCCAAACACATCACAGCCACAATACATATACACAATATCAATCATAAACAATAATTTAACCCTTATGGTGCAAATTTGTTGTAAAATATATCAGAAAAAGATATACTTCAGGCAATCTTATATAACTCATGCTGGAGATGCATAAAGAATGGATAAAGCTCCCTTATTTTTTAATAAAATTGTTGCAGCAATTTTAACTGCTAGTTTGATTGCCCTTGGTATTGGTTTTTTAGTTTCTGCTATCTATCAACCCGATCAACTTGCTGAACCAGCCTTTTCTATTCAAACAAATGATGATCCAAGCCTCCAGACTGCAGCCAATAGCAATGCCGCTGGAGATGAATTAGATGATTTAATAGCTCCAATGCTAGCATCAGCTAATATTGAAAAGGGCAAAAAAGTTTCAAAGAAATGCACTGCCTGTCATACTTTTGCACCCGATGGTGCTAACCGTGTTGGGCCGAAGCTATATGATATTATAGGGCGCACTAAAGCAAGTATTGATGAGTTTGGGTATTCATCTGCATTAAAAGGCGCTGATGGAAACTGGGATTATGAAGCAATGGACGCTTTTTTAAAGAATCCTAAAAAAGCTTATCCTGGCACAAAAATGAATTTTGTTGGTTTGAAAAAAATAAACGATCGCGCAAATCTTATTGCATGGCTTCGAACATTATCTGATAATCCTGTTGCACTACCTTAAAATAGTTGAACTAGCAACCCCATAAGGCTATAATTTATGATGAATAATGAAACCATCGTTGAGGCTATTGATCAAGCACGTTTACAAGCACGTTGTATTATTTTAAAATATTTCAATCAACTAGAAGCATACGAACACAAAGACGATCACTCACCTGTAACTATCGCAGATCGTGAGGCCGAAGATGCTATTCGCAATGTTTTGCAACAAGCATTTCCAGATTTTTCTATTGTGGGCGAAGAATTTGAAAATACGATCACTGACAATCCACTCTGTTGGGTTATTGATCCTATTGATGGTACAAAATCTTTCATTGCTGGTGCCCCTGTATTTGGTAGTTTAATATGCCTTGCAAAAAATGGAAATCCTCTTTTAGGTAGTCAAGACCATCCTGCACTTGATATGCATTGGATAGGCGGTAGCGACCATCCTACATGCTTAAATAATAAGCCTGTTCATGTAAGCAAATGTCTTGATATTAAAGATGCAATCTTATGCTCAACTGCTCCTGAAATGTTGCTAGAAAACAGCCAAAATAAAGCTTTTAATAAAATTGCAAGCAAGGTTCGCTTCGTACGTTATGGGTTAGATTGTTTCCATTATGGGTTGTTAGCATCGGGCAAGATTGATTTGGTTGTTGAGGCAAGTTTACAACCTTATGACTATATGGCACCTGCTGCTATCGTACTTGGTGCAGGTGGTGTAGCATGTGATTGGCAAGGAAACCCCGCAAACATTGCCAGCGGTAATGAGATCATTGCTGCTTCATCACAACATTTACTTGAGCAAGCACTTGAAGTGATGCATAGCAAATAATAGTTTTATACCCCATCAATGCATATTGCCTTACGGCCAAACTTAGCATATTATTATGCGTATTTATCAACAATAGAAAGAAAGACATCTAATGTCTATGATTGCGTTTGTTTTAATGGTGATTGCCATGGCAATCACAGTTGCAGTCTTAGCTATAGGGCTTTTTGCAATGATGCGTAAAGGAAGTTTTGATGCAAAAAAATCTAATCAATTAATGCGCTTTAGAATTATTGCACAATTTATTGCAATCTTTATGTTTATTCTTGGGTTAATATTACAAAAAGCTAATATGTAAAATATTTCTTCTGTGCAATATGATCCAATAGCGCGTATAATGTAAAGTTAGGTATTATAAGCCGTTAACCTAACATCAACAACCTAGCTGTTCAAGTCAATGGTCTAATCAATGGTAAAATTAAACAAAATCTATACCCGCACTGGCGACACCGGACAAACAAGCATAGGCGATGCCAGCCGACGTTATAAAAACGACCCGCGTGTTGAAGCTTACGGTGAAGTTGATGCCGCTAATGCTGCAATTGGTGTGTGTTGTACATTTGCCGATAGCTTTATGCTTGACTTGCTCAACGCTATACAAAATGATCTCTTTGACCTAGGGGCTGATTTATGCAACCCACAACATGCAACCCACAGCAACAATAAAGCTAAAAATAGCAATGCATTGCGGATTACCCAACCACAAATAGATGGATTAGAAAGCGCTATTGATCAATTAAATAGCAAGCTTAACCCACTAAAAAGTTTTGTGCTACCTGGAGGAAGCCCTCTAGCAGCTGCTTTGCATGTTGCACGCACCGCAACACGAAAAGCAGAGCGCGATGTAGTATCCTTAAACAGACATGAAGCCATTAATCCTCATGCACTTCGTTATCTAAATCGTCTTTCTGATTTGCTTTTCGTGATGGCTCGTTATGTCAATCATTTCTATGCTACTGGAGATGTTTTATGGGAACCTGGAAAAAACCAATAAGTAAAAAATATCATGGATCATTATACTAACTGGCTTGAATTTTTGTTGCCATCAGGGTCATATTCAGACGTTATAAGCCTCATACTTCCTTTTATTGTATTAGGAATATTTGCCTTAATATTTCGTATTATTGCAAATATTTTACAAAAAATTGTTATAAAATTAACAACACGTATTGGCGTTTATTTTGACGAAAATACTACTAAAAACTTAATCCATCCCTTCCGATTTTTAGTATTAATTGGTGGTGTGTTTTTAGCATTAGAATTGTCAAAACTACCAGCATCAGCGTTTACTATTCTATCTCTAATAGCCCAAACTTTATTGCAGTTTTTTGTCTTCCAAATTTTTTATCATATTGTACCCCCAATCAGCCAGTTACTTGATCATTTGGGAGGGACAGCCTTACGAGCTAACTTTGTGCATTGGACTGCAAAAGTTTCTCGTATTTTGATTGTATTCATAGGAGCTGTATCCATTTTACAATTATGGGGCATTGAAGTTGCCCCAATCATAGGCGGTTTAGGCTTACTGGGTGCAGCTATTGCCCTTGGTTCGCAAGATTTATTTAAAAACTTAATTGGCGGATTATTAATTGTAACAGAAGATAGATTTGGTGTTGGCGACACCATTCATGTTGCAGGTTTAGTAGAAGGAACAATAGAGAAAATAGGTATGCGCTCGTGCTTACTGCGCCAATTTGATGATTGCCCTGTCTTTGTATCCAATGCACATCTTGCAGATGCTGCTGTTATTAATTATACACGCCGTCGCCACCGACGTATCGATTGGTATATTGGCTTAGAATATAATACCACCATTGAACAGCTCAAAACTGTGCGCAATAACATTGAAACTTTCATCACGCAAGATGAACGGTTCGTGCATGACCCTATGTTGCCGATTTTTGTACGCATTGATCGCTTTGAAAGCAGCTCCATTGACGTCTTAGTATATTGTTTTACTAAGGGAAATAGTTGGTCTGATTGGCTAGCTACCAAAGAAGCATTGGCAATAGAAATCAAGCGTATTGTTGAAAAAGAAGGTTGCGGATTTGCTTTTCCTAGTCGCTCAATTTATATTGAACGCGATGAGGAAGAGATGCTCGTAAATCCAAACATTCCTTATAGCAACGCGCCATCTAGCGCATAATTTACAGGCCAGTCATACTATTTTATTGACCAAACCTACAAGATCACCAATCCGTCAAAGGTGCCAGTCCATCAAAGGTAAACGCATCCCTTAAAAGATATTTTTCTACATCTAAAACCACCATGATGGGTCAAAGTATTGTTGTACATATGTATTATTCTTCATATGCGTGGTTTCATTGGTTTTTGATATTTTGATCAAGTATATACTACCCATCTAAATATTATAATCTGGCTTTATATCACAATTTGGCATGCTATTTTCTAATAGCTTTTTGGTTTTTTTGCTCGATATTACGCATCCTTGATTTGCCAATGATGTAACGCCGTATTCACGTTGATCAATGCCACATGGTACAATCGATGTATAATGGCTTAGATCTGGGTTAATATTGATTGCAAACCCGTGCCAAGTAACCCATTTTCTGATGCGTACGCCAATTGCGGCTATTTTATCTTCTTCTCTTTGATTTAGAGCCTCGTTTGGATTAGGTTTATTTGCCACCCAAACACCTACTCGCTCACTTCGTTTAAATGCTTGAATGTTTAATGCATCTAAAAATGCAATAATCCATTCTTCTAACCAATGAACATACTGATGTACATTCATTTGACGGCGTGTGAGATGCAACATAACATAAACAATCTGCTGTCCTGGCCCGTGATAGGTTACCTTACCGCCTCTGCCTGTTTTGTAAACTGGAAATTGAACATCAAGCAAGTCGGATTCATGCCCGCTTGTGCCTAATGTATAAAGCGCAGGATGTGTAAGACACCATATGGCTTCTTTTGCATTGCCTGCAATAATTTGCTCTACACGTTCCTCCATCCATGTCTGTGCATGCTCATACTCAACAGCTTGATCACTATTGAACCAGTCAATTTCATCACGAGTAAATTGCAGTCTTGGTGGTTTAAAAGAATGTATTTTTGTCACGATTCAATTGGATAAAACATTGCTTGCCCATTCACTTCATACGACTTAATTGCTTGCTGCCCACGCTTTGATAATAGCCACTCCACCCAAGCTTGTCCTTTTTTAGCACCTTCTAAACCTTGATGCCCATTGGTTACAACCATTGTTGTATAAAAATTTTTGAATAATATATCCTTTGTATTTGGGCTTGCTACTACTAAACTTGCTAAGGCTAAACTTTCTTTCAATCGTATAAAGCTAGCAGAATCTGTTAGTATATAGGCTTGCAATTCACTTGCTATGCGCAAACTAGCTGCCTGCCCACTGCCGCTTTCTCTGTACCAATGATTGCTTAGGTTAAGTTCTATTTGAGCTTTTTTCCAAAGATCTCTTTCACGTTGATGCGTACCACTATTATCACCCCTTGAAATAAACAAAGCTTGCTTTTGATATAAAACCTCCATTGCTTTTAACAAATCTGTTAAGGTTTCAATCTCGGCTGGATCGTGATGTGGCCCTGCCAGCATAAAATTATTCCACATAATTGGATATGCTTGCTCAGCAAAACCATCTTTGATAAAAGCCTCTTCAAGACCAGGCGCATGGGTAAATACTACATCAACATCTTGATTGCGTCCAGCCTGTAAAGCCTGTCCACTACTCATCACCAGCACTTGTAGCTCTAACCCAGTATCTATTTCAATCATTGGTTTAAGATGTGCCATCAGCCCTGATGCTTCAACCGATGTCGTAATTGCTACTCGCAATGTTTGATTTGCAAAAGCCACACTTACATACATCATCGCATTCATAACAAACAATGCTATCAATATAAACTGAAGTCTTTTTAAACAAATGCGTTTATACATTCTTGGCTGTTTCCATCTTTAATCTTTAGGATGTAGCAATGACTTTGCTTCTTTCCAAAGCTCTAGTGCGCTTCCTTTTGCTGTCACTTTACCCTCGCACATTAAAATCAAATGCTGTGCCAATTTTTGCGCATGTATCAAATCATGTGTAATCATCAATACCATTGTACCTTGTGCGATAATATCATAAATTAAATATTCTATTTTTACTCTATTTGCTGGATCAAGATTGGCTGTCGGTTCATCAAGAAGCATCAGCGATGGATGACCCAGTTGAGCTCTTGCTAATGCTAAGCGCTGTAGCTCACCACTTGACAAAGTTCGTGCATATTGATCACGCTGTTCATAAAGGTCTGCTCGATGTAAACTTTCTTTAATGATTTGCGTACGCATTGATAAATTAATATTGATTGTTTTTGCATAATGCAACAAATTATCAAATACACTGCGCCTTAAAAATACCGGCACTTGCGAAACCATAGCCTGATGCTTTCTTGCAAGTTCTATATTGCTCCCAAACTCACCCCATGTGATACATCCACTATCAGGCTTAATCAAGCCATGACATAATTGTAGAAAGCTGGTTTTTCCAGCCCCATTAGGACCTAGAATAACCGTTATCCCATCATCATGCATTAAATCAAGCGTAACGTGATTTACGATTGTTTTATTGTTGTGATGCAGCACAACATTGTCAAAATGAATTGGTAAAACATGCCTTGCCATTATTAGCGCCTAGCTAAAAGTAACATATATTGACTGAAAAGCACACAAAGCCGCTCGCTTAATGGCTCAATCTTGAGCTAATGCTGCTTGAGATCTCCATGATAGGTACTCAATGCATTTGCAAATTGTTGTAATGCGTTTTCCTGTGTTAATAATATAGCATTACTGACCACAGCATCAACCATTGTATTTAATAATGTTTGTTCTTCCATTGGAGGGCGCGCCAACACATATTGATGCACCTGATCGGTCATTCCTGGATGAGCTATACCCAGTCGAACCCGATAATAGTTTTTTCCTAAATGCTGGTCAATATCACGCAACCCGTTATGCCCATTATTGCCTCCACCAAGCTTAACGCGCACACGGCCTACTGCAAGGCCCAATTCATCATGAAAAACATAGCAAGAATCTGGCTGCAAGTTTTTTGATCTACAAAACTTTGTAAGGGCACGCCCAGAATTATTCATAAAAAGTAATGGCTTTACAAGCCAAAGGCACTTACCATTAACGTGTGCTTGACCAATTTGTGCATGATCGCTTTGCTTCAATGAAACATTCAAAGCGATTGCCAGCTTATCAATGACGTCAAAACCTTGATTATGGCGCGTATTCCTATACGCTGAACCTGGATTGCCAAGCCCTACAAAAACTAAAGCCATCTCTATTGTCCTGACATTGCATCATCAATAAAGCTAACAAGCCTCATCCTTCAGCTTACAAGATTAATTGAGAAAATTATTCGGTTTCTTCAGTGTTAGTTCCTTCAGTTTCTGCCACCGTTACTTCATCATCTTCTGTTTTTGCTGTGCGTGGAGCTGCAATATTACAAATGACAAAGTCTCGATCAGTAATGGTTGGCGCTACATTTTCTGGCAATTCTATGCTAGAAATTTTGATAGTATCACCAAGCTTTACATCACTAAGATCACACACTAACTCTGATGGAATTGCATTGGCTAGCGCGCTCAATTCTACCTCATGGCGCACAATAGACAAAACACCGCCTGCTTTGATACCAGCACATGTCTCTTCGTTAATAAAACGCACTGGAACAGAAACATTGATTTTAGCTGTTGCACTAACTCGTAAAAGATCAAAATGTACAGCGGCATCACTCACAGGATGAAATTGTACATCGCGCACCAATACGCGCTGGCTTTCTTTTTGTCCTTCAATATTAGCTTCAAATACTGTTGAAAAAAAGTGTCCACTATTAAGACCCTTTACAATAACACGAGGGTCGACTTGTACCAACTCTGGCTGATCCTTGGCTCCGTAAATAATACCTGGAACCATGCCTGACCTGCGAACAGCACGTGCGGCCCCTTTTCCAGAGTGCGTACGCGTTGCAAGGGATAATTTTTCTGTTGTAGACATTGTTTACCTGCTTAAGTTTTTTATAAGGTTAATAAATAAATTTGTTCAATTGTACAAAAACAACTGGTTTAAAGAAATAACTGGTTTAAAGAAATAACTGGCTTTGCTAACAGCGCCAGTTATACTATCTTTTTAAAGAACACAAGCTTTCCAAGAGTATCTAAGAGAATTCTAAATAAAGCGCATTTATTAACCTTTTAGCCAATTAAGTGCAAGAGAATTCTTGTATTAGTACAATTTCTAAATGAATATAGCATCGTTAATCATTTTTATAACCTATACATCATATATAAAATCACTTTATAATACAATCATATATCGTGCTAAATTTGCTTACTTATTAAGTCTTTTACTGTTGAAGAACATGATGAGCATCTATGATGTTTAAAACTAAAATATACTCATTGCCTGCAAGATTTTTCCATTGGCTAACTGCTGTCATGTTAGGAGGTGCTGTTGCACTAGGTTTTATTGCAGCAGATATGGAGATTTCTCCTGAAAAATTTCAATTTTTCAGTTGGCATAAATCCATAGGCGTGACCATTTGGATATTAACATTAGCAAGACTTTTATGGCGCTTTTATAGCCCACCACCTAGTGCTGTTGCCATGCCTATGATTTTGCACATATCAGCAAATATTGCACATTGGTTATTATACATTATCTTAATCGTATTACCTATTTTGGGATGGCTTTCAAGCTCTGCATGGGGAGTGCCTGTTGTTTGGTTTGGGATCATTGAACTACCAAATCTCATTGAGCCTTCAAAAGAGCTTGGCGAAACATTTTCACAATTGCATCAAATCATTGCTATTATTTTATTATGGCTTATTGGTATACACGTTGGGGCTGCTTTTTTTCATCATTATATCATGCGCGACCGACTCATTTCACGCATGTGGAAAGGATGGTTGCCCACCTTTTTGGTGATACTCTTGCCAACAAGCTTTTATATTGAAATATCCAATACAAATGATGTATACGCCAATACTCCTCACACATGGTATGTCCATAACAATCATAGTTATCTACGCTTTCATGGATCTACATCAACATTTGATATTAAAGGTACTTTCCCACAATGGGATGCAATCATTATATTTGATCCTGCTCAACCTGAAACAGCATCACTTGAAGTTGTCATTGATTTAAACTCAATCAAAACTGATTCGCCTGTTGCCAGTGAGTCTTTGCCTCAACAAGTATGGATGCACACAGCTGCTTTTCCAAAGGCATACTATAAAGCATACGGCTTTAAAAAAAAGGATAAAGAAAAACACTGGTTAATCAACGGAACTTTAGAGTTAAAGGGCATACAATTTCCTGTTCCAATTGAGGCTATCATTGAGTTAGACGCTATTGATCAAACGGCTATTGTTTCAGCTCAAGCATCTTTTAATCGTTTAAATTTCAATGTGGGAGAAGATACATGGAGCGATACCAGTATTGTAAAAAATGAAATTTTAATAGATATTAAAATTAAAGCCACTGCAAAATAAACTATATTGATAAGGAAACATTAATGTCATTGATGCATATAAAACATTGCTTTTCATGGATCAAAAAAAGCTTTGCTATTTCTATTTATTTTCTATTGATTATACAAACTGCAAAAGCTGACCTTAAGCAATATTCTACAGATAAAAGCCATTCTTACATTGGGTTTGAAATTGAGCATTTTGGATTTTCACGCACGGTTGGCCGCTTTAATCAATTTGATGGCACGTTTATTTTAGATATTGATAATAAAGTGCTTGAAAAAATTGACTTTGAAATTAATGTTGCAAGTCTTGACACCAATCATGCAAAACGCGATCAACATTTATTGGAGAAAAATTTTTTTAATGTAACAGCATTTCCACACATTACTTTCACTGGACGCAAAATCGTAATGGAAAATGCCGATAATGGTTCTCTTGAAGGTGATTTGACAATGTTGGGGGTTACAAAATCTATTATATTACAATTTGGTATTCGCAAAATAGGCACTGTGCCTATTCCTGCTTACCAAAAAGCTGAAACAATTGGTGTTGAAGCAACAGGTGTTTTGAAGCGTTCTGAATTTGGAATGGATGCATTTGTGGGCTCAATTGGAGATGAAATATATCTTGATATTCATCTAGATTTAGTAGATTGCAATGAAAAAACTAAACTTTCTCCAGCTTGCAAATAAATTTACATTTTGCAAGAGAATGAACCTTCGTTTTATTATGCAAAAAATGCAACTCTGCGCTACTTAACTTGCACAAGCCAAAGAAACGTTTTCATATTATATAGATTGCAAGGCGCAAATATTTTTGTGCTGATACAAAATTTGACCTTATGATTTATTTATTCATTCATTTAAGGTCACAACAAATATAATGATACTGGAGGCTTCAATGGCTACATCATCTTCACATAACGTTGAGTTAACTTACAATACTTCATGGATAGAAAGCGCTGTTTCTAGCTTGTTTGATTTTTTGCAATTACAAATTACAAAAAACATTACAGCTTGGAAAATTGCACGCACAAGACAAATCCTACGCACTATACCTGCATGGCAAATGGAAGATATAGGTATTAATCCAGATAATATTGAAGCAACATTGATTGATCTACGCAATAAAATGGATAATAGTAATTAATATTATCTGTTTTCTTAGCGTCTTGGGCAAAGCCATATATAATTTTTCTAATAGAACTAAATAAAAGCCATTGATCACTTGTGATCAATGGCTTTTATGTTGGGCTGCTATTAAGATACAAAATGTTGAATTACGACTGGCTCTTCAAACCAACATTCATCAAGATTATGGCCTTTTCCAATTCTATCAACAACAACAAAATTATGGTGAGATTCTAACACCAAAAGCGGATGATGCCATACCCCTGGCGCATAATTAACCCCTTGATTGATATGGGCTATAAATGCGCATAAATTTGTCGGGTCAAGCGGGTTTTGGCAATCAGCTTTTGCCACTACTACAAGCCATCTTCCCTCCATTTGCATATTTTCTACGCCCAAAGGATAAAAAGCCTGAGAGCCAAGAGGATGACGTTCCATTACCTCTAGATGAATTGGCCAAGGGCGTGACTTTGCCTTAAAAATACTAAAACCTGCTCTTCCATTTGCGCGCGTTGTATCAAGTCTTGCCAAATCATGAAAGCGTTCTGTAGTACCTTGATTGATAGATATCCCTTGGTGTAATTGTGCATCAATAACATCACCAAATGGGCCAAAATTCTCTTTACTCAATGGCAGCGGCAAAATTGTTATAGGTAATGTGCTCATATTGCATCCATCATGTATGGTGGTTTTTTGTCTAAAATTTGCCTATAAATAGGACAATCTGGTGTGTGCGCACCTTCTAAATATCCAAGGCTCATCAAAAACTCACCAGTGATTTCACCACCGGTAAATAGAAAGTTTTTTTTAAAAAGCTTAACCCAGTCAATTTTTTCCATCGGATGATGTGCATCAAGCCAATTTGCAAAACTACCATGATCTTGAATAAGTATTATTACTCTTTTTGCATTTTCAATCACTGCGTTTATTTTTAGTCGATTTCTGATGATACTAGCATCAGCTAAAAGACGCGCACGTTGTGCCTCACCATATGTCGCAATATGATGAGGATCAAAACCTTCAAACGCTTGATAAAAGGCTTCACGCTTTTTTAAAACAGTTAACCATGAAAGACCTGCTTGATTAATCTCCAAAGCAAATCGCTCAAACAGCACCTTATCATCTCGAGCAGGAAAACCATATTCCTTGTCATGATAAGGACCATGGAAGAGATGCCCTGGAGCGCTTTTACAATAACTTGTCATCAAAAAGACCTATCATATTTTAAAAATCAATCAGGCTCGTAAGCCATAACCCTAGATTGCTCAGCTATTATCTTGAAATGATTCGATGCATTTTTACCATCAACAAATGCATCGACATTGCTTTGTTTTGTTTTTATTTCAAATTTATGGACTTGAAGTGCCCCATCAATATGGGCTTTACTTTGCATGCTTGTAAGCGTAATGTCGTGTTGAGGAGACATCAAAAAAATTTCTGATTGATGGGACTTAATATGACTGGTCCCATAAGGCAAATAAACAACACAACGTGATTGTGCAAATATAATGGCTACGCGCATGTTAGGATCACTGGATTTTTGTGCAAACTGCTCTTGTGCAAACTGCTCTTGTGCAAGTTCTTGACCATTACATCGATAGATTAATTGCTTTTCTTCATGCCAATAAATCAACAAATATGATTGACTGATATCAAGTTGTATAGAATTTTGATCTTCCCAATCGATGGATTGCCAGCCATCTTCAAAATGTGTTTTTGCAGCCATGATATCTTGATAATTAAAATCAAATCGTTTTTCTGTATTAAAATAATATGCCAATGATCCTAATCCTGTGATCAATGATACACATACAACTCCAATACATAACATGCTGATCTTTGATATATTGTATAAACGCTGGGTAAATGTTGGAACAATTTCAAGGCCAGATTTATATTTAATCGCTAGTTCTTCTGGTGTACCAAAACGCTCTGCAATAGTATCGTCTTTTCCATCAAAATCTCTTAAATTAGCTTCTACATCTTTAATGATTTCATCGCGCTGTGATTTACGTATATCATGTAAATATTTTTTGAAACTGTCAACATATTGCAGTTTACTCATATCAATGTTCCTTATATTGTGTCAGTTTTATAAAAGCTTGATGGCTAAGCGCATAGTTTTCTAATAAAACATGCAACATGCTTTTTCCATAATCGGATAAATTATAATATCGCCTTGGATGACCTGTTTGATGTGGCTCTTGCCAGTAAGATTCTAGCCATCCATTTTTGTGCATACGATTAAGCAAAGGATAAAGAGTACCTTCATTGATAGATAGGCCTGCTTGTGTAAGTGCTTGCAATATACTCGTACCATAGCTCGTTTTCTTGTTAGCAAGCACTTGCAATACACACAGCTCTAAATACCCTTTATTAAATTGTGCAGTCCATTTTACAATATCATTTTCCATCATATTTCTTTCAAATTATATATAGTATAATGCAATATACTATGTATAGCAATGTATATTGCATTAAAAACCAAACGCTTATTGCAAAGAGCAATCCGCTATAACCAAAGAGTTTTACGTGCCATGTAGGGAAATTAAATGATAATGGCGCACAAATAAAAAGATAATTAATAATACGATAGACAACAGCGTAACAACACCAAGATGCTTTGCTAAGTGCAATTTGTCAGGCGCGCCTATGTCATGGCCTTTTTCTATATTTAATGGAGGCTGATGGCGCCAAAATGGCAATGCTAAAAAAAACACCAACCACCAAATCATAATAAACACAACAATAGCTGTTACAATATCCATACTTATCATACATCTTCTAATATATTAAATACATGCCAATAAATAGCACTAGAATTTAGGCATATTCATGCTTGCTCAATTTCTAGCAATGTTCCCATACAATCTTTAGGATGCAAAAATACAACAGGTTTGCCATGGGCGCCGATTATTGGCTTTCCATCGCCTAAAATTCTAATACCGCTTTTTTTAATTTGTTCGATTGCTACTTGAATATCTTCTACTTCATAACAAATATGATGCTGACCTCCTTGTGGGTTTTTCTTTAAAAACCCTGCAATTGGCGAGTTGTCTCCCAAAGGTTCAAGCAATTCAATGCGTGTATTATCAAAGTCCACAAATACAACAGTTACGCCATGCTCATGCAATGCTTGAGGCGATGAAACGTTGCATTTTAAATCAACACTATAGCGTTTGGCTGCAATCGTAAGGTTAGGTACTGCAATTGCAATATGATTTATTTTAGAAAACATACAAATACCATTATCAATCATTGACTACATTTGCAATAATTCTGGCGCAGTTGCTATGATTTTAACGCGCTTACCCACACGGCTTTTAATTTCTCTTGCTAGCCATTTGCTCATATTACTGCAAAAATTTTCAAGCTTACTGATTGTATCATATAAATATATTGCTTGCTTCAACGCCAGTTTTTCCAATTCTTGCAATTCTTCAATGCTCAGCGCTATACCAAGCACTTGAATGTGTAGGGATATATCGTTTTGTATCAGCCCTGCAATTCCTATAAATGCTACTCCTTCACATGCTAATATTCGCCTTTCTCGTAGTACCTCAGAACCCTCGGGGATAATAGCGTTTCCATCGCAAAGCAACCTTCCTGCGTGCACTCGCCCTATTGCTTCAATTTTGCTACCACAAATTCGAAAAACACCTCCATTAAAAGGAATAATTGCTTGTTTTACCTGATGATCAAGAGCTAGTTGAGCGTGCCCCATCAAATGGCGCATTTCTCCATGTACAGGCACAGCAATATTGGGGCGTATCCATTGATACATCTGTGATAGTTCATCTCTATTTGGATGACCCGATGCATGAATCCCAGGACATATTTCTGAAACATGCGTAATAATTTGCTGTTCAGCTAGTGAATTTTGTAAATGGCTCACGCGCGTTTCATTGCCAGGAATAACCCGACTAGAAAAAACAACATGATCTCCTGCTTGCAATTGTATATCAGGATGTTGTTTGCGTACAATTCTAGCCAGTGCTGCTCTGGGTTCGCCTTGAGATCCTGTGCATAATATCAATCGCTCTTCGCGGGCAATATTATGTATTTGATGGGGTTCAAAAAAATGATCCACGCCTTGTAAATAACCTGTTTGACGAGCAAAGTTAACCATCTTAACTAATGATTGACCTACAAGAATTGGTTTTCTACCTATCGCGCGCGCAATCTTAGCAATTGTTTGTAGGCGTGCTATATTGGATGCAAAGCACGTAATCACAACACTGCCTGTTAAATCTTTTAATACATCTTGTAATGCATCATAAACAAAACCTTCAGAGCAAGACCAACCTTGCTCAAGCGCATTGGTTGAATCGCATACCAATACATCAACACCATCATTGCCGACTTTAAGTAATGCAGCTGCGTCAACCTTCTCTCCTATTTGAGGATCAGGGTCTATTTTCCAATCACCAGTATGAAAAACTACCCCTGCCTTTGTTCGAAGGACGACAGCATTCGGTTCTGGAATAGAATGTGTTAGGGTAATTAACTGTAGATTAAAACCTCCCAATTGAAAAGACCCGTTCAAATCCACAGATCTTAATCTATCTTGTGGGTCAATATTTTCACGGCGCAATTTACTTTCAATCACTTTATATGTAAAAGGGCTTGCAAAAACAGGAGCAGAAAAACTATCCCATAAATAAGCTAAAGCACCCAAATGATCTTCATGTGCATGTGTAATAAAAAAACCTAAAAACTTATCACCAAGCGCCTCCAAAAAACTTGGATCAGGCAAAACAATATCAACCCCGTATGAATTATTTTCTGTAAATGTAATACCAAAATCTACACCAAGCCATTGCCCATCATGGCCGTATAAATTAAGGTTCATGCCTATTTCTCTAGTTCCCCCTAGTGGTACAAACAACATTTCCTGAGATGTCGGATTTTGACTAGCGTTAAATTCAGGCAAATTCTGGCATTGTGGAAAATAAACACCCGACATCACAAATTAACTCCTTGAGAGCGTTCATATAGCATATTAAGTCCTTTAATAGTAAGGTCTCCATCATAATGATTGATTACATCGACTCCTTGAAAAAACAACTTCCCTAATCCCCCTGTCGCAACAACACAAGCGTTTTTAAAACCCGTTTCTTGAATTGCACGCTCAAGCAAACCTTCAATCATAGCAACATAGCCCCAATATAACCCTGATTGAACAGCAGGTAGGGTTGCATTGCCTACAATTTTTTTAGGTTTTTTGATATCAACATGTGGCAAGCGTGCAGCTGCATGATAAAGAGCATCGCGTGATAAATGTACCCCTGGAGCAATAATGCCTCCAATAAAATCACCCGTATCGTTAAAAAAGTCAAAAGACGTTGCCGTTCCAAAATCTACTACAATCAACGGTTTTCCATAAAGATACTGCCCTGCAACCCCGTTTACTAAACGATCTGAACCTACATCTTCAGTGCGTTTTGCCAAGTTATTAAAACCAAAATCTAAAGAAATATCTCCAACAAGCAAGCATTTTTTACAATAGCGCTTACCAAATTTTACCAGCTCTACATCATTTTTGGGCACTACATTAGCAATAATAACCGCTTCGACATCGCGCAATTGATATTGCTCCAATTCCAATGCTTTTGACAACCAAATAGCAATATCATCCCCGCTTATATTAGCAGATACAGCCATTCTCCATTTTCCGCATTGTTTTCCATGATCAAACAAAGCAAAAACTATATGGGTATTTCCAGAATCAATTGCTAACAACATTTATATTTTCTTCCAAACAAACAGCATCTATTGGTACAATCTCTCCCATATATATTGCCTTAATATTTGATCCATTTTTTTCCATGGCAATTTGAAGCGATCCTTGGTTATCTATACCATAAAACCATCCCTTTATAATAGAATTACCTTGGCGCAAAACAATTTTGCTAGCAATTTTAGGCCCTCGCATACACCAATCATTTAAAAGCTTTTTATGTTGAGCGCCCATCCATTGCTTTAATCGATGGTCTAAAAACGGTTCTATTGCTGTAAACACTTTACTAGCAGATAATTTGATCCCTATTTCAAACAAGCTTCCTGCTGGCCATACTAGATGATCTTGATGGGTATCATTATAATATCCATCACTGCTTTGATTGAAGGCACTAGGGGCATGTTTTAAATTAATACCTATGCCTATAATTAATTGTCTACTTTGCTGTACTGTTTCTAGTAAAATTCCTGCAATTTTTTTACCTTCTAATAGTAGATCATTTGGCCATTTTAATTGAATAGATGCTTGATGATGGATATCATGTATATGCATTTGTGCTTCAAGTGCCTCTGCTATTGCAAGAGATACCGCCAAAGACAAACCTGGCCAATCTTTCATCGGTTGTATAGGGGTCCTTAAATAGCTTGCGTATAGATTGCCACCTTTGGGGCTATCCCAACGTCTATTGAGCCTACCTCGTCCACATAATTGCTGATCTGCTCGTATGGCACCATGCGTGATCCCAGCTAATGCCCAATCGCGGGCAATGTCATTTGTTGAAGAAACTGTTTTAAGCTGTAATCGCTTTTCAACCATGCAGATAGAACTATAATAGAAATAAGCTAGCTGTTGCTTGCGATGCAAATTCACTTAACGGTCCACTAAAAAATAAAAACGTTAATGTAACTAGAGCACACAAAGTCAAAACAACATCACCTTTTCTGTCTATCATCGTATCAAATACAAGAGCAGGTTCATCAAAATACATGATCTTAATAATTCGCAAATAATACACAGCACCAACAACACTTGATAATGCACCAACAATTGCTAGCGTCCATAATTGCGCATCAACAGCAGCCATAAAGACATAAAACTTTCCAAAAAAACCTGCCAATGGAGGCAAACCAGCCATCGAAAGCATAAAAATCAACAACGCAATTGCAATACTAGGTCGATTGCGCGCCATGCCTGATAAGTCACTAATATCCTCAACGATCTTATCATTAATGCGCATTTTCATAATAATGGCAAACGTTCCTATATTCATAAACAAATAAACACTCAAATATATTAAAATGCCTTTTACACCTTCAAAAGTTCCAGCACATACACCCATTAAAGCATACCCTATATGCCCGATAGATGAATAGGCCAAAAGGCGCTTAATATTACGCTGTGCCAAAGCTGCAAACGCACCCAAAACCATCGATAATATAGATATAATAATCAAGATATCCTGCCAGAGAATACTGACATCACCAAAGACTTGTATCATCACGCGAATTAACAACATAACAGCGGCTATCTTGGGCGCTACGGCAAAAAATGCCGTTACACTAGTAGGTGCACCTTGATAAACATCAGGGGTCCACATATGAAAAGGAACCGCTGAAATTTTAAAAGCAAGACCACATAATAAAAAAACCAAACCAAAAACCATACCCGCGTGCTCAGCTGGTGAAAGGTCTGCTAAAGCATGTGTGATTTCTTGAAAATCTACGCTACCAACAAAACCATACAATAAAGAACTACCAAACAAAATTAATCCAGAAGCAACAGCCCCTAATACAAAATATTTTAAACCTGCTTCACTAGATTTTGGATTGTCGCGTTGAATACTGGCTAAAACGTATAACGTCAAACTTTGCAACTCTAGCCCCATATAAAGCATGATCAAATTATGCGCCGAAACCATAATCAACATACCAATACAGGCAAATATAATTAAAACCGGGTACTCAAACTGGGTGAGTTTTTCTTGTACGCGCCAAACCCTACTTGTCATTAGACATAAAATACAAGATAATAGAATTAAAATTTTTGCAAACTGACTAAATGCATCTGCAATAAAACCATTTTGTATTGTGTCTATTGATTGAGGTTGCTGCAAAATTACAACAGCCAACGCAATCAGCAAGCATAGCTCAGCTAAAAAATTGACTAGCTTCATACTAGGTTGTTGTGTTTGATAATATATAGACCCATTATTGCTTTGAGATTGTGGCTTTTGAAAAGCCCCAACCAATAACAAACCCATTGCTGAGAGTGCTAAAAATATTTCAACAGCAGCGTATGATAAGCCTATTTCTGTTATATCCATGCTAACCTACCAATCGAGCCCATATTGTATCCAAATCCAACCACGTTAATATATTAGAATATGCATTAGGATGATGGCTATATGCTGCACGTAATTGCGCTTGTCTCATCGTCTCTTCAATATTAGCAATCGACATTTCCATTGCTGAAATAAAACTATCTGGATAAATACCCATCCATAAAACCAATATTCCAAGTGGTATAAAAATCAATAATTCGCGTTTTGTAAGATCTTTAATAGACATGAGCGTTTCTTTACACAAATCTCCAAAAATAATCCGACGATACAACCAAAGCATGTATGCCGCTCCTAATATCATTGCACTTGCAAGAGCTAATGCCAACCATGTACTATATGCAAAAGCACCAGCAATCACAAGAAATTCTCCTATGAAACCACTAGTTCCTGGAAGCCCAATCGATGCCATCATAAATAGCATAAACATCAAAGCATATTGAGGCATTCGTTCAACTAACCCACCATAATCGTCAATTAAGCGCGAGTGCATTCGATCATATACAACGCCCACGCACAAAAATAATGCCCCTGAGACTAACCCATGTGATAACATCTGCATCATCGCACCAGTGAGCCCTTGGGTATTAAATATAAAAATACCAACTGTAACAAAGCCCATATGTGCAACCGATGAATATGCTATGAGCTTTTTCATATCTTTTTGCACCAAGGCAACAAACGATGTGTAGATAATAGCAGCAACTGAAAGCCATAAGACCAACGGAGCAAATACTAAGCTTGCATCGGGAAACATTGGCAATGAAAATCTTAAAAAACCATAGCCTCCCATCTTCAGCAACACGCCTGCTAAAATAACTGAACCTGCTGTTGGGGCTTCAACATGTGCATCAGGCAGCCATGTATGAACTGGCCACATAGGCACCTTAACGGCAAATGAAGCAAAAAATGCTAACCACAACCAGCTTTGTAATCCAATGGCAAAATTATAATCCATTAAGACATCAATTAATGTGGTATTAGCCTGGCTATAAATAGCTAGTACTGCAAGTAACATTAAAATAGAACCAAGCAATGTATAGAGAAAAAATTTAAACGCAGCATAAATACGCCTAGGACCTCCCCATACCCCAATAATGATAAACATTGGTATCAAAACAGCTTCAAAAAACACATAAAAAAGAACCAAATCAAGTGCACAAAACATACCGATCATCATGGTTTCTAAAGCAAGGAATGCAATCATATATTCTTTCACGCGCACGCGCACAGAATCCCAACTTGCAAGAATACATATCGGCGTTAGCAAGGCAGATAATATAATAAAAAATAATGAAATCCCATCAACACCAACGCGATAAGCAATGCTCCCATCTTCAAGCCAATTAATATTTTCAATCAGTTGAAAACCAGGCTCAGTTTTATCAAACTCTGCCCATATAATTAGTGATAGCACAAACGTTACCAACGATACCCATAACGCCGTCCAACGCACATTATCTGTGGTTTTTTCTTGACCATCCTTGATCATCATAATGGCAATAACGCCAATTAAAGGAAGAAAGATCGTTAATGATAGTAAAGGCCAATCTGCATACATTGCTTAAGTCCACAATAAAACTAAACCAGTTAACAATATAGCTCCCGCTAACATTACAATAGCATAATGATAAAGATAGCCCGTTTGCAAGCGGGCTATCTTTGCACCCGCTGATCGTACAACCCATGATACGCCGTCTGGGCCAAATCGATCGATGATATTGACATCACCTTTTTGCCAAAATACCAAACCAAGCTTAAAAGCTGGTTTGACAAAAAGGTGATGATAAATTTCATCAAAATACCATTTATTAAACGACAAAAGATAAAGCGGCTTTGCTTTTTGTGCAATGATCGAAGCAGCTCCAGGTTTTGCAATATATATAAACCAAGCAAGCGCAATCCCTAGCGCGCCAACCACTAATGGCAATATTTTAACCCATATTGGCACATGATGAGCTTGTGCAAGACTTTGATGATGATCTAGTATTAAAATAGAATTGTTCCAAAATGCAGCCTGATCTACACCAACGAAAGAGTTGTAAAGCAACAATCCTGATACAATAGCCCCGCATGCAAGAAAACCAAGCGGAATGGTCATTACTTTAGGAGATTCATGAATATGGGCTAACGTTTTTTCGTCTGCATTCGTTGGCCCATGAAAAGTCATAAATAGCAACCGCCAAGAGTAAAACGCTGTCATAAGCGCTGCCATAATACCCATCCAAAAAGCAAACTCTCCAACAGAAGTACCAGCAGCAAATGCAGATTCAAGCACAATATCTTTTGAATAATAACCGGAAAAAAATGGTACGCCAGCAAGCGCTAAAGACCCAATCCACATCATCGTATATGTGATAGGAATTTGGCGCCATATACCACCCATTTTACGCATATCTTGCTCATCTGACATTGCATGAATGACAGAACCAGCGCCTAAAAAAAGCAATCCTTTAAAAAAAGCATGCGTTGTTAAATGAAACATTGCAGCTGGATAAGCACTCACGCCTACAGCAAAAAACATATAACCCAGTTGCGAGCATGTTGAATATGCAATGACGCGTTTAATATCTGTTTGAGTAAGCCCTACTGTTGCAGCAAAGAAAGCTGTCGAAGCGCCTATAATTGTAATGACCATTAATGCGCTCTCAGAATATTCAAAAACTGGTGATAGCCTACATAGCATAAATACGCCTGCTGTTACCATGGTTGCAGCATGAATCAATGCAGAAACTGGAGTAGGTCCTTCCATAGCATCAGGTAACCATGTATGCAAACCAAGCTGTGCTGATTTACCCATGGCCCCTAAAAACAACAATAAACAAATAACGGTAATGGCATCAAATTCTGTACCTAAAAACGCAAGAGTACTTCCTTGAGCTTGTTCAATAGCAACAAAAATATCATCAAAATATATAGAACCTGTAAGCCAAAAAACACCAAAAATACCAAGAGCAAAGCCAACATCGCCAACCCTATTGACTAAAAAAGCTTTAACTGCAGCTGCGTTGGCTGTAGGGCGTTTGTACCAAAACCCAATTAACAAATACGACGCAAGCCCTACCCCTTCCCAACCAAAGAAAAGCTGAGCTAGGTTATCTGCACTCACCAACATGAGCATCATAAAACTAAAAAAGCTTAAATATGCAAAAAATCGCGGATTATGAGGGTCATGTGACATATAGCCAATAGAATAGATATGCACCGCAGCAGAAACAGAACAAACCACAAAAAACATGACTACACTAAGCGTGTCAATGCGCAAACCCCAACTGAAATCAAACCCACCTACAAGAACCCAATCCAATAAATGAATTTGCTTTGCGCTTCCTTGACCTAGCAAAAATTCTATAAAAATAACCCAAGCTAATATTGCAGCTATGACCATACAAGTGCTGGTAATCCATTGTGAGGCATGTTTGCCTAATAGGTTTCCAAAAAAACCAACAATCAGAGCACCCATCAATGGTAAAAAGACAATCGCAACTTCCATCATTATTCTTTCAATAGTGAGACTTCATCAACTGCAATAGTTGCGCGATTTCTATAAAATACTACTAAAATTGCAAGCCCTATAGCAGCCTCAGCTGCTGCTACACATAATACAAACATCGAAAAAATTTGACCGGATAAATCTTGCAAAAACGCTGAAAATGCAACTAAATTAACATTAACTCCTAACAACATCAATTCAATAGACATTAAAATAATAATAAGATTTTTGCGATTTGCAAAAATACCTATAATTCCAAGGGTAAACAAAATAGCAGCCAATGTCAGGTAATGTGTAAGAGGAACCGCGCTAATCAAGTTAAAGACTCCTTACTGTTTGAAACTGTATTGTTTGAAGTTGCATTCGTATTCTCGATGCCATTTCCCCCAGAAGGAACGTTAACTAAATGCACTTCATCTTTAATAGAACGGTTACGTTGCTGATGCACAATTTGGCGACGCACTCCACTTCTGTGTCGAAGGGTTAATACAATTGCCCCTATCATAGCAACCAATAAAATAAGCCCAGCAATTTGAAATAGAAAAATATCATCCGTATAAAGCCTATTGCCTATGAGCTGAGTATTATTATCGCTCATTGCAATGACTGCATTATGTTTTGAAAAGGCTCCACTATAGATAATGGCTATCATTTCTATAAACAAAACCCCAACAAGACCTACTCCTAAAGGCAAATAACGCATGAAACCTGCTTGTAGTTTTTTAAGATCAATATCTAACATCATCACCACAAACAAAAATAAAACTGCTACCGCTCCAACGTAAACAATAACCAAAATCATCGCAAGAAATTCAGCACCCAATAATACAAAAATACCAGCGCTATTAAAAAAGGTAAAAATTAAAAACAAAACACTATGTACTGGATTGCGTGCAGAAATAACTGCCAATGCTGCAAACACAATCAATGTGCTAAAAACATAAAAAATGATACTGTCAATCATGTTCTATCTACTATATTATCTATAGATTGAATCTTGTGCAAGATTATAGGCTATCTGGGCTTCCCAACGTGCACCATTATCAAGCAGTTTTTGCTTGTCATAAAAGAGTTCTTCTCTAGTTTGGGTAGCAAATTCAAAATTAGGACCTTCTACAATAGCATCTACTGGGCATGCTTCTTGGCAAAAACCACAATAAATACATTTTGTCATGTCAATATCATAGCGTGTGGTTCTGCGTGAACCATCATCGCGAGGTTCTGACTCAATCGTAATAGCTTGCGCAGGGCAAACGGCTTCGCATAATTTGCACGCAATACAACGCTCTTCTCCGTTTGGATAGCGCCGCAAAGCGTGTTCTCCTCTAAAGCGAGGGCTAAGAGGGCCTTTCTCATATGGATAATTGATGGTATGCTTTGGCCTAAACATTGCCTTTAATGTAAGTCCCATGCCTTGCACAAGCTCATACAGTAAAAATGCTGTTGGTGAAAACCCTGCCATTATTTTTTCCTCAATTTTATCAAATTAAATTTCATCATACTATACTAAATCAAAAAACACTACCGCACCCGATGTCAAAACAAGCCAAAACATCGACAATGGCAAAAATACTTTCCATCCAAGGCGCATTAATTGATCATAACGATATCTTGGAAACGTAGCTCTTACCCATAAAAAAACAAATAACACCAACGCAATTTTAGCACAAAACCAAATAGGACTTGGAATGGCATTTAACCCAAATGGTGCAAGCCAGCCGCCAAAAAATAAAATAACTGTCATCGCACTCATTAAAATCATATTTGCATATTCTCCTAAAAAGAATAAAGCAAACGTCATAGCAGAATATTCAGTATTATAACCTGCAACCAATTCTGCTTCAGCTTCTGGTAAATCAAAAGGTGCTCGGTTTGTTTCTGCCAAAGCAGAAATAAAAAACACAACCATCATTGGAAATAATGGCACAAAAAACCATAAATCTTTTTGTTTTTGTACAATGTCAGACAAATTGAGCGATCCAACACAAACAAGAACCGATACAATGACAAACCCTATTGAAACCTCATAAGAAACCATCTGTGCTGCTGAGCGCAACGCACCAAGAAATGCATATTTTGAGTTTGAAGCCCATCCAGCTATAATAATGCCATAGACCCCTAAAGAAGACACAGCAAATAAATATAAAATGCCTACATTTAAATTAGATAACACCAAGCCTTCTCCAAAAGGTATCACAGCCCAAGCAATTAAACTTAATACGAATGTCAATATTGGTGCTAAAACAAATAAAAACGGATTAGCCCTTGAAGGAATGATGGTTTCTTTTAAAAATAACTTTAGTCCATCTGCAAGCGGTTGCAACAAACCAAAAGGACCCACAACATTAGGCCCTTTGCGATATTGCATCCAGCCTATGACCTTGCGCTCTGCAAACGTTAAATAAGCAACCGCTATGAGCAATGGTATAACAATAGCTAGAATAGATAGTACAATTTTAACAAGAGGCCACGCCCATACTTGCCACCATTGCGCGTCAATGACCATCGACAAATCCGGCATGGTTAAGCCCTCTCCTTATTGCCAGAAATATCATCATCTTCTTTAGAAAAAACGCGTGCGCACTTTGCCATGGTAGGTGAATTACGCGTAATTGCATCACACATATAAAAGTTTTTCATAGGGTTTTGCAACATTGTTCCATGATCAATAGTTTGCTTGGTTTTTGGCAATTTGCCCCAATCGCCTTTCATTGGCATATCTATATGGGCTAAATGAGGATAAGATCCTCGCATTTTACGCCTTAATGTTTCTAAATCATCAAACCCAATATCTTGACCCAATTGCCCTGCAAGCGCACGCACAATCTTCCAATCTTCGCGTGCCTGTCCTGGAGGAAATGTACTTGCTTGAGCAAGCTGTACACGCCCTTCCAAATTCATCCAACTTGCTTCTTTTTCACAAAAGGCTGCCCCTGGTAAAATAACGTCTGCTATTTGTGCACCTTTGTCTCCGTGATGGCCTTGATAAATAACAAAACAATTTTTGCTTACCTCGACATCGATAGAATCAACGCCTACCAGCCACAGCAATTTGAGTGAATCAGTAGTTGAACTTTTTTTATGCATTCTTTGGATCATCTCAGCTGTATTATAACCATCATTGTGTGGTAAAATATCCATATACATACCAGCAACGCGAGATGCCGCACGATGTAAAACGTTATAGCCGTTCCAGTCATCTCGTATCATCTTATAATGTTCTGCTATTGTATGCGCACTAGTTTCTATTGCTTGTGCATCAGCACGCTGTAATACACCTGAACCTAAGATCAGTGCCGGATTTTTAGCTTTTTTTAATATTGTTGCAAACGGACCTTTACCTTGCTCTAGATCTTTCAACGCTTGCGCGCTCTTTCCAAGATAGGTATATGGAAAAGCAAAATCTACCTCTTCTCCTATGACGGCAATGGTCAAAGCTCCTGAAAGCCAAGCTTTTCTAATACGCGCGTGAATAAGGGGCGCTTCCCAGCGAATATTTGTGCCAATCAATATCAAAACATCTGCCTGTTCAAGACCGCTAATTGTTGTGTTAAACAAATATTGCCCCGTAAAACTATTATCGAGTGTACTGCAATCTTCTCTGCAATCAATATTGTTAATATTTTTAGCTTCGCATAAGGTTTTGATAGCAAACATTGTTTCACAATCAACCTGATCGCCTACAATAACCCCAATTTTTTCAGATTTTGTTTTGTCCCAATGTCTTTGAATTGTCGATAATGCTGTATTCCAATCACAAGGTTCTAAAACTTTATCTGAACGCAACCATGGTTGATCAAGGCGCTGCATCCGAAGCGCATCAAACGAGAAGCGTATCTTATCGGAAATCCATTCTTCATTAATATCTTCGTGAAGGCGGGGTAAAATACGCAAAATCTCTCCACCGCGCGAATCAATACGGATATTGCTGCCAACAGCATCAAATACATCGATGGATTCAGTTTTTTCAAGCTCCCATGGACGTGCAACAAAAGCATATGCCCTAGATGTTAAAGCCCCTACAGGACATAAATCAATGACATTGCCTGAGAGTTCGCTACTAACAGCCGATTCAAGCGCTGAAATTTCAGCGCTTTCTCCACGATTTAAAAGACCTATTTCATCTGTTCCGGCAATCTCACTTGCAAATCTAACACAGCGTGTACAATGAATACAGCGCGTCATAATGGTATTAATCAATGGCCCCATATATTTGTTTTGAACCGAACGCTTATCTTCTTGATAACGACTTATTCCATGACCAAAACCCATCGCTTGATCTTGTAAATCACATTCGCCTCCTTGATCACAAATTGGACAATCAAGCGGGTGGTTAATTAATAAAAATTCCATAACCCCTGCTCTACCTTTGCGCACCATTTCACTATCGGTGAAAATTTCCATGCCTTCACCAACTGGCATAGCACAACTAGCAGCAGGCTTTGGAGGTCCTGGTTTTATTTCAACCAAGCACATCCTACAATTGCCTGCTATTGATAAACGATCATGATAACAAAAGCGTGGTATTTCAATCCCTGCTAATTCACACGCCTGCAATACACTCATTCCTGGTGGTATTTGATATTCACTATCGTTGATTTTGACATTCAACATAAAAGCGCTCCGCTTAAATAAATATTATAATTTAAAATCATTGTTTGATACTTAAAATTATGTTGACGATTGACGAGCTTGGTTCATGCGATCTTCTAGCTCTGCTCTAAAATGCTTTATTAAACCTTGAACCGGCCAAGCAGCAGCGTCTGCAAGAGCGCAAATGGTGTGCCCTTCCATTTTTTTTGTAACATCATACAACATATCAATTTCTTCTACATCAGCATTACCGTCAACCATTCGATTCATCACTCGCCATATCCAGCCTGTGCCTTCTCTACATGGAGTACATTGCCCACAACTTTCATGTTTATAAAAATAACTTAAGCGAGCAATAGCCTTAATAATGTCTGTTGATTGATCCATGACAATAATTGCTGCAGTACCAAGACCAGTAGCGTTATCACGCAATGCGTCAAAATCCATGATCTGTTTATCGCAAACAGATTTAGGTATGCATGGTGTTGAGGCTCCTCCAGGGATAACAGCTAACAAATTATTCCACCCGCCTCGCACGCCACCTGCGTACTGATCAATCAATTTACGCAGTGGTATAGACATGGATTCTTCTACATTGCATGGGTTATTAACATGGCCTGAGATAGAAAAAATTTTAGTGCCTGAATTGTTTGCCCTACCAAATTGACAAAACCAACTGGCTCCTCTTCGTAAAATAGTAGGTACTACAGCTATGGATTCAACATTATTGACAGTCGTTGGACAACCCCAAAGGCCGCACATTGCAGGAAAGGGTGGCTTAAGGCGCGGTTGACCTTTTTTGCCTTCTAAGCTCTCAAGCAATGCTGTTTCTTCACCACAAATATAGGCCCCAGCACCACGGTGCAAATACAAATCAAAACGATGTCCTGATTTACAAGCGTTTTTACCAATAAGGCCAGCATCATATGCCTCAGCAATGGCGTTTTCAAGTACATTGGCTTCAGCAATAAATTCACCGCGTATATAGATATACCCAACTTCAGCTCCCATCGCTACGCCAGCAATCAGGCATCCTTCAATCAATTTATGTGGATCGTTGCGAATAATTTCGCGATCTTTGCATGTGCCTGGCTCAGACTCATCAGCATTAACAACTAAATAATGTGGTTTGTTGCCTTTTTCTTTAGGCATAAAAGACCATTTCACACCAGTTGGAAAACCAGCCCCACCTCGCCCGCGCAATCCAGATGCCTTAATTTCTTCAATAAGCCAATCTTTGCCTTTTGCCAATAAAGTCGATGTATTATCCCAATCACCACGTTTGTAAGCCTCGCTAAGACACCAGCTCTCATGACCATACAAATTCGTGAAAATACGATCTTCATCTTTTAAAAATCCGTACAATAATTTATCCCTTATATATTATATCAATATTTTAAATTATACATTTTGATTGATTAGGCTTTCAAGAAGCTTGATGATAAGGTTCTGAGCAACTCCGCCCTGTTTGTGAACCTGGTTTGACTTCCTCACCTGTTTTTAATTTGTCAAGAATATCAAATAAAATCTCAGGGGTTAAATCTTCGTAATATAAATCATTAATTTGCACCATCGGTGCATTACAACAAGCGCCCAAACATTCAACCTCTGTTAAGGTAAAAACCTTATCTGGTGTTGTTTCTCCTTTGCGAATCCCTAGATATTTCTCAAGTTCTTTCATCAAACGATCGCCACCGCTTAGCATACAAGGAGTTGTTCCACAAAATTGAATATGAAATTTACCAACAGGCTTTAAATTGATCATTGTAAAAAAAGTTGCTACCTCCATAACGCGAATTTCTGGCATATCTAGCATATCAGCAATTGTACGGATAGCTTCGCGAGTGACGTAATGACCATTGACAGAGTTCTGTCTTTGAGCTTGATCTAATAATGTAAGCACAGCACTTTGCTTGCGCGATGCAGGATATTTTTTTATAGCACGCTCAACTTCAGCTAAAAATGAGCCTTGGAACGAAAATAAATTTGCTTGCTCGGGTTGTTGGGGTTTCTGCATTGTTTTCATCATTCTTTAAAGAATTTTATCAAATTATCAACATCTTGATAGCTAATTAAAGTAACCTTATCTTAATCGTAACCATCCTTAACAAGGCTTTAACGATCTATTTCGCCAAATACGATATCCATAGCACCTAAAATTGCCACAGAATCAGCTAGCATGTGTCCTTTGGAAAAATAATCCATCGCTTGTAAATGTGCAAATCCAGGAGCACGTATTTTGCACCGCCAAGGCTTATTTGAGCCATCGCTTATTAAATATACACCAAATTCTCCCTTTGGTGCTTCTACTGCTTGATAAACCTCACCTTTTGGAACATGAAAGCCTTCAGTATATAATTTAAAATGATGGATCAGTGCCTCCATTGATCGTTTCATATCTTCACGTTTTGGAGCACATATTTTAGGATCTTGACTCATGACGGGCCCTGCTGGCATCTTTTGAATACATTGCTTGATAATTTTAAGGCTCTCGCGCATCTCATGTACACGAACTAAATAACGCGAAAAACAATCACCATTTTTACCCACTGGTATATCAAAATCCATTTCATCATATACATCATATGGTTGGGCTTTACGCAAATCCCATGCAATCCCTGTACTGCGTAACACTGGACCAGTACATCCCCATGCTATTGCATCATCTGAAGAGATAGTACCTATATCAACAGAGCGTTGGCGAAAAATACGATTTTCGTTTAAAAGTGTTTCCATGTCATCCATGAAATTAGGAAATTGCTCTGCCCATTCCAATATTTTTTCAAGCATCCCTCGTGGTATATCTTGATGAACACCCCCTACTCTGTAGTAAGCCGCATGCATCCTGGCGCCGCATACTCCTTCATAAAATTCCATTAGCTTCTCACGTTCTTCAAAAGCCCACAACATAGGGGTCATGGCACCAACATCTAGCGCATAAGCAGGTACGTTCAAAAGATGATTTAAAATGCGTGAAATTTCTGCAAATAAAACCCTGATAAATTGACCCCGTCTTGGAGCTTGAATTCCAAGTAGCTTTTCAACCGCTAGTACAAATGCATGCTCTTGGCACATGGGCGCTACATAATCAAGGCGATCAAAATATGGCAGTGCTTGTAGATATGTTTTATGTTCAATAAGTTTTTCTGTTCCACGATGCAATAAACCTATATGTGGGTCTATTCTTTCTACAACCTCACCGTCTAATTCCATCACCATCCGTAAAACACCATGAGCGGCTGGATGTTGTGGTCCAAAATTAAGAGTCAAGGTTTTAATAGTTGGGTCTGAATCATTTAGAGATTCTTGAATGCAAGATGTATCTTGGTCGTCTTCAATCTGCTTTGGCGAGTTTGAGCTCATTGATCATTCAGCCTTATCGTCAAGATTTTGTTGCTCTGCTTTTTCATCACCAGGCAAAAGATGCTTTCCTTTGTCTGCCACACCAATATGCTCCCATGGAGAAACAAAATCAAAATCACGAAACGCTTGAGGCAGTTGTACTGGCGAATATGCCACACGCTTTTTGCTCTCATCATAGCGCAATTCAACATAGCCGCTTAATGGAAAATCCTTCCGTTGTGGATGTCCATCAAAACCATAATCGGTTAAAATTCTTCGCAAATCCGTATTACCAGAAAAGAAAATACCGTACATATCCCAAGCTTCTCGCTCATACCAACCAGCACAAGGCCATAAATCAACTACACTGGGTATGCTATCGTTGCTATCAACATTAACTTTTAATTTAATGCGTTGGTTGTATGTCAAGCTTAGCAATTGATAAACAACCTGAAATCTTGGTTTGCTCGATAGATAATCTACCCCTGCAATATCTATCAACATACCAAATTGGCAATCACGATCATCGCGCAATAAATGACACATTTCAATTAATTGTTCACCCTTACAAACAATGCATAATCCATTAGAATCATGCTCAATAGCCTCAATATAATTTTGTGCAATTTCTTGGAGATGGTGTTCTAACGAACGCGGGGCATTTTTCATGATAATATTTTCAATTGCTTAAAGTCATTTTCTATCGAACAATCGTTCCTGTATCGCGTATTTTACGTTGAAGTTGCAAAATGCCATACACAAGTGCTTCTGCTGTTGGAGGGCAACCGGGCACATAAATATCAACAGGCACAATTCGGTCGCACCCTCGAACTACAGAGTATGAATAATGGTAATATCCTCCTCCATTAGCGCATGATCCCATTGAAATCACCCATCGTGGCTCAGCCATTTGGTCATAAACTTTTCTTAATGCAGGAGCCATTTTATTGGTTAGCGTACCAGCAACAATCATCACATCTGATTGACGCGGAGATCCTCGTACAACAACACCAAATCTATCAAGATCATAGCGCGGCATATAAGCATGAATCATCTCAACTGCACAACATGCAAGACCAAATGTCATAGGCCAAAGGGAGCCCGTTCTAGCCCAATTGACTAACTTATCAATATTAGCAACAACAAACCCTTTATCTTGTAGTGTTTGATTGACGGCACTCATCACTGCCGTATTTGCTTGTGCGTTTATATTGTCATCTAAATTTGACATTCCAAAACTTTCAAAACGAAAATATATCCATATAAAACAACTCAATCATAGATTGATCTCAAACAATTAAATATAGTTTCCAATCAATATGTAATGTTGATCTTCAATAACCTATTTGGCTCTTGACACATTACTCCCAATCAAGTGCCCCTTTGCGCCACTCATAAATAAAACCTACGCTCAAAACCCCAAGAAACACCATCATAGACACAAAACCAAACACGCCTATATCACCAAGAGATGCTGCCCATGGAAATAAAAATGCAATTTCAAGATCAAAAATGATAAAAAGTAATGTCACCAAATAAAACCGCACATCAAAGCGCTTTCGTGCGTCTTCAAACGGCTCAAATCCACATTCATAAGGAGATAGTTTTTCGCCATCAGGTTTTTGCTTTGCTACCACAAGACTAGCTCCTACCATCAATACTGAAAGGCCTGTTGCTAACACTAAAAACACTATAATTGGTAAATATTCTTGTAATAAATCGGACATTATATTTTCATTATATCTTTATTATATCATCTTCATTTTATTGGTTGCATATCCAAACCATCACCGCTTAGAGTATCTAACACCAGCCTCATCTTAAAGACTGTAGTCTTTCTATAGAACACTCTTTAAGTGATGTGCAATCATCTTTCATCGATTCTATAAAATTTCTCGCAAAACAACTTTTGTTGCACCAACAAAATCATAACCAAATCTTTAAGCAACTTGATGGGATATCATATTACGCAATACATAGTGCAATATACCACCATGCTTATAGTAATTTGCTTCATCTTCTGTATCAATACAAACTCGCAAGGTAATGTTTTTAATAGATCCATCGCCATAATGAATGGTGCATGCTAATTCCATTTTAGGCGATACTCTATCTGCTATCCCTTCAATGTCAAAAGTTTCATCACCTTTAATATTAAGCGTTTCTCGTGTGTCATCGCCGCTAAATTGCAGTGGCAAAACACCCATACCAATCAAATTAGAGCGATGTATCCTTTCAAAGCTTTCTGCAATAACAGCGCGTACGCCTAGCAAGCGTGTTCCCTTTGCTGCCCAATCACGCGATGATCCTGTACCATAAGCCTTACCTGCAATAACAATCAAAGGTGTTTGATCTGCTGCGTAACTTTGTGCTGCTTCAAACACAGATACTTGCTTGCCACGATAGAGTGCATATCCTCCTTCTGTTCCTGGAACAAGTTCATTTCGTATACGAATATTGGCAAATGTTCCACGCATCATAACATGATGGTTGCCACGCCTTGCTCCATAAGAGTTATAATCAGTCGGTCTTACTTGGCGTTCTTGTAACCAATTCCCTGCTGGTGTTGAGCTACGAAATGATCCTGCTGGAGAAATATGATCCGTTGTAATAGAATCACCTAACATCAACAATATTTTAGCCTGCTTGATATCTTGGATTGGATCCAATTCTTGCTTCATATCTTCAAAAAATGGAGGGCAATGGACATATGTGGAACTATTATCCCAAGGATAAAGTGCAGATGTTGACACTTTAATATCTTGCCATGCTTTAGGACCTTCAAACACATTTTGATAACGCGTTTTAAACATATCTGGCGATAGACTGGCGCTCATCACGCTTTGTATTTCTTGCTCACTAGGCCAAATATCTTTTAACATAACCTGCTTGCCGTTGCTATCTTGTCCAATAGGATCTTTATCAAGATTGACATACAAGCTACCTGCTAGCGCATAGGCAACCACCAGCGGTGGTGATGCTAAATAGTTGGATTGAACATGGGGATGCACACGCCCTTCAAAATTACGATTGCCTGATAAAACAGCACATACCGTCAAATCATGTGCTTCAATTGCCTGCGCAATAGGATCTGCTAAAGGACCTGAATTTCCAATGCATGTTGTACAACCATAGCCTACAAGATAAAATCCTAGCTGATCAAGGGCTTTATCAAGACCGGATTTTGCAAGATAATCGCTTACAACTTGCGAACCCGGTGCCAGGGAGGTTTTAACCCATGGCTTAACTGTAAGACCTTTACTAATAGCTTTTTGTGCCAATAGTCCTGCAGCAATCAAAACAGATGGATTGGAGGTATTGGTACAACTAGTAATTGCTGCAATAACCACAGCTCCGTCTTCTAACTGGTTTTGACTACCTTCAAGAGCAACTTTTTTGCAATCTTGCAACGATACCCCTGTTTGCATAAAAGATGTTGGCGCGTCTTCTAGTAACACTCTATCTTGAGGCCTTTTGGGACCAGCAATTGCTGGTTTAATTGTCGATAAATCCAACGATAATGTACTGCTAAATATAGGTTCTAGTTGATCAGGCGTACGAAACATACCTTGTGCACGCATATAGGTTTCAACTAAATTGATCTGCTCTTCACTACGCCCCGTCAAGCGCATATATTGAAGCGTTTCATTATCTACAGCAAAAATACCACATGTTGCTCCATATTCTGGAGCCATATTGCTAATAGTTGCACGATCGGCAAGCGAAAGATTGTCAACACCAGGACCATAAAATTCTACAAATTTTGCAACCACACCATGTTTGCGCAGCATTTCTACCACACGCAAAACCAAATCTGTTGCTGTAACGCCTGGTGACATTTTGCCATCAAGATAAAATCCTACAACTTCAGGAATTAACATTGAAACAGGCTGACCCAACATTGCTGCTTCTGCTTCAATGCCACCTACGCCCCAACCTAAAACACCAAGCCCATTGATCATGGTTGTATGGCTATCTGCCCCAACAACTGTATCAATATAAGCAAAAGGTTGCTGATGATTATCACAGCACACTACACTAGCAAGATATTCCAAATTAACTTGATGGCAAATGCCTGTTCCAGGGGGAACTACACGTAGATTATTAAAACTATCTTGTGCCCAGCGCAAAAAAGCATACCGTTCTCCATTGCGTTGAAATTCACGAGCAACATTCATTGCAAACGCATCTTTATTGGAAGATTTATCTACCATTACGGAATGATCAACTACCAAATCAACAGGAATTTGTGGGTTTACTTTACTAGGATCTTTATTGAGCTTTGCCATTGCATCTCGCATTGCGCATAAATCTGCAACAGCTGGCACTCCAGTAAAATCTTGAAACAGCACTCGCGCTGGTCTAAAGGCAATTTCATGATCAATGCTTCCCCGCTCGAGCCATTTTCCAATTGCACTAATATCTGCTTGTGTAACCGACACATCATCAACAAATCTCAATTGGTTTTCAAGCAATACCTTTAATGAATATGGTAAACGGGCAAAATTGCCTAAGTTTTTTTCTTCTGCTTTTTTGATACTATAATAACGATATTTTTGTCCGTTACTTTCAATGGTATCTATAAAATGATTCATGATCTGTATCCTTTGAAAAGGTTCTGGTTTGCTTTAATGAGGTTAAAGCATCTAAAGATATCTCAACTCTCGTTTGATGATCTAAATATTATTAAACATTTAAAAGTAAATATTCTCTCTCCCAAGAGCTAATAACACGGTTGAAAAGATCATACTCATATGCCTTAACTTGGGCTAGCAAGCGTACAAAGTCTTCTCCTAGTAATTGCTTTAAAGGTTTTGTATGGTTTAATTTACTAAGAGCTTCATGTTGAGAACGTGGTAAACTAAATGCTAAACGATAAGCATCTCCTGTGATTGGGTGCGAAGGGCGTAACTTTTGTGTCATCCCAAGATATCCACATGCCAATGTTCCTGCCATAGCAAGGTAAGGATTACAATCAGCACCAGGAACACGATTTTCAACCCGACGCGCTTGTGCAGTTGAATGAGGGACACGCAACCCAACAGTGCGGTTATCATGGCCCCAATGTGTATTAATAGGTGCATCGGAATATGGTGTAATTCTACGATACGAATTAACATTGGCGGCAAATAAAGGCATGCAAGGGCTAGTATAACGTTGCAATCCAGCAATGTAAGCTTTGAGCGCTACAGAATCTTTTCCTTTTGCTGTAGAAAAAATATTAACTTTTGTATTAGCATCCAAGATGGATTGGTGGATATGCATAGAAGAGCCTGGCTCATTTTTATGAGGACGCGACATAAAGGTTGCATACATGTTATGCTTCAATGCAGCCTTGCGTACTAATCGTTTAAAAATAAAAACCTGATCTGCCAGATCGAGCGGGTTGCCGTGGTCAAAGTTCATCTCCAACTGCGCTGCTCCTGCTTCATGTGCTACTGCATCAATATCTATCCCACATGCTTCGCTGTAGCGATAAATATCATCTATTACCGGGTCATAATCATTAGCCGCATCAATACCATATGCTTGTCGACCTGCTTCTTTGCGTCCACTTAAACCGGTTGGCGTTTCAAGGGGCAAATCAGGATCAAGATTTTTTTGAATTAGATAAAACTCTAATTCTGGCGCTACAATCGGTTGCCAATGATGTTTTGAATATTGTTCTAAAATATGTTTTAATACAGATCTTGGAGCATATTCAATCAGCTTACCATCCATGTCAGCTCCGTCGCATATCACTTGTGCAGTAGGGTTGCTGTCATACCATGGTACAATGGTTAACGTAGCCAAGTCAGGAACAATTAGCATGTCACGATTTGTATCACTAATGATGGTATCATCTGGAACGAAATCGCCCGTAACGGTTTGTGAAAAAACAACTTCAGGCATACGGATATCACCATTTTGTAGCCCGTTCATAAATTTTTCTGCTGGCAAAATTTTACCCCGCATTATCCCAGTCATGTCGGGGACAAGACATTCAACCTCATCAATCTTATAAGTTTTTAGCCATTGACTGGCTTGTTCAAAATCTTCAGGTGATACACGCACTTTTAAAGGATCCTTATATTGGATGATATGTTAATATTGAGGGTTTATACTTTAATATGTGGAAAAGGTTTAGGCAATGTTTTATCAACTTGATATGTCCAAGCCTTCATGCTTGCATATTCACAATTGGGATTAAGCTTTGCTTTATGTTTAAGCTGTCCTAAAAAAATTTCTGCGCTAGGCATCATTTGCCAAACTTGTGGTAAATATATGCTTCGCTTTCCTTCTGCTTCAATCACAAGTCCATCAATATCTCGACGCAATGATTGAAGCAATGCTCCATCGCTCCAACCTTCCTTGGGGGGCACAAACGCTGTTAGTGGCCCTAAAACGCTAATAGATAAACTCATCATATTAATTTCCTCTACAGCCAGTACAGGAAACCTAGAATCATAAAATCCAGCTGCGATAGCGTTGCCTATGACATCAGCAATCAAAGGTCTATGTGCTTGCGTAGATCCAATGCATCCACGCAATTTACCATCTTTTTCAAGCGTTACAAAACTTGCGCCATCCTCGCAAAGAACTTGCGGATAAGCTTGAAGGTTAATTTTATTTGCTACACGACCTTGTAGCGCTTCAAGAATAGCATCCATACCTGCATCAACTGCTATACTCAATGAACCTATAACTGGATTCATTGGCGTATCTTCATCTAAATGATGAACCGCTAGAGGCTTTTTAGCAGATGGAGGTTTTCCTAAAATTTGTTCAAGCGAAATATTGATCGCACGCCCTGCTTGAGGTTTTTTGGTCGCTGATACACTGTCTACACTCATAATGTTTTATATTGATGATTAATCATAAATTGCCCAAGATCCATATCCAACCACTGGTTTATTGTCATCTTTAGGTGTATTTGTTTGCGCCTCAAAATCACCTGAATTGCACATATGCAAACGCATGAGTTGTTTATTGCTTTGTTGTGCAGCTTTTAACAACCCCCCAATTGGCATAAACCCACATGCACGCTTTGCGTTAAGCTGTTCTAATAATAAGCCCTCAATAGCGTGTGCTGTTTCAAGATCCATTTCTCTTGCTAGTCGATCAGGGTTATAATGGCTAAGATCACTGGAAACAACTATTCTAGTTGTAAGATCTTGCCAATATTGATCGATCATTTCATAAACAATATCAGCATTTGCCTGTGAAATCAAAATTGGTACAATAGAAGCTTTGGGAAAAGTCTTTTGAATAAAAGGAATATGCACCTCTATGCAATGCTCCATGGTATGTGCGACGTCAATTTCATGACAAAAATTCAATTGGCCAAGTTTATAGCATGCGTCTTTATCAACTTTAATAGCCCCTAGAGGCGTTTCCCAATAATCGGCACTACAAAGCGCTGCTCCATAAAAAGGCATTCGATGGGCTGGTCCTATAATGATAACGCGTTCAACATCATCGCCTGCACCAAAAGCACGATAGGCTATCGCTGCACATTTGCCCGAATAGCGATACCCTGCATGTGGTGCAATCACCGCCTTGGCATTGCCTTGGGTTTTATCAATAGAGGTATCTTTGTCAATTGCGCTAAAATAAGCTGATATCGTTTGTTCTAGAGTATCAGGATTTTTATCATAAAAATGCCCAGCCATAGCCGACGGGCGTATAGAAGCCATGATGCCTCGCTGTTTACGTTTACAGTTTATATATACTTCTAATGTTTCAATTAATTAGATATAAATACTCGTCTATTCATTATAGTATATTTTGATAAAATTCAATGCCCATCATTTATGATTGCCAATTATCAAGCATTCGGGTTTCTTATATTGTTAAAATCATATATCATGAAAACTCAATTGCCATTGAAAGCATCATCTGATTTTTAAATCCTTATGTTTTTACAACCAATCTACAACATTGCAACAACTTGCAAAATACTCATGCCTTTTCTTGTTAGGCATAAGCAAAGGGACCCTGTAGCATCTTTTGATCGCAAAACAGGATATCTTCTATGGCAGCTTGCCTGGCCGTTAATTCTTGCTAATTTAGGCATCCCATTATTGGGTCTAACCGATAGTTTTGCAGCAGGTCATCTAGATAATGCCAGCCATTTAGGGGCTGTTATACTAGGCGCCAATGTCATTAATATTATTTTTTGGGGGCTAGGTTTTCTGCGCATGGGCACAACATCACTTGTTGCACAAGCTATTGGGCGCTACAAGCGATATCATGAAGCATATGTCATCTTCGTACGTGCGTTAGTACTGGCATGTTGTTTGGCACTTGCAATTTGGCTCATCACGCCATTAATCGGTTATTATGGGCTAGATCTTATTGGTGCAACCGAGCAAGTGAATGCATTGGCACGCACTTATTTTTTTATTGTTGTTTGCAGTGCACCATTCCATTTATCCAATCTTGTAACCACTGGCTGGTTTGTTGGTACAGGCAAGACTCGATCAATGCTATATATGACAATCGTTATCACCTTTTCAAATATTATTTTAAACTTGATATTTGTCTTTGTACTAAAACTTGGTGTGCAAGGGATTGCTGGGGCAACTGTTATTGCTCAAATCATTGGTTTTACTTGCTTTACGGTGCCAACATTTCTCAAAGGTGCGCGCATCTATAAACTACCAACTTTTGCAAGTATTTTGATGCGTGAATCGTTAGTACAACTTTACAAAATGAACCTTGATTTATGGTTGCGCACCATAATGTTGATGGCAGGGCTTTTCCTTATCAATATCATTGCTGCACAATTAGGAGATGTTGCTCTAGCTACGACTGGGGTTTTGATGACCTTTTTCCTGATTGGTTCTTATGTTTTAGATGGCTTTGCTGTTGCATCTGAAAGCCTTGCTGGTAAAGCCTACGGCGCCAAAGACATATCCAATATGGTGCCAATTGCAAGGACAACTTTTATTATTTCTGCTTACATAGCAACTCTTATATCATTTGTGCTGATTGCCATTACCCCTATGCTAATTGATTTTATCACCCATCTTGAGCTCGTTCAAAACCTAGCGATGGATTACTATTTATGGGTATGCTTATTGCCACTTTCTGGGGTATGGTGTTTTGTCTTTGATGGTTTATTTCTAGGGTGCGCAAAAACACGCGCTTTGCGCAACTGCATGCTTGTTAGTACTGTCATTTATGCTATTTTAGCGATTTTATTTAGCTTTTTATGGGGCCTTCACGGATTATGGGCAAGCATTCATATTTTTATGTGGTTGCGCGCATTAACGCTGGCAGCTTCATTTACATCATTGCTAGAATCCATCAAAACATAACCTGCTTGATCAAATAACAAAAAAACTGCTATTGAGTCTTACATTACTAAAAATGTTAAGAAGGTTATTTTGATATTGCAAAGCAAGTTATAGCAATATCCAATATAAATATTTTGGACAATGAAATCTCAACAAGTACTAGCACAGGTTTTTAAATCATGCGACGCAGCTGATTTTAACACCGTTCAACAATTGCTTAATCTGCACAATGAGAGATTTAAACCTTGTGTGGACTATTACACTGCCTGGGCATATTTTTGCAAATGCCAAGATAAAGTCGAGGAAATGGCACAATATCTAGAAAAAATTCTAGAAATTGAGCCCAACCATACCCCATCCATTTTAAGTTTGGCATCGGTTATGTCACACAAAAAAGATTATGATCGCACCATAGAGCTTATGGGAGCGATTATTGAACAAAAAACTGTTCATCAAAAAGTAAAACCTGACTATTTTAGATTATATGCCTACGCTTTATTTCAAACAAACCAATATGAAAGAGCTATACCCTTCTACCAACAATATTTTGAATTAGACAACGGTATACCAAGTAGCTGGATCAACGCTGGAATTTGCTACGATAAGCTTAATCAAAGCGATTTGGCAAAAAAAATAACGATGAAAGGTTTAAAGCTCTATCCTGAACATCATGAGCTTTGGTATAGCCTTGGTAATATTCTACTCAATAACGCACAACCAGAACAAGCAAAGGATGCTTATCAAAAATCCCTTGACTATGGCGGTGATAAGAATAAAGCTTATAATGGCATTGCATGCGCTTTTATTTATCTTGGAAATCATCATGGAGCCGTCGAATATTTTGACAAATCTCTTGCAACTTCTAGCAATACACAATCAAAAGAGCTAACCCGATGGAATCGTTCTCATCTATTATTAGCCAATGAACAATGGGATGAGGGTTGGCAAGAATATGAGTACCGATGGCAACTTGATAGTTTTAAAAATTGGAATATTCCATGGAATATTCCAAAATGGCACCACGGTTTTAGTGTAAAGTCTAAAGCTCAAAGACAACAAATTCATGTCTTAGTACATGGTGAACAAGGCATTGGAGACCAAATTTTATTTGCCCGCTTTGCAGATATATTAGCCCAACAAAACAATCTCCATATTACAATGAGTGTTGAACCACGTCTTGAAACTTTGATGCGTAGATCTTTAAAAAGCCACATCTTGCAAGGCGGATGGCAGCATGAACATTTAAAACAAAATGAAATTGGAGCCGATGCTTGGTTATCTATGGCATCTCTACCATTAGCTTGTGGATTTAAAGGCGATTATAATAACCCCTTACCAGCTTATTTACATGGCGATGATTCTATTGGAGAAATATTGATTAAACCAGCCCGTTTGCAAGCAAATAATAGACCTCTGATTGGTGTTAGCTGGCGCTCTTTTGCACGCGACCCTGCTCTTGCCTTGCGAAATATGGATGTATTGAACTTGATCGCATTAACCAAAAAAACCAATGCAATGCTGGTTAATTTACAATATGGGCCAGCAATGGAGGATTGGGATATTTTACAAAAACATATTCCTGAACATCTCATCACATTAAATCATTTCGATCCGCGTCAATCTATCGATCGAATTGCAGCTCTTATTTCAAAACTTGATGGCGTTGTGACCATTGCAAATGCAACTTGCCATATTGCAGGCGCCCTTGGCGTTCCAACGGCATTGCTTACATCTACTGGCCCACGATGGATTTGGGGAACACATCATACAAATTCTTGCTGGTATGAATCTGTAAAAATCTTTCGCCAGAAAACACTCAAAGACTGGGGACATCCTTTAACACAAGCCATCGAATGGTTAAACCATTCAATCTTGACAAAGCCTTAAGCATATTGTCTCAATAAAATTAACATCGCAATTTTTTTGCTGCCTCAAGCGCATAATAGCTAAAAATAGCATCTGCGCCAGCGCGTTTGATTGACGTTAATTGTTCCATCATCGCCAGCTCAAAATCAAAAGCACCTGCTTGTGCACCAAACGCTAACATTGCATATTCACCTGATACTTGATAGGCAAATATAGGAATAGGAAAATTTGCTTTCAGAGCACTAATGACATCCAAATACCCTATCGCTGGCTTAACCATTACTATATCTGCACCTTCGCTGATATCTAAGCTTGTTTCGCGCAACCCTTCGCGTATATTGCCTGGATCCATTTGATATGTTTTTTTGTCACCTTTAAGCACTTTATCGCTGCCAACTGCATCGCGAAAAGGACCATAAAATTGCGAGGCATATTTTACGCCATAAGAAAGCAACCGAACATGACTAAATCCAGCAGCATCGAGTGCTTTTCTAATCACGCCAATGCGCCCATCCATCATGTCGCTTGGAGCAAGAGTATCGCATCCAGCGCGGGCTTGATTCAACGCTTGTTCAACTAATATAGCATTGGTTTGATCATTGTGAATTTTGTTGTCAATCAGCAAGCCATCATGTCCATGATCGGTGTAAATATCTAGCGCAACATCACAAATAAATATCATATCAGGAAACGCTTTTCGTAAGATATGAAGAGCTTGGCAAATAAGATTTTTGGGATTAACAGCTTCGCTTGCTTGTGCGTTGCGTAATGTAACGGGCGTTTCTGGAAAAAGTGCTATAGCGCAAATTCCAGCATCTATTGCCTCTTGCACCTTGCCAACAATACTATCTAGATTATAGCGATAAATCCCAGGAAGCTTTTCAATTGGTTGGCGCTTTGCTGTGCCTTCACATATAAATAATGGCAACACAAAATCTTGTGCATTTAATTTTGTCTCGCATACCAATGAACGTACCATAGCACAGCTACGATTACGACGCATTCTTACCATAGGGTATTGAATATTAGGTATCAGCATTATGGATCCAATCTGCTTGACATGATATTTTATTGTACAATGTATAAGGGTGATTTATACATGATATAAAGGCAGTTGATACATACCATGCTTGTATATGCAAGGCAATGATTGTCATTACGCATTTTAAAACATGCTTAACTTCAAAGGAGATTAGTTGAATGGGCAATCGTGCAATTCTTCATACGATGATACGGGTAATAGATTTAGAAAAATCTATTACCTTTTATACCAAACAATTAGGTATGCAACTTTTACGCTCTCAAGATTATCCAAGCGGACGCTTTACGCTTGCTTTTGTAGGATATGGTGATGAACACGCTCATAGCGTTATCGAGCTAACATATAATTGGGACCAAAAACAGCCCTATGCTTTGGGAGAAGGATTTGGACATATTGCCATTGCAAGCGATGATATTGATCAATTATGTCAGCGTCTCAAAGAAGAAGGTGTACCAATTCCACGACCTCCTGGTCCTATGAAACATGGAGGCTCATCTATTGCTTTTATTCAAGATCCAGATGGATACACCATTGAATTAGTCGAACGCTCTTGTGCTTAAAACCATATATTTAAGAAACATCAAAAAGATCAATAGGGTCATGTTGCATCCCATGTAATCGCTATCATTTAAGTAAGATAGCATGTCATCAAATGGCCTTGGTTAATTATAAAACTTGCCTTAATTTAAAATAATTATTGCCACAAGGTTGCATAATTTTACAAATCATCACATCTTCTATCGTTAGCTAAATATCAATCATCATTTTGTATATAGCCATCGTTAACATAGAAGACTTACGATCCATAATTTCTAATTTATTGGCATGAAACTTGCGACCTTTAGGCATATTATAAAAAAATATTGCTGGCTTTAAAAGCAAGATTCCTGTGTTTGATAGGTTTGTAGTTTGCTAAACACACATGATGTCGTGGGGATATACAAGTTTGAATTGAATAATATTGCCAAACTATAAGACAACATCATTACCATCGTCAGATGAATGATACTTGATAAAACATACATATATTTATATTTACAATAATATCAAACTGATAGTTCAACATGAAAATATCCCACCGCTTTACAAAACCAACCGGCGACGTCTTTCGTGATCTAAACTTTACCAAAGTTACTAGTAGCATTCGAAATCCTGATGGCAATATCATTTTCCAGCAAGACAATGTTGAAGTTCCAGAGTTCTGGAGCCAAGTTGCTTGTGATGTCTTAGCTCAAAAATATTTCCGCAAATCTGGCATTGCCTCTCAACTTATAAAAGTTGAAGAAAACGATGTTCCGGCATTTTTATGGCGTTGTGTTCCTGATACAAAACTTGATCCTCACTTTAATGTAGGTGAAACTTCTGCAAAGCAAGTTTTTCACCGCCTTGCAGGTACTTGGTGTTATTGGGGTTGGAAGCATCATTATTTTGATGGCGAGCAAGATGCGCGCGCCTATTATGATGAAATGTGTTACCAATTGGCAATGCAAATGGGGGCACCTAATTCTCCCCAATGGTTCAATACTGGATTACACTGGGCCTATGGTATCGATGGTCCAAGTCAAGGACATTTTTTTGCAGATCACACCACTGGGGCGGTTTCTCCTTCCAAAACTGCCTATGAGCGCCCTCAACCACATGCATGCTTTATACAGTCTGTAAAAGATGATTTGGTCAATGAAGGCGGTATTATGGAACTTTGGCAACGTGAGGCACGTTTATTTAAGTATGGATCTGGAACAGGCAGTAATTTTTCTAGCATTCGAGCAGCCAATGAGCAACTCGCTGGAGGTGGTAAATCTTCTGGTCTCATGAGTTTTCTTAAAATAGGAGACCGCGCAGCAGGAGCCATCAAATCTGGCGGAACGACACGCCGGGCTGCTAAAATGGTTATTGTTGATATTGATCATCCAGATATTGAAGAATTTATCAATTGGAAAGTGATTGAAGAGCAAAAAGTTGCCTCTATGGTTACTGGATCAACATTACTTCAAAAGCATCTCAACGCCATTATGCAAGCATGTTATGTTGAAGATGTATATGTAGACAATCCAGATCAAAACAAAACCCTTAAGCAAGCAATTGCTTCTGCACGCAAAGATGCCATTGCCTCTGGTGCTATTGCGCGTGCCTTACAATATGCTGCACAAGGTTACACATCTATTCAAATCCCTGTTTATACAACCGATTGGGATAGCGATGCCTATGCTAGCGTATCGGGACAAAATTCTAATAATTCTGTGCGTGTGAGCGATGCTTTTCTCCGTTGTGTTGAACAAGATCAAGATTGGACTCTCAAAGCGCGTACAACAAACAGCAATGTTCGCACCATTAAAGCGCGCGATTTATGGGATCAAATAGCCTTTGCTGCTTGGTCATGTGCCGATCCTGGTATGCAATTTGATACAACAATTAATGATTGGCATACATGTCCACAATCAGGTCGTATCAATGCATCCAACCCTTGTTCTGAATATATGTTTCTTGATGATACCGCATGCAATCTAGCATCGCTAAATCTGATGCGCTTTCGCAACAAAGATGGCACTTTAGCACTAGATGATTTTTCTCATGCTGTTCGTCTTTGGACATTAACGCTTGAGCTATCGGTTGTGATGGCGCAATTTCCATCTCATGCAATTGCTGAGCGCTCATGGCGCTATCGTACATTAGGCCTTGGATATGCAAATTTAGGTGGGTATTTAATGTCATGCGGCATTCAATACGATAGCCAAGAAGGCCGCGCGCTGTGTGGTGCCATTACGGCCTTATTAACAGCAACCGCTTATGCAACTAGTGCTGAAATGGCAGGCGAATTTTCTCCTTTTGCTGAGTATGAAAAAAACAAAAAAGATATGAGCCGTGTTATTCATAACCATTTATTAGCAGCCAAAGGCGCCACAGTTGGTTATGAACAGCTTCATACATTGCCTGTTGCGCTTGATCATCAACATTGCCCTGACCAACACCTAGTGCAAGCTGCTGTACAAGCGTGGAAAACAGCACAAAAATTGGGTCAAAAAAATGGCTTTAGAAACGCACAAACAACTGTAGTGGCCCCAACAGGTACAATTGCCTTAATCATGGATTGTGATACCACCGGCATCGAGCCAGATTTTGCTTTGGTAAAGTTTAAAAAGCTTGCAGGCGGGGGATATTTCCGCATGATTAATCAAAGCGTTGAAAGAGCATTAACTGTTTTAGGTTATACGAATGCGCAATCTAAAGATATTATTGAATATGCACAAGGCCATACCACACTTACAAACTGCCCTTATATTAATGATAAAAAATTACGTGCACTTGGCTTTGGCGAGGAGCAAATAAACAATATCGAATCTGCCTTACCTTATGTTTTTCATATCAATCATGCCTTTAGAGCAGACGTTGTAGGAGAAGATTTTTGTACCAATATCCTTTCAATTCCTGTCAAAGAGCAGAAAAAGCTTACCTTTAATCTCTTAAGAACATTGGGTTTTGACCTACAGATGATTAACGACACCAATCGTTGGTGTTGTGGTACAATGACGCTAGAAGGTGCCCCTCATCTCAAGCAAGAACATTTGTCGGTTTTTGATTGCGCAAGTGTTTGCGGTGAAATTGGCACCAGATCTTTGAAACCTGAGGCACATATTCATATGGTTGCAGCGGCACAGCCTTTCATTTGTGGTGCTATTTCAAAAACCATTAATATGCCAGCAACTGCCACCATTGAAGATTGTGCCAATGCCTATAAATTATCATGGCAGCTTGGTCTTAAGGCCAATGCTTTATATCGCGATGGTTCTAAATTATCACAACCTTTAATTGCCAATTGGTTGAACGACAATCCTATTGCTCTAGAAGAAACATCTGAAGCTGAAGCGTCTATCAATCAACAAGAGCATATTGAAAAACTGGCCCAACAGATGGCCCATGATATGTTGCGTAACATTGCGCGTAAAAAACTCCCTGATCGTCGCAAAGGCTACACACAAAAAGCCTCTGTAGGTGGACATAAAATTTATCTGCGCACTGGTGAATATGAAGATGGTCGAGTTGGTGAAATCTTTATCGACATGCATAAAGAAGGCGCAGCTTTTAGATCTTTGATGAATAATTTTGCTATTGCAATATCCATCGGGCTGCAATACGGCGTTCCTCTTGATGAATTTGTTGATGCTTTTATTTACACTCGCTTTGAACCCAGTGGAGTCGTAACAGGCAATGACGCTATTAAAATGTCAACTTCAATTATTGATTATATATTCCGAGAACTTGCCGTAAGTTACCTTGGTCGCGATGATTTAACCCATCTTTCTTCTGTTAGCGATCTTCGCTCTGATACACTGGGCGATGGTGAAACAGAAGGAACATTGCCAGATAAAACCGAGCATGCTTGGGAAACGCTTAATCGGATTGCATCGCAAGGTTATATCCGCAGCCGTAAGCAACCCGATACACAACCAATGCAAACGGCATCTAAAAGTTTTGCAGGAAAAAATACTCCTGCTACGAAGTTCGCTAAACATCAATCTGATAGTAAAACATCAGATCGTTTAGGGAAACCTGGGGATAGTGAGATCCCTGACAGTCTCTCTGCTATCGAACTGCAAACGGCCCAGGTAAACTCCAATGCGCAAACACATCACTATAATGACTCAGCATATCAACTGAGCAAACAAGCCGATGCGCGTCAACAGGGTTATGAGGGAGATTCTTGCTCTTCTTGCGGGAATTTCACCCTGTTTCGCAATGGCACCTGCTTGCAATGTGCTACTTGTGGTACAACGAGTGGTTGCTCATAACTGGGGTAATATTTTACATTCGATATTAATCGAATTTTAAGGGGAAGCTCTGATCAAGTTTCCCCTTAATATTTTATACAACTTGCTATCTATTTTATTGATTAAAGTTAATAATAAATTATTTTTTTCTTGATTGTTATGTGTTTAATCTTATGTATAGTAATATAGTGATTAAATTAAAATTAATGAAGGTAATATGCTTGTGAGTGACAATAGCAAAAACAATCCTCCCAAATCCTCAAAAAAAGCACCACGCTCGCTTGATAAAACATCCCAACATCAAGAAGCACCTGAGGGAACATCGAAGGACGATGATACGACTATTGTAAAGGCTGCCAAAAAAACAACGCCATCCGACAAAGTATCCTCCGTCAAAAAAACATCTACCAGTGCTAAAGCAAGCAGTACAAAAAAAGCACCACGTAGTAGTCCCAAAAAGCAACGCGCTGTGTTACCTGTGTTACCTTTGCGTAATATTGTTGTGTTTCCCCATATGGCAGCGCCATTATTTGTTGGGCGAGAAAAATCTATTAATGCACTACAAGAAGTTGTGCAAACCGATAAAGAAATTTTATTGATTGCACAAAAAAATGAAGACCAAGAAGACCCTACCCGTAACGATTTATATGATATTGGCACTGTTGGCACTATTTTACAGTTGCTACGCCTGCCTGATCAAACCGTAAAGATTTTAGTTGAAGGCTCTAGAAGAGTTAAACTTACTAAATTGCATGAAGAAGACGCATACCTTGAAGGCGAAATAGAAGATATCATTGAAGAAAATGATGAAAATGATGAAATATTAGCTTTACGGCGCACAGTTGTTGATAATTTAGATCAATATCTAAAATTAGAGAAAAAATCTTCCTCTGAAATTCTTGCAACAATAGCAGAAGTAACCGATCCTAGTAAACTCGCTGATATCGTTTCACAGCATCTTTCAATCAAGGTCGAAGAAAAACAAGTTTTATTAGAAAAACTTTCTGTGAAAGAACGCCTAGAGGCTATTCTAGAACATATGCAAGGGGAAATTAACGTATTGCACGTTGAACAGCGCATCCGTGGGCGTATTAAAAACCAGATGGAACGCACCCAGCGCGAATATTATCTTAATGAGCAAATGAAAGCTATCCAAAAAGAGTTAGGTAGCAGCGATAACGGTGAACGCAATGAAATAGAAGAGTTAGAAGAGCGCATCAAAAAAACCAAACTAACTAAAGAGGCGCGTGAAAAAGCCAATTCTGAAATCAAAAAACTGCGCAATATGGGCATTATGTCAGCAGAAGCTACCGTTATTCGCAATTATCTTGATTGGTTATTGGGCATCCCGTGGAATAAAAATTCACGTGTTCATACAAACCTTGATCGCGCGCAAAATATTTTAGATGAAGATCATTACGCGCTTGAAAAAGTAAAAGAGCGTATTATTGAGCATTTAGCCGTTATTGCTCGTGTTGGCAAAATGCGCGGCCCCATTTTATGTTTGGTTGGTCCTCCTGGTGTTGGCAAAACATCTTTAGGGCGCTCTATTGCACGCGCTACAAACCGTAACTTTGTAAGAATGTCACTAGGAGGAGTACGCGACGAGTCTGAGATACGCGGCCATAGGCGTACTTATATTGGCTCTTTGCCAGGGCGAGTGATTCAAGGGATGAAAAAAGCCAAAACCTCTAACCCTCTTTTCTTGCTAGATGAAATCGATAAACTCGCCCATGATTGGCGCGGCGATCCTTCTTCAGCTTTGCTTGAAGTATTAGATCCAGAGCAAAATAACTCCTTTAATGATCATTATCTTGAGGTGGATTACGATTTATCAAATGTAATGTTCATTGCCACAGCTAATACCTTAAATATGCCCGCTCCTTTAATGGATCGCATGGAAATTATTAATATTCCTGGTTATACAGAAGATGAAAAGATCCGCATTGCACGCAACTATTTAGTCCCTAAGCAAATTAAAGAGCATGGCCTTAAAGATAAAGAATTTCATCTTAATGATAATGGCATCCGTGATCTGGTGCGCTATTATACCCGCGAAGCAGGCGTACGCGCATTAGAGCGTTCTATTACAAATTTATGTAGAAAGTCTGTTAAAAAAATTATTAGTAAAGAAAGCAAATCTTTACAAATAACAGCTCGTAATCTTAGCGAAATGGCTGGTGTTAGGCAATACAGATTCGGTTCAATAGAAGCAGAAGATCTAGTGGGTGTTGTTACTGGGCTTGGATGGACTACGTTTGGTGGTCAGCTTTTACAAATTGAAGCAGCATTACTACCTGGAAAAGGCCAAGTAATCAAAACTGGAAAGCTTGGCTCTGTCATGCAAGAATCTATTCAAGCAGCCGAAAGTTTTGTTAAAAGCCAAGCTGCAAGCTTTGGCATTGAACGTAATCTCATGATCAAACGCGATATTCACATCCATGTTCCAGAAGGTGCTACTCCAAAAGACGGCCCTTCTGCAGGTATTGCAATGGTCACAGCTATTGTATCTTCTTTAACAAGCACCTCAGTGCGCCGCGATGTTGCCATGACAGGTGAGGTGACATTGCGCGGTAGAGTGTTACCCATTGGCGGTCTAAAAGAAAAACTTTTAGCTGCACTTCGTGGTGGTATTAAAACGGTTATTATCCCTCAAGATAATCAAAAAGACCTAAAAGACATGCCAACTAAAATAAAGCGCTCGTTGCAGATCATACCAGTGTCAAATGCTATTGAAGTTTTAGAGCATGCCTTAACCAAAAAACTTATTCCTATAGAATGGCCTGAAGAGACAGATGTCATTCAACCTCCTGTTGATCCACAAGAAAACGAGGAAGCAATCCGTCATTAAAACAATGAGCCAACAATATCTATGGCCTACCTGGAATATTGATTATCTATACTGATTGCCTAATTTATGTTCATACCTTGGCGGATTTTTTATGTTTAAAACATTAAAAACCTTCTATCAGTGGGTTTTATCTAAATCAAAAAGTCCAAAAGCAATTTGGTGGCTTAGCGCTGTAAGTTTTTCCGAGAGTATCTTTTTTCCAATTCCACCCGATTTAATGCTCATTCCAATGGTTTTGGCAAATCGTAGTCAATGGTTGAAAACAGCTACCGTTTGCACCATTGCATCGGTTGGCGGTGGTATTGTTGGTTATGTCATTGGCGTACAATTTTATCATTTAATTGGTCAACCAATATTAGCGTTTTATAGCCATGAAAACGCCATCATTGAATATCAAAAACTCTTTAATCAATATGGATTTTGGCTAGTCATGCTAGGCGGCTTTACGCCTATTCCTTATAAAATGACTACCGTTGCATCTGGCGTACTAGGATTTAGTTTTTTGCCGTTTGTAGCTGCTTCATTTGTTTCAAGAGGAGCTCGATATTTTTTACTTGCGTTTCTTTTATGGAAATTTGGTCCTCTTTTATCTCAATGGATAGATCGCTATTTTAACCTGCTTACATTGGCGGTTTTTATAATTGCTATTGCAGGTTTTTTACTCTTAAAATTAATATAATCAGTGTCCATATTGTACCCTTAATGCCATTGGTTTAAGTCGTATGAATAGATTTTGATACTTGCAACTTGATCTTTTTCGCTCTAAACTTGATCTAGAGGTAATATTATATTTAGCCATTAAGAGACATTGCCATTGTATCAAACCAATCCATATAAAAAATACACCACCCAAATTGCTCTATTGATTGTAGCGCTATCTATACTCATTAGTGTCTATAGTGCACAATACGGTTTTGGTTATGCTCCTTGTCAATTATGTCAATGGCAACGCATTCCATGGTGGATTATTGTTGTTGTTTGTATCATGTCCTTGTTGTTCAATCGTTATGTCTCTAGAAGGTTTCATCTTTATGTTTTGTGGATCACCTTCCTTGCTTTAATCGCAAGCACAGGATTGGCTGCTTTCCATGCTGGCGTTGAATATAATTGGTGGCCTGGTCTTGCAAGTTGCAGTACAACCCAAACCCTACCGACCACCAGCGATGAAATATTCATGGCTTTTGGCCAACCAGCTCCAGATTGTACAAAACCTGCGTGGATTTTTTTATATTTAAGCATGGCAGGATGGAATGCGCTTATTAGCTTTATAGCGGCTTGTTATTGCTTGTTTGGGATATGGAAACAATAATAAAATGGGTAATGTATTATTAAAGCAAGAAACTAATATTGTTGCCAGCCCACCTGTTAGCAATGAGCAATATGACCTTTCACGACCTCGCTACCTACCAGGGGATCCTAATGGTGATACGCACGCAATGTTACGCGTAGACCATGCTGGTGAATATGGAGCTGTACGTATTTATCAAGGGCAATTGGACGGCTTGCGCAAATCTGCTTTACCAGAAACAATTACCTGCATCGAAGAAATGAAGCAACAAGAAGAACGTCACTTAGAATATTTTAACCAAAAACTTCAATTGTTTCATGCTCGGCCTACCGCCATGATGGGAGTTTGGCATTGGGCAGGATACATGATGGGGTTCATCTGTGCACGTTTTAGTCATCAACACGCAATGGCTTGCACCGTAGCAGTAGAAGATGAAATTGATATCCACTACAAAAACCAGTTATATGCTATCAACCAGCATCAAGATGATCTATATCAAACAATTGCACGCTTTCGCGCTGAAGAGCTCGAACACGCTGCGCAAGCCGATACGTTTGGTGGGACAAAGGCATTTGCCTTTCCTGTGCTTTATAAAGCTATTCGTAAAACTTCACGTTTAGCCATTTGGTTAAGTGAGCGGTTTTAAATTGGCTCAATGAAAGCTTGGCTTAATATAGAACTGGCAAATATTTGCCATGTTTTGATGGCTTTATAACGATATCATCACAGGCCCATTCATAGTATGATTGCATAATACATACTAGCCCTTTATAAGGAATATATAATGCCCAAGCAATGGCTTATACATTAACCATTAAGGTAGCTTATTAACAAGAATTTAGTATTAAAGGGACATCAACATTGAAGGCGCCCTAATATTGTCACTTAATTGATATGATATACATTATTTGGATCAAACTTGTTTTAAACCTCAACTTAACTTTGATATAGACCATGACAAAATCAAAATCGCCTTATCGCGCACATGGCGTGCAATTATCCAACTATCTGATGCCAACATTGCGTGAAACACCTGAAGATGCATCCATTATATCTCATCAATATATGTTGCGCGCTGGTATGATCCGCCAAGCAAGCTCAGGTATTTATAGTTGGCTACCGCTTGGACAGCGTGTGTTGCAAAAAATTTCTCAAATTATTCGCGAAGAACAAAATTTAGCAGGAGCCCATGAACTACTGATGCCCACCATTCAGTCTGCAGAGTTATGGCAAAAATCAGGGCGCTATGATGATTATGGCAAGGAGATGCTACGCATTACAGATCGCCATAGTCGTCCTATGTTATATGGACCAACCAATGAAGAGCAAATCACACAAATTTTTGCAGAATCGGTCAAATCTTACCGCGAATTGCCAAAGTTAGTATATCATATTCAATGGAAATTCCGTGATGAAATTCGCCCTCGCTTTGGTGTAATGCGCGGGCGTGAATTTTTAATGAAAGATGGATATTCTTTTGACCTTGATAAAGAAAGTGCAATGCTTGCATATCATAAAATGTTTATTGCTTATCTGCGTACATACGCAAGAATGGGCCTTAAGGCTATCCCTATGCGTGCACCAACGGGTCCTATCGGAGGCGATACAAGCCATGAGTTTATTGTGCTTAGCGAAACTGGAGAAAGTGAAGTCTTTTGCGATCGTGCTTTAATCAATATTGATCCTCTTGCACAAGAGGTTGATTTTACTAGCGACCTAGATCCGATCATTGCCCAGTGGACACAAAAATATACCGCCACCGATGAATCACACAATCAAGAACAATTTGAGGCCGAGGTCACGCCAAATAACCGCATTGTAACACGTGGTATTGAGGTAGGGCATATTTTCTTTTTTGGCGATAAATATGCTAAAGCAATGAATGCTTTTGTAACCGACAAAAACGGTAAATCCCTACCCCTTCAATCGGGATCATATGGTATAGGTGTTTCACGTTTACTGGGTGCTATTATTGAAGTCCATCATGATGATAAAGGCATCATATGGCCTGAAGCCGTAGCACCTTTTTTAACTGGTATTATTGAGCTAAAACCCGAAGATCAAGATACACATCTTATAACCCAAAAACTATATCAAGATTTGCGCAATCACGGTGTTGAAGTGTTATGGGATAATCGTACCAACATCAATGCTGGTGCCAAATTTAATGACATGGATCTAATTGGTTTGCCCTGGCAGATTATTATTGGACCAAAATCTATCAAGGACGGTTTGGTTGAGCTGCGCAAGCGTTCATCCAATGAATTATCTATGCTATCACCTGATGCAGCTGTACAAAAATTAACAGAAATTGCAGCCACCCTTTCAACAACATCTTCTTAATCTATTACTAATGATATGCCCTATTTCAATAAGAGCAAAACAAATTAGGTTCTACTAAGATGCAACTTGAAAATAACATCGATACTAACAATGGCCATGCAAGCACAAATCATGCAAATCGATTATCTTTTTTAAAGATTGAGTTGCTCATTGCCATACGATACTTACGTGCACGTAAGAAAGAAAGCTTTATATCATTAATATCGTGGTTTTCTTTTATTGGAATTGCAATTGGAGTGGCAACATTAATTATCGTAATGTCTGTTATGAATGGATTCCGTCAAGATTTGTTTGATCGTATCTTAGGATTTACCGGCCATATTACCATTAGCTCTTATAGTGGCTCCATTACAGATGGAGAATCGTTAGTTGATCAACTAAAACAGCAAGATAAAATTGCACATGCACGCGTTTTAATTGATGGAACAGCCATTGCTACAGCCAATGGTCGCTCACACGGCGTGGTCATACGAGCATTGGAAGCTCAAGAAGTAGCAACCAGCAAAACCCCTACATCAAGCAACCAGACAAAACTACAAACCCCTGGCTTGAATGCAACAGTTGCCCCTTTTGCTTTAGATGATTTTAAACAAGATAAGGGATTACTTGTAGGTCACCATCTCTATCGTAATTTAGCTCTTAAGCGCACCGATACGATAACATTAATCCATCCCAACGGTACGCAAACGGCGTTTGGTATGGTTCCGCGTATTTTAGGATATAGGCCCCTTGGGCCATTTAAAGTAGGCATGTATCAATATGACAGCACCGCCGTTTTAATGCCCATTAAACTTGCACGAGAATTTTTTGATATTGATCATGATCAAGTAAGCGCCATTGAAGTATTTTTGCACGATCCTTACCATGCTTTTGAAGTAGCCCAATTAATCCGCCAAGATTTAGGCAATCAATATCATGTACGAGATTGGGAGCGATCTAACCAGTCATTAGTGGGTGCCTTGCGCGTTGAGCGCAATGTAATGTTTGTTATTTTAACATTAATTATCCTTGTTGCTGCATTCAATATTTTGGCCTCACTAATTATGTTAGTCCATGAAAAAGAGCGCAGCATTGCTATTTTGCGTGCATGTGGGGTTGGTGCTTCAAGTATTTTGCGTATTTTTCTTATTTGCGGTTCTGCTATCGGCTTGATTGGAACAATGCTTGGAGTGGGGATAGGTATTTTATTTACATTAAATATTCGCTCTATCCAACACGCAATTGAAAAGCTAAGTGGGCAAGATTTATTTCAAGAAGAAATTTACTTTCTAAGCCAACTTCCTGCTAAACTGATTTGGTTTGATGTTGGAATGATTTGTTTGATGACGTTAACGTTATCTATTATATCTGCATTGTATCCTGCTATTCGTGCAGTGCGTTTACAGCCTATCGAAATTCTTAGTCATGGATGATATTTTAGTTTTTGAAAAGGTTTGTGCCTCTTATAGTTTAGGAGATGCCAATATTGATGTCCTCCATCATGTAGATCTGCGTGTATCTGCACAATCGCATATAGCGCTTATGGCACCTAGCGGGTCTGGAAAATCAACCTTACTACATATTGCCGGTCTGTTAATGCGCCCCAGCCAAGGAGAGGTCTTTTTATGCAACCAGGCTACATCTAACCTTAACGAACATTTGCGCTGCCGCTTGCGCGCGCAAGCGATTGGTTTTGTATTTCAAGCGCATTTTTTAATGGAAGAATTTTCTGTTTTAGAAAATGTTGTTTTACCCATGCAACTAACCAACATCCTCTCACAAAACCCTTATAAGAGAGCAACTTTTTTGCTAGAGCGTGTTGGGTTAGCAGAGCGGTTACATCATCGTCCAGGGCAATTATCAGGCGGCGAACGCCAACGTGTTGCTGTTGCAAGAGCCTTAGCGCTTAAACCTCGTTTATTGTTAGCAGATGAGCCCACCGGTAGCCTCGATGAAGAAAACTCTACAGCCCTTATCAAACTGCTACTTGAAATAAGCCAAGAGGAGCATTTTGCATTAATGGTTGTAACCCACGATTTGAATATTGCATCCTATATGCAAACACAATGGACATTATCTAAACGTCAGTTGGTTGTAGAACACTCTAAAAAAACAAACTCCAAGCACCTTTCAAAACCTACCACGTTAGCGTTGCAACCAACACCCCCTTTGATTGATATAAAGCAATGAAAAAGCATTTCGGTGATGGCTTTATCCATTTGCGCAACCGCACTGCTTATTCTCTTGCGCGCGGTGCTATTCCTGTATCAAAATTAATTGCCCTTGCACAAACACACAAAATGCCCGCAGTCGCTATTAGTGATGTTGATTATATGTTTGGTGTATTAGAATTTGCTACGCAAGCAGCCGAACATGGTATTCAACCGTTAGTTGGTTGCGATTTTGCTGTGTGTATTGCTGCTGGCGCGAGCCTTACCAAGCAGCAACAAAACAATACCAACTTTGAACAACGCCAACCCAATGACCTTTATCATGGCCGCTTGCTAGCTTTTGCAACGAGTGCTCAAGGGTATCAAAATCTAATGGCCATTAGCTCACACGCTGCATCAAAATCCTTGCAGTTGCAAGAAGACGCTCCTAGTGAACCTTATGGCAAGCCTGTTTTATATCTAGAAGATCTGGCTCCATTGTCAAAAGATTTATTAGTTTTAGATAGTGGGTGGATGGGCCCTGCTGGCCAAGCAATCTTAAAAAATCAACCCCAGCATGCCAAAATCATTACTGAGCGCTTAAGCGCAATCTATAGCGGTTACTATTATATTGAATTGATGCGTACTGAACGCAAGCAAGAAAAAGCAACCGAACAAACTTTGATTGACCTTGCCTATGAGCTCAATTTACCTCTTATTGCCAGTAATGATTGCCATTATCCAGATCATAGCTTTTGGAATGCACATAAGGTGCTTGTTGCTATTAACGCAAGCCCTAATATTGATGGTCATGAGGGTGTTTATGAAACTGGGCAGCATTTTTTTAAATCTGCACAAGATATGCGTACAACTTTTAGCGATATCCCAGAGGCATGCGACAATAGCCTCCATATTGCACAGCGTATTGCTTTTATGCCCACACCATGTGAGCCTCTTTTGCCTAAAATCAACCATCTATCTACCAAAACCACTACCAATGAAGTCGTCGATGTTGATACCAAAGATAGTCAAAATACAAAGATTACAGATCATTTCAATATCAAAACGCTTACTAAAGCCGGCGATATTTTAAAAGAACAAGCCCTTGCAGGCCTTGCTGTGCGTTTGAAAATTATTGCAGATGCAAGCGATCATGACCTTTATCAAAAGGATGATTACTATAAGCGCCTCCAGCATGAGCTTGTTATTATTGATGATATGGGTTTTTCTGATTATTTTTTAATTGTTGCAGATTTTATTGCATGGGCCAAAAAGCAGCATATTCCTGTAGGCCCAGGGCGTGGTTCTGGAGCGGGCTCTCTTGTTGCTTGGTCATTAACCATTACCGATATTAATCCGCTTAAGTTTGATTTACTGTTTGAAAGGTTTTTAAACCCTGAGCGTATATCAATGCCAGATTTTGATATTGATTTTTGCCAAGAACAACGCGAGCGAGTCATCCAATATGTGCAACAAAAATATGGCTCTGAACGCGTTGCACAAATTATTACCTTCGGGACATTGCAAGCAAGGGCAGTGCTGCGTGACGTAGGCAGAGTTATGGGGCTTGCTTGGAGCCAAGTTGATAAATTATGCAGGCTTATCCCCAATAACCCAAGCGCTCCAGTTACGCTTAAGCAAGCTATTGAGCAAGAGCCTGCACTGCGTGAGCAAATCAATAGCGAAGCTGAAAACCAAAAGCTTGTTGATATTGCTTGTCAATTAGAAGGGTTATATCGCCATGCATCAACCCATGCTGCAGGGGTGGTTATTGCTGATAGACCTTTGCAAGAGCTTGTGCCTTTATACCGCGACCCACGCTCTAATATATTAGCAACGCAATTTAATATGAAATGGGTTGAAAAAGCTGGCCTCGTAAAGTTTGATTTTTTAGGTTTAAAAACCTTAAGTATTTTAGCTTTAATACAAACATTTATTCAAAAACGTTCTGACCATCCCACTATCGATTTTTCAAACCTTCCCCTTGACGATCAAAACTCTTTTACATTAATGCAAAACGCCAACACCGTTGGAGTTTTTCAGCTGGAATCTTCAGGCATGCGTGAAGTTTTGCAACAACTTCGGCCAGATTGTTTTGATGATATTGTAGCCATTGTTGCGCTATATAGACCTGGACCCATGGATAATATTCCTGCGTTTATCAAGCGCAAGCATGGCCACGAAAAGCCAGAATATTTGCATCCTTTGCTTGAGCCTATTTTATCCAAAACACACGGTATTGCGATTTATCAAGAGCAAGTAATCCAAATGGCGCGCACCCTTGCAGGATTTACCCTTGGCAGTGCCGATTTGTTACGCAACGCCATGGGCAAAAAAATTAAATCTGAAATGGAACGACAACGTCGTTTATTTATTGAAGGAGCCAAAAAACTTCATCAAATTGAGGGACCTTTAGCAAATAAAATTTTTGACCAGATGGCAGCGTTTGCAGGTTATGGCTTTAATAAAAGCCATGCGGTTTGTTATGCAATGATTGCCTATCAAACAGCATGGGCAAAGGCTAATTATCCAGCAGAGTTTTTTGCAGCATCCATGTCATTTGAGCTTAATAATACGGATAAAATTACTTCTTTCTTGCGCGATATGAACACAAACAAAATTAAATGGAAACCGCCAGACATCAACCAATCTGGAGTTAATTTTGAAATTACCTATGGTAGCTCAACCAACGATCATGATTTAGAGCCTTGTGTGCAATATGGTCTGTCGGCTATTCGCAATGTCGGATATTCTGCTATGGAACAATGCATAGATTTGCGTATTGAAACTGGTCCTTTTCAAAATATATTTGATTTTGTTGAGCGTATCCCTGCCAATTTAATTAACAAACGAGCACTTGAAAACCTTGCACGAAGCGGTGCCTTTGACGTCTTAAATCCAAATAGGCGTCAACTTTTTCTATCTGCACAACTGCTATTGCAATATGGAAATGATATCCAAAACGATCGTGCAACGGGCCAGTCTAATTTATTTGGAGACAGCAAGACTTTTGAAATACGCCCTCAGCTACCTGCTTGTGATGATTGGCCTCTTGAGGCTAAACTAACGGGTGAATTTGAGGCTTGCGGGTGTTATCTATCCGATCATCCTCTTTCGATTTATCAAACACAACTCAGCCAGTTAAAAATTGTCCAATGTAGTGATATTGCAGATAAATCTGGTACCATTCGCATGGCTGGGTCGTTAACATCTAAGCGCATCATTAATGCAAAGCATGGCCAAGTGGCATTATTGCAAATGTCAGATGCCTCTGGTAGTTTTGAAGTAACAGTTTATGATCGCCTTTTGCAGCAAATACGCCCTCTTCTAGAAACATCGGAATTGTTGTTGATGGATATTGCCATTGATTCATCCTCACAGCGTGAAACTCCAAGGTTACTAGTCCATAATATTGTCAGTTTGCATGAAAAACTACGAGGCGAAAATGCAACTGGATTGCAAATTGTTGTGACAACACAGCAACCTCTTGAGGTCATTCATCGCTTGTTTAAAGAACATGCAAAACAAGGTCATGAACGCGTTGAATTTTGTCTAAAGCAAACCAATATAGGTAATATTCGTGTTAAATTACCTAATAGCTATTATATTTCTGCCCAATTACAAAAAGCACTGCGATCTATCCCTGGAGTGCATAGCCTTAATAAACTATGATTATCTTAAAATCAGATTTCATTGTTAAGCGATTGTAGTATTGATTTGGTGTGCATCATGTTGGTGGGTTGTATCATTTACTTTTTATCATGGTGGGTTTTGTATTTGGAAAGCTTTTGTCTGTTTTGCCAACAGCAAGATTTAAAATAACACCTAATGCATTTATAAGGATTAAACGCTATGTCGTTAAACATTTATCCAAATGAGCAGGTTGCGGTTTTTATTGATGGAGCTAATTTACATGCATCAATCAAAGCTTTGGACTTTGAAGTTGATTATCAAAAGCTCTTACGATTATTTCAAAATGATGGACGCCTTGTGCGTATGAATTATTACACTGCGCTAATGGAAGGCTATGAATCTTCACCAATGCGTCCTTTGATTGATTGGCTGGACTATAACGGTTATACACTAGTTACAAAGCCTGCTAAAGCATATACCGATATTTTTGGTGTGGGCAAAATTAAAGGCAATATGGATATTGAGTTGGCCATTGACTTGATGGAAATGCGCGATCACATTGACCATGCTTTTCTTTTTTCTGGCGATGGTGATTTTTGTAAATTATTGCAAGCAGTGCAACGCCATGGGGTAAGAGTGTCGGTGATATCAACCATCAAAACAAACCCACCTATGGCTAGCGACGAATTACGTCGCCAAGCAGATCAGTATATTGACCTTAGCGATATCAAGACATTGATTGGACGTTTGCAAGATTAACTAAAACTACCATTGTCAAACATGGTAAGCGCAAGCATTAATGGTGCTTTCAAATAAAATACCAAATAAAATACCAAATAAAATAATCGCCATAGACAATAATTTTCGCTAAAAGGGTAATTTTGCAAGCACTTTTATCAAATTTGTATGATTAAGGTATTGATTACTATATCAAATCTAATTGTACCAATGATCAAAATATCAGCCATCATATGCAACATTTTTTTCCAAGCCAGCAGTCTTTTCCAATCATCGCATCCAATTGTCGGTTATGTCCTAGGCTTGGACAATTTCGTGATCATAACAAGGAAAAATATCCAACTTATCATAATGCTCCTGTACCAGGTTTTGGATCCCAAAAAGCCCGCCTTGCCATTATAGGCCTTGCGCCAGGGTTGCATGGAGCAAACCAAACAGGACGACCATTTACAGGCGATTATGCAGGAGATTTACTATATGCAACGCTTTTAACCCATCGTTTTGCCAATGGCATTTATCAACGCTTGCCAGATGACAATTTACAATTACTTGATTGTCGTATTATCAACGCAGTTCGCTGCGTACCACCAGACAATAAGCCAATCGGACAGGAAATCAACCAATGTCGTAATTTTCTATTAAAAGAGCTGATTGCATTGGATCAAATAAAGGCAATTCTTGTGCTTGGGACGATTGCACATCAATCATGTTTGCGAGCACTTGGATATCCTGTTCGTGCATTTCCTTTTGCTCATGGAAAAACCTACCATTTAGATGATAATAATAACCTTGCAAAACCCTTAGCATTGTTTTCAAGCTATCATTGTTCTCGCTATAATGTTAATACAAAGCGCTTAACGCAAGACATGTTTGAGCAAGTTATTCATGCTATTCGTGTCCATCTTAATTAATCAATTCATGAATAGGAACATTTCATCATGTCTGTCGATTCTAGACCAATGTCTGATAAATCAATGCATGAAAAATTAATTTTTTCAGGTATACAGCCAAGCGGTGATTTGCATTTGGGCAATTATTTAGGGGCAATGCGCAATTGGGTCCATTTACAAGACAGCTATCAATGTATTTTTTGTGTTGTTGATTTGCACGCTATTACGGTTTTTCAAGACCCTAAAAAACTCCGTCAATCCACGCGCGAAGTTGCAGCTTGTATTATTGCAGCTGGCATTGATCCTCAAAAACATATCTTATTTGCACAATCTGCCAATAGCGACCATGCCTATTTAAGCTGGATCTTTAACTGCGTAGCACGCATTGGCTGGTTAAACCGTATGACACAATTTAAAGATAAAGTAGGTAAAAACCGTGAAGCTGCATCAACTGGCCTTTATGTATATCCTAATTTAATGGCTGCTGATATCTTAGCATATAAAGCAACGCATGTGCCTGTTGGTGAAGATCAAAAACAACATCTTGAGCTAACGCGTGACATTGCAATAAAATTTAACAATGACTGGGATTGTCCAAATTTTTTTCCAGAAATTGAGCCTTTAATTTTATCACAAGCAGCGCGCGTTATGTCATTGCGCGACGGTAGTAAAAAAATGTCAAAGTCCGATTCTTCTGATTTTAGCAGAATAAACCTACTAGATGATGTTGATACCATTGTTGCAAAAATTCGTAAAGCACGCACCGACAGCAGTCCCCTACCAAGCGATCTTGAAGGCCTTAACGATAGACCCGAAGCACGCAACCTTGTTAGCATATACGCCGATATGTGCAATATGAGTATGCAACAAGCTCTCGATGATGATTTGGCCGGTATGACCTTTGCGCCTTTCAAAACAAAATTGTGCGATGTGATGGTTGCAACGCTTGCACCAATTGCACAACGCGCCAATCAATTGCTTGCGAGCCCTGATGAGTTAGATATTATTTTGGCTAAAGGGGCACAAAAATCTAAGATACGCTCACGTCCTATTATCCAAAAAACCTGCGAAATTGTTGGCCTTGCCATTGATCATCGTGAATAAATGCATCTTTTATTTTAAAAGCAATTCCATTTTCTTATGTTATGTTTTAAAAGGGAGTTATGTTTTAAAAGATTATGTTTTAAAAGAGCATAATCATTTAACGATGGCTTTGCTAATATTGATAGGCTTAATATTAATAAGCTAATATAAGTAGCTTGTGCTATTGGTGGTTAACATCATCACCAATATCATGCGGATGGGTGGTCGAGTGGTTGAAGGCACCGGTCTTGAAAACCGGCAGGCGTGTGAGCGTCTCGTGGGTTCAAATCCCACCCCATCCGCCATTGAACAATACAATGGTGCAATTAAAAAAATCAAACGATGAATCAATTAGAGCATATTGCCAAAGGCGCTATTGACCTTCCAAATATTGAAAAGTTAATACCACTTAATCCTTCAACCCATCCACCTAGAATATTGTTACTCTATGGCTCTCTTCGAGAGCGCTCTTTTAGTAGGTTAGTGGTAGAGGAATGCGCCAGTATTTTGGATTTTTTTGGCTGTGATGTGTATATTTTTAACCCGTTGGAATTGCCACTGCCCAATAGTGCAACCCAGACACATCCCAAAGTGCAAGAATTACGTGAAAAAGTTATTTGGTCAGAAGGTCAAGTGTGGTGCTCGCCTGAGCGCCATGGATCTATGACAGCCATTATGAAAGCACAGATTGATTGGATCCCGCTGTCTATTGGAGCAGTCAGACCCACCCAAGGTAAAACGCTTGCTGTGATGCAAGTTGAAGGAGGCTCACAATCCTTTAATACAGTTAATCAACTTAGAATTTTGGGCAGATGGATGCGCATGCTTACCATCCCTAATCAATCATCTATCGCCAAAACATATCATGAGTTTGAAAGTGATAACACCATGAAGGCATCACCATTTTATGATAGGATCGTTGATGTGATGGAAGAGTTGGTCAAATTTACAATATTAACGCGAGACTCTAAAGAGTATTTAGTAAATAGATATTCAGAACGAAAAAAAACTTACGAACATGATTGAAAAATATCTCATTGATTTTGATATTTTACTTGTTTTCAACAATTTCAAACCCGACATCAACCATATAACAAGCTTGCATTATTTGATGTCACAAACACAAAGTGTTTTAAAATTGCTAGATGATCCAATCAATGTTTTAATGGACTATTGAGCCTATAAAAATCAAGCTTGGCCAACGGACATGCCATTTGACATATTCGTTGCAAACATTAAAGCTATCAATGCAAGCATTCTAATCATCAATTGTCAAAAATTAACTGCCAAACTAGAAAATGATATTTAACATCAACCCAATATTACAAATGCTATATCTGCTAGAGATACATTGAAATAAACTTTGAAAAAACCTTGGACCTACTCTCAACAATGTACAGCAGAATCTTTAAACAGCTCGAAAAAACACAATATGGTCACTTGATCATCAATACGCCATGTGGCGATACAATCAATATTGGTGATCAAAATAGCCCAATACATGGCGATATTCAGATTCATGATTGGAGGGTATTTGATTTAGTTTTATCAAAAGGTGATATTGGATTTGGGGAAGGCTATATCAAAGGTCTGTTTACGACCAACAACCTAGCCAATTTGCTTTCATTGATTGCATTAAATCAAAAGGATTTAGAACCTTTATTCCATAGCAATATTATATATTCTGCTATGTTTGGGCTTAAAAATTTATTGAAAAAAAATACTCTCAAAGGTAGTAAAAAAAATATTAAACACCATTATGATATAGGCAATCACTTCTATTCGCTATGGCTTGATAAAACTATGAGTTATTCTGCTGGGATCTTTGATAAAGCAGATTGTTTATGGCAAGCTCAAAGCAATAAATATCAAAGAGTGCTAAGCCAACTTAATCAAAACACATCACAAATTTTAGAAATTGGCTGTGGTTGGGGTGGGTTGATCAACGAAGCCCATCATCAAGGCTATTGTGTCAAAGGATTAACCCTATCGCGAGCACAGCAATTTTATAGTGAACAATTAATCAAGGATAACAATATCAACTCTCAAATTGCCTTCCAAGATTATCGATTAGAAAAAGATAAGTTTGATCATATCATATCCATTGAAATGTTTGAGGCGGTTGGCAGAAAATATTGGGATGATTATTTTAGCAAAATCAAAGAATGCTTAAACAAAGATGGAAGGATCGTTATTCAAACAATTACTATTGATGATGCGTTGTATCATCAATATGCCAACACCTCTGATTATATCAGAGAATATATCTTTCCAGGTGGGTTTTTGCCATCTGAGCTAGTGTTTCATCAATTGGCTAAAAAACATGGCTTGCATATTTTGGATGAGTTTAAATTTGGAGAATCTTATACAAAAACCTTATTACAATGGCTAGATAACTTTAATCAAGCACAAGATAAGGTACTAGATTTAGGTTATCATCAAGACTTTATTAGAAAATGGCAGTTTTATCTAGCCTATTGCGCAGCTGGCTTTCATGCAAAAAGAACCAATGTCATTCAATATTCATTAACCCATGCTTAAAACAACAATGGGCAAACAAAATAGCAAGCTACTCAACATTTTTAAAGCATTGAGAGCAAGCAGGCGGTAATTGATGAGTAACCTTTCTGATATAGATAAATTATATTTAGAAAAAACATTCAACATGGGCACTGGCCATGTGTTTGATTTTAGTGATGCTTCATTGGATAAGTTTTTTAAACAACACCAAATTGATATCCATGCACAAAATATCAAACATACGGAACATCAAAAGCTAACAAAATGCGAAGCTTTTGGGAGCAAGAACCAGATGAAATAGTAGCAAATACTCTTTTGGCAATGTTAGATTGGCATGAAGCTAATTGTCATGTGCATGATAAGGCCGTTAATAGCCAAGCACTAGAAAAATGTCGCTCTATACTATCAAACTTATTAAATAATAACAATAATGAAAGCAATATCGATAAGACAAAATCTGTAACCCAAGAATTCACAATGCCGGATATAGATCCACTTCTTATTGATCCTAATCAACAGCTAGAATCTAATTTTGAACCAAATGAACATATTGCAAAATTGAGCTTGATAAATCTTGAGGGATTGCTTGATCATCTAGCAAAGAGTAGATCATAGCTACAAACCACGTGTAGGCAATCAAATGACATCCCTACAATATGGTAGCTGTCCCTATCATTGAGCGATAGCTTTACCTAACTCAGCTCATGGTCTTTTGTGGCCATATAGATATTGTTGTATATATTGTTGATCTTCTAGCACTTTTTGAGGGGTATCAAACAAGCGCATATGCCCATCTTGCATAAAACCAAAATGGCTACAAAAATTGCCAATGCCTAATGGTTCATGCGATGTGATTAATATCACCATCTGATTAATCGATGCTATATGAGCAATATCGCTCATCAAATCATATCGCATACCAGGATCAAGGGCAGCAAATGGCTCATCTAACAGTAAAATAGGTCGCTCCATTACCAGTGCACGTGCAAGCCCCACACGCGAGCGTTGCCCACCAGATAATTGATAGGGATAGCGATGAGTATATGCATCCATATGGGTAAGGTTTAACGCTTGTTGATAAAGCGTTTGTTGGTTGGTTTTGGTCATGTTTTTTGCAAAGCCAAGCTTGATATTTTCTGCAACGTTAAGGTGTTCAAAAATATTTTTATCTTGAAATAACATCGTAACAGGGCGTTTTTCAACGAGTTGGTCGGTAATATCTTGCCCATTGAACTTAATCAACCCTTGTGTTGTTTTAATAAAACCTGCCAATAGCAATAACAAGCTGGTTTTACCTGCCCCTGATGGCCCAATCAGCCCCATAACCGATGCAGTGGGCAATTCTACATGCCCAACTTGTAGGCTAAACCCATCGATGTTAGTATTGAGGTTATGAATTTGCAGCATGGGTTGAGGTCTTCTTTTCTATGCAAAGTAAAAAACATAATAATTGTAATAATATTAATATAAGGCCAATAAAAATAGCAGTATCAAATTTATAATGACTAATATTAGCATATAGATAATATGGTATGGTTGTGACATTTTCATTGCCTAATAATGCTATGATAGAAAAATCACCTAATGATAAGGCTGCACCAAAGCCAAGGGCTTTTTTAGTGCTACTTTTATTGCCACGAACCATGATCAGTATTTTATGCCAAAACGACAAACGACAACCACGCATAATGGCATGATAATAATGAAAAGATTGCACAAAGTTTTGCTGTAGCATGCGGTATATCAGCGGCAATAATAGCAATGATTGTATGATAATCATTGTCAATAATGGCGGGTTAAAATTGCCCTTTAAACTAAAATAAGCGCTGAGCAATAAAAAGGGAGGCAATGCAATAAAAAATAATGGCAACATGTCGTACATTTTTTGAAGCATTGATTTTAACAAATGAAATGATGATTGATATATAAGACCTATCGCCAATAAAAAACTAATCAACACACTTGCTAGCGATAATATTAGAGATGTGCCAACGCTTTGCCAAAAAATGACATTGGTAAATACAGCCACTGAGAATTTAGAAAATAATTGTCCAATAAACCAAATGACAGGCAGTACATAAAAAAATGATATCAATAAAACAGGCAACTGAATAAAAAAACCCTTGATGGATGGTTTTTGCTTAAAATCAACAGGTGCTTTTGAAGCAAAGGAGAATGTCTCTTTATGGATAAAAAACACCAACGGCAATAAACAGCAAAATTGTATGATGCCTAAAAAAGCAGCCTTTTGGGGATTAAACTCTTGATAATAAGCTTGATAAATCGATAGCTCAAATGTTTTGACATGCCCCCCTCCTAAAACAAGCACAATAGCAAAAGACATAAAACAATAATAAAAAATAAGTATTGCTGAGGCTAATACAGATTTTTTGATTAATGGCCATTCTATAATGTACCATTGTTGCCATGGGGTAAATTGTAAATGCTTGCCAAGGCGCCAATATTCATGGGCAATATTGTTATAGGCTTGGCTTATCACCCATAAAGCTAAAGGAAAATTAATAAAAACATGGGCAAATATAACACCATGATAACCATAGATCAGATTTTTAATTGGCCCTATATGCACCCCCAATAATAGCTTATTAAGCAATCCATTATTGCCATAAAGCCCTATCATGCATAATATAATCATTAAGCTTGGCATCACAAAATATAAAGGGGCAATATAGTGTAATATTTTACCGATCTTCAAGCTCGGGTTATAAAAAATAATGCGCGCGATACCTAATCCGACAACACAAGAAATAACACTGCTCATCAATGCTTGTAAAAAATTTTGCTGTAAAATGAATAGAAAAGGACCAATGTATAAAATATCTATCAAATAATGATATGCGTCAATCAATAAATATAGCAACAATATACCTATCAATGCACAACAAGATAGCAGTAAAAAATGATCTTTTATGCTACATAAAGGACGCCGTATCTTATGCAACACTAAGATCATATTAAAAATATCGGGATCATATTAAAAATATCGGGATCATATTAAAAATATCGAGTAAAAACCGCTAATGCTTTTTGATACACACCAACCATATCAATGTTGGCCTCTTGATGATAGCGTGGCTCTTGATGGATAATATAGTTGTCTGGCAAATGAATGCCTGCTTTTACTGGAAACATCCATTGCGTCGTAGGGATAAGGTTTTGCGCTTCTTCAGATAGTACATAGCTCATAAAACTTTGTGCTAACTCTTGATGTTTGCTATTTTTTAAGACGCCCATCAGTTCTATCTGGCGCATATGCCCCCCATCATTTAAAAGCGCAATCTTGCTATCATCTTTTTCGATCAAACGATGATAAGAGGCAGAGGTAGTATAAGAAAGCACCACATCGCCTTCTTTTTGCGTAAATAACGCATAAGCGCTACTCCAACCTTGGGTTAGGCTTAATATTTTTGGTTTTAATTTTTTAAGAAAATCATCCAAATCATCACCATATTGTATGGCTAAATCCATTAACATAGCTTGCCCTACCGTTGATGCGCGCGGGTCAATCAGTATTAATGAATGATCGGAGGTTTTTGCAACCAAATCATCCCAACTGGTGGGCAAGTTTTTAAAGGTATCTTTTGTCGTAATCAACGCAATGGTGCCATAATCATAAGCCACCACCTTATCATCAGCAAAAACAGCTCCATCATTAATATGATGTTGTCCAAGATGGTTTTTGATAAATGGATTTAACTGATATGTTATTTGATCAAAGCCAAGTAATATATCTGCCTCATCCAATGCTCCAGATTTGATACCAGCAATCATGGCAAGTGAGCTAGCATAGCTTTTGTATGCTACAGTGCATTGGCAAGTTTTTTCAAAATGTTCTTTTAAGATAGGCCCAATGCCCCACTCGGATGCAAAGCTATCATAAGTCGCAATCGTAATCGTGGGTTTGTCTGCAGCCAATAATGATACTGGAAATAGTAACGTACAAAATAATACCACCAAACAACGCATTCAATATCTCCTAAAACAAACAAACCAATCAACTAGATGTATGATAGCATGCTATTGATTAAAAACTTATCCAATATACTACCAATAACTTGATATATTAACAATAAATTGGGTCGTTAGCAAGTGTAGTTCATGCCTATCCTACCCCCGTCAATATAAAGTGTTTCACCTGTAATATAGCTTGCTTTGTTGGATGCTAAAAAAACAACAGCATCGGCTATTTCACTCGGTTTTCCTAAGCGTTTTAGTGGTGTTCTAGCAAATACTTTTTCCATCGCTTGGGCATTATTATTAATGCCAGCAAGCATTGAGGTATCAACTGAGCCAGGCCCGACTGCATTAACGCGTATATTATAAGGAGCAAGGGCTAATGATGATGCTTTTGTAAGTTGCATCAAGCCACCTTTTGATGCGCAATAGGCAGCAATAGCTGGAACAGCAACAACTGCGTTGATTGATGATATATTAACAACAGCCCCTTCAATGTCATGGGCAATCATTGCTTTTGCAGCACGTTGCAATGCAACAAATGCACCTGTCAAATTAACATCAAGGACACGTTTGAATGTTTCTGGCGATGTTTCTAAAAAATCACCCGCCATAGCAATACCAGCATTATTAACAAGAATAGACACCCTGCCCAGCTCTTGTTCAATTTCATCAAACATGTTCAATATACTAGCATGATCACCTATATCGCAAACCTTTGCAAGCGTGTTATTGCCAAGATTGTTTGCAGCCTCTTTGAGGCCTTGCTCATTGATATCAGCTATTACAATCCTTGCGCCATCTGCTTGTAGTGCTTTAGCACATGCATATCCTATTCCTTGTGCTGCACCTGTGATCAGTGCAATTGGTTTTGTCATTAATTCTGATTGCATCTTTTTTCCTTATTGAACTACATATATGTTCATCAAATATTTAAAACTTTCGTCGATTTACTCTGCCATTGAGTGGATTGTTATTAGCCTAAATCAATGGTTTTTGATGGAAAATTAAAAACTTGAGGGATCGTAATAGTCTTGTGATGATCAATATAACACATATTTAAAATATTTTATTAGGCAAGAAATAGAACCTCCCATCATCAAGGACAAAGATCATCATCCATTAAACGCTATTAACACAAAACTTAAGAAGCAATACGACCAACTTTGATCTTTGATGATGCCAACCCCTTGAACTAGTTACTAACATTTAGCATCCAAGAACTATCTGGTGATTAAAAAATATCGCGCGCTCAAGACTTAATAGATCATCTGTTTTAGCAATCATAATATAGCTGTGATGGCAATATGGCTATGATAACTAATTTCCCTCGTGGCTTATTGGATAACTTCGACAAGGCAACTGTTTTTCCACGATCTTGCAAGTGGGGTAACCTTACGATCATATTCATGGCACCATTCAATCAATGCTTTCCACTCTCCTTCTTGCCAATTAGGATATGGATGCATTATCGAAGATAACAAATCATCAAAGCGTATAAAACACCCTGGCTTGATTTGCTCATTTAAGCTGGTCAATACAGTTTTGGTTGAGCTATATAAATCACAATCCATGTTAAGAAAGGCTATGTCGCCTTTATGATCTTTTTTCCATTTGGGTATTGTTGCATCAAACCACCCAGGATATAGCACAACATTGTTGCGTACCGAAGGTAATTTTGATAATGCAAAATGCCCCTTCTCTACCTCCATACCCGGTCCGCGATCCCATAGTTCTGGTAACCCTTCAAAACTATCAAATCCATGAAATGTAGTATCTTGTTTATAACCGGACATGGTATTGATGCCAGCGCCTTTATATACTCCAAACTCCATATAATATTCATACTTGTTTGATATAGGTAATTGAGTCATACAATACCACATCTCCTGAGCGCGATCACATAAAAGTATCATTGGATGATATAAAAATTCCTCAGCTGAAAGCATCGTCCATTCCTTAATCTAGTAAATTTAATTCCTTATTGATCGGGTAATATCAATGTTGCTCATCAAGCATGATGATATGATCATATATAGTTAAAGATCATATCTTTGATCTTTTAAAATATCAAGCCCCCTATTGGGATACAATCTTTTTGTATTGAGGCTCATTTTACTACAATATTATGATCGTTGGGTGGACAATAAGTTGGTGTTGCTAACATACGCTTTACGCTGCCATCGAAGCAGTAGAAGAAGTGGCGCTCTTGTGGATATCTAACATTAGGGAATAATCTTACAAGCATGCTCGCTCAATTTAGATTTTAATACCTACAAAATGAGGGTCGAAGCAAGGGTTAAATGCTATCATCAATGGTGTTGATTTTTTTAACAACTGCTAAGCACGCCTCAACCTTTGTGATATCAAGATCAATTGGTTTTCACAACAATAACTTTTTGTTGATGGATATAAAACTCTATGAGCTCTGTATGCGTATCAGTTGAGGTCAAATAATACTCCATCAATATTGGCATTATCTACAATGTATTCAATGGTTTGAACATCACATCCATACTGCTTATATAGACGATGGGCAGCTTCTAGAACAGCTATCAGCAACAGACCAGTAACCTTTGTTTGACTATCCGCCCTTGCAATGACACGCACCCTATACGCCCTGCTCTTAAAATTGTAACATTCACTTTCATCATATTATACTTGCTTAATCCCAATATGTTGGTCTAATTTTAAAAACAAGATTCAAGCAATTTTCTTGTGTTTTCAAACGTCATTTCTATTGGATTGCCACCAGTGCTTGGATCTTTTAGAGCATCTGCAACAATATTATTTAATTGTTCTTCATCGACATCTTGCACACCAAGTTGTGTAAGATTGTCTGGAATGTCCAAACGCTTATTCATCCGTCCTACAAACTCATAAAACCCGTCAAATTTTCCAGCAATTCCTAGATATGCTGTTGCTTGTTCAATCTTACTTTCAATAGCGCTGCGATTATAAGCCAACACAGGCTGCATCACTACCGCGTTTGTTGTACCATGATGTGTATGATACATCGCTCCAATTGGATGCGAAATAGCATGAATTGCTCCTAAACCTTTTTGAAAAGCAACCGACCCCATCATTGCAGCGCTCATCATATGCGCGCGCGCATTTAAATGATCTCCTTGATCATACACAATGGGTAGATTTTCTTTAACCAAGCGCATACCTTCAAGCGCTATCGCGTGGCTCATTGGATGATAATGAGGCGAGCAAAAGGCCTCAAGACAATGCGCAAACGCATCCATGCCTGTCCCTGCTGTGATCTTTTGAGGCATTGTTAATGTTAGCTCTGGATCACAAATGACTAGTGATGGCAAAATTTTTGGATGAAAAATAATCTTTTTTTCACTTGTAACAGAATTCATGATCACACAAGCTCGTCCAACTTCTGAACCAGTTCCTGCTGTTGTGGGTACTCCAATAATTGGTGCAATTGCATCCCCATTTGCACGAGTCCAATAATCTCCAATATCCTCAAAATCCCATATTGGACGCGTTTGACCTGCCATGAAAGCCAAAACTTTACCAAGATCAATCCCTGACCCACCTCCAAATGCTATCACTCCGTCATGTCCTCCTTCATGGTAGAAAGCAAGTCCATCAGCAACGTTTTTTTCATTTGGGTTTTGGTCAACTTTGCTAAAGATTGCTCTGCCTAATCCGCCTTTGTCCATGATGCTTAGCACCTTATGCACAACAGGTAGATCGGCAAGGCTTTTATCGGTTACTAAAAGCGGATTTTTCATACCAACTTGCATGCATGCTTCAACAAGTTCAAAAATTCTGCCTGCACCAAAGCGAATGGCAGTCGGGTATGACCAATTTGCATATAATGCTTTCATGTTTTTACTTTCTTTAATGCTTAAAGTAACATGTCAGTATGACCACTGTAATGATATGGATATTCATTTGATTAATGCAACCATGGCATCGAAAAGGTTTTGATATTGGTAAAGCTTTTCATTGCCTCAATAACGCCTTCTTTATATCCATTGCCAGAATCTTTAATCCCGCCAAAAGGTGACATCTCAATTCTATAACCGGGTACTTCCCAAATATTAACAGTGCCAACTTTCAAATTTGCAATATATCGTTGCATCCTATTAAAATCATTTGTGCATACCCCTGATGATAAACCAAAATTGGTTGAGTTGGATATGTTAATAGTTGCTTCATCATCATTGGGAACACGAATAATTGGAACCACAGGTCCGAATGTTTCATCCATAACCAATTGACTGTTATGGCATACATGATCAATCACTATTGGTGGCAACAATGCTCCTTCGCGCCCAGGATTATATAAAATCTTAGCGCCTTCTTGTTCAGCTTGTAAAACGCGTTTTTCAAATAAAGCAGCTGCTTGTGCATGCACCACAGTGCCAAGTTCTGTTGTTGGATCCATTGGGTCACCAAAGCGAATTTTTTTTGCCAAATCCAATACATATTCAACAAATTTATCGGCTACTTTCTCTTGGACTAATATACGCTTAACTGCCGTACAACGCTGGCCTGAGTTTTTTGTGGCACCTGCAACAGCAAGAGCTGCAGCATTTTTAAGATCAACATCGCTTAAATCATCAAGGATGATGAAAGGATCATTACCGCCTAATTCAAGAATTTGGCGACGATAGCCAGCTTTTTCAGCTATATATTTTCCTACTTTAACGCCACCTGTAAAAGTAATAAGGTCACTATATTGATTAGTGATCATTTCATCTCCAACAGCCTCTGGCAAGCCTGTTACAACTGAAAGCATTTCTGGTGGCAAACCTGCTTCATAAAGTATATCAGCTAAATATATGGCCGTCAGTGGCGTTAATTCGGTTGGTTTTACTACAATACAATTATTGGTTGCGATTGCTGGGGCTATTTTGTGGGAAACCATATTCAAAGGATGGTTAAAAGGCGTAATCGCCGAAATAGCCGTTAAAGGCTCACGCATTGTAAAAATTTTTCTTGCTTTGCCATGTGGCGTAAGATCGCATGAAAAAATTTCTCCATCATCGTTCAAGCATAATTGGCCTGCTAAGGTATAAACATCAAAAGCACGCCCGATTTCATAGAGTGAATCGCTAATGGATATTCCTAGCTCAGCAGTGATGATAGGGGCAAGTTCTTGCTTGCGTGCATTGAGTATTTCAGCTGTTTTAAGCAAAATACTTTGCCTCTCATAACGTGTCAGTTTAGATTGATAATTTGCTGCGCTTTGAAAGGCCTTGCGCACGTGCTCAGCTGTGCCAGCTGGCACAGATCCAATCACAGCATTGCTATAAGGATAATGCACATCAATGCGCTCTTCATGATCTATTTTTTTGCCTGCAATGCGCATCGATTCATGGCGCAAAGAAATTGGTAATTGTGACATTAGCTATAGCTCCTTGATTATAAAGACATATCCGCAGCGCGTGTTGCATAAAAATATGCATCAAAATTACGCAATCGCGGTGCTTCTGGTAAATCTATCTTTTGGTTAATAATAAAAGGAATTTTTTGCTCACTTGTCCCCCCATGAGATCGTAGCGGCTCTTTTAATGCTGCTAAATCATGACGGTCTTTACTGGTTCCTAATACCGTATTTTCTGTGCTCACAAGAACAACATCACCAATACGATCTTCTGGAAGTTCAAATTGATCACAAGCTTGTTGCTTAGATAAAACCATTTCAAGACCATCAAGTGCTTGCAGTTTTGCAATCATTGCATCTTGATCACATCCATCAGGCAAATAAGCCGTAGCAAACGATCCTAATGCCCCATGATGCACAACATATGGATCTGTTATTGGTAAAATCACACGTACAGCTGCCTTGCCTAACCAATCATCCAAGATATCTTGAAGATATAAAACATTAGGACTGCCATCTGGCAAATGCTTTGGTTTCATACCATGATCGGCTGTGATGACAATGGTTGCCCCAAATTGATCTAATTGTCCTAAATAACCATCAAACATGGCATAAAATTGATTGGCCAAATGAGTGCCAGGGGCATGTTTATGCTGGACATAATCGGTTGTTGTAAGATAGAGCATGTCGGGAGAACCTTCTTGAAGGATCTTGACGCCTGCGGCAAATACAAACTCCGACAACTCAGCCGAATACACATCTGGAACGGGCATTCCTAACCATTCATTAACATGTTCTATCCCGTGCTCTTGTTTATTTGTTTCATTGGATTTTTCTGCAGAAAAACACATTGCACGACCAGAACTACAATCAAGACCATGACCTAATAATGCACGTAATTTGTCTTTTGCGGTAACAATTGCAATGTTTGCCCCTTGATCAAAAAAAGCTTTGAAAATAGTTGGTGCGCGCAAAAATTTAGGATGATTCATCATCACTTCTTTATCATGTTGTGTATCGTAAAGGAAATTTCCACAAATCCCATGGATATTAGGTGCTCTTCCCGTTGCAATGCTAAGGTTATTTGGATTGGTAAAAGAAGGAATAACACAATGGGCTATTTTCGAGGTTCCTTTTGCCAAAATTGCTTTTAAGTTTGGCATTAAGCCTGCTTCCATTGCCATATCCATGTAGTCAGGCTCACACCCGTCAATACAAATGACAATGCATGTTTTATTGGTATGAACATATGTGCGCTCATTGACTTCAATCATGTTACTCATTTTATAATACCTTTAATGTTGTAGTTTGCTTCGTTCTTCAAGCGCTTTTAGAGGTGGTTTTGTAGTATTAACCCGCATTCCTGCTAATGTGTCTTTAACGACATCTAATAATTGATCAATCACATTGGTGTCAATGTGACCGATGCATCCTATTCGAAAACTATCTACATCAGTAAGCTTACCTGGATAAATAATAAACCCTTTCTTTTTTAAACAATCATAGAAAGAAGTGAATTTAAAATTTGAATCTTCTGGTTGAAAAAACGTCACAATAATTGGTGACAACCAACGCTTATCCAATAAGGTTTCAAAACCCAGCAATCGCATTCCTGCAACCAATCGATCTCTATTTTGTTGATATCGATGATAACGGCCTTGAACGCCACCTTCCATGCGGTGTTGCCTTAGCGCTTGTAAAAATGCTGCAACAACATGTGTTGGTGGTGTAAAGCGCCATTGTCCAGTTTTATTCATATGATGCCATTGTGCATATACATCAAGACTAAGAGAATGGCTATTGTCTTTTGCCTGCTCTAGGGCTTGTTTTCTAGCAATAATAAACCCAAATCCAGGAACACCTTCAATGCATTTATTGGCAGATGAAACAATCGCCTCACAGTGCAATGCTGCGCAATCAAGCTGCACCGCCCCAAATGAACTCATCGAATCAATCAAATATTTTTTACCCCTTTGATGTGCTATTTCTGCAATCTCTTCAATCGGGTTTAAAATGCCAGAGGATGTTTCGCAATGTACAATAACGATATTTTCAATGGATGGATCTTGATCTAGCGCATCTTCTACTTCTTCAACAGAAGGTGGAAGAAAATCTCCTTTATCAATCAACACATAAGGTCGTTGTATATAATCCAATATCTCTACAATGCGTTTGCCATAAGCACCATTACACAAAACTAGCGTTTTTGAATTTTTTGTTATGAAGGATCCAAGCATTGCTTCAACAGCAAAAGTGCCACTGCCTTGCATTGGAACACAATCATATTCTTGGCAATTTGGACCGATCATCGCAATTAATTCACTACGCAATGTAGCAGTCATCGCTTTAAAATCACCATCCCATGAGCCCCAATCACGTAACATTGCTTCTTTCGTTTGCATGCTTGTTGTAAGCGGACCTGGAGTCAATAGATAAGGATCTTTTGGTGTTTGTTCTTGCATAATAAGGCACTCCAACGTTAGCTTAACACTCTTGTGATTTTTTTAAACTCAAACAATCAACTTAATATTACCTTAAACCTTACTACCATCATTTGCACGCAAATAATTACTACTAATTGGGTTAATCACAAGCAACTTGCTGATCTCTCATCCCAGAAGGATCAAAATATTGTAACCAATGGTCATTCATTAAGCGCGTCATCTTGAGTAATTGGGATTGATATTCTGGTAAATTTGCAACATTTTCAAAGGCTTCATTTCTTTGTTTATCAAACAATAAAGCAGGTAGATCTCCTGCAAAAAATATCAAACGATATTGGTCATCTTCAATGCACATCATTTGGGTTTTTCTAGGGTTTGTATTTAATAGCAAGTCTGTTTTGGCTAAAAAACTCCCATAATCACATTGGTTGATATGATATGTACGCCAATTATCAACTGATTGATCATTCATTAATGTCAATAAACTTCTTCCATCCATTGTATAAGACTTATCAAAATTTGCCCAAGAAAGTATCGTTGGAGCAATATCAATGGATTGCGTTGGCAAATTGATCTTTTTACCATAGCTTTTTTGATATTGTGGAATGCGCATGATCAATGGGGTATGGTATGCTTGTGGATAAAAACTACCTTTGCCCCACATATGATAATCGCCAAGCATTTCTCCATGATCAGAGGTTATGATTAACAGCGTGTTGTCATATTGTTGTGTGGTTTTTAAAAAATCAATCACCTTACCTATATGAACGTCTACTTCATGCAATAAGCCTAAATACTGTGCGCGTATCATTTGTATGTGCTCTAGCGACAATGGCTCATGATAATGATCAAATCCTTGAACATAGTTTAAAGGCCCACTCGTGTTTATATAAGCTTGCGAAAAGGGATGTACTGCCATTTCTTCATCTCTTGAGCGCGGCATTATTGGTACTGGCAACAATGTTGGATCGATAGATTTGTTATAAGGTGCTGGGCAAACAAATGGTGGATGTGGCCTGATATAAGTAAGATGGGCAAACCAAGGCTGTTGCGTATAAGCTTTCATATATTTTAAGAATTGATTGGTCAAAAAAGCTGTATCGCTATCTTGTGCACTATAAAAAGCAGCATCATCAAAACGCAACTTTCTATTTAGCAATGTTACGGGCTGATAAAAATCTTGATATTTTGGACAATTATATCCTTTTTCTATTAAATCCGCTCGCCATGGAAAGCTTTTACCTTGGCGCATTTCTACCACTTCGTGAAATCCAGGCATGACCTGCTCATAATCTTGCATGATAGGGTCTTTGGCTGCATGAAAACGCGGGTCTTGCGTGATATCCGTATAGCCAAATAGCATAGAATCATAGCCTATTTCTCTTAAAAAACGCGCTATATTTGGACTATCTTGCGCCAAGGGTGTGCCATTACGCATAGCACCGTGGTTAAAACCATATTTACCCGTTAGCATGCTAGCACGCGATGGGCCACAAGGACTAATGGCAGAATGATGATTTGTAAACACACATGCATCATCCATCAACCGATCAAGATTAGGCGTTGGAACATAATCTGCCAATGCCCCGATTAAACAATCCGCGCGTAATTGATCAATGACAATCCAGCATATGTTTTGTTGTACTTCCATCATATGAGTTCCGTAATAGTGATATTGTCTTTCAAGTTTTTAAGATTGATAATGAATCTCTTCTTCGCGGATCAGTCGCGACTCTAACAATTGTCCATTTTGTGATAAAATAGGATATGCCAACGATGTTATTTTTGAGTTAAGATTTTTAAACGCATAAATGGTCTCAAGATGGAGGTCACTACTTGCAAAGCTAACCGCTGAACCTTCTTGTAAACGCTTTAAATGCCTTGATCTGCTTTTGCCTTCAAAGCGAGTAATCTGGACTTTAGCTTCCAGTACCTTTCTTGCATTATCAATATCTGGGTTAACCAATAAATCAAGCGCCATTACAACATTTGTTAAAACTTGCTCATGCATATCGGTAAGCTCTGCCCAGCCTTCTTGTGAAAAACCAATATTTTGAGAATTTTTTTGCTCTGCTAGCACCAACAAACCTTTTGCAATGATATCACCAGCATGCTCAAGATTGATAGCATAATCTATTAATTGGCGCACTTGCCTTGTTTGCTCCATCGACATTTTATCAACATCAAGCGCTGCACCATATTGACGAATAGCATTCAATTCATCATTAACTTTTTGATCAATGGCTTGGATGGATTCAATTTCTGCTTTGTTTTCTTTTTTATAAAGCTCTAAAATTGGTTTAATCATATACTCAATCAATCCTCCCATCCTTAGCAACTCACGCTGTAGGCAAGCAATTGCAAGCTTTGGTTCAAGGATTACGTTGGGATCAAGCGCACTGGCATGTTGGAATGAATCTTGGAGGGAATCGTTTTTACCAACTTGATTTTGTGCCATTAACAACATGATAGGTCGTTCTAAAAATTTAAGAACCGGGAGAGAAATTAAAGCCAATACTATATTAAATCCTACATGCACATAAAGCAAAGCTTGCACAGAATTAGATGCCCAAAGAGACTCTTGAAAATCTATCAATTTAAAAAGAATCAACGCGATAATTGACCATCCTCCACGTAAAAGAAAATTGCCAAATAAAATACCTCGCGCAGATGATTTTTGCTTTCGTGATAACCAAACAGGTAAATATGCACTGCCTAAATTAGCACCTAAAATCATTGGAACAGCAGCCAAAAACGGCAATACATCATGAAACACTAATACTGCTGTTGCCAAAATAGCTGCAATCGAAGAAACCATAACAAAGCTTAATAATGCCCCAATAATAAATCCTGTAACAATATCGGTTGCAATATAAGTTGCAATCACTTGAAAAAAACTGCTTGCACGCAAGGGTTCAATTGCCAAATTTAGAAAATGCAAGGCAACCAATATCAGCCCAACGCCGATGAATATTCTTCCTATTTGGCGATGGATCGTCAAATTATAATTTAAATATAGCCATCCACCAATCAATAACAATATTGGCATTAACAATACTAAATCAAAAGATAGTATCAAAGCTATGAATGCCGAGCCTATATCAGCTCCTAATATAAAAGCTAATGCATTTGGAAATGAAACTAAACCGGTTCCAAAAAAACCTACAACTAACAACGCACTCGCAGTAGAGCTTTGCAACGTCACAGCAAAAAAGGCGCCTATGCCAACGGTTTTGAATTTGTTTTGCGCAATGCCGGTGATCACGCGTTTGAATGAGGCTCCTATTGAGCGATCAATCCCTGTTTGAATCAATTTGATAGCAAACAGCAACAGCATAGTAGCGCCTGACAAATTTAATAAGAATATAATAATATCCAATCATTTTCCTTTCATCTAAATTGTAAAATACAGCTATATTAGTATATTATAAACTTCTTGTCATATAAACTTCTTGTCATATGGCATGTATTATGGTTATATTAGTTCTAAGGGGAGGTACTAGATAGAGCATTTAGCATTATATGATGTTGTAGCTGTGCTTATAGTGTTGTTATTGATGGAATAAATAATAATCGTAATATCAAACATTGCTATAAGTGCATGAGGCAAATAATCTTTGCTAATACTTCAATGCTACTTAAAAGTATATTCCAAGATCCATTCAATACTCAATATCTATCCAATATGGTATAGGTCGTGGTCTTAATGGCTATCTTAATGATTGTTGAATGCTTTTGGTTCTTCTCTTGATTTTGCATGATAAAGTTTGTTTTATCTGCTTATTAAAATGTCGATTAACTCCTGCTTTTTGAAGGAATCTTTTAATGATGAATTTACTACTTAAAAGTGTTTCAAGCATCGCATTAGCAAGTTTGATGGTTGGTAGCGCGTTTGCTGCTGGTAATTGCCCATCAGTTACAATAGCCGATCCTAAAGGTGTAGCTCCTGGCAAATATCCACAGCAATATGAATTATCTGAATTTCAAAAACTTGCAAACTGTACACTTGATTTTAATGCAAATCCAGCTGCTACAAGTTTGAACGCAAAAATTCGTGGTAATCCTGATTTACCACCACTAAGCCAACGTATCCCAGCAGAACCTTTGGTTGTGGCTCCATATGATTCTATTGGAAAATATGGTGGAATTTTTGATGTGTTATCTAATGCAACAGAAGCTGGAACCTCAGATTTTCTTTCGGTTCGCCATGTGAATTTAGTGCGTTATAGTGATGATTTACAAACCATTGTTCCTAATGTTGCTAAAGACTGGAAGTGGAATGACGATTACACACAACTAACCTTCTATCTACGCAAAGGCCATAAATGGTCTGACGGGCATCCTTTTACTAGCGCAGATGTCAAGTTTTGGTATGACAACCTAGCGCTTGATCCAAAGGTTATAGCAAAGCCAAAAGATTATGTTCTTGTATCTGGCGAACCTATGAGTGTTGATATCATTTCTGATCATGAAGTGCGCTTTAACTTGCCAGCACCAAAACCTGGTTTGCTAGCCCATTTTGCTACTTCATTTGCACAAGGTTTTCAACCAAAGCATTTCTTAGGTAAGTTCCATCCAGATATCAATGATAATGCTGACAAGCTTGCTAAAGCAGCCGGATTTGAAAACGGTCTTGCTGTCATTGCTGCTTATTTTGGCAACTCTGATTGGACCGATACACCTTCACCGCTTTTGAATAGTCCTGATAAAGTAGCAAAATTACCTGCTGATGTGCAACCAACCTTAGAAAGTTTTATTACCGTAACTGACACCACAGAAGGTCGTCATTATGTTGCTAATCCATATTTCTTTATGGTTGACACACAAGGAAATCAACTTCCCTATATTAATGAACAAGATGAGGTTTATATCAACGAAAATGAGACCCGTGTCTTAAAATTAGTAAATTCAGAAGTTGACTACAAAGCACAGTCTTTACAATTAGCTGCAGTACCAATTTTACTCGAAAATGCTGACAAAGGTGACTACACGGTTGATCTTAGGCCTACCATTACCATGCCTATTTTCTCTTTCAATATTACCTCTGAAGATGAAGGTAAGCGAAAGGTTTTTGCTGATCTACGTTTTAGAAAAGCTATGTCCATTGCAATTAATCGTGACGAGTTAAACGAAACTGCAATGTTTGGCCAAGGTACTCCACGCCAATATATTGGTTTTTCTCCTAAACCAGAGTTTGTTGATCCAAAATGGCAAGACTATGCTATTGAATACAATCCTGCTAGCGCTAACAAATTGCTTGATGAAATTGGCATGCGTGATAGAGATGGCGACGGTTTCCGTGAACTTCCAAACGGCAAAAAAATTGTCTTGAATATTCAATTTGCCACACAAGGAATTGACGGTAAGGTTGTTGAACTTGTTGGTCAATATTGGGCAGATGTAGGCATCCAAAACACCGTTAAGGAAGTCACTCCCGATGAGTATCGCTCTCGTCAATCTTCAAACAAACTTGATGTAGGTGCTTGGGAAAAAGGTCAACCTATTGCTATTATTCTTGGTAATAATGAACTTTGGGTACCTCCTTTTGAAAACTACTTTGCACATAGAACTGGTATGCTATGGGCAGAATATGTTGATTCAAACGGTGCTAACGGCGTTGAACCTCCTGAGTATGTCAAACAGTTGATTGAAGATATTAACGCGTTTCAAACCACACCCGTTGGTACTGATCAATCTAATGAAATTGGAGCTCGCATGGTTGAAAATATGACAAAAAATCTTATTTTCATCGGTACCGTACAAGCTCCTGCGCCTATCTATCATCGCAATGCAGTGCAGAACTTTACAACGTTCAAAACTGCATCCTATGAATATTATCGTACATTCCCATACCGCCCACAACAATGGTGGTTGGACGAGTAATAATCGTTATTTTGTTTTGTTAGGCGGGTTAATACTACAATCTTTAATCCGCCTAACAAGCAAAATAGATCAACTCAATATAGATATTATTTAATTATCATATTATTTTATCAAAACAGGCTTATCCATCTAATGGATGCTATATTATAAGTGCTTTAAAACAAGTGCTTAATAAACCATTCAAACACTACCAACTATATTTAAAAACTACCCTAAACCCTAAATATCAATATGTTGCATCAATATAATGTTTAATTTAGTACGCTTTGCTGCTGTCAGATTTTTTATGGCATTAATGACGCTGGTCATTGTGTCTTTTATTGTGTTTTCATTGATGGAATTCGTTCCTGGAGATTGTGCCGAGCGGTATTTGGCATTTAAAAACACACAAGGTGTGCAAATTACCATTGATGATATTGCAGCTGAACGCGTTCGACTTGGCCTTGATAAACCTTATATGCAGCGTTGGGCTCTATGGCTAATTAATGCCTTTCAGGGTGATTTTGGCGATAGTTGTATTTTGCGCTTAGACATCTCACAATTATTAGGGGAAAAATTTTGGTTTAGCCTTGCTGTTTGCTTTTCTGCTCTTTTATTTGCTTATATGATTGCAATTCCTGTTGGCATTTATTCAGCTGCAACAAAAAACGCAACAATGAATAATATTTTACGCTTTGCTAGTTATTTAGGTTTAGCGATGCCTAATTTTTTACTAGCGTTAATGGTTATGCTATTTTCTACCGTCGTATTTGGCGATAGTCTAACAGGCTTATTCTCAAAAGAATATCGCGATGCGCCATGGTCTTATGATCGCTTTTTGAATTTCCTTTCACATGCATGGCTACCCATATTCATTTTAGGTTGGTCTGCTACAGCTTTTGCCTTACAAACAGTACGCGCCTTAATGTCCGATGAGATTGGCAAGCTTTACGTTACAGCTGCCAAAGCGCGAGGGGTTAGCAAACGAAAACTTTTATGGCGCTATCCAGCACGCCATGCGCTAGGACCTATTATCAATTCGCTTGGCTTTGATCTTAATCGTATTTTTAATGAATTGCCCATCGTTGCGCTTATTCTGGTTTTAACTGAATCAGGAGCTTTGTTGATTGAAGCATTAGCTCGCTCCAACGATCAACAATTAGCTGGTGCTATTATCTTTTTATTAACGGCCAGCATTGTCACATTAAATTTTGCTACCGATGTCATGCTTGCCATTGTTGACCCTCGTATTCGCCATAGTATTGTTAAATAAAGGTTTTAATGGATGTCCACAACTGATACTGCCTCTGTTCAACAAAAACTAAAAGAAAGTTACTTTACGGCTTCGCAAGGCCAATTGATATGGGCACGCTTTAAACGCGACCGTACCGCCATGTATGCTGGAATGGTTTTGATTAGTATGATTGTTATTGGTATTTTTGCAGGATTTCTTTCTCCATACGATCCAAACATAGCAGGACGCGATAAAGAATATCGCAATGGCGCACCACAAATTCCATATTTTTGGGATGAAAATGGATTTTCCTTAAGGCCTTTTATCTATACACAAAAACGCACTCGCTCTATTGAAACCAATTTTCGCTGGGTGACGCAAGAAAATCGCGATAAACGTCGATATCTACAGTTTTTTGTTACTGGTCATCCTTACAAAATATTTAGCTTTAAAATTGATGTTCCAGGCGGCGATGAATACGACATCAATTTTAAAGGTTTAAGCCTTGATACACATTTATTTGGCGTAGATACTGGCTTTATCCATTTATTTGGTACAGATGCCCAAGGTAAGGATATTTTTTCACGTACCTTGCACGCGGTTTATACATCGCTTGCTGTTGGAGTGATTGGAGTTTTAATTGCCTTTGTTTTAGCCCTTATTATAGGTGGATTGGCAGGCTATTACGGTGGAATACTTGATAGTTTTCTACAAATGATCACCGATTCGGTAAGGACTGTGCCTGCAATCCCTTTATTTATGGCGCTTGCGGCTTTTGTACCAGCAGAATGGAGTTCTGAATCTCGATTTTTCTTTATTTCGATTATATTAGGCTTTATAGGTTGGCCCACTTTAGCGCGCCGTGTGCGCACGCACCTACTTAGCGAGCGCAATCAAGACTATGTCTTGGCTGCACAATTATGCGGAGCTTCTTCAGGCCATATTATTGCGCGTCATTTACTGCCAAGTTTTACAAGTTATATTATTGTTGATCTTGTTATTTCATTTCCTTACATTGTGCTTTCAGAAACCGCTCTTAGTTTTATTGGATTAGGACTTAAAGACCCCGTAAATTCTCTTGGTGTTATGCTACAAAATGTTACAAGTGCAGATGTGCTATTAAATTATCAATGGTATTTTATTCCGGTGATATTTTTTATAACGCTAGTGATGGCATTTGTTTTGGTTGGCGATGGCTTGCGTGATGCTGCAGACCCTTATTCGGAGGCAAAAAAGTGAACCCTTTGCTAGAAGTACGCAACCTTACGTTGCAATTTCGTACCCCTGAAGGCTTGATCACTGTTGTTGATGACGTTTCGTTTGACTTAAATCCAGGAGAGATTATGGGTTTGGTAGGTGAGTCAGGCTCTGGCAAATCCGCAGCAGCTCGCTCATTAATGCAGATTAATGCAGATAACGGTGTTTATGGCAATAATAGCCGTATCTTGCTCAATCTAGATGATGGACAAGTAGATGTGATGGCGCTTCAATCAGAAAGACACCTTCAACTTGTTCGCGGTGGCGCTGTATCCATGATTTTCCAAGAACCAATGGCTAGCTTTGCTCCTGCCATTTCTATTGGTGCTCAAATGGTTGAGCAATTATTAATCCATACAGATCTTTCACCCGTGCAAGCAAAAAATCTATCAATTGAAATGCTCGAAAGGGTTGGTATTTCTGAGGCATCTAAGCGCTTTTCACAATATGCTTTTGAGCTTTCTGGTGGAATGCGCCAGCGTGCTATGATTGCAATGGCTTTATCAACAAAGCCAAAATTGCTGATTGCTGATGAACCAACAACCGCATTGGACGTGACCATTCAAGCCCAAGTCATTGATTTAATGAAAGATTTAGTCCATGAATTTGGCATGGCTATTATCTTTATTACGCACGATCTTGGGGTTATTGCACAAACGGCAGACAAAGTATCAGTGATGTATCTTGGTAAATTTATTGAAGAAGGTCCTGTGCGCAACGTCATTCAAAAACCTAAGCATCCTTATACCAAGGGTTTGCTTAATGCTTTGCCTAAACTTGATCAACTAAACCAACCTCTTAAACCAATTCCAGGTGATATCCCATCACCTCTTGAGCGACCTACAGGTTGTGTTTTTCACACAAGATGCTCTGAGATGATTGAGGGTGTTTGCAATCGCAATGTTCCACAAACCTACACATTAGATAATAATCACCACATAACCTGCCATCTTTTTGAGGAAACAAATAATGCGCAATGATGCAGTTATCAGCGCCAAAAACCTATCGGTACATTTTAAAGTCCATGGAGGATCCACGCTTTTTGGTCCAGCGTTATCTATCAAAGCCGTTGATCAAATTAATCTTGATGTTCTCAAGGGTACATTTTTTGGCCTTGTTGGTGAATCGGGTTCTGGAAAATCAACCCTTGGCAAGGCATTATTACGTGCTGTTGACATTAGCGATGGCAGCTTAGAATATCAAGATGATGAGACACATTATGATCTACGCAATATCTCTAAGCAAGACCTAAAAAACTATCGATCGCGTGCGCAATTAATTTTTCAAGATCCGTATGCAGCCTTAAGTCCACGTATGACAGTACGCGACATTATAGCAGAGCCTCTAGAGGTTATGCAACTAACAAAATCGCGCGCAGAAACCGATGAAAGAGTGCGTGAAGTTGCTGTTAAATGCCGTTTAAGCATTGAGCATTTACGTAGATTTCCACATGCTTTCTCAGGAGGTCAGCGCCAGCGTATTTCAATTGCACGCGCTCTTGTTTCCAACCCTCGTTTTGTTGTATCTGATGAGGCCGTAGCTGCATTGGATGTATCCATTCAAGCTGATATTCTTAATTTGCTAAAATCTATTCAGCAAGAGATGGGTATTGCTTTTATGTTTATTAGCCATGATTTAAGCGTTGTAGCCCATGTTTGCGACTTTGTGGCCGTCATGTATTTAGGTCGCTTAATTGAAACCGCTCCAACAAAGCAGCTTTTTTCTAATCCACGCCATCCCTATACAAAGGCTTTGCTTTCAGCAATACCTTCACTTGATATTGATTCAAAAAAATCTGCTCAAAAACTTGAAGGTGAAATTCCTTCACCAATCAATCCTCCTTCTGGTTGCAACTTTCGCACACGTTGCCCTTTTGCAATTGAACGCTGTAGCGTTGAAGAACCTATCCTTGAAGAAAGCAGTCCAGATCACAAGCTTGCCTGCCATCGCTGGCGCGAGCTAGATATATAATAAAGCGACTGCAAGCCTAGCCAACCACTACCTTCCCAAGCAAGCCGAGATGATAGAACAGCCTCCATGGGCTATGAATCAAGATGGATAGTCCTTTGCTAGATTAGTTAGTTTGTTACTCAAAGACGTTTAAAATCATCCTTTACAAACAAACTAAGATGATCATCTGCTAGACAGTTTTAGGCTTATATTTAATATGCAATGAATATGCAAGCAAAGCTATCATAACGCCAACCAATGCAAGGCTTGCAAAACCAGCCTCCCAACTATCAAATTGCTCTACAATAACGCTAAAGCAAGAAGGCCCTATTAACATCCCCGCACTTTGTAGTTGTAACACCCAGCCAGTAAATATTGGCATTTTTATAGTGCTTGTATCAACATTACTAAGCAAATAAAAATATGCCACTGGTGAGGCTCCTGAGACAAAACCTATCGCTAAAAAAATAATAAACAAACCATCCATTGGCAACGAAAACATCACAAGCAATAACAATAAGATAGCCATAGCCATAAATACCATTGCTATCATAGCCCATGGCGGTAAACCTTTTTGTAGTACATGTCCCCCTGTTATATTGCCCAAAAGATGAACAAGACAAAATAAAATAGTCGTGGAAAATGCAAATCTAATGTCAAAGCCTCCTGAAGTTTGTAAAAATAAAGACAAAAATTGCAGTAATGTTTGATATATGACGGTATGGGCGCTAAAACAGATACCAATGTAAGCAAGCATTGGCATTGTTATAGCTTGCGTAATGGCTTTGTGATCCATCACCAAATGAAATTTGACAAGGTCATCTGGAATGATCTTCCAAGCAAATAACCCAACAATACTTGATAAAACCAACCCTGTTGCCCAAGCAGCTTGCCATGAGCCCATTTGTAGCATCCAAGGTACAATTAAAATTGCACATACATTGCCAAGGGGCATAAAAGTACCCCATATCCCCATAATAAGGCCTCTTCGTTTAGGATGTGTATAGGAGCTTAGCAAAGCAGGAGCAGTTAATGTCACAGTTATAAAACTAATACCTTCGATAGCGCGACCAATAAAGATTGAAACAATCGATTGCTCTACAAGGCTGATAACATTTGCCAAACATAATAAGAGCAAAGCACAAAGCAGCACACGCTTTCTGCCAACTGATTGCACAATACTGCCTATGCAAGCACCAGTTAACACCATTAAAATACCTGTCATCGATGCAAGGAATCCTATTTGCGAGAAGCTAAGGTGATATGTTTGTGTTAATATGTCTATCGCTGGAGCAAGCTTTGCTATACTAAAACCGTTTAATGCACCACAACATGTCACAAGACAAGTAAGTTTAAGATCATAAGCCAATGATGTTGATTGTTGTTGCTTCATTATTTGATCAAGTTCTTTGTGCTCTTAATATTTGTTTTTATAACAATAGAGCTAACAAAAGCTTTATTTGAAAATTACCATCAATGCAATCTTACAACAATGAGACACATCTTTGTTGGAGTGATTTTTTAACATCTTGAACGTATCCATATGATGCTATTGGATATGCAAAACATCATTGCCGAAATACAAACGATCGTAGGGCTCGTTGGCGTATCAAAATAATAAGCTAGATATAATCCTATCAACACAGCTAAGGCGCTAACAGCAGCGCTCATCAACACCATGCTTTCGGGTGTTTTTACAAAATAGCGCACCGTTGCAGGTGGTATGATTAATATTGCTACAATCAAAAGCGCCCCTACAACTTTCATGGCAACAGCGATAACAATTGCAAGCACAAGCATTAATATCAAGCGCTCTCTATTTGGATTAATACCGACAGCCCATGCAAAATCAGGGTTCAATGTTACTGTTAAAAGTGCATTCCATCGCCATTTAATCAGTAATAAAACAGCTAATGCTCCAACCCAAATAAACATCAAATCTGCTATTGCAACTGCAAGGATATCGCCAAAAAGATATGCCGTCAAATCAATACGCACTCCAGATGAAAAAGACACCATCACTAAACCAAATGCTAATAATGAATGTGCAATAACGCCTAATAATGTATCAACTGCATAGCTATTACCTGCCAAGGTTGAAACAACAATAGCCATCAAAAACACAACAATAAGCACGCCAATTGTTAGCGGCATTGAAAACATTAATGCCAGCGCTGCACCAAGAATAGCTGAATGGGCAATAGCCTCTCCAAAATAAGCCATCTTGCGCCATACAACAAAGCATCCTAAAGGAGCCGCAGCTAGCACAACACCTAAAGCAGCCAATGTTGTACGGATAATAAAATCATCGAATATTTCCATTAATTTGATACCCTAATACACTATAAGCAAGCTATGCTTCATTGGGTTTGATATGATCATGGCGATGGTTATGGACATGGCGGTAAATACTCATCGCTCCTTTTGTATCTGGGCTAAAAAGCTTCTGATACTCAAGGTTAGATGCTACGTCTTCAGGAGATCCATGGCAACATACATGCCCGTTTAGACAAATAACTCGGTGTGAAGCTGCCATCACAACATGCAAATCATGGCTTACCATCAAGATAGCACAGCCAAGCTTTGCGCGTATTTTTTCTATCTGTTGGTAAAACGAAACGGAGGCTGGATGGTCCATTCCTTGTGTGGCCTCATCTAAAAGCAATATTTCAGGATGGCTTAAAAGAGCGCGAGCTAGTAATACACGCTGCAACTCACCACCTGACAACTGGGATAGCTGTCGATTGCACAACTTATCTATTTGTGCATATGACAACGCCTCACGCAAATTTTCTTTATCTACTTGAGTGGGAAGATTTAAAAATCTATCAACTGTAAGGGGCAATGTAGAATCAATTTGCAATCGCTGCGGGACATATCCAAATCGCAATCCTGGCTTTTTATAAACTGTCCCTTGATGATAGGCAATAGCACCAATAATAGTGCGTAAAAATGTCGATTTTCCTGCACCATTTGGTCCAACAATCGTTACAATTTCTTTAGAAGAGATATTAATATTAACATCACGTAAAGCCCTATGATTGCCTAACGTTACTGAGAGGTTTTTTGTTTCTATTAAATTCATCAATCAATTTTACAGCTACAGTTTTTACAAATACCCATGACTTCAACAACGCTATCTTCGACGTTAAAACCTGACTCATTTGCGTGTTGATACACAATATCCTTAGACAAATCTAAAGCCGATTCCACAACTAAATTACACACACGACAAATCAAAAAACCTGGATAATGCTTTTCTCCTATATGGGTGCAAGCAATAAATGCATTTAATCGTTCTAGTTTATGAACAAATCCATTTTTTACAAGAAAATCAAGACTCCTATATGCAACAGGAGGTTGTGAGCCCATTTTTTCATCATGCAATCGCTCTAAAATTTGATATGCTCCAACAGCTTGGTGTTGTTCTAATAAAAACTCAAACACGCGCTTGCGCAATGGCGTCAATTGCAATCGGTTGCTTATACAAAAATTTATAAGAGAATCAATGCCATGATGGATACATTCTTGATGATTATGGTCAGAGATATTAATGGGTTTCATGTTCATTTGATCATGGTTAGCACTACTCAACTACTATTGATATGTTTCTATTATAGTAAATTATATGTTTCTATTATAGTAAATTATCATTATATCAGTAATTATTATATTATAACATAACATATTTGAGGTAATCATGCAAAACTTTAAAAACTATATTCTTGTTAAATTAGTCTTATTGACGTGGGTGATATTGCCTGCATACATGCTGATTGGGTTAGCAACAATGCCATCTCCATCGTTTGCAAACCCTCCAAAAGTTGTAACAGATATACCGCCTGTCTATTCACTTGTTGCGCGCGTAATGGATGGTGTTGCAAAGCCTGACATCATTGTATCAAATGAAAGCACACCACATCATCATACATTGCTACCATCACAAGCCCAAGCAATTGAAAATGCAGACCTCATTTTTTGGATTGGTCCTTCTCTAACACCTTGGCTAGAAAATTCCTTAAATAATCTTGTACGCCATGCACAAGTAGTTGCACTAGCACAAGTACAGAACGCACTAACACTAAATTATCGAGATCATTTTATTTTTAAACAAGATATTACCTCATCAGAGTCAGATCATGATCAAACACATGATGATCACCAAACACATGACGATCACCAAACACATGACGATCACCAAGGACATGACGATCACCAAACACATGATGATCACCAAACACATGACGATCACCAAACACATGACGATCACCAAGAACATGAGGGTTACGTAGTACATGGAGATCATATGCACTCCACTACGGTTGATGCACATCTTTGGCTAGATCCAAAAAACGCTATCTTATGGCTTGATGAAATTGCTGCTATTTTAGCAAGATTTGACCCTGCTAACGCAGAAATTTATTTACAAAATGCCACTACAGGAAAAGCCGAAATTACGGCCACTAGCATACAAATTAAAAATAAGTTTTCTCAAACACCCCTTGCACCATTTTTTGTATCCCATGATGCATATCAATATTTTGAAAGGCACTTTGCCATTGAGTCTATAGCGGCTATAGCAAACGTTAATGCAGCAGTGCCTAGTCTTGCCAGACTTGTTAAGATCCGTGAATATATAAAAAAACATCATGTTACATGTCTTATATCAGAACCACATGCAAACCGTTCTTTGCTTGCCAACTTAGCAAAAGAAGCAAATCTAAAAAGCGTTCCCGTTGATCCTATCGGTAGTGAATTTTTGCTTGATAAAGAGCTTTATACCAATTTATTGAACAATCTTGCCACAAAGCTTATACAATGCGCACGATAGATAGTGAGGCAACGATAGTAAAGTACCCTACTGTTAAAACAAGCCAATCACCCTCCATCAACCTCAAACTCCACAACAATGTATGACTTTAATCTAATCAAACAACCGAACCAAGCATAACGTAAGCGATGGAAACGCTACCAATATTGCAATGCGTATCATATCTGAAAGCACAAATGGCATCACACCTTTGTAGATATCGGCTATTGTTGCTGTTTTTGTCATTGCATTAATCACGAAAAGATTCATGCCAACAGGCGGCGTAATCAAGCCAATTTCAACAGACATCAATACCAAAATACCAAACCATATACCAACCTCAGAAGGTGCTATCCCAAAATCAAGCTGCGTGATAATAGGAATAAAAATTGGCACGGTAAGAAAAATCATCGCAAGTGAATCCATTACCATTCCTAAAACAAAATATAATAACAGCATGCTAATCAAGATAAGCCAAGGGCTTGATTGAATGTCTAAAAAATAATTTGCTAATGTTTGGGGCACCATCGCAGCAGATAAAAAACTGTTGAAAATACCCGCTGCCAAAATAATAAAAAAAATCATTGCAGAGGTTTTTGCTGTATCAAGCAACGACAATTTCAAATTGTAAACATTCAACTGACCTTTGACCATTGCAATGATTCCTGTGCCTGTTGCACCTACTGCTGCTGCTGCTGTTGGCGAAAATATACCAGTATAAATACCCCCGATAACCAATATAAAAACCATTGCCACTGGCAACACATCTTTAGATTGCTTTAATCTTTTGCTATATGAAACACAAAGATTTTGCTTTTCTGCATTGGGTTTAAGGCGGATATAAATGGCAATGGTTGCCATGTAACCGAGCATTGCAAGCAAACCTGGTATAAAGGCTGCGGTAAATAGTTTTTCGATATTCTCTTCTGCTAAAATTGCATAAATAACCAAAACAATAGACGGAGGGATTAAAATACCTAATGTCCCCCCTGCAGCCAACGTGCCTGTTGCAAGGGCTTCAGAATAACCTGCTTTTTTAAGCTCAGGATAGGCAACTTTTGTCATTGAAGACGCTGTTGCAAGAGACGATCCGCAAATTGCACCAAAACCAGCTGAAGCCCCAATGGTAGACATTGCCACACCACCGCGGCGATGCCCAAGCCACATAGATGCCGTTTTAAACAAGGTATTTGACATGCCACCTTTGGTAGCAAATTCGCTCATTAATAAAAATAAAGGTATAATCGAAAGAGAGTAATTGGTTAATGTTCCAAACGCAAATACCTTAAGTTGGCTATCTATCATACGCATATCTCCAGAAATAAGATAGGTTCCAACAAGCCCAACCAAAAACATTGCAGCTGCTAAAGGGATGCGCAAAAAAATAATAAAAATTAAAATTGGAAATGATAAAATACCAATTTGAAAATCTGTCACATTGATGATGGATTCAATCATCTTTAATCAGCTATGATAAAAAGGGAAACAATCATTTTGTATGCAAATCCCAACAACATGCAAGCAAGCTACGGATCATACAAAAAACTGCGATGATGAAGAAGATGAAAATACAAAATTCTGCCGCCATGTATAAAGGCCAAAGTGGGATGGACAATATTTGCGATTCATCTCGTAGTTTTATGCTAGATATAATTCCATCCACATCACCAGAAAGCAAATAATCTACAAATCCTTCTTGTCCGTTGCGCTCTTTTTTAACAAGAAGATGCCATTGTCTTGTTAAAAGCATATAGGCAATCATAGCAATGCTACAATCTGCTAAAAGATTGATAATTTGATTTGTTTTTGCATTAAAATACCTTGCCAATAAATCTATTGTTACATGGCCTTTTTGCAATGTAACCCAAGGCAGTGCAGCAAAAAGAGCAAATCCTACTCCATATTGCACCAACTCTTCTTCACCCAATATGGGCCTAATCCATGCAACAATGTGTAAGTCAACATTATCGCTAAGGGTTATATCTAACAAGCGCCTTACTAGCTTACCAACAATAGAAATGCACGTTATTAACATTGCCCCAATAAGACCAAAGCCGCCTACAACGGCTATCAAAAGGCTCAATTTTTCAATAAACAATTCAATCTTATGATATATTGACATGTCAATTAATGCCCTATTTTGCACATATTATAGCAAATAATAACCACCTATAGACTTAACTATCATGGCACACGAAAATTGTATTTTGATCGTTTTATTGATTTGCTCGAATTAGTTTCTGGGCTTGCTTAATGGCTGCTTTTCCATCAAAACCTTTTTCTTGAGCGCGTTCAATCCAACGCTCATAGACAGGTTGAGCAGCATCAACCCAACGTGTAACTTCATCTTGATCCAAGATAACAATATTACGCTCAACTGCTTGGTTGCGCCCAATAGCATCAGAACTTGCCATGACTTGACCAGCAAATTCTGCCATTACCTTGCCTGTTTGCTTATCAAGGATTGCTTTCAAATCGCTTGGCATTGCTTCATATGTATCTAAGTTCATTGCAAGAATAAATACCGCCGTATAGAGCGCCTTATCACCAGAAAGTTCGGTATGATTTGTAACCAATTCTGTCAATCGAATGGATGGCGTTATTTCCCAAGGAAGAGCAGTTGCGCTAATAACACCTTTGGAAAGATTTTCAGGAATTTTTGGCAACGGCATACCAACTGGTATTGCACCTAATTCTCCAAGCAAATCGGTTACAACGCGCGTTGGACCGCGTATCTCTTTTCCAGCAAGATCTTCTAGCTGGGTAATGGGTTCTTTACTATGGAGCACACCTGGCCCATGTACCCAAGCTGATAAAATCCTTACTTCTTCAAATTCTTCATGTTGTAAATCCTGATCAATCAAATCCCAGAATGCCTTTGATGTTGCAACAGAATCTTGCATCATAAAAGGCAACTCAAATACCTCTGAGCGATTAAACCGACCAGCCGTGTACCCTGGAAGGGTTAAAATAATATCTACCGCCCCGTCTACTGCTTGATCGTATAAATCACTAGGCCGCCCACCAAGAGACATGCTAGCAAAAAGCTCAACTTTAATGCGTCCATTGCTTGCTTGTTCAATCTTTTTTGCAAAAGGCACCAGCATTTTATCATGCAAACTAGATGATTGAGACATAAAGTGATGCACCCGCAATGTTATGTCTTCTCCAAAAGCAGGAATAGATGACAATAAGATCATTGTTATTGGTATGAAAGCTAATATATTGCGCATAAATCCCCCCCCTGCAATTTTACTGATATATATGCATCTTTATTTAGTACATATTTTATCTTAAATAAAGTCAAAAGAATTTTAAAATATCGTGTCAAAATCCTCCTAAGAATACAGTTTTTGATAATCTTTAATCTTTTGATGGGTTTTGCTTTTCAACAAAACTCTTGCTAACAATATATAAAAAGGCTTAAAATATTTAATACAAACTAATCCATCCCAATTCATCAATGTTAAAGCAAGACATCGCTTGCTGATATCTGCAAGGCCCATTATATGCATTCTATCAAACCCTATTGGAAAAACTATATTAATGGAGCATGGGTTGATGGCAAAGCCGGTTGGCTTGATGTACTCAACCCTGCAACAAATGAAACCATTGCAAAACAAGCCCTTGGTGATTTAGATGATGTAGATTGCGCTGTGCAAGCGGCGCATCATTTACACCAAGATGGATCTTTTAGCAATCTCAGGCCGGTAGAACGCGCGCGTTTAGTACAAGCAATGGGACATTATCTTTTAAAACACACCGAAGATATCGCACACACACTTACCCTTGAACAAGGCAAACCTCTTTGGGAAGCAAAGATTGAAGTAGAAGGCGCTGCGCGCTATTTTGAATATTATGGCAACCAAGCTGAAACCCTTGAAGGACGCTCTATTCCACTTGGTGGTGGTTATTTTGACTTTACTTCTTATGAGCCTTTTGGCGTATCAGCCCAGATCATTCCATGGAATTATCCTCTTGAAATGATTGCACGCTCACTTTCAGCAGCCTTAGTGACTGGCAATGCTTGCGTGATCAAATCACCCGAGCTTACACCATTAAGCGCTGCGTGTTTTGCCCAAGCCGGTGAAGCAGTTGGCCTACCAAACGGCGCTATCAATATTTTATGCGGTATGGGTGCTATTGCAGGAGCTGGACTTGCAGCACATCCAAAAGTTAATCAAATTGTATTTACTGGATCGGTTGCAACAGGGCAAGCTATTGCAACTGCTGCTGCAAACAATATTGTTCCATGCGTGCTAGAACTTGGTGGAAAATCAGCAGCAATTGTACATGCAGATGCAAACCTTGACGCCTTTGAAAATGATATCCGGTGGGGTATTTTTTTTAATGCTGGTCAAGTTTGCTCAGCCATGAGCAGGGTACTTGTCCATGAAAGCCGTATGGATGAGCTTGTAGAGCGCGCTGCAAATATTGCCTCGTCTTTATCGGTTGGCCCAGGAATTGAGCGTACAGAGTTTGGCGATAACATGGGTGCAATGGTTAGTTTAAAGCAACGTGATCGTGCTGTTGATATGGTTAAGCAAGCCGTTTATAATGGTGCCAATATTATCAGTGGTGGACACGCTCTTAATACACCTGGAGCATTTATGGAACCTACTGTGCTTACCAATCTAACCCCTGATATGGATATTGCACAAGAAGAAGTATTTGGCCCAGTACTTTCTGTTTTTAGCTTTAAAGATGAAGCCGATGCCATCGACATTGCAAACAGCACACAATACGGACTGGTAGGGGGTGTCTTTACCAAAGACATTGATAAAGCAATGCGGGCTGCAAAAAACATTAAAGCAGGTCAAGTTTTTGTCAATGAATGGTATGCTGGCGGCGTTGAAACACCTTTTGGAGGATATGCAAAATCAGGCTATGGTCGTGAAAAAGGTCGCGAAGCCTTGATGAACTACGTCCAAACCAAAAATGTTGCAATTAAATTAGCACAAAATTAATGTCCGATGTTCATTGCTCAATCATAGCATTAAAGATTTTATAAAAATGAAACATGTTAAATTTTTGCAAATGAAAGATGGCGATCAAGAAGATTATGATTTTCTTGTCCATCATGAAACACAATACGCAAAAGGCACTGCCAAGCGTTTGCTGAGCGCTTTGAATGAGCTGGACGCCAGTTTATCTGGTTATCAAGTAACACGCCTTACCCATTCAACCCAGTCTGCAACAAGAGCTTGGCGCGACGGGGCTGATATCGACTGGATTGTGTGCGCATTACTCCATGATATTGGCGACATCTACGCTCCTTATAACCATGATGAGTATAGCGCAGCTATTATAAAACCATTTGTACGTGAACAATGCCATTGGGTGGTAAAAAAGCATGGTACCTTCCAATTGCTTTATTCTGGGCTTTATATCGGGGTAAACCCTCACAAGCGCGATATCTATAAAGATCATCTATATTTTGATGATTGTATAGCATTTTGTGAACGCTGGGACCAAGCAAGTTTTGATCCTACATATGATAGCAAGCCATTGGATTTTTTTGTTGATATGGTAAGTGAAGTTTTTGCTAGAAACGCGTATGATCCAGCCATCATCCGCTCCAATGAGCGTGAACCACTAACACAATAAGCAATGTTATGATAGCATCCATTATGAGTGATCAATATTGCTATAATAGAAAATACCAACATGAACGCTTTAATGAATTGAAATAAGGGCACAAATGACAAAAAATTGATTGGATTGCTATTGCAGTTAACTGCGTTAAAAAACTAAAAAAAACTCTAAATTCACTCGAGTCAAGAATAAGCAAGGTGGATATCAAACAATAACTTATAAAATCAAAAATTTCTCTCAAGACGTAGCCAAAGTCAACTTTGAACAACCAAGTGTTTTATCACTTTACACCAGGAAAGCAGGCGAGTACGCTATATTGAGTGAATTATTGTTTAGAGGTTTTAACGCATCTATTATGAGCGTTGATTGAAGGCATGGATATCGTTGCATCAAAAATAACAAATATTTTCATATACAAGTCAAAACATCTAACGGAAAAGACAACAAACCATATACAGCAACCATTAAATCAAATACTCGCCAACATGCGAGTGATATTTTTTATCAGAACAACTTAATCATCGAACAAAACCTATATCTATACGCATTACGATAGAGCAGAAAAACTATTTACTAAATAGTGTTGATAATATTACATATTGTTTAAATGATTTTAAGCAAATTTGCTAAATCCATCACTTAAAACCCAATCATGCTAGGTGGTTATCCCATAGCGTTTTATCATTACCCTCATATCATTGGCAATCAATCATATCTCGTGCAATAAGCGTTAAGTTAAGTTAAGATACGAGGCAACGCATTAAAAAATGACCAATATCTTAAAAGAGCTTAGAAATAGTAAGAATCTATAATCTTTCGATAGAAAATAAGGGTGTTCTATAATGAAGATGAACAATATAGACTTAACTGGTAAAAGAATATTGATAACAGGAGGCACCGGGTCTCTTGGTAGAACTTTGCTTAAGCGTTTGTTAAACGATCAAATTGAGACCATTAAAGCAATAACGATTTTTTCAAGAGATGAAACCAAACAACATATGCTGCGTTGTGAATATCTCAATAGCAATCACTTGATCCACGCCAGCCATGCTCAAGATCTTCAATCTAAATTGCATTTCCAAATTGGTGATATCAGAAACAAATCTTCTTTAGTGCGGGCTTTGCAAAATGTTGATATCGTTTTTCATGCAGCAGCCCTAAAACAAATTCCTTCATGTGAGTATTTTCCAGAAGAAGCTATTATGACCAATATCATTGGTGCACAAAATATTGTAGAAGTGTTGCAAGAACATGCATTTGATGTTGAAACAGTTGTTGGAATCTCTACTGATAAAGCTGTGTTGCCTGTCAATGTCATGGGCATGACAAAGGCGCTGCAAGAGCGCCTTTTTACGAGTGCAAACTTTTATGTTCCTAACACAAAATTTGTATTAGCACGCTATGGCAACGTATTAGCCTCGCGCGGTTCTGTGATTCCTTATTTTCACGATCAAATAAAAAATGGCGGCCCTGTTTCTATCACGCATGAAGATATGACCAGATTTTTGCTTAGTTTAGATGAAGCCGTTGACGTGATTTTAGATGCAGCAAACTCTGCACATAGAGGAGAAACTTATATCCCAATTGCTGTTGCTGCTAGAGTAACAGATATTGCCGCAACACTAATAGGCGACAGACCAATCAAAACTGAAATTATTGGTATTCGCCCTGGTGAAAAACTACATGAATGTTTGGTCTCAACAGAAGAATCATTGCGCACATATCAACGTGGTAATTATTATGTCATCGCACCAAATTTGCCAGAATTATACAATCAATCCCTATATCAAGGTGAGCCATTAAACAAGGCTTATCGCTCAAACGATAATATATTAAATATCACCAACACCAAAGCACTGCTAGAACAACATCAATTAATGATAGAAGCTGCCAACAACATAGCAAAAGATTTTTTATTTTAACAAAATACAATGCTAAGACGCATTGACTTGCTCCATTGAACAAGTAAAGGCTAATTAGAGCCTCTTATCCTTACTAATTGCTACAACCAAATTTCTAAACAGCTCACCTACTATGATTGCATTAACAATTCAGCTTTTAGTGTTTTTATTACCGCTTGCCTATAGCCCTGGCCCTGGCAATCTGTTTTTTGCATCACATGGGGCCCAATTTGGTTTCAAGTCTACGATCCCATCCAATATTGGATATCACATTGCTACTTGGATCATTACTGCTTTGATCGGTTTTGGCTTTGGTAGTGTATTGGAGCATGTTCCTTATTTTTTTAAGATCACTCAATATGCTGGAACGGCATATATACTCTACCTTGCTTGGTGTCTTTACAATGCTAATAGCTTACATGAACAACATCAAACAGTAAAACCTGCAGGATCTTGGAGTGGTGTGATGCTCCTTATCCTTAATCCGAAAGCCTATCTTATTATTACTGCTATGTTTTCTCAGTTTTTAAATGATCATAACACTCATGATTATTGGATGGTTTTATATATCACCACGCTATTTACCATTAACAACCTTATAGCAATGTCGCTTTGGTGCATAGCAGGCCAACAATTGATTGCAATGTTTCAATCTAATAAAATTGCAACAAAAATTAACCAAACTTTTGCTACCATGCTTGCCATCGTAGCCATTTGGATATTGGTGTCATCAATAGGCTCTTGAAAAAGTTTAATCTAGAATAAGACACTATCTATTACAAAAAACAGATACACCACTAAAACACAAGTTTAAAATGATATGATTGACATCATCAATAGTTTGATGAATAGTTATGAACTAGTTTGAATGCTTCTTACAAATTCATATCATGGCTTTAAGCGCCAATATCATAGGATGTAGATTAAGATGACAACATCGCTTACATGTATTTCACCTATTGACGGATCTATTTTTGCAAAACGCAACACCCAAACATTAACCCAAGCACGCCAAACAATTGCTAAAGCACGAGACGCACAAGCCGCATGGGCAGCGCTTGCATTACAAGAGCGTATTGATTTAGTCCTAGCAGGAGTAGCAGCAATTGGCGCAATGAATCATGAGATCGTACCTGAATTGGCGCATATGATGGGCCGCCCTGTACGTTATGGCGGAGAGTTTAAAGGTTTTGAAGAGCGTGCAATTTATATGGCTAATATTGCAAAAGATGCTTTGTGCGATATAGATATTGATGATAATCGTTCATTTAAGCGTTATATCAAACGCATACCTCATGGTGTTGTTTTTGTTGTTGCACCGTGGAATTATCCTTACATGACAGCAATTAATACTATTGCTCCAGCATTAATTGCAGGCAATGTTGTTGTTTTAAAACATGCAACCCAAACGCTTTTGGTTGGTGAAAGACTGACAAAAGCCTTTCATGAGGCAGGTGTACCCGAAGCGGTATTTGCCAATCTATTTTTAAGCCATGACACAACCAATGCATTAATTGCAGAACGCGCCTTTGATTTTATTAACTTTACAGGTTCTGTTGATGGTGGAAAAACAATGGAAAAGGCTGCCGCAGGTACATTTGTTGGAGTATCTACAGAACTTGGCGGTAAAGACCCAGCCTATGTGATGGATGATGGAGATCTTGAAGGGGCTGTTGACACACTCATGGATGGAGCATTTTATAATGCAGGTCAATGCTGTTGCGGGATAGAGCGCATTTATGTCCATGAAACATTATACGATGCTTTTATTGAAAAATCCCAAGATTGGGTAAATACACTTAAGCTTGGTAACCCTCTTGATCCAGCAACATCCATTGGCCCGATGGCAAACATCAAATTTGCCAATACTGTGCGCACGCAAATTGCAAACGCCCTTGCCCAAGGCGCTAAAGCTCTTATCAATAAAATGCCACAAGATGATGGCAATACTTATGTAACTCCGCAAATTTTGATCGATGTCAACCACCAAATGGAGGTGATGCATGAAGAAAGCTTTGGCCCGGTTGTGGGCATTATGAAAGTTAAAAATGACGATGAAGCGATCGCATTAATGAATGATAGCCAATACGGCCTAACAGCAAGCCTTTGGAGCGCCAATCTTGAGCGCGCTCAACATGTAGGCAATGCTTTAGAAACAGGGACAGTTTTTATGAACCGTGCTGATTATCTTGATCCAGGCCTTTGTTGGACAGGGTGTAAAAATACTGGCCGTGGTGGTGGTCTTTCAATCATCGGATACCATAACCTTACACGCCCTAAATCCTACCATCTAAAACAGAGCACATCATAACCTTGTTTGAAAACCACAACCTCATTATCTTTATTTGATGGTACTACTAATCAAAGTACACTTAAACAGTGATACTTTGTTTTGCTTTGCATCATTGTCAATGGACTAAGCACTCTGAGCGCCAAGCATTATCCTTTTTTAACATAGCGATCAAAGAAAGCCGTTGTGCGTTGCCATGCAAGGGCTGCATCATCAGCATCATAGCGGCTACTAGATGGATTAGCAAAAGCATGATTAGCATCATACCAATGATGTGTATAATCGCTTTTATCTGCCAGTTTTAATTCACTTTCAAATGCTGATACCATATTTTGATTAATCGATTGATCCAATGTAGCAAAATGACCTAAAATTGGCCCTTTCATTTTTTTAAGATCATTGGCTTTGCGCGTAACACGCCCATAATAAATAACGCTAGCATCAGAAGGAGCAGCAATAGAAGCATTTAACGACCATCCACCGCCAAAGCACCAACCGATTGTGCCTATTTTACCGTTACTATGAGGATGATTGCGCAACCAATCCATTGCGCTCACAAGTTGCTTAGTAACTAATTGAGGATCCATTGCTTTGATTAATGCGCGCGCTTCATCAGGTGTTGTACCAACTTTACCGCCATATAAATCAATAGCAAAGGCAATATAACCTTGTTGGGCAAAATCATTTGCAACCGCTTTAATCGAATCGTTTAAACCCCACCATTCATGAATTAATAATAAAGCCCCATGTGCTTTTTGCTTTGGCATTGCAATATATCCCATTGTACCATTGGCTGCATCAATGACGTGCTCAGACAATGTGCTTGCAGCGGCCTCTCGTAAATCTGTGTGGGCAAGTACAACAGCAAGTGGTAAACTAGCAAGCCCTAATAAAAAATCACGCCGCTGCTGTTGTGTTACATATGGCAAAGGTTGCTTATCATGATGATTTAAGCAGTTTTCAATTTCACACATCGTTTTTTCCTTTATAGAAAATTCATAATAATATGGGCTTTTTAGATCAAGCAATCAACATCATAGCCAAATATGCAATAATTAAAAGTAAAATCTTGTGTGATCTAGCATTGATCTCATTTCAATAAAAGTAAAAGCCTTATGGCAAAATTAAAGCATAATAAGACCTCGCGCACCATCATTGCCACTAGATATACTTGCCAACACGACATTTAGCCACGACTTGCTTGACAAGTATGTTGATGATCTTGTAGCGTCTAATTACTCTAAATCACCTTAACAATGACATCATCAACATCAAATATTGGTATCCTGATAACAATAACAGGCTACCGGTGGTAGATAATTGAATGAATATGTACGAAATTCTTCTAGGATCATTAGCTGTTATCGTAGTCGTTAGTTTTTTACTTTCACCGCGTGTTGCCACTGTGGAAAGTTTTTTCCGTGGTTTTTCTAAAAATGGTGCTGCTCCCAATTTACTTACCTTAACCTTGTCACAAGTGACCACTTGGGTGTTTGCACGTTCATTGATGAATGCCGCTATCCTTGGATTTTATTATGGTATTGCAGGCACATTAGCTTATGCAACCTATTATCTATCATTCTTAACAGGGGCATGGATTGTTGATGCCATCCGTTTCCGTCATGGCTATAAAAATGTACAAACATTTCTGCTTGCCCGCTTTGGTCACCAAGGTAGCACTGCATACAATGTTGTAGTAGCAATACGATTGCTTAGTGAGGTATTTGCAAATTTATTAGTGGTAGGCATTATTTTTGGTGTTGCAGGCACATTATCTTATACCATAGCCATCACAGCTATTGCAGTTTTAACATTGGGTTATTCAATGATGGGAGGGCTTAGCGCTTCTTTACGCACTGACGTTTTACAAGCATCTATATTAGTAGGGGTATTAGTAGTGTTGCTAATGCGTGTTGTAGCTACACAAGATGTTGATCTACCAACAATCATGAGCACAAGCCCAGATTTAACATCACCAGGTTGGATTTTGCTAGCGGTTGCGTTGCTACAAATATGGAGCTACCCTTTGCATGATCCTGTGATGATGGATCGTGGATTTTTGGCAGACCGTCGAACGACGCGATTGAGTTTTTTGCATGCTTGTTGGATCAGCGTTATCTGCATTATTGCCTTTGGTTTATTGGGTGTTTATGCAGGCATCATGAAAATAGAAGGTGAAGACATGGTGCGTGCTCTAACGCGCCTGATGGGTGATCATACCATGGTGTTGTTTAATATTGCGCTGATTATTTCTGCTATTTCAACGCTCGATTCTACTTTTTCTAGCGCTTCAAAGCTTACCATTATTGATATGAACCTTGCACCAGCAACACCACGCAATGGGCGTATTAGCATGGCGTTATTTTTGTTAGGAGGATTGGGGTTTTTGTTTTTAGGATCTAACGATTTGTTTTCCGCTGTAGCAGTTAGCGGTACAGCATCTATGTTTTTAGCCCCTGTTGTAATTTTTAGCATCTGGTTCAATAGAGATATCGCACTATGGGCATTCAATGTTGCATTTATTATCTCTATAACAGGTGCCGCGCTCTATTTTCTAGAAGCAGGCGGCCATGTTAATTTGATAGAACCAGCATTTGGCATTGTACATAAATACGCCAAATTACTACTCATTTCTAGCTTCGTCATGATAACTGGTTGCGCAGCATTTGCAATTGGACTACGCCCTCGCCTTGAGCCTTTACCTTGCCATCATCAAGCTGAGCATTAACCATCATGAGCAAAATATATGATCTTGGTTCTTTAGCAGGAACAATCATGGTTTTTGGCGGTCCTTACAGCAATTTACAAGCAACCTATGCTATCAAGGCTGAAACAGAACGCCTTGGCATTCCACCCACACATTGTATTTGCACTGGAGACATTGTAGCTTACTGCGCCGATCCATTAGAAACAGTACAACTGATCCGTCATTGGGGTATAGCGGTTGTGATGGGCAATTGTGAGCAATCTTTGGGCGCCAATGCACAAAACTGCGGTTGTGGGTTTGAAGAAGGAACCCCCTGCGACATCTTATCAAGGCAATGGTTTGCGTATGCTGATCAACGCCTTGACGACGACAGCCGCGCTTGGATGAGGAAATTACCAGAAATGATCCGTTTCAAATTAGCCAATCAACAGATTGCAGCCATCCATGGTGGCGTTGATGATATTAATCGGTTTATCTTTTCCTCAACATCAAAAAATGAAAAACGCAAACAGGCTGAAATGGCACAAGCCAATATTATTTTAGCTGGCCATTGTGGATTGCCTTTCACACAGCATCTATCAAATGGATTGGTCTGGCACAATGCTGGAGTTGTTGGGATGCCAGCCAATGATGGCACATCTGATGTTTGGTATTCTTTACTAACGCCAAGTCAAGAAGCAATAAAAATCACTCATCACCGCCTTACTTATGATTATCAAAAAGCTGCTTTACGCATGCGAAAAGAACATTTAGCTGAAGATTATGCTAAAGCATTAGAAACTGGATATTGGCCTAATTTGGATATCCTTCCGCTAAGTGAGCGCGCAATAACAGGCCACCGGCTTAATCTTTAAGCATTTCATCCATGGCTTAACATGAATGACCAACTTGAATAGAGCAATAAAGCCCATTCCATATTAATACTTTAGTTGGATCTAATTGCTATTAGCAACGACACGCAACATTATTGTATAGATAAAGCTGGCAACCAATTGAACCGATGATCAAAACTTTGTTGCAAGTACAAATAAATGTACAAAGTACAAACAGATATAAAAGCTGATGGATAAGCCTTATAAAGGATGCAGGTTATAGTTTATAATACAATATCCATGTCACAACTCAATGAGTTTGCAACAAAACAATAACGATGCGCACGCTCGTGCATGGCTTCAAGCTTGTCATGTGCTACCTCATGACCTAACACAAACTTGATAACAGGATGTAAGGTTATGCCAGCAACTCGGTTGCGTCCATCTTCGGTTTTGCCTAATATAGCTACCGCGCGATCTTGATAATTTGTTATCTTCCAACGTGCTTTGGCTGCCAATGCAATAAATGTCATCATATGGCATGAACTTAGTGCTGCAGCTAGCGTCTCTTCAGGATTTACATAGCGCGCATCACCACCATAATCAGGCGCAGATGTCATGGTTGTAACCAATCCACCTGCAAAACGCATTGAATGATTGGTGCTATATTTTCCATGTAACAGCTCTCCATCATCAAGTGACCAACTTAGTTCTGCAACATATTCTGACATGCTTATCTCCTTTTCATTTTTCAGTTTTTTTAAGTATCGTAGCTATCTTTTACGCGTACTTTATCGGTGCTTTAAATATATTGTATGTTTTTTTGGCAATCGATTTATTAGGGTCATAAAAAGGTTTATCAACGATCTCACCGCTGCGTGAGCCTACAAAATCATTAATCATAACGCGTGTGCCTATACTAGCATGTTGGCGCATAACCATTGCCAAAGCGATGTTTTTTTTCAAACGAGGTGAATACACTGCTGATGTCACTTGACCTATTATTTGACCGTTGATAGCAATTGGCCAATATGTATCATTTGACCCTTCAAGGGCAAGTCCATCAAATTCTATACCCACTTGCAACTGCCTAACACCTTGAGCTTTAATCTGCTTTAAAGCCGCTTTACTAATAAAGTCAGCTTCCATATCAAGATCAACAAGGCGTTCCATACCCAATTCATAGGGATTATTTTTTAACCCCATATCAGCGTGATAAGATAACATTGCTGCTTCAATACGGCGAATGCTAGAGGTATGTCCTGGATGCAACCCCATCGGAGCACCAATCTCCATCAAATATTCCCATAACATATCGCCTTTAGAACCATCTCGCAGAAAAATTTCATAGCCTAACTCACTTGACCATCCCGTGCGTGAAATGATAAGAGGGACCCCCTTCCAATCATATTCAATAAACCTATAATATTTCAACTCTGCTGGCTTATCACCAAAAGCTGCCCGTAAAATATCGCGTGACTTTAACCCTTGGAGTTGAAGCGGGGAAACATCTGGCTCATCAAGTTGGACATCCATGCCTGCAGTTGCCGCAACGCCTTTTGCCCATAAAAGAACATCGCTATCTGCTATAGACAACCAAAAGTGATTTTCAGCGAGTTTTAATAAAATAGGATCGTTGATAATGCCACCATCTTGATCCGTAATGAGCACATATTTACACTGGCCAACTTGACAAGTTGATAGATCTCTACAACTAAGAAATTGCATAAATTTTGCTGCATCAGGACCAGTAATTTCAACTTGGCGCTCAACACCAACGTCACACAAGATAGCTTCGTTTACAAGATTCCAGAAATTCTGCACAGGGTCACCAAAATCGCGCGGGATATACATATGATTATAAACTGAAAAACCCGTTGCCCCCCAACGCAATGCGGCATTTGAAAAGGGAGATTTACGAACTTGTGTGCCAAAGCTAAATTTTTGAAAGCTTCGATTGTTATCAAATGACATGTTGAATAATTCCTTTACGGTAAATTTTTGCTTCATTGCTTGGGATCATGCATGTTGCCCTTAGTTATAACGCGTGTTAGTTAAGCACAGAGTTATAGCATGCTAGGTTTAATGGGGTTACATTGATTAAATTGCTCGTGCATGATCGCGTAGTTTGTTTTTTTGGACTTTACCAGTTGATGTCTTTGGCAGTTCACCAATAATTAAGTTTTTTGGTCGTTTGAAACCAGCCAAACGCTCTTTGCAATGCAACAGCAAGTCAGCTTCACTAGTGTTGCTTCCAGCTATTAATTCAACAAAAGCACAAGGTATTTCACCCCATTGTTCATCAGGTTGAGCAACCACAGCCGCACTTGCAATAGAAGGATGCTCAAACAGCACTTTTTCAATTTCAATCGATGAGATATTTTCTCCCCCTGATATAATAATATCTTTTGATCTATCGCGGATTTCTATGTAACCATCAAGGTGCATCACAGCTAAATCACCAGTCCAAAACCATCCATCTGCAAAGGCTTTTGCCGTCTCTTTTGGTGCTTTTAGATACCCCTTCATCACGATATTGCCGCGCATGGCAATTTCACCCATGGTTTTGCCATCACAAGGGACTGGCTTGCATGTTGAAGGATTAAGCACAACGCAATCTTCTTGCATTTCATAGGCCACACCTTGTCGTGCCTTAAGGCTAATTCTTTCTTCTAAAGGCAGATGTTGCCATTGTGGCTTCCAAGCGCAAACAACTGCAGGCCCATACACCTCTGTTAGACCATAAACATGGGTAATGGTAATGCCCATCATCTCAATAGATTTGATAACAGAAGGAGGTGGTGGCGCTGCTGCTGTCATCATTTCAACATGATGAGAAAACTCACGCCGGTGCATTTCATTAGCACTAGCAAGCATACTCATCACAATAGGCGCACCGCATAAATGCGTTACCTTATGATCAGCAATCATATCAAATATTGCACTTGCTTCAATTTTACGCAAAAAAACATGCGTACCAGCCAACAATGTAATGGACCATGGAAAACACCAACCATTGCAATGAAACATCGGCAGAGTCCAAAGATACACTGGAAAATGACCCATCTGCCAGCATAATGTATTATTAACAGCATTTAAATAAGCCCCGCGATGGCTATAAACCACACCTTTTGGGTTGCCAGTTGTACCAGATGTGTAGCCAACCGTGATGGCATCCCATTCATCTGCTGGTAAGGTATAATGAAAATCTTCATCTGCTTCTTTTAAAAGATCTTCATAGGTTATTTCACCTATTTTTGCTCCAGTTAAGCCTTCTCCATCATCAATATCAATGATCAAAGGTGATGTTTTAGCCAATGCTAACGCATTAGAAGCAAGAGTTGATAATTGTGTATCTACTAAAAATACGCACGCCTCACAATGGTCAATAATATAAGCAATTGTCTGTGCGTCAAGGCGTGTATTATTGGCATTCAAAACGCCACCAATCATTGCAATAGCAAAATGGCACTCTAAAAGTTCTGGGATGTTTGGCGCCAAAACAGCCACCGTATCGCCTTTGCCAACACCACGCTTTTGTAGCGCTGAGGCCAAACGGCGACAACGTTGCTCTGTTTCAAGCCATGTGCGTCTTAATGTACCGTGGATGACAGCCAAGCGCTCTGGATGTACTAAGGCTGTACGTTTAAGCATTGAAATTGGAGAAAGCGGCACATAATTGGCTGCATTTTTTGCTAATCCAGCATCATCATAGATATGATTGCGTTGTATATTAGCCATATTATGCATCTGTCCAGCTTGGCATTGCTTGCTTGTTAATAAAAGCTCCTATGCCAGCTTTGGCATCTTGAGCCATCATATTTTCAGCCATCACCCAGCCGGCATAATCATAGGCATCATCTAATGACATTTCACTTTGGCGATAAAATGCTTCCTTGCCAATTTTGACAGCAGCAGCAGATTTATCGGCAATAATTTTAGCCATTTTCATTGTTTCATCAACAAGAGAATCTTCAGGAACCACGCGGTTAACCAACCCCATTTCACCAATACGTTGTGCAGGCACAAACTCCCCTAGCAACAGCATCTCCATAGCGTGTTTGCGTGTTACATTACGCGAAAGTGCAACCATTGGCGTAGAGCAAAACAAACCAATATTAACACCCGATGTTGCAAATTTTGCTGTATCAGCTGCTAGGGCAAGATCACAAGCTGCCACAAGCTGGCAGCCAGCTGCAGTGGCTATTCCACGCACTTCTGCTATAACCGGTTGTGGTAAGGTAACAATGGTTTTCATCAAGGTTGAGCAGGTTTTAAACAACTCAAGAAAATAGGCTTTCCCGCCATCGCTATCGCTACGGCGTGCTGTCATTTCTTTCAAATGATGGCCTGCACAAAAATGTTTGCCTGATGAGCGTATGATCACTGCTTTAATGGCACGGTTTTTGGCAATTTGGTCAAAACAACTTTGCAACTCAAACAACATATCTTGAGATAAAGCATTGATTGATTGTGGGCGATTTAGCGTGAGGCTTGCTACAGCTTTGTCATGTTCTACAATCAACATATCTTCATGTTTAACCTTAATAGTAGTCATATCTTTGCTTGTCATCAGGCCCCCTTAATTTTTAACAAAAACTATCGTTTTTACTGCATGATCTTTGTTGTTTTTGCAATGTTTTATATCTATCAAGACTATAGAAATTCTTATTTAACGCGTCAAGCATGGTATGTTTTATCATGCTTATTTTGATCATTGTTGTTGCTTCTACTTATCATGACTAGCCAATCATTAAAGCATTAATTTTAAAGCATCATCGCGCAAAAACTTTTGGCTAATATCATCCGCCTGATCAACAATTACAAGATAGGATGATGGCCGATAGTAGATTGTATGATGTCTCTAATTTGATGATTGAACCATCACCAAAACAACATAACATTATACAGATGCATGTCAATTTGATAAAACAATGCATTGCTACAAGTCAAAATCAAAACCTCTATATTTGCAATAATTGCTACTTTGTCATCTTTATAAGATGGACGCGTACGCTTGCCCATGGCATACTCTAAACATGAAAATTGCAATCATTGGTACAGGCATCTCAGGTCTTGGCGCAGCATATTTGTTAGCCCACCATCATGACATCACAGTGTATGAAAAAAACGCTTATCTTGGTGGCCATGCCCGCACGATTGACGTAGCAACGGGCAATAAAACTACGCCCGTTGATACAGGCTTTATTGTCTTTAATAACTGGAATTATCCCAATCTGCTTGGGCTATTTAAAAAACTAAATGTACCATACCAAAAAAGCGATATGTCCTTTGGGGTTAGCATTAATGATGGCTGGTTAGAATATGGCTCTAGTGGAATGTTTGCACAAAAGCGTAACTGGGTACGCCCTGCCTATTACGCCATGTTAGCCGATATTTTGCGATTTAATAAACAAGCACTGACTTATATTGATGCCAAGAGCGATATATCGCTCCAAGAATGCCTAGATCAACTGAATATGGGCAAATGGTTCCGCCGTTATTATCTGCTAGCAATGGGTGCAGCGATCTGGAGTTGCCCAATGGACACCATCATGCAGTTTCCTACTCGAACCTTCTTACAATTTTTTAAAAACCATGGCCTGTTAAGCATTAATAACCGCCCGCAATGGTACACTGTTACGGGCGGTAGCCGCGAATATGTACGCCACTTAACTGATAGTTTTAAAGAGCGCATCCAATTAAATTGCGCTATAACAAACCTCACGCGCAACGATGATACCATCACCCTCACAGACGAACATGGTAACAGTGCTATTTTTGATCAAGTTATTTTTGCCTGTCACGCTGATGAAGCTCTAAGCATCATTGATGATCATCATAACTTACTCGGCGCTTTTAATTATCAAAACAATCACATTATTACCCACAGCGATATCAGCTTTATGCCATATGAAAAGAAATGTTGGGCAAGCTGGGTGTATCTGTGTGAAACCCGTGAAGATAAAAAACAATCCGTATCGCTAAGCTATTGGATGAATAACTTACAAGGCCTTGAGCGGGCTTATCCAGTGATCGTTACGCTTAATCCCGGGCGACGTCCTCAGGAAAATTTAATCTTGGATGAGCATCAATTTTCTCACCCTATTTTTGATTTAAAAGCTATCAAAGCACAAGAACAAATAGCAAATATTCAAGGCAAGGATGGCTTGTGGTTCTGTGGTGCTTATCAACGCTATGGCTTTCATGAAGACGGATTGCTCAGCGCCGTCAATGTTGCCAAAGCGATGGGGGTCGAAATTCCATGGGAATAATTTTTTTGTCATTGCAAAGAGGCGCAAACCAATACGTCAACCCAAAGTCTGCTTTACAGTCTTAGATTGTTTGATTATGATCGCAATGACTATGACAGGAAACACGCCACAAATTCTCTTCAGCAAAGTTATGCATGGGCGGCTATTTCCTAAACGCAATCATTTTACCTATGCCATTTATTACCTTGTCTTGCCACTCTCGCAGATAAAAGCGCTACCCATTGCACGTAACCGTTTTGCCCCGCTTAGTTTTTATGAGCGCGATCATGGCAAATGCGACGGTAGTGATTTAAAAATATGGGCAAGTGATATCCTAAACGATTATGGCCTCAAAGAGGCCGATGGAGAAATCACCCTCATTTGCATGGCGCGTATTTTGGGTTACACGTTCAATCCTGTTAGTTTTTGGCTATGTCATGACAAGCAAGGTCGTTTGCGTGCAGTTTTATGTCAAGTGCACAACACATTTGGCGAGCGTCATACATATCTATGTGCCCATCAAGATCACACAGTGATTGAAAAGAGCGATATTCTAAAAGGTAAAAAATTATTCCATGTTTCACCCTTGCTTCAACGCGAAGGACATTATACATTCCGCTTTGATGTTTGCGATAAAAAATTCAATGTCTGGATTGATTTTTATGATGGGGATGGCAAAAAACAGCTGATCACATCACTCAACGGAAATTTTGAAGCGATGAACACCGCCATGTTGCGTAAAGCCTTTTGGCGGTACCCTTTGGTCACATTCAAGGTCATCACACTCATTCATTGGCAGGCTTTAAAGCTACTAGTCAAAGGCATTAAATATATTTCTAAACCCATGCAAAAACACCAGCGCACAAGCGCTAGCGGCAATCTTACAAAAAAATAACCTTAAAAAAAGAAGGACCTAGCTATCATGGCAATATCGAGCTACACCTCGGCGCTATTGACATAAGTTGATGTAAAATACTTTAATCACCTATGTCTTGCTGGGCTATATCTTGATGGCTAGTCTACAAATAACAAGAAGATATGAATGCAACAACTAAAAGGACTTATTTCCATGGGACTAATGGCATTTCTTAGCGCTTGCACACGCAAGCCAACGCTCGATTACTATAAAGGTGGCCATCCACCTCTTGATCTTAAAGAATACTTCACCGGTACAATCAAAGCTTGGGGCCTTGTGCAAGACCGAAAAGGTCATGTGACACGCCGTTTTGATGTTACCATGGTTGGCACATGGGAAGGTGACACCGCAAGCCAGAAGACATTTCTGCCTAACCGGAAATACGCCCAGAAGGCAAAGCATCCAGCAATCTCGGCGACGGCTGCGCCGACGTAGAAAGCGACCGTTCCAATCAAGATCCGAGTGCCTCTAATACGGGGCACTCGGGCACCTGTTCACCGGAGCATTGCGCCGCTGTTGCAGCAAGCACCTTCTCAATGCGTTTTAAGTCCTTAATCTTGGCGCGGACATCCTCAAGGTGTTGATCCGTGAGCAGCTTCACTTCAGCGCAAGTCTGCGTACCTTGATCAACCAAACTCAGCAATCCCCGCAATTCATCGATAGAAAATCCCAGCTCTCGTCCACGGAGTATAAATCGTAAACGTTCAACGTGAGATTCGTCATACACACGATAGCCTGAAGCTGTACGCGGTGGGTCTGGCATTAAACTAATTTTCTCGTAATAACGGATCGTCTCCAAATTGCAGCCCGTCTGGCGCGCCAATTGTGCTCGTTTCATCGCCTTACCTGACCCGTGAACAATCATACTAAAAAAACCTCTTGAGTCTGTAGTTACTACAGACCTTATCTTAGTTTATGAACAAACGCGAGGATGATCACGCATGAGCTCTACAAAAATCCAAACCAACTCAACAGATGCCCCAGAAAGCGTTGACGATGGAAAGATGCGCATGTTCGCAACTGGGGGAGTTATCGGTGCGATATTGGCGTCGTCATGCTGCATTGTTCCTTTGGCACTCTTTAGCCTTGGCGTGGGTGGCGCATGGATCGGAAACTTAACTGCGCTGGCACCCTATCAGCCGATATTCGTTGTAATCACCCTGGGCTTTCTGGGTTACGGGTATTTTCTTGTCTACAGAAAGCCGGGGGACGAATGTGCCGATGGCGCGGCCTGTGCCCGGCCTTTGCCCAATCGAATGGTTAAAATGGCTTTGTGGTTCGCAACTGCTTTGGTCGCGCTTGCGCTCGCCTGGCCGTACATCATTCCCATATTTCTCGGAAGTTAAGGAACTCCAAAAATGAAGCATTTAATCGCTCTAGCTATATTGGTAATGACTGTTGTGTCTACCGGTCCCTCTGAAGCCGCCGAACAGACCGTGAAGCTATCGGTTCCGGGAATGAACTGCGCCAGCTGCCCTTACATGGTCAAACAGGCAATTTCCATGGTCGACGGAATCAAGAGCGTTGAGGCGACGATGGATGATCGTTCGGCGACCGTGGTATTTGATGAGACCCTAACAACGGTCGGGGAGATTCAAGCAGCAACTTCGGCAATCGGATACGATTCGACTGTCATTCAAGGCGGCAAAGGGTCATGAAGAATAAAACAATGCTGAAAACTGGAATCATAGGATCCGCAATCGCTGCGGTTTGCTGTTTCACTCCAGCCTTAGTTTTGTTGCTAGGGGCCGTTGGGCTCTCGGCTTGGCTAGCATGGTTAGACTACGTGCTTCTTCCAGCCTTGGTAATCTTTCTGGGCGTTACAGCTTTCGCATTAATCCGTCGAGTGCGAGCACCCAATGCAGGTGCTGCTTCAGGAGACATGACATGAACGATGGTTGTTGCAACACCACAACGGCATCCTCGGATAAATTTGATCTTATCGTCGTCGGAGCCGGATCAGCAGGTTTCTCAGCTGCTATTACCGCAGCTGAGCAAGGAGCGCACGTTGCACTCATCGGTTATGGGATGATTGGAGGCACTTGCGTCAACGTCGGTTGTGTCCCGTCGAAGGCGATGATCCGGGCCGCTGAAACCCTCCACCAGGCGAAGGCCGCATCACGTTTCGCGGGGATCAAGGCAGAGGCGCACATTGAGGACTGGGGGGCTTTGATGGCCCAGAAAGATGACCTCGTTACCGCGCTTCGCCAAGCCAAGTACAGCGATATTCTTCCCTCTTATAATAACATAGCCTACATTGAGGGCGCAGCTCAGCTGGCAGAAGGCGGGGTGTCCGTCGACGGAAAGCTCATCTTGGCGGACAAAATAATTTTCGCCACAGGCACTTCAGCAGCGGCACCGAGCATAGACGGCATAGACGACGTTCCATACTTGACCAGCACTGAAGCGCTTGAACTCGACTCATTGCCAAAATCAATTCTTGTAATCGGCGGTGGCTACATCGGCTGCGAACTGGCGCAGATGTTAGGGCGTTCGGAAGTTGATGTCACCATTGTTTGCCGATCACGGCTATTACCGGAATCTGAACCAGAGATCAGCGAGGCTTTGACCGGTTATCTTTGCGATGAGGGTATAACTATTCATGATGGCTTGTCCTACCAGAACATTCGCAAGACTGACGATGGAATAGTCCTCAACGCCACTAAGGACGGCCAGCATGTAGCTATCATTACGGAACAGGTTCTCGTCACCACGGGCCGAAGGCCGAACACATCCGGTATGGCGCTGGAGGAGAACGGAGTAGAGTTATTGCCTAACGGCGGCATCAAGGTGAATGACCGGATGCGCTCCACACATCCCAACGTTTATGCCGCCGGTGATGTAACCGGTACCGACCAGTTCGTCTATATGGCAGCCTATGGTGCGAAAATTGCGTCGAAGAATGCAATGAATGGCGACAGCATGATTTATGACAATTCTGCTATGCCGTGGGTAGTCTTCACCGACCCTCAAGTTGCTGGTGTCGGCCTATCGGAATCTGAAGCTAAAGCAAAAGGGATCGACGTAAAGACCTCCATCATCCGCCTGGATCATGTGCCTCGTGCGCTGGCGGCGCGAGATACGCGGGGCCTGATAAAACTGGTAGCAGACAAGAACACCAATAAACTACTAGGAGCACAAATCATGGCTCCAGAAGGGGCTGACAGTATTCAGACAGCTGTCATGGCCATCAAGCACGGGCTAACTGTTACTGATTTAGCCGACACGATTTTCCCGTATCTTACTACTGTCGAAGGGTTGAAGCTGGCAGCGCAAACCTTCGACAAGGACGTAAGCAAATTATCCTGCTGTGCGGGATGATTTGTATTTTTGGTTCAATTCTGTCAAGTGAATGGTTTACGACGTTGTTTCTGTACAAAGATTTTCACTCCCGCATGATTCCACAGTAAGCGTTAACCCCTTAAATTATAAGGATTTCGCTGCACCTTTAGTGCATTTTTAGTGCACAACGCAAAAAACCGCCCCAGAGGGACGGTTTTCTGATTTTATAACTCTTTGTAATACAAAGAGAATTTTGGTTGCGGGAGTAGGATTTGAACCTACGACCTTCAGGTTATGAGCATTGTCCAGACAAATAATGACAACTAAACACAGCCAAGTATAGCAATTAAATCATACAGTTAGCAAGAATTAAGTGTTGTAAGTTGTGGCACATTATCGCTGTTTTTTACGGCGAAGTGTGCCGTCAGTGTGCCTTGGAAAAAGGGGCAAGCCCCCAACGGCCTCCCTGCCTGCGCGTAACTAGTGCTTTGCATATGCGCTGTAATTTTTTGAAACGCGTATTTTCATAATTTTGCAAACACTTCATAACAAGAAGGTGATTTTATAATCGCAGTATTCTATAATCTCCGCATGACAGAAAAAAATATAGAACTAAATACACAAAAGATTTCTCCATCCCAATTTATGCGAGAATTACGGCCTGAATATTATTCAGACACCGAGGATTGCGTTGCCTATAGCCTTGAGCAGTCTCAATTAGAATACCACCTCGAAACAATCACACAACGTAATGAAACACAGAATTTTGAGATTTTCTGTAGAAAACTCTGCAAACGAACAATTTGTCCAAACTTGAGGCCTCACACAGGTCCAGATGGTGGCGGTGATAGCAAAGTTGATACTGAGACATATGCTGTATCAGATGAAATTGCTTTAAATTTCTATATTGGCGAACAAAAATCCTCCAGTGAACGCTGGGCGTTTGCATTCAGCGCCAACAAGGACTGGCAAAGAAAAGTAAAAGATGATGTAAAAAAAATTACTGCAACAAAGCGGGACTATAAGCAGATCATTTTTGTTACAAGTCGTTTTGCAAAGGACAGTCTTCGTGCCGCTCTTGAGGATGATTTGTCGAAAACATTTGGCATACCAGTAACAATTCATGATCGCTCTTGGATTGTTCAGGAAATTATTGAAAAAAATCGTAAAGACGTTGCTTTTAATTTCTTAGGCGTTGGAGAGAAAAAATCTGATCCCCTTAGATTAGGACCCGAAGATTATTCACGTATAAAACAACTCGATGATATCGAAAAATCCCTTGATGACCCTGCTGCTTTTCAAGGCATAGAAAGACAAAAAGTTACAGAAGCATTGATTGCAGCAAAATTATCCAGAAACGCAGAAAAAAACCCTATAGAAACAGAAGGACGATTTCAAAGAGCTATTAGGCTTGCGGAAACTGATGGGACATATCACCAACAAATAGAGGCAAACTATGAACATATTTGGACAAGGTTTTGGTACTTTGATGATTTTAGTGTCCTTAAAGACTCATACGATAATTTTGAAAAAGCCGTATTAAATTCCGAACATGCTAATGATTTAGAACTGCTATGTGAGTTACTACAGCTTGTCTTCTACTCAGTTATACATTCACAAACAACACGCGAAGACGCCAAGCTGGATGAACGGGCACAGCGTTTAAAAGAAGCTTTAGATGTTCTTGTTCAAAATTCAGATCGTCCTAACAATGCATCAGAAGCAGAAGCTTCTCTCCTTATAATTAGAATGAATGAGGCTGTAATAAACGGAAAACAAGAAAATCTGAGCGAAATCTGGAATAATTTTTCTTCTTTACTGCAAAAGATAGAGGGTTTAGCCGAATTTAATGCCAGACGCTTAACTAAAATGATTGAGGTCGCTGGGCTAGTTGCTGGAAACGATCCTGCATATAACGCACTTGCTGAAAAAATGTCAGAGTTTATTTTAAAACGTACTGGTGAAGCAGAAGGCGCAATAATCCTGATTAAACGCGCTGAACAACTAGAATTTGATCATAATTTTGAAATCATCCGTTTGCTTGGAAAAGCAACGATACAACTTACAAAAAAAGAATATTCGAACCACTTAAAGGAAGCATTACCTCTTCTGACATTGGCCTATAGAAGCGCAGGAATGTTATGGGCTGCAAGAGCTAACTGTATTTTTTTAGCGTCCTCTTTAATTATTGAAAGCGAGGAAACAGGTGAAATTCCTGTTACGTTTGCACCAGTAATGAAACTATGGGGCTGGCTTGCTTTGGAACTTGGGCACGTCCCAGATTTTATTTTTGCTATGCAAATGCTGAACGGAACATTAAAAACTCTGCCTTTAACAGATGATTCAAAACAAAAAATTCAAGAAGACATCCAAGAACTTGAAATTGCTTTGGGGTGTTTTATTTTTAATTTGGACAAAGACCAATTACAAAAATTAAAAGAGCTCCCCGATATTCTAGATGCCTTAGGCTTGTTTACTGCCCGCTCATGCTTGCTCTATGCTCTTGGGCATCAAGATACCCTTTACCAAGATGGGAGCATTCCTGAAGGCCAAACAAAAGATGATGTCCATCAGATGTTCTCTATAGTTTTTAGTCGGCCTATTTATAAAAGCTTACCTCGAAATGTCATCACAAATGAAGGTGTAGAACAATTTATGATGACAACGATCCTTGGCATGAAAATTATAATAAACACTGAGGCGACGGAAAAATTAATAAATGTAGCAGAAGCGATTTTGAGTGCGCTGGAGGCATTTTTTGCAACCACGATGGAGCAACGTGTTAGCCCTCATGTTGAAAAATTAACTATTACGCTTAAAGAATCCAATAGTGAAGAACAGCCTTCTTTTGAAATTGATACCACACATATGCGGGCAGTTTTAAAGTGGCCTAAAAATTTATCCCTCAACAAATTAGAACAACAACAAGATATCCATACTTTCCTCACGGAGGTATCAGGCAAAATCCTTGCCACAACTTGTATGATCGATAACGCAAAAGCCCTTTTAGAGAAGCTTTATGCAGATGAAGCAGTTCATAATAGAATGGTCATGGCAATATTTACAGCAACAAACTATCAACGTGTTACAGCAAAAAATGTTTTGAAAATTTTAGACTGGAAAGGCTTTATTAAAAAAACATACGAGCCAAAACCAATAACACAAGAATTAGAAAGAATTGAATTTACCGAAACAGAAGAGGCTAAACAGTCCCCAGATTCAAAACCTGATAATCCACCAAAAATCAAAGACCACCGTTCTATTAAAATACACTCAATAATTGATATTCATAGCTGGGACAAAGCTAAATGGAGCGGTACCGCTTACGCACAAAACAGCCCACACAACCCTCCTTACATGGCCTTTCTTTTCCAAAACGAAGAAGGAGCGCGTAAAGTTTTTGAAGGCTGGAAAGAAAGATTTGGCAAAGAGGATAAAAATGAAGAAATTGTGATTTCAATCATTCGTGATCTTCCTGAACAAAATAAACATCATTACTGCATTCAAATTGCTCCTAAACTACCAGATCCAGCCAATATGAGAGCAGTTCAGATGCTATCAGTTGCAACCCGCTCAAACACAATGCAGCCTCAAGACAGTACGAATTTAGAACGGTTTTTAGGCTCCTTTCAAAAATTTGGAGCATATTACTTAATTCCTGCCGTTTTAAAAGAAAATGGCCCACCAAAATTACTTTTTGATACATCAATCTTAAAAAAAGAACTAAATGTTAAGTGTCGCTCAAAACGATATAGAGGCTCTTGCTCTTAGAATTAATTTGGATTAGTTAAATAGCTGATCTGGGGCGTTCAAGCCCTCCGAGACGGCTAACAGCATCTAGTCGTCAATTTTGATGCTCCTTTTCTCGACTTATGGTCGGGGGGAGCGGCGAAATATAATAGCACTTGCGTGAATACGCTGCGCCGTTCTCGGACGGTTGAAATCTCCCCGGCTACCAGAGCAATCTGGTGGCCGTTTTGCTAACATAAGGGAGGGTATATTATGAGATATTGTTTATTAGGTTTTGTATTTTTTATGCTTGCTGGGTGCACCACACCTACAACCTATGGTCCTAACGGCTTAAAAGGTGGCTATTCAGAAGAACAGTTAGCTTCGGACACTTGGGTTGTAAAAGCAGAAGGAAATGTATATTCTACAAAATCTCAAATGTTAGACATGGCAATATTGTGTGCTTTCTCCATGAGCCACGCTATCAAACCAGTATTTAAACACATCGACGCGAGCTTTTCCGCATCCAATAAAATGATGTCTGGATATTCATTATCATTAATGTTGATATCGCCCGTATGCCAAACAAAAAACATCTTGGAATGAGATTGTGCAACTTTATGTTGCTCTAATTTTAAAGCGTAAGCATCCAATGTCTTTCTATCCGCGCTACACTTTACCTGCACAAAAGAGCGCTCACCAGTTACTGGCATTAGGAGTTCTATATCAACTGTTTTAAGAGTCTTTCCTGTATCACCTAAACGTTGCCACCCGCTCCTAGAAAACATTAACTCAACAAATATTTCAAAATCCTCAGGTGTGAGCCCCTTCATCAATGGAATAAGCGCTTCTTCTAATTTTTTCTGAGCATCATCAGCCTCCTTAAGCTCAGGCAATAACTCGTTATTGATCTTTCGGACCAAATATTCAAAAGCACTAACAGAGCAAACCGTTCCACGGAACCCCTGTGTTTTCAGCAATGCGCCAGATAGCTTCTCTCGTGTCAGAGCGTTTCCATTGATATCGCTCTTGTGCCAACCATTAACAGTATTGAGAACGCTCCCGCCGTCAGGGTGCTCCTGCGGGCCCGACTGACTAATGCACCAATACAAGCAACCATCAGCAAATGTAATCCAAAGCGTTTCTTCATTCGCCTCAAAAAATGCACGTATCTGGGTAATATCGCTGGAGGCTGCACCAGCACTCCCCCCTCTAAATTCCTGCCAGAACTTTTTGGCATTACTCCAATTTCCTGCGGCATATTCTTCAAAAGAAAATTCAGCGTATCCAAATCGTATTGTTCCATTTGTGAAGCACTCCTGCTCCCATTCACCACCAACTCCAAGTTTAATGAAATACGCTTTTTTCGGTGCTATTTTTGTCATAGCTGTCATTTATACGGACCTTTTTATTTGAGGCTAAAATCAGAGGAACACAATACGTGACAATAGTCACGTATTAAAAATGTGTCAATACGGCGATTATCATAAGCATGAAAGATACGTCGTCAGAAAAAACAGTTAATGCGCTTATTGATGAGCTAACAAAGGTCAGAAAAAAGAAAGGCATCTCGCATGAGAAACTTTCTAAGGCCGCAGGCATTCATCGTTCAACTGTTAGCCTGATTGAAAGCAAAGACCGCATACCTACAATTTTGACGTGTTTGAGAATTGCTGATGCTTTAGAAGTCTCTTTAGGTGAGCTTTTAGTGAAGGTCAGCAAGAGCAAATAACTTTAGACCTTATTTTCTTGTTCCATTAGAGCTTTAGTCACATCCACGACTTCAGGGTAATTCCAAATTTTATCTTTTAGAAAAAACTTCCATGAATTAGTGTGCGGACTATATGTAGAGAGATCCACAACCATTTTAACAGGAATTAAAGCTGCTTTAAAAATTGTATAATCCGGATTGAAGACTAAACCGGCTAAATAATCAAAGCTACCTTCTTTTAGATCTCGAATAGCACCTAATTGTCGATTGTCTCTATCCTCACTACGGCGACGCGCCTTTATTTGATATGTCACACCTTGAGCATCAATTGCGTCTATAGCTTTTTGAGAATTATCCGCTTGTTGCCAATCAAATACCTTACAGAATAAATACTCGGCATAATCTCCAACTGGGTTGTTCTTCGTTCTAACAACACCTCTTGTTTTAAGCTCAGCTTCAATAGCGTTATATAAGCCCAAAAGCTCTAATGCCGAAGAATTTTTTAGGCTCATAGATTAATCACCCTTCCAGTTCCATGCGTTTACGACGATCGTATAATGTCTCGCCTTCAAACTGCCATGAAGCTGGGCCAGAAACAGCTTTCCAATTAATACCTTGCCGTTCCAGCGCTATTTTAGCTGCAGCGGTTAATGTAATCACATCACCCTCAAACTCCACATTACGATTATCAACCACCTTACAAGTGATCTCTTCATCGCGGCTGAAAGTCAGAATAGTATCAGGATCTATCTGAACCATTGCAAAATTGAACATGCTCCGAATTTTACGCGCCTTCTCTAGAGCTACTTTGTCTTCTTCCGTTTCAACATAATCCTGCCCCGGTGTAACATCTTCTAACTCGGCCAGCTTTAATGCTGAGGCCACTCGTTCAGGAGCAATTTCAAAGAACTCTCTATTTGATCGAACCCTATTATCAGCAAAGGCGTCATGAAGTTGCCGCTCAGCAAAATTTGCGTCTTTTACACGTGCAGCGTAAAAACATTCAAACGGTAATGGCGTTGAAGTATTGTCCAGAGAACGAATACGCTGCTCTAAATTCACGGTTCGACCAATCTTTACGTAGCCAGGCATCGCTTCATTCATCAAAACATAAACGATATCGCCGAGTTCATTGTCGTTTTCCATCTAGTTTGTCCTATATTTTAAAAGCTTCTCTTAAATTTCTAACCTGCCTCTACAGATATTTCACCTGTTACAAGGTCACTGATAGTAGCAAAAAGCCTTTCATCTCCATTTTCACAATGTATATATAACATCCGAAAAGCTTGCGCTATTAAAAAAGGGGAACTTGCACATGGTAAAAATCCGCAAGAAGAAAAACGCAAGATCAGACAAGAAATTACACTTGGTGACTTCTTCAAAGAATATATGGAGAAGTATAGTAAGCCGCACAAAAAATCATGGAAGTATGATGAACGTGAAATTCCAGTATTTTTAGGACATTGGTTTAATCGCAAGTTATCATCTATTTCCACACATGAAGTCAGAGAACTTCATAACAGCATATACAATAGAACCTTTAAAAAGAACAATCATACTAGGGGCGGTCATTTCCAAGCTAACCGCGCCCTAGAGAGATTAAGAGCCTTATACAATAAAGCCATTGAATGGGGATGAGGGGCGACAATCCAACAATCGGCATTAAAAAATTCAAAGAAAAATCTCGTGAACGCTTTATTCAACCAAACGAATTACCGTTACTTTTTCATGCGCTCGATGTTGAAGAAAGCCAACAACAAAGATTGATATTGCAATAATAGGAAGTAGATTTTTAAAGATTGTCATCTTAATACTCTTGATGATGTTAAAACAGCTAAACGTAAACACAGCCACGACGATTTAGCGTGCTATCTATAGACATTTAGAAAGTAATATATTTTAGCATAAAGTCATTGAAAATGTTGGTTGCGGGGGTAGGATTTGAACCTACGACCTTCAGGTTATGAGCCTGACGAGCTACCGGACTGCTCCACCCCGCGCCATGTATTGAAATACCGATCTTGCATATTTGCATGCATGGTATCTCATGCTAAAGCATCATTTATTCTGGTGTCTCTACACCAATCATACTAGCATTGACAAGCAAATCTATTGAAAAAGTGTATTTTAGTATATTATTATCAATGCTAGGTGGTAGTTTTTTATGAATATTGACCATTTTAAAGCCTGTCTTATTGCGCTTAAAAAGCAAACAATCGAGGCAGTAGAAAGCGCTAAAGAAGACACCAAAGCCGTAACCCTTGACCAAACTTCTGTTGGGCGTTTGTCGCGTATGGATGCCATGCAACAACAAGCAATGGCCTTGGCTACCCAAGAGCGGCGACAACATTTATTGTTGGCCATTGAGCAGGGCTTTAAGCGCATTGAAAATGGTCATTTTGGCTATTGCACGCAATGTGGCCAAGAGATCGCTCCCAAAAGGCTTGAGTTTAACCCTGTGGTGCTTACTTGCATTGATTGCGCTAATCAAAAAGATACCAACTCTTGATGCAAAACAATCGTTGCTATGGATGGTGGTGGTTACAGTTTTGATCTTTCTCTTGCTGCTAAAAACAGCGACATCCTTTGCAATACCAAAACCGCAAAATTAATCTGCTCAAGCTGCATCCCTCCTCGTGCAAGCTCACCAGCATGGCGGCGGATCATTTCGTTAATGCATTGGGCAACCTCACGCCCTCTACTGCCTAGATGTACCCTAACCGAGCGTTTATCAACTTTAGATTGATTGGATACTAGAAAATTCCACTTTGTAAGCTTAGAAACACTATAAGAAGGGTTGCCAGTGCTAGCATAACCGCGCGATACCAAATCTCTAATGGATACCTCTTGATCGCCTAAATAATAGAGCATTAGCGCTTGTTGGGGCGTAATGCCTTCAAAGCCTTTTTGATCCAGCTCAACTTTGATCATCTCAATCAAGCTATTTTGCATTTGCCCACTTAAACGAAGAATTTCAAAATAGCCTTGTAGCAATGATTCGCCCATTTTATGTACTCCTTGGTGCTTTTAAAGCGCTTTGATTGATAATTTATTTTAAATCAACATGGCTAATATTGAGCCTTAGGCTGTCATAGGCCTAAATCATCTTTTAAAAACAATCATGATGACCAGTATCTTTTAAGTCTTGATAATATCGTCTTTTAAAAATTCTACCATAAAATAGCTATTGATTAAAGTACGCCATTTTATAAGGATATTGTTAATGCATCCTTGACGTTGATCTTGCAAGTCAATATCACAATTGTTGCATGATAACCCAAGCTTTCCATCATAGTCCAAATCTTTAAATAGCAGATACTAATCTGGTGCCAATACTTAATCCAGCATCTTGTTTTTTTAAGATGATTGATTGGTATCATGATTGTTTTGAGCAAGCATTGCGCAATAATCAAGTGCGCCTTGCAAAATCCAAGCTGCTGAAAGCTTATCAATCAATTGTTTGCGCCTAGAGCGTGTTATATCACCCTCGTTGATCAGCATGCGCTCAACTCCTTTGGAAGATAGGCGTTCATCCCACATAATCATTGGCGTTGTGCGTCTTGATTTAAACCAATTCCACGCCATTTGCCAACTGATTTGAGCGCGTGTGCCGAAAGAACCATCCATATTTAAAGGCATCCCAACAACAATAAGGCTGATATCATATTGGGATATAATATCATCAAATTGTGCAAATACATTTTTTTGTCGCGTGTTTGCAATCACACCAAATCCATTGGCAATGGTCCTGCTTGGATCTGATAATGCAACACCAATATTTGCTTTTCCCCAGTCAATACCAATCCATCGACCATCAAACTCTTGCCAGCCTTGTTGCATATAACTGCTTGAAAACGGCCTGCTTTGCCAATCGGCTAGCGTCTGGGTTTGATTTGCTGGTATTGGCAAATGATTGAATAGTTTTTCTTTATTTGTCATGTCATTTCATGATACATGAAATGATGATACCTGTGAATAGAATTAATATACCACGCCCTGTCACTCAAAATCGTAAAGCAAGCTCTTCACGCCCTTCCGCTGCTGGAGGTGGCAAGTTTTCTAGTTTTGTTAGCTCTCAATCTAATGGAGAGAATCAAGATCAAATAGCATCTTCTAACGGCGAAACTCTATCATCTGTTAATGAAGCACACTCTCTTGAATCGGTTTTATTGATACAAGAAGGCGCTAAAGATAGACCCCAATACCAAGAAAACCAACAACGCGCACGCGTTTGGGGTGAAGACATGCTAAAAGAATTACATGCGTTGCGTTTTGAATTATTAAACAATGACATCACCCCAACGCGCCTTGAGGCAATACGCGCTCATATTGAGCAGCGGCGTAAAGTTAGCATTGATCCAAACTTGCACAGCATTTTAAATGATATTGAAGCGCGTGCTTTGGTTGAATTGATCAAACTTAACCGCAGGCAAAGCTTGTAATCATTAAGCAGTTTGAAAGCCTGCCAGCTCTATAGAAATATTTGCAGTATCACCCAAAGCTTCTGGCTTGTTAAGACGCACCACTGCTTTCATAACGCTAGGATCAGCTAAGGCTATATCCAAAATATTGCCCGCTAATGTTTCAAGCAAATTGCAATGAGGGTGATCTTCAAGCTGTTTGATACGCGTAACAAGTTGATCATAACATACCACATTATCATAGGAATCATCCATCGTTTGAGGGTTGCCTATAACATCAAGAATAATACGCACATTGATATCTTGTTTGCGGGTTTTTTCTTGCTCATAAACACCAATAAAAATGTTTAAATGCAAATCATCAATATAAATTTTATAACAATTTTTTAAACAATCTGGTGCTGTCATCGTCATGGTGAATATTTCCATCTCTATTCATTTGCAACTTGATATCAAGCTTGCTTTTATATAACTTAATATTTAGCTTTTCTTATTCATATAATTCAAACCAAGTTGACAATGATACAAAAAAATTCTGATCCAACACTGCCGCGCTCTAATAAGCCCAATCACACCAATCAATCCAATCAAGCTAATCAAGCTAATCAACATTGCCAAATCATGGCTATTATTAATGTCACGCCTGATTCTTTTTCACAAGATGGGTTAATGCGCCAGCAAGATAATGTTATAGAGCTTGCTATCAAGGCAGCCAATAAAGCTATTCAAGCAGGTGCTAGTATTTTAGACATAGGCGGTGAAAGCTCACGCCCAGGAGCACATCCTATTGACACAAAAACTGAAATTTCTCGAGTTTTACCTGTCATCCATGCTTTAAAAAAAATCCCCCAATGCCCTACTCTTTCTATTGATACAACAAAGGCTGAAGTTGCCAGCCAAGCTATTGAAGCAGGCGTAGAAATCATCAACGATATTAGCGCATTATCTGATCGGGAAATGGCACCGCTTATTGCCACATCTGGGGCACATATTGTGCTAATGCATAACAACACCGCGTGGGGCAGCAATGTCAGTGCTCCACATACGCAAAAAATATCCGATGATCAAGGCGATCATCAATCTAGGCAAGAACATACAAAAAATATGGGTTTTGTCTATCAAAGCCATCAATATCATGATGTTGTAGAAGAGGTTTATGCTGCCTTAATGGAAAAAATAAAATACGCCCATCACCACAATATAGAGCCTGCTAAAATCATCATTGATCCAGGGATTGGTTTTGGAAAATCATGCCATGACAATATTGCTATATTAGCCAATATAGCACGCTTTAAACAAGCAGGCTTTCAATTGCTAATAGGGGCTTCTAGAAAAGGATTTATAGGCCAATTATTAGGATTAGCGATTGAGCAACGTCTTGCGCCTTCACTTGCTGTTGTAAGCAGTGCCTTTTATCAAGGTGCCGATATTATCCGTGTGCATGATGTAGCAGAAAGTTGCCAATGTCTTGCCATGCATAAGGCAATTGTACAACAACGCAATCAATAGCACTAAAACAAGCCTCTATTATGAAGACATTGCCTTCATAACAGCTTATGATTTAAGTTTTTAAAGTTAAGTATGATGTTTTGCAAGCTTAAGGCGCAAGATCAAACAATAGAAGGATTGCTATTGCCAGCTGTAGTTTTTAGGATCTGAAAAAACTTTATCCAACAGCATCTTCACACTTTTATGGCCACATTTATACCCAGTGAAATACCCGCATATAGCACCACCTGAAAGTGCAAGATCGCCCATGCAATCTAAAATTTTATGACGAACAAATTCATCATCAAAACGCAGTCCTTCTTCATTCATAACCTTGCCATCATTGATAACAATAGCATTTTTTAAACTACCACCTATTGCCAAGCCTGCTTTACGCAAAGCTGAAACCTCATGCAACATACCAAATGTTCTAGCTGAGGCAATTTCATCTCTAAAAGAAGTTTCATCTGCTTTAATTTCTAGCTTCTGTAAGCCTATCACTTGATCTTGAAAGTCAATTTCAATACCAATAACAAGATCATCAGCAGGTTTGATTGATACATTAAAATCGCCTTCATCAATGGACACTTCACGCTTAATAACCAATTGCTTGCGCTTATGGGCTTGTTGTGTACGACCAGCTCGATCAAGTAGTTGGACAAATTCATCAGCGCTTCCATCCATCGCTGGCACTTCACCACCGTTAATCTCAATCATTGCATTGTCAATTTGCAACCCAAATAAAGCTGCCATCAAATGTTCAATCGTGCGTACAGACACTCCATCTTGATTGCAGATACAACTATTTAGCTTTGTATCATTAACATAGTTATAAAGGGCTGGGATATAAGGGTCTTTGCCTTCAACATCAATACGATGAAACACAATCCCTGTATTGGCTTTTTGAGGCAAAATCCGTATTTCTATTTTTTCACCCGAATGTAAACCAACACCTTCCAAATGTACTATTTGTGCAACAGTGCATTGCTTTGTTGTGCATGGCTTTACCACTGCGTGACTACTATTTTTTGTTTTTGGAGCATCCGTTTTAAGAGTTTGAGCTAGTGTGTCCGTTTCAAGCGTCCATTTATCATAAGTACTACTAGAGGTTTGTGTATCTAACTGCAGCGCTTCAAACATAATATTATAACTCTTATTTTTATTATTGGGTTTGTTTTTATTATCGGTTTACTTTTATTATTGATTTGCTATTTGCATTCAATTTATCTTATGATAACTTTTTAAAAGCCTTTAAATCTAATTATCTCGAAAACGTCTTAAAACCTATCATCTTCTTTAATCCATAACTATTGCATTATTAATAGCAAATAGAGATTTGATACACAAATAAAACAATATTGCGTTTTGTTGCATAAAACCAAATGGCATTATCCTTACCTTATCCATCGACTGCTTTTGTTGTTTTGGCTGGCGGCCAAGGACGGCGATTATCAACAATATACAAAGGAAGCAAACCTTTCAACAAGGCACTTGTTGCGTTTCAACAGCATCCTTTAATCACCCATGTTTTAACACGCTTGGCTGGACAAGCCGCCCCTGGCGCCATTAATATTAATACTGCTAGTGAAGATTTTATACCTTTTGGATTGCCTGTGATCAAAGATTCTGTTTCGGGTTCTATTGGCCCTTTAGCGGGTATTTTATCTGGTCTTGAGTGGTTACAATCAATTAAAAATGGACCTGAATGGCTTTTGGTGTGCACATGCGACACACCTTTTTTACCACTGGATCTTGTGCAAAAATTACATCTAGCGATTGTACAAAAGCCTATATTGGACAATGTAAGCTGTGCAGGCAAGATCAATACGGGCAATACCGGCAAATTTGATATGGCATGCGTTGCATCGGGCGATCATAGGCATCCAATTATAGGGCTATTTCATCGTGAGCAGGCCAATCATTTACGCGAATGCATCACAAATAAGCAAATTCGCAAAGTTGAAGATTGGACAAGGTTTTATAAACGCACCATTGTCAAATTTTCTAACGAACCTATCGATCCATTTTTTAACGTTAATCGCCCTGAAGATCTTAAAGAGATCGAACATTTTAAGCACCCAATTGCATTATAAGCTATTTGCGTTAAGCATCAATCCAATAAAATATCTTAACCTATATACTACATATTATTGAACATTTTCATGATATTAGGTTGCTTGCCTATTGCATTTAGATAAAAATATGGTAGATAAAAATATAACTAGGTAAAAATATGGTATTTGTTTTTATTAGTTTATACATATTATCTTTTCGATGGTATTGTCTTTTTAATGGATGTATAGGCTAAAGAAACTATTCTCTTAAGCAATCATTTAAGATAGTATGATATATCATAAGGTAGTTTGATACAATGCGGGCGTAGCTCAGGGGTAGAGCGCAACCTTGCCAAGGTTGAAGTCGTGGGTTCGAATCCCATCGCCCGCTCCAGTATCAAACCTTTTTTAACAATCATGATGGTACAATCAACTTAGTGTATATGATGGTTATAAAAATTATATCTTTTAGCCAGTACTTGTTTGTTGAGTAATCGTTTTGCTGGCAATTTTTACGATCTGATCAATATCCAACTCTTGCTCTAATTGATCTGCCCATAGATTTAATGTAGATTCAACAACTTCATCCCAATCATGCATTGCCCATAATTTGGGTTGGTGGTCCTTGCATAGTTGCGATAAAAATTTACGCCCTCCTAAGGTATTGAATATACCATGCAAATATGTGCCAAAAACTTTTCCATCTTGGCTAATACTACCGTCTGTACTACCATCAGCTAAAATAGCAAACGCTTTGATAGGTGGTGCATTTTCAGCAAGTTTTTTCGATCGTTTGGTTTTACCAATATGCATTTGGTAGCCTTCTATCCATTCATCCAATGTGTGTATTTTTGCCTGATTAACAATAAGTGTTTTTTGAAGATACATCGTTGTATCCACATCTAAAAAACCTAATCCTTTGGTTTTTTTGTGGTGACTTTCAATGTTGGCTGCATCTTCAATGTATTGACCAAGCATTTGATATCCAGCACAAATACCTAAAATATACCCCCCTCTTCTGCGATGTGCTAACAAATCTATATCCCAGCCTTCATACTTTAGCACCTTAAGATCATGGATTGTTGACTTGCTGCCTGGTAAGATAACCAAATGGCAATCGCTTGGAATAGTTTGACCTTCTGCTATCCACACTAATTCAATTGCAGGCTCATGCGCGATTGCGTCAAAATCGTCAAAATTAGCAATATATGGCAAGCGTAAAATGGCAATTTTTATACGATTGCCCTGATGAGATGTATCATTATTGAAAGCATTAGTAACAAAGGTTTTAAGGCCTTGTGTATCTTCTGCAGGCAATCTGTTGGCATATTTAAACCACCCGATGACCCCAAGATTTTTTAACTGTGTTTGTTGGTTAATAATATCAATTGCAGAATCAAATAAGCTTTTATCTCCTCTAAATTTATTAATCATATAGCCAACAATATGGCGCTTATCTGCTATGTCTAAAACGCAACATGTTCCTACAATTTGTGCAATCACACCCCCGCGCTCAACATCGCCAGCAAGCAGCACCGGAACACCTACTGCACGTGCAAAACCCATATTGGCGATATCGCCTGCTCGCAAATTGATCTCTGCTGGACTTCCTGCGCCTTCAATGACAATAAAATCATATTCTTCTTGCAGTTTACGATAGCTTTCAACGGCTATGTCAAGCATGTCACGCCGCTGTTGCATTAAAGCATGCGCATGTACCTTACCAACACGTTGACCTCGTACAATTAATTGGCTCGTGTGATCTGCTTCTGGTTTTAATAAAATGGGGTTCATGTCTATCGTTGGTTCAATCGCGCAAGCTCTTGCTTGTAAGGCTTGCGCGCGTCCTATCTCTGCACCTTGTGCAACTACTGCGGCATTATTGGACATATTTTGTGCTTTAAAAGGTGCAACTTTGATACCTCGACGGACCAGCACTCGACATAAGCCGGCAACAATAAGGCTTTTGCCTGTATCAGAACTGCATCCTTGAATCATAATGGCTTTTGTGTCTTGCATTATTATACCTTTAATTATTGACGCCTTTGCTAGGTGTAATTGTATCCAAAACGTGTTGTAAAGCTGTTTGCTTTATCATATACTTCTATTACTTGTTGCATAAAAAATAACAAGTTCTATATGCTATTTGCATAAATCAGTTGAAAGCCTATATCAATTGCTGTAAAAAAGCTTTAAGGATTTGATTGTTTATATAAATCGTTTGGTTATCTGCCCGATTTCCAAACATTATGGTATATATTAGCAATATGGTATATATTAGTGATGTTGTTGAATCGTTTTAAAATATCATCAATAAATTTCTAAGTACCAAATCAATCCTGTTTTTAAAATTGATTTGATACAATTTTAAAAACAAACACCGGGCGGTGAACGAAGGTGGGCAATCCCGCCTTTTTTATTGCCTTAAGCTCTATGAAGGATCATGCAATAAGCCATACTGGAAGCCATATTGGTCAATTACTACTTTAATAAAGATGTAACATTAAATTATAGCCATATTAATACAATATTAGCATTTTATACATAACATGATGAACAAAGATCTTGAAATTGAAATTGCAGACGCTCTTAAGATGCAGGGCTATGATCTTGTTCGTTTGAATCTTTTGTCACATAACACGCAATCACAAAGCACTTTACAAATTATGATTGATAGATTTGATAACCAAGCCCCTACGCTAGATGATTGCACGAAGGTTTCACGATTGTTATCTACCATGTTAGATGTCGTTGATCCTATTGCAAACGCTTATAAATTAGAGGTTTCAACCCCTGGCGTTGAGCGCCCACTAATGCGCTTAGAAGATTTTAAACGTTTTATAGGATATGACGCATTGGTTGAAACACATATACTTGTTGGCAATACAAAAAAACTTAGAGGTACCATTACCTTGGTTGAAGACCAAGCCGTGACGCTTAAACCACATGATAAGGTTCAAACGAAAGCCATCACGGATCAAACAGATGACATCAACGATAAAAGAGAGTGCAACCTATCTTTGAATGACAATATTGAACCTATTTGCCTTTTAATTGATCAGATCAAGACTGCCAAATTAAGTTTAACAGGTAAGCTTGCTGATGAAACAGGCTTAAACAATAAAACGTCTATTAAACATCCAAAATATAACCGCAACAAAATGAGGAGACACAAATAAATGGATGCAGTATTGCACGGCGCTGATTTGTTAGTAGTTGCAGATGCAGTTGCACGCGAAAAATCAATTGAAGCCGATCAAGTATTAGAAGGTTTAGAGCTTGCTATACAAAAAGCAGCCCATTCAAAATATGGAATGGACCATGATATACGCGCTACAATTAATCGCAAAAACGGCGATATCTCTCTTGAACGTCATATTGAAATTGTCAATGATGATCATGTCATAGAAAATGTTTGCACGCAGATGCCTATTTCTGCTGCTAAAAAACGCAACATAAACTTAGAAGTTGGAAGCTTTATTGTTGAGCCGCTTCCATCGATTGATTTTGGCAGAATTGCTGCACAAAATGCACGCCAAGTGATTGTTCAGCATGTTCGAGAAGCAGAAAGAAAACGCCAATATGAAGAATATAAAGATAGAATTGGCGAGATCATTAATGGCATTGTCAAGCGTAGCGAATATGGAAATTTAACCATTGATCTAGGCAAAGCTGAAGCTACATTGCCACGCTCTGAAATTATTCCTCGTGAGCGCTATCAGCGTGGCGATCGCATTAGAGCTTATATTTATGATGTGAAACCTGATGTGAAAGGGCCTCAAATTTTTCTTTCTCGTACACATCCTGAATTTATGAGTAAGCTTTTTATGCAGGAAGTGCCTGAAATTTATGACAATGTTATTCAAATTAAAAGCGTTGCTCGTGACCCTGGATCGCGTGCAAAAATTGCTGTACTTAGCAATGATACATCTATTGACCCTGTTGGTGCATGCGTTGGCATGCGCGGTTCACGCGTGCAGTCGGTTGTGTCTGAGTTACAAGGCGAAAAGGTTGATATTGTGCTTTGGAGCTCTGAAGTAGCAGCATTTGTTGTTAACGCACTTGCACCTGCTGAAGTTACTAAAGTCGTACTAGATGAAGATAATAACAAGATTGAAGTTGTCGTTACTGAAGAACAACTTAGCATTGTCATTGGCAGGCGTGGTCAAAATGTTCGGTTGGCCTCGATGTTAACAGGTTGGGATATTGATATTTTAACCGAAGAAGTAGAATCACAACGGCGTGAGCAGGATTATCAAAATCGCTCTCAGAAATTTATGGAAGCCTTGGATGTTGACGATGTCATTGCACGTTTACTTACAAGTGAAGGGTTTAGCGACATTGAAGAAATAGCCATGGTTGACCCTGAAGAACTTATGCAAGTTGAAAACTTTGATGATTCTATCATTGCTGAATTGCAAAAGCGCGCGCAAGAATATCTTGATCAAGAAAAACAACGGATTGCTGAGCTTATCAAAACATTAAAAATTAAAAAGGATTTACTTAATTTTGAAGGGTTGGATCCTAAAATGTTAGTGGCATTGGGTGAAAATAAAATTTTAAGCTTGGAAGATTTTGCAGAATTATCCACAGATGAACTAATTAGCAATGAAGATGGCATATTAAAAAACCATATTTTGAGTGCACAATCTGCTGGTAACATGATCACATCAGCGCGTATTGCCCTTGGTTGGATTGAACCAGAGCCAGAGCCCCAAAATGAAGAAGACAACTCTGAGCATGATGAACCAAAAGAAACTGAAATATCTTAAATCTTAAAAAAACATGATGTCGCTTGATACAGAATTAATCAAAACGCCTATTGCCCAAGCTAAGCCATCTAAAGGTAAGCCTGTTGCGTTGACAAACGCAGATGAGCAAGCGCAGACGAGTCCACAATTACGACGATCAATTGTATCTCGTACTTGCGCGCCGGCCCATCATATGCTGCGCTTTGTTCTATCACCTGATGGACAAGTCACGCCAGATCTTACACGACGCTTACCCGGGCGTGGTGTCTGGTTGCATTCATCTGCCCAAGAAGTACAAAAAGCTTGTAGTGCTAATGTATTTCGATCTGTTTGGAAAGATTGTGTTGTGCACAAAGAGTTGGGTTATCAAATAGAACAAGCACTTGCAATGCGTGTTTTGAATTATCTCCATCTAGCAAAGCGCGCTGGGTTACTTTCAGCTGGGCTTAGCAAAACAAAATCTGCAATTTTAAAGCATATCAAGTTAAATCAAGCACACGCAATACAAAATAGTATGCTATTGATTGCAAAAGATTGCAAAAAAGACGGAGAACATAACGGGTTAAAGCTTGAAAAACTAGTTTCTCAAAAAGCATGTTCGATTCTCTATAAACACGAAATGGGACAAATTTATAATAGCGACCAAATAGTTTATATGTGGGTCTGTGCATCTTCAAATATTTTGTCCAATGGATTATGTCAGGCATTAATTCGCGAAACCAAACGATTAGAAGGTTTCCGTCAGGAAGGTTAGAACCATGGAAGATAATCAAGAAGATCGAAAATTAATATTGAAAAAACCCAGTCTTACCTTGGGGAAATCCCTTGATCAAGGTCAAGTACGCCAAAGCATGAGCCATGGTCGACATCGAATGGTGCAAGTTGAGGTCAAACGCTCAAAACGCACCTTATTACGCGATAAAGACGATGTGTTGTCTACAACAAACCCATCTTCAGAAACCGAGCAGGATGATCTTCAAAAGGGCGGCATCAATGCTTCGCTTGATCCTAGAGATATCGAGCAAAGCAAACTTGGAGAATCGATAGCCCAAAACAATCCTGCAAACAACGATGCAATTGCCGGCGATCTATCTCAATCAGAATATGAGACACGCCTTCAAGCATTACAAAATGCTGCACAAAATAATACGCTTGAAAAAAACAATCTCTCACAGCGTGAGCAACAAGCATTGCGTGAACAGGAACAGCATAAATTAAACACACAAACCGAAAACCGCTTACGCTCTCTTAAAAATTTAGAAAAACGCAACCAAAATACCACCCCTAGCACCTCTGAACAAAACTCTAGCAGCAAAGCACAAGAGAGCAAATTGGACTCTGGTGCAAAAACAACAGATGTAGCTGATGATAGCCAAACCACAGATCATGCTAAAAAAGACGTTACTCAACAACAAGTTGGTGAACCTGTTGCTAGCGCTAAAAAGTCAACCGAGCAACCCGCTGCTCTCAAAAACAGTCGCAATACACGCGACGAAGAATTACGAAAAGAATTGGCTCGAGCAAAGCCATCAGGATTGCGCGCGCGCGATAATGAACGCCGCACAGGGCGCCTTTCTATTGCACGAGCCCTTGAAGAAGAAGAAGGCATTACACGTATGCGATCCTTAGCTGCTCTTAGGCGTGCTAGGGTAAAAGATAAAAAGAAAAATACTCAAGACAGTGATAATGACAAAATATCGCGAATCGTTACTGTCCCAGAAACTATTTCTGTTTCAGACCTTGCAAATCGCATGGCAGAACGCGCCGGTAAAGTCATTAAAATATTAATGAATCTTGGCGTTATCGTAACACAAAACCAAATGATTGATGCTGATACAGCAGAACTTGTTGTTACAGAAATGGGCCATCGAATCCATCGTGTTGCCGAAAGTGATGTAGAAACAATTCTCTATGAACTTGAAGAAGAAAATGAAGATCGCAAGATCACACGTAGCCCTGTTGTCACGATTATGGGACATATTGATCATGGTAAAACTTCTTTACTTGATAAGTTTCGCAAAAGCGACGTTGTTGGAGGCGAAGCAGGAGGTATTACGCAACATATTGGTGCTTATAATGTAACATTACCTTTAGGGCGCAATGTTACATTTATTGACACGCCTGGCCATGAAGCCTTTTCTGCCATGCGTAGCAATGGTGCCCAAGCAACAGATATTATTGTTCTTGTTGTTGCAGCTGATGACGGCGTTCAACCCCAAACCATTGAAGCTATTAGTCATGCTAAAGCAGCAGATGTGCCGATGATTATTGCCATTAATAAAATGGATCGCCCTGGTGCTGATGCAAACAAAATTAAAACTTCTTTAATGCAGCATGATGTTTTGGTTGAATCCATGGGTGGGGAAATACTTGATGTAGAAATTTCTGTTCTTAAAAACCAAAACCTTGATAAACTCGAAGATGCTATCTTTTTACAAGCAGAACTGCTTGAGTTGAAAGCCGATCCAGATATAGCTGCCTGTGGCGTTGTTATAGAATCAAAGGTTGAAAAAGGAAAAGGGACGGTTGTTACTGTTTTGGTACAAAAGGGTAGTTTAAAGCGTGGTGACATCCTTGTTGCAGGAGATGAATGGGGACGCGTGCGCACCATGTCTGATGCACATAACGTACAAATAAAGATTGCATCTCCTTCTATGCCAGTAGCACTGGTTGGACTGCAAGGAGTGCCAGAAGCAGGGCAGATATTTAGCGTTTTAAAAGACGAGCAAAAAGCGCGTGAAATATCAGAATATCGCCAAAGAAAACGCCAAAATACACGCATCGCACGCATTCAACCTGGAACATTGGAGCAAATGTTCCAGAAAATACGCACAGGCGATTCTCAACAGCTTGCCATTATTTTAAAAGCAGACACTCTTGGCTCTTTAGAGGCAATTAAAGCATCCCTTACAAAACTTGCAACCGATGAGGTGTCTGTGCATATTTTGCATGAAGGGGTCGGAGGAATTAACGAAAGCGATGTTCGTCTTGCTGGGGCTTCATTAGGTCTGATTTTAGGTTTTAATGTGCGTGCTAACGCTCAAGCGCGTGATCAAGCACGAACACAAGCTGTTGATCTGCGCTATTATGCGATTATTTACGAACTAATTGATGATGTTACATCAATGCTTTCTGCAATGCTGGTCCCAGAAGAAAGTGAAAATCGTATAGGTTATGCTCAAATTCGACAAGTGTTTGATATTTCTAAAACAGGGCGAGTTGCCGGGTGCCTTATTACTGAAGGGGTAGTGCGCCGTGGAGCAGGAGTACGCATTTTACGCAATGACACTGTGATCTATGAAGGGCGGTTAAAACAGCTTAAACGATTTAAAAATGATGCCCAAGAAGTCCAAAATGGTAGCGAATGTGGCATGGCTTTTGAAAATTTTGACGATCTTAGCGAACATGACCAAATAGAATGTTTTGAAATTGTCCAAAAGAAACGCTCTCTTTAATCAAACAATAATTATATCCAATAAGCGAGCATGCTTGCTGCTTAATCTTAAATAAAGCTTAGTTATGTCATTTACTGACCAACAGCGCCAAAAACGTCGCAAAAATCGAACGTCAGATGGCATAAAAAACACCGAACTATCTCCACGTCAATTGCGCGTTGGTGAACTTGTGCGCCATGAGATAGCGCTGTTGCTTTCAGGCAATATTTTAAACCACCCTCTTTTGCGCAATCAACCTTTTACGGTTACTCAAGTTAAAGTCAGCCCTGATATGAGAGCTGCAACTGTCTTTTGCACGCCAACTGCACTCGATGGGACAATGATTGGAGCATTCGATGAAACAACGATTAAAGAACTACTCAAGGCTTTAAGCCAAGCGAGTGGGTTTTTACGCCAAAAACTAGCCGCTAAATTGCAACTTAAACGCGTACCAAGTCTTTCTTTTAAATATGATGGAAGCTTTGATTTTGCGGTCCATATCACACGCAAATTACAAGATTTAAACCTATAGATGCATCTGCCAATCACGCTTTAAAGCAAAGCCTATGAAAAAGAATTATCTTGCTATTGATGGATGGGCATTAATTAATAAGCCCTCTGGCCCTTCATCTGCATATATAACGCGTCATATCCGCCATTTATTAAGCGCTAAAAAGGCTGGCCATAGCGGTACGCTTGATCCTTTTGCTAGCGGTGTTTTGCCGATCGCATTAGGAGAGGCAACCAAAACTATACCCTATATGATGCACGGTAAAAAACAATATAAGTTTGTTATACAATGGGGTGTTGAAACCGATACTCTCGATCATACAGGCACAACAATAGCTACCAGTAATAATCGCCCTAATATCAATCAAATCAAAGCAATTTTACCAAAATTTTTAGGAACAACTAAACAAACTCCTCCAAAGTATTCAGCCGTGCATGTCCAAGGTAAACGAGCTTATCATCTTGCTCGCGAAGGTGTTGATTTTGTACTCAACGCAAAAGACATAACAATCCACAAACTTGAGCTTTTAGAGCTGTTGAATGAACATGAGGCCCTTTTTTTAGTGACATGTGAACAAGGAATGTATGTGCGCTCTCTTGCAAGCGCTATTGCAAAAGCTTTACAAACCGTAGGATGCTTAAATTATCTAGAAAGAACATTGGTTGAGCCTTTTTCTATAGTGCAAACAATTTCTCTTGATGATTTAAAAAAAAAGGTGCATAAGATGGCAACAGAAACATTCATATTGCCGGTAGAAGCAGCGCTGGTCGGTATCCCTGCTTTGCTTTTGCCACAATCGGATATTAAAAAATTTCAAGATGGACAAGCTATATATATAGAAAATCTTGAGATGTTTAAAGATGAGTATCATAGCACTATAGATGATAATAGCGCTATGTATCAAAGCGATCAGTCTGATTGCTTTTTAGTTAGAGCCCATACAAAAGAACCCGATTCAGTTGCAATCGGCCTAGCGTATTGGGAGCATGGCTATCTTTATCCGAAACGTTTGTTTAATATTAATTATCCATGATACTGCAAAGGATTATTGGCATGTCCATTACAACTGAGAAAAAAAGCGAACTCATCAAGCAGTTTGCAACAAACAAAGAAGATACAGGCTCTCCAGAAATACAAATTGCTATCCTAACAAGCCGCATCATAACGTTAACCGAACATATGAAATTACATCCAAAAGACTTTCATTCAAGGCGGGGATTGTTAATGATGGTAGGCAAGCGTAAACGTCTTTTGGGGTATATCAAGCAAAAATCAAATGAGCGATATCAAGCAATCATTAAAGAACTTGGTCTGCGCCGTTAAATGATTAGCTCACCAATCAATATTATTCACCAAACAAATGTTTAATGCAAAACCGCTAATGTCTACGCTTCGTTTTGCAATCGATCAGTTTGATCAAGCCAATAAAAATTGGACTAAAATTATAAAATAAAGTTGCAAATGAAGCTTTGTAAGTTAAGGAAAAGAGAAAAATATGTTTGAAATTCATACACAAGAAATAGAGTTTGGCGCACAAAAACTTAGTCTAGAAACAGGCCGTATTGCACGCCAAGCTGGTGGAGCTGTTTTAGTAACATATGGCAATACTAAAGTTCTTTGTACCGCTGTAGCACAAAAAAATTCTTCTGCAGAGTTTAGTTTTTTTCCTCTAACAGTGCATTATCAAGAGCGCACTTATGCAGCTGGTAAAATTCCTGGCGGCTTTTTTAAACGCGAAGGCCGTCCAAGCGAAAAAGAAGTCCTCACTTCTCGATTGATTGATAGGCCTATTCGACCACTCTTTGAAGCAGGTTTTAAAAATGAAACACAAATTATATGCACCGTTTTACAACATGATTTAGAAAACAACCCTGATATTCCAGCATTGATTGGGGCCTCTGCTGCTCTTGCTCTTTCTGGTGCTCCTTTCCTTGGTCCCTTAGGTGCAGCACGTGTTGGCTATATCAATGAACAATATGTTTTAAATCCTAGTACAGAAGACATGCAAGATAGCTTACTAGATCTTATTGTTGCAGGAACCGATGAAGGTGTTTTGATGGTTGAAAGCGAAGCTAGCGAACTTTCAGAAGACGTGATGCTTGGCGCTGTTACTTTTGGTCATACGAGTTTTCAACCTGTTATCGCTGCCATCAATGCTCTTGCAAAAAAAGCTGGAAAAGAGAAATGGTATCAACAACAACAAGATCCTCTTGAAGATTATACTAAAGCCAAACTGCGTGATACCTTTGCTGCTTCTATTGAGCAAGCCTATCAAGAAACCGTTAAACAAACTCGCCAAGAAAAACTCGGCGCAATTCATGAAGCTGCTCTTAGCATTACAACCGATAGCGATGAGCCTATCCATAGCGGATTAATCAAAACGCTTCTTAAAGAAATAGAAGCCGATATTGTACGCTCTTCTATTTTGGAAACTGGCATTCGTATTGATGGTCGATCTACAACGCAAATTCGCCCTATTGACGCTAGCGTTGGCGTGCTTGATCAAGCCCATGGCACAGCTTTATTCACACGTGGTGAAACACAAGCTCTAGTTGTTGCAACGCTTGGTTCTACCCAAGATGAGCAAATTGTTGATGCCCTTGATGGTGAATACCGAGAGCGATTCATGCTCCATTATAACTTTCCTCCTTTTTCTGTAGGTGAAACAGGCAGAATGATGTCACCTGGACGGCGTGAAATCGGCCATGGTAAACTTGCTTGGCGGGCATTAAATCCTCTTTTACCATCGCCTGAAGATTTTCCTTACACCATGCGAGTGGTATCCGAAATAACCGAATCCAATGGTTCTTCTTCAATGGCAACAGTCTGTGGTACTTCAATGGCATTGATGGATGCAGGCGTACAAATGAAACAACCTTGCGCTGGTATTGCCATGGGATTGATCAAACAAAATGATCAATTTGCCGTGCTTTCTGATATTTTAGGCGATGAAGATCATCTAGGGGATATGGATTTCAAAGTTGCTGGTACAACAACAGGTATTACAGCCTTACAAATGGATATTAAAATTACATCTATTACGCCTGATATTATGCGCCAAGCGCTCACACAAGCACATGATGGTAGGAAGCATATTTTAGAATGTATGAGCAGCTCTATTTCAGATGCACGCGAAGAAGTATCCAAACATGCACCACGCATCCATACATTGCAAATTCCACGAGAAAAAATTCGTGATGTGATAGGATCTGGTGGTAAAGTCATTAGAGAACTATGTGCAGAAACTGGAGCAAAAATAGATATTGATGATGAAGGCGTTATTAAAATTGCTGCCGTCGATCAAGACTCTGCCCAAGATGCTATTAATCGTATCCAAGCTATCGTTGCAGAACCAGAGGCTGGACGCATCTACCATGGTAAAGTGGTCAAATTGATGGATTTTGGTGCTTTTGTTAATTTCATGCATGCAAAAGATGGATTGGTTCATATTTCTGAAATGGCAGAAAAACATGTTAATAAAGTAAGCGATGTTGTCCAAGAAGGGGCTATGGTTTATGTCAAATGCCTCAATGTTGACGAGCGCGGCAAGGTGCGTCTTTCAATGCGTGCCGTCAATCAAGAAACAGGAGAGGAATTACCACAAACCTCTAGCAAAGCAGACACATCTAATGCACAAAAAACTAGCGATGAAAACCCTAACCGTGATGTAAAAGATCGCAATCAGGCAAAAAAATCATCTCCTGAGAAGACTGAAAACGGTAAAATACAAAAGCCAAGATTTTTTGATAATTAATAATTAGCAATAATAAGCTAGATTTTATTGCAAGATATTTCTATCTACTTGTTTTCAAGTGATTGCTTCGATTGATTAACTATGTCGTAAATCTTTAGCCCTATATCGTGATTGATACATATGTTTTGTGCTGTCATAGTTTGACGTAAGTTTTGCTCTAAATCTTGTGCTTTTTGAAGGGTTTGTGTTTCTTTTTCTATATGTTGCTCGTATGCATCTTGTAAAATATCTGCAAATATAGGCTTTGATTTTATAGTGTTATTCTGTTGTACTAATGTTGATAGCATTTGACGGACTTCAAACAATACCTTTGCCCATTGGCCTGGAGTTTCTTGACGAAATAAGCGTATACTATCATACCATATACTACGGGATCTTTCTGTAAGCCAGCGCCAGTCATTATCATATTCAATTAATACCCAGCATGGGATCCCCATGGCACCTGCTAAGTGAGCCAAAGCTGTATCAACTGTAACGATCAAATCAAGCTGTGCTATAATGCCAGCAGTGTCTATAAAATCTTGAATATAAACAGACGCATCCATGACCTTACATGGAGGAGGACATGTTACAAGGTCATGATTACTAGGATAAAGTTGTAAACTTATTGGCAATATATGTGCAACAGAAACTAATGAATGAAAATACTTAAATTCTATGCTTCGTGTAGCATTTTTGGGATTGACAGTACTTCCATTCCAATTAAATCCAACCTTAATTTTTTTGCCTTTATTAGGTTTGAATAAAATTGGCACGCGATCTTTTGAAGGCTTTAAATAACCTGCGCTAGCATAGGTTTTTTCTGTATTTGAGGCATAAATTTTTCCTAATGACATCATAAAGATATAATAATCAGCATAGACACTATGGTGCTGTTTTGGTGTGATTACTTGATTAAAAGGCATTTGCATTGCAATTTCATGCAGTGTTTCTTCACTTTCAAAAATTAACATTGCATCAGGATTAAATTCGCGTACAAGTTGTACATAGCGCAAAAATTGAATGCTATCGCCAAATCCCTGCTCAGATAAAATAAGCAATGTTTTCTTACCAAGAGGTTCTCCTTGCCAAGCAGGACATTCAGGGATTTTATGGTTGTGGCTAAATTCTGCCAACTCAAACCGGTAATCAAAAAGAGGCCATCCTTTTTCCCAATTCAAAGCACGCATATATTCAAGACAAAGATTCCAACGAATTTGACTTTTACTTTCATGAAAATCATTCGCCCTTTGTAACATAAAAATACTGTCATCTCTTAATCCTAGTGCAGAAGCTATCTGACTACCATTGACTAGAGCAGGTAAATTTCTAGGGTTCAATTTTATAGCTTTTTTGATTGCTTTTAGCGCCAATAGCAATTGATCTGTTTTACGATAATTGCGCGCTTTAAATTCAAAAAACTGAGCATCATTACCAAAATGCTCCTCAATCCTATTGAAACAAATGAGGGCTGCTTGATGATGTCCGATATAGGTAAGAGTATATCCCCAATATAACAAAATATCTTTTTGATTACGGATGGTATATGGCAAGCTACGAATATAGTTATTTGCTTGTTGATAAAGGTGTTCTTCTAAAATAAGTTGTATATAACCTTCTATCAATTCAAACCTGTGAGGCTCTAGCTGCAAACCATCTTGGTAGGCAAGCATCGCCTCTTTCCTATAGCCGCAAGATATCAACAATCTTGCTTTATATAAAAAATTTTCACTTTTCAAAATTGAATTGGATTCTATAAAAGCAAAGGTTGCTAGTCCTTGATCCAAGTTGTGAGCTCTAATACACGCTTGAACATAAAGAATCTCGCATTGTAAATCCGAATCTGATTTATAAATATAGGGCTCAAGCAATGTTTGACAGGCCGCATAATCCTTTTGATTTAAAAGTACATTAGCCTCTTTTAATATATTAGATTGTGTTTTGGTTTGGAAACTCATCCAATCATTATCCGATTAAATTATATTCTTATCAAGTGCGTTACACTTTAAGAGTTGTCGCTTTGTTATCAATGTATCAATAAGGGGTTTGTTTGTGATGATACATATATTCCAATCAATCCTCATATAGTTTTTTCAAATCATCCCTGTTGCGTTTGATTCAATCAAATCAAAATACTTTCTGTATCTATTTATCATAACCTAATAAAATTAAAACGCATTAACAATTATAACGCTACATTAAAGTGCTTTTGCATTTTTTTTTAGAATTACAGTGACTAACCTCTAAGCTTTAAAAATAATTTTTAGAGTCAAGAAATTTTTTATATTTTTTTATAACATCAAGGCTTGCATAACGACTTTTATGCTGGCAGTGTATATATTGTTTTTAAGGATATATTATATGCTTTTGTATAAATTAGCTGAAATATTTTATATGTCTTTAAAATCAAATAAATACACATGAAGTATTGAGAGAGTAGCGATGTTCTTATAGGCACAGTAACATTTTGCGAGTGTTTATTCCATCAAGAAACTATAAAGATTATATACCAATAACACATACAGCATATCATAAAGTATGCTGCTATTTTGCTATACGTTACATTTTTGTAAACATTATAATTGTTATATTATTATAAAATTATTAAATTAATTTGAAGCTATGCAAAACAACATTTTTTTAACCAATGATCACTTTGTAAAAATGCATCTTTTGAGTGTATTTGATCTTGCTGACGATAGCCTTAATTTTAGGTTGCTAATCTTATTCAAAAAAATTTAAAACAAATGAAATTCTCTATATGATCAATTCAATTTCTTCTATATCGGTTGCATAACGTGGAAAAAACACAAAAAAATCTGTTTTGGGCGCGTATACAAACGCGCATGCGTTCTGAATTTGGGCGCTCTGCGTTTGATCGATGGCTTAAACAATTAAGATTAGAAGATATACAAGACAAAATAGCAATATTATCATGCGATGATAAAACAACCATTGCTATGATTGAAAACCAATATAGCAAGCGGCTTTTAATGCTTTTGCAATCAGAAGAGGAAAATATTCATCAGTTAAAGTTTATTGCCTTGTCTTTCGATGATGCTAATGAGAAAACTAAAACTGCTGTAGCGCTTTCTGAAGTCCATAAATTAGCCCAACACAACCACTCTCAATTGCATGAGCATCGTAAAGACTTCGTTGTTTCAGGCTCTGATTTTCATAAACCTAACTACATCACCAATCCTAGCCAAAACAATCGATTTGATCGGTTTATCATTGGGGTAGAAAACCGTCTAGCTTATAGCTGCGCGTTCAATATTGCAGAGACATTTGCTCAAAATATTAAACCAAAAAATCAAATTTTAATGATCCATGGAAAACCCGGGCTTGGAAAAACGCATTTGCTCGAAGCTATTTTCATTCATTTAAACGAAACCCATTCTCATCTTAATATTGTTTTGCTAACTGCAGAAAACTTTGCCAGAGATTTTATTGAATCTCTTTCTAAAAAAACAATGTCTAATTTTAAGCAAACCATTCGATCTGCTGATTTGTTATTGCTAGATGATATTCATTTCATAGGTTCAAAAAATAGTATCCAAGAAGAATTACTACACTCTTTGAATGATCTTCTTAAAAAAGAAGCATGTATTGTGATGACCTCTCTTTACATGCCAAAAGATATCTCTGGATTGAGCAACAGTATCCGCTCACGACTTGCAGGTGCTTTATGCGCAAGCGTACAACCCTTAGGAAGGGCATTAACAAAAAAACTTATTAAAGTAAAAGCTAGCGAATCTGGAATTGATCTTGATGATAATGTTGCTACACATCTTTCTGAACATTTGGGTGACGATGTTCGTTTAATTGAAGGTAATATAGCAACCCTTGCTGCACAAAGCTTACTCTTGCAAGAACCTATAAGCATTGAGCTATGTCAACAAACTTTGCATGCCCGCCAAACACCTAAAACACAAAAAAGCACAACCATTGACGCTATACAAAATGCGGTTGCAAGCTACTATCATGTTTCTTTATCTGAACTTTCTTCAGCAAGGCGCAATCGCTCTATTGTACGACCTCGCCATGTTGCAATGTATTTAGCTAAAGAGCTAACTTTGCGCTCTCTGCCAGAAATCGGAAGAATGTTTGGAAAGCGTGATCATTCAACAGTTCATCATGCTATCAGCCAAATTGAATACAAAAGAAAGCGCGAGCCTGAGTTGGAACAATCTATTGTCGAATTAATACACAGGATTGAAAGTGGTGGCACACCCTAAGCTAGCTGTTATCCTTGCTGGTGGATATGGTACTAGGCTTGGTGTCCATAGATCAATTCATGCTAAACCTATGGTTAAAATTGCTGGAAAACCATTTTTAGAATATCTTTTTAAAGTAGCCCAATCACTAGATTGTAAAAACGTCCTTGTGTTAGCAGGGTTTCGTGCAAAGGCTATCAAAGCTCGCTATCATAAAAAACAATTTAATAATATGCGCATTCAAGTTGCTGTTGAAAAATCACCTCAAGGCACAGGTGGAGCATTAAATATTTTAACACAATCACGGTTCTTACGCGAGTTTAAGCAACCTATAACAAACCCAATATGGGTTCTCAACGGTGATAGTATTTATCTTGGGAAATGGCCTAACAATTTAACCGCGCAATCGCAATTATCTTTGTTAGAACATCCAAAACCTATTGCAGCTAAAATATCTGTTTGTAATATTTCCAATACGCTACGCTATGGTAGCGTTATAATGGATCAAAATAAACGCATCACAAGTTTTAAAGAAAAATCCTTGCAACCAGAAAACGCTATCATTAACACGGGTGTTTATCTAGTGCGACCTTCAAAAATAATCCAAATACTTCATCGCTTAAACAACAATATCATTTCTATGGAAGAAGATGTTTTTCCAGAACTTATAAAACAATCGGCATTATATGGTCAACAAAGCCGCCACTATAAAAAACACGCATTTGTTGATATAGGAATTGTTAATTCTTTGGCTTATGCGCGTAAAAAAATTCCTGCATGGCTACGCCACATATAATTCCTTTATAAAGCAATGTTACAATGATCCAGCAAACTAAAAAAATTGATCTTATCTTGGCAATGCGCAATGAGGAGGCCGTCCATTTCACATCTATTTTACTCCAACATAGAAATGATTTGAACATCGTTAACGTTTCTAGCAGCGCGCAGTTGCAAGAGTTAGCACCAGCATTAACACCACCATGTAGGGTTATTTCTTTTTCTACTTTTATTATTATAAAAGAATTGTTGATCAAAAAGCTCAATGGTAACTGCTACAATTTTCATCCAGGCCCACCAGAGTATCCAGGTTATGACCCTATTGGCCTTACATTATATGAGGGACATCAAATCTATAAAGTTACATTGCATGAAACATGGCCAGAAATTGATACTGGTCCAATCATTGATATCAATTTTTTTGATATTCCTGATTCTTTCGAGCGTGACGATTTAATGAACCAAGCTTATCTTGCTTCTGCAAAGCAATTTTTTAATTGGAGCCCATTACTTGCCAACATTGAAGAAAAACTTTCTCCATCGATTGAGGCATATAATGCAAAATGGGGTAGCGGGCGCTCTGATATGAATTCTATCAAACCTTTTTATGCTATTAATGAACATATGAGCCCACAAGAAATCATACGGCGCAAACGTGCATTTGGTGGTTTTTGTCAAGATTCTAGAATAAAGTGACGTGAAATATAAATAAGCTCTCGTAAATTTTCTATCAGCTATTCCCTTGCAGAATAGTTTATAGTATAGGAATCTTATGAAATACACTTTACCAAATATTCTCACTCTGTCACGCCTTGGTTTGATCCCATTGATCGTATTGCTTGATTTTTTTCGCCTAGAAGGCTTAAAGGGATCTAATGCAAGCTTTATCGAAACATGGTCTACTTGGGCCATGTTAACTGCTTATACCATTGCTGCTATAACAGATTATCTAGATGGCTATTTTGCTCGTCGTGAGCGCAGTCAATCGGTTTTTGGACGCGTCATTGATCCAATTGCTGATAAATTACTTGTCATTAGCGTTTTAGTTTTACTCCTTGCAAAAGGACCTTTAGAAGGCGTCCATATGCTGCCTGCATTATTGATTATGCTTCGAGAAATTTTAGTATCTGGTTTAAGAGAATTTTTAATTGAAATCCGCCAAACATTACCTGTCACATATCTAGCAAAATGGAAAACATTGATCCAAATGCTTGCTTTAGGATTTTTGATAGCTTGGGAGGTTGGTGACCACATTTTACCATGTCATGAAATAGGATTATTGATGCTTTGGGTAGCTGCTATCTTGACGTTAATATCTGGATATAGTTATTTGCAAAGAGGCATTCATTATATCCGCAATAAAGATCAAGAAGCTGATTAACGACATACAAATCTTTTGTAATAAAGAACCTTGATTAGGTAATCGTAACAATGAATCGTATATTGATGATCTGTGGAATGAGTGGATCGGGTAAAACCGAGCTATTATGCAAACTGATTTCATATTTCAACAAGCGTGGTGTACAGGTTGCTACTATCAAGCATGCCCATGATGGTTTTAATGTTGATCAAAAAGGCAAGGATAGTTGGCGCCACCGTGAAGCTGGTGCATGTGAAGTGTTAGTTGCTTCTGACAATCGCTGGGTTTTAATGCATGAAAACACCAAGAGCGCTATTGATCCTTCTATTTATATGCAAGAGCTTGTCAAGCGCATTAGCGTTGTTGATCTTATACTGATTGAAGGCTTTAAAAATAGCAAAGCACCAAAGATAGAAGTTCGACAACCAAACTATACTGGTGTTGCATTATGGAAATCTGATCCTTATATTCTTGCTGTTGCTGCAGCATCAAAACCTGATTTAAAAAAACGTAACATGCCTATTACCCAATCATCTATTACTCAGTTACCTATGTTCCTTCCAATTGATGACATAGCAACAATAGCTGACTTTATTATGCTGCACGCACGTACCTTAAAAGATATTGAAACATGGTCCAATTAAGTAATGACTGTTTTGTCAGTAGTTCTGGCAATCAATTACAAACACTTGAGCAAGCACTTGCAGTTATTGATTCTAATATTCATGCCGTTACCAATACGCATTACATTAATCTTGGATTAGCAGGTATGCATTTTTTATCTCAAGATATTATAGCTACCCGTCCAGTTCCTCCATGTAATAATTCTGCAGTAGATGGTTTTGTGTGCGATAGCAGCATCTTAAAACAGCATGAGCCCGTGAGCTTAAAAATTGCAGGTAAAATATTTCCAGGTCAATCGGATATTCCAGCTCTTGCTAAAAACCAAACTGCACAAATTTATACTGGAGCACCGTTACCAAAAGGTCTTAATGGTAGCCATCCAGACACTATTTATATGATGGAAGATTGCATTCTTGGTGCAAATAATCATGTAACATTACCCCCTGGTCTTAAGCGAGGTTCTAATGCTCGCAAGAAAGGCGAAGATATACAATTAGGCGATGTTATTGCGCGCGCTCATACAAAGCTTAATCCTTTTCAACTTGGTATACTCGCCTCCCAAGGATTTGAAAAAATCAATGTCTACCGACCACTATCAATTAAAATAATATCGATAGGCGATGAAATTGTAAGACCTCCTCAACAACCTACAGAAAATCAACTCTATGATAGTAATTATGCACAACTGCATGCCATGTGTACAAAACTTGGATGCGTCGTTACAAATGCTGGCGTTGTTGGTGATCATCCTAAAAATATTAAACAAGCGCTCTATGAAGGAGATGAAGATCTTGTTTTAGTAAGTGCTGGCATGTCAAAAGGCATCCATGATTATATGGGGCAAATATTGAGCATGCAAAGTCAATGGCATGTTTGGCGTTTAGCCATTAAGCCAGGGCGTCCTGTCGGGTTTGCACATATGCATCATAATAATAAAGATCGTGTCGTTATTGGTCTACCAGGCAATCCTGCTGCTGCTGCTATTTGTTTTTTAATTATTGCAATTCCTATGATCCAAAAACTAAGCGGTGGAACATTAACAACGCCTCATAGCTATCCAATAGAATCAGCGTTTTCTTACACCAAAAAACTAGGTAGAAAAGAATTTTTACGCACAAAAATAATACACCAAAAAAAAGGTTTTGCACATGCTAATACTCCACAGCTCGATATATCAGGGGTTTCTGGTGCAGGCATCTTATCATCGATGGCAAATGCAGATGGCTTAGGTGTCCTACACGATGAATGTAGTCATTTAAAGAAAGGTGATTTAATAAATTTTATACCTTTTTCAGGATTTTTTGCATAAATAGGATTATAAAAATTAAGTTAATTTTGTAATATATTATCTTTAATAGAAAGACGATCATGAAACTTAAATATTATGCATGGGTACGCCAGTATATACAACTTAGTGAAGAAGAGTTGACAATTCCTGAAAAGGTTACAACCATTGCACAATTAATTGACCATCTAAAAACCATAAGCCCTGGCCATGCTAAGGCTTTTAGCCAACCAGATGTTATTCGATGTGCAATCAATTTTTCATTTTGTGATCACAGTACAAGCATTGCCAACGCTTCCGAAATTGCTTTTTTTCCTCCTGTAACTGGTGGGTAATAACATCCATATAACTGGTAAAATTTAATGGTACATATTGCTATCCAAACTGAGGATTTTGAACCAGGGTTTGTCATCCGTAATACTCTAGGCCACAATACATGCGGGGCTCTTGCAAGTTTCATTGGAGTTGTAAGGCCATCTCGTGTGAAAAAATTAACAAATTCATCGGATTCTCTTCCAATACAATACAAAAACCTAATCAATCTTGAATTGGAGCATTATCCAGAAATGTGCATGCAATTATTAAAAAAAATTGCAACATCAGCTCAAAAGCAATGGCATTTAGAAGATTGTGTTATCATACATCGTGTAGGTAAACTTGCTGTAGGAGAACAAATTGTAATGGCTGCAGCATCTGCTCCACATCGCCATGATGCTTTTGATGCTTGCCATTATATGATGGATTGGCTTAAAACAGATGCACCTTTTTGGAAGCAAGAACATTTCGATGATGGCAGCTCCAGTTGGGTACAATCGCGTATAGAAGATCTAGATGCTCACAAACGCTGGTTATAAAAATCGGCGCTGGTTATAAAAATCGGCGCTGGTTATAAAAATCAGAGATGGTTATAGAAAATCGATGATGGTTATAGACAATACTATTGGTTTACATCCAAAAAAACTAAATCTTCTTGAGCACTTGGTGCGCCTTCTCTACACAACACCAACGGCTTGTTTAGACAGTACCAAAATAGAAGCAAGAATAGAAGCAAGAGCAATTATCAGGCACTTCTTAGATGATGCGCATTGCTTTGATCTTCTCGACGATGTCGATACGGTTTTGTTACAAAAAATGACCGATCTTGCTTTAAAACGAGCACAAAAAATTCCAATGGCGTATCTTCTAGGTACAAAAGAATTTTATAGCATTGCTTTAAAACAAACATCTTCAGCATTAATAGCGCGCGCAGACAGTGAGGTATTAGTTGACGCTGCATTACGCTTTATTAACATACAAGGCCTAGCTGTAAAGCCAAACTTATCATTTTTAGATATAGGAACAGGAAGCGGTTGTTTATTGCTTGCTTGCCTAGCGCAGTTTCCTGCAGCAACGGGTATTGGGATTGATGTTTCTTATAATGCTCTCAAACTTGCACAAGAAAATGCCACACTCTTAAAGATGGACTCTAGAGCGAGTTTTATCTGCTCTAACTGGGGTGATGGGATGATGAAATCTTTTGATATTATTTTAACAAATCCTCCTTATATACCATCCAAGCAGATCAAAAAACTACAAAACGAAGTTCGTAACTATGAGCCCTTGCTAGCTTTAGATGGAGGCAAGGAGGGTGTTTGCTGTTATGAGTCAATTGCAAAGAGGCTTAAGCGTTTTATGAAACCTCATACGCATTGTTTTGTTGAAATCGGCATTAACCAGAGAGAAGATGTAACAAAAATTTTTGAAAATTCTTCTTTGCGTATTATAGAAATTATTAAAGACCTTAGCAATATTGAGCGTTGTCTTGTCGTTACTTCCTAAAAGCTAGAACACAATAACATTGTGTAATGGATGGTCTGTTTTTGTGTCGATCGTTGCTTCATTAATTTATACAATTGAAAACATTAAAGAAATTAAATCTTGGAGTTTAAGTTTATCTTGCCGAACCATAGAAATAAACCAAGGTATATCATGTGTTATTTTGTGGCAATCTCATTTTTGATCCAATAATATGTTGTTCTACAGCTTGCAAGCATGGAAGGATCAAACTGTGCCTTTACGCCTGTTGCTAGCATACCAACTAAAACGAGTTTTCCACCATAACTTAAAAGCTTAAGGCCCATTTCAATTGCTGCTTATGAACCTACCTGTAACAAAAACATAATCAATCAATGGCCTGATACATTGTTAATGATTATCTGTTCTTGCAAACTGTTCTTTAAAAATACGTTGTTCAAGCGTTTCTTGAGGATCAAATAAAATATTTGCCCAGCGCTTTGTAATCTTTGAAACCTCAATGGCTACAACATTTTCTACTCGAATGAAATCTGCATCCGCATGCACTGGCCGTTTGGCAATATCATGAGCTTTAATATAAATGCTACTGCTATCTTTTAAGATGGCACCATTCCATCTTCTAGGTCTAAAAGGGCTAATAGCACCAAGTACAAGAACCCCGCTATCAAAAGGAATAATTGGACCGTTAACAGCAAGATTATACGCTGTGCTACCGGCAGGCGTTGCGACCAAAACCCCATCACCAATCAATTGATCTACCCCTGTTACTCCATCAACAGCAACGCTCATATGCGCTGCTTGTTGGCTTGTACGTGATAGCACTGCTTCATTAAAAGCGTTATGGTATATCTGTTGACCTTCAATCGTTTCGGCTTTTATTAATAATGGGTGTACGTGCGTTTCAACTGCATCTGATATTTTTTGAATAAGAATATCACCATTGATCGTTTCAATATCAAACTCATTCATTAAAAACCCTACACTACCGCAATTAAGTCCGTAAAGCTTTTGACCTGTTTCAAAAACATGATGAAGCTGTCGCAACATAAAACCATCTCCTCCAAGAGCAACAATAATATCTGCTTTCTTGGGCTCAATCGTAGCGCAATATTTTGTAAGCTTGATAGCAGCGTTTTTTGCCTTTTCGCTATCATCGGCTATGATTGCTATTTTTAATTGAGATTGCATCGATTTGCTACGTTCTATTGTGGCAACAATATATTGCTTGAAGTGATTAATTTTCTGCTACAATTTTAATAAACTGTTTTACGTCTTCTATGTCGCTAGCCCAGCTAGTAACAAGGCGTTTGCAGGTGGATGAAATGTAAGGCATTTCATAATATTGAAAACCATCTGCTTGCAATTGAATATCTGCTTTCTTGCTTATTTCTACGAAAGCAACATTCCCTTTTGGGGATCCTAAAACGTTACAATATGGACGAAGGCCATGCATAAGCTCTGCCATCATTTTATTAGCATGCGATGCATTTGCAAGCCATAAATCATCTTCAAAATAGGCAAGTAATTGTGCAGATAAAAGTCGCATTTTTGAAAATAAATGCCCTGATTTTTTACGAATATATGGGATAGTTTCTGCTATTGATTCATCAAAACATAATATCGCTTCTGCGCTAAATGTTCCATTTTTTGTTGCCCCTAACGAAACCAAATCAAAACCGGCTTTCCACGTTAGATCTGCTGGGCTTTGATTAAGTTCAACAAGGGCGTTAGCAATCCTTGCTCCATCTAAATGCGTTTTCAAATGATACGAATGTGCAAGTTTATTTAGTCGTAATAGCTCTTCTTGACTATAGACTTCACCTCTTTCACTTACATTGGTGATCGATAAGCTGGCAGGTTGGCTACGGTGTACTTCTCCTTGCCATCCTAATTTAAGAAAATTTTCTATTTCTGTGCATGTTAGTTTTCCTTGCTGGCCATCGAAAAGCTGGAAACTAGCACCTCCTGAAAAAAAAAGCGGTGCATTGCATTCATCAACAACAATATGGCTTTCCTTATGACATAAAATCATACCCCATGGCGGTGTAATAGCACTTAATGCAACAGCATTGGCTGCTGTGCCTGTTGCAACAGGAAATACAAAGCAGTTTTTGTTAAAAATTTCACAGCATTTCTGCTCTAACGCTTTTGTAAGATCATCATTTCCATATGCAGGAACTGCACCCGTGTTTGCTGCAATCATTGCCTCTATAATTTTTTTGCTTGCGCCTACTGTGTTGTCGGATGCAAAGTTTTTTGATCTAGCCATTATGGTTGCCTTTTCAAATTGATTGTTAAGTGTTTCTTGCCTGTTGTAAGATCAATTAGCATCATTTGATGTGCATCTAAATCAGATTTTAGATGTGCCATCATATAGCCATTATACAACTCAATATCTATTAACTGCATATTGTTAGCAATATTAATATCATAAATACCCGATACAATCTGTGCTTTTGTATGATTAATATTAAGGTCTTGACTTACTACAAGCGGTTTTGTCTCTATTGCTTCATCTATTGATAAGTTGCTTGCTTTTTTTGCGATACCCCATATTAAAATTCCTAAACCTAAAATAATAAGCACGCCCAGTCCTATGACCAACATGCGTAGCTTTGTATGATTATTTTCTTGATCTTTTTGCATCTGTTTTCTTTTGTTAGCATCATCATATGATGATGGCTCAATAATAGCGTTTACTTAAAACAATTATTTTATAAAGCAAATGAACTCAATATTAAAGTTTTATACACAATTATCTGCTATAAACGCCTTTAAAACAGTGCTATACATAACCTCCTATGAAAACTATAAACAAGTATCGTTAAGAGTTAGCTACAACGATATTTGTTTGACAAATAACTGCCTAGCTAATAGCCAATATGAGACTTAATATGATGAGGATAGTTTGATGCATGATGAAGCTTTAATTAAAGAAATTGAATTTGCCTTTGATAATAAGGAAGACATTAACAGTGATACCAAAGGTTCAACTCGTGAGGCAGTTACAACTGCGTTGAACCTACTTGATCAAGGCAAAGTGCGTATTGGAGAAAAAACAAACGACGGCTGGCAAGTGCATCAATGGCTGAAAAAAGCTGTTCTTTTATCATTTAGATTAAATGATATGTATTGTATTGAAGGCGGCCCTGGAAAAGATACTGTTTGGTGGGATAAAGTTGCAAGCAAGTTTTCTAAATGGGATGTAACGCGATTTCAAGAGGCTGGTTTTCGTGCTGTTCCTGGGTCTATTGTACGCCATTCTGCTTACATTGCAAAAAACGTTATTTTGATGCCAAGCTTTGTCAATCTTGGTGCATATGTCGATGAAGGAACAATGATTGATACATGGGCAACTGTTGGCTCTTGTGCACAAATAGGAAAGCGTGTGCATTTATCAGGTGGTGCTGGCATTGGCGGTGTTTTAGAGCCCTTACAAGCTGGTCCTGTGATTATTGAAGATGATTGTTTTATCGGTGCGCGCTCTGAAGTGGCAGAGGGGGTTATTGTTGAACAAGGCGCTGTTTTGTCAATGGGGGTCTATATTGGTGCATCAACGCGTATTATAGATCGCGCAACTGGAAAGATTTATACAGGACGTGTCCCAGCCTATAGCGTTGTTGTACCAGGCTCTCTTCCTGGATCTACAACATCTAATAACGCTGTCAATCCATCGCTCTATTGTGCTGTAATTGTCAAGCAAGTAGATGCAAAAACCCGATCAAAAACATCTATTAATGCATTATTACGCGATAGCATCTGATGACTGATTATCTCATATCCTTGTTAGCTTTATAAAAATAACATGCACCAAATCTTAAAAGATCAACATAACATTGGCGATGCCTGTGCACTAACTCGTGCACTTGTACGCATTCCATCTGTTACTCCAAATGCCAGCACGGCAATTGATTTGTTGCAATCTTGGCTTGAAAAAATGGGCTTTACTTGTTGGCGATATGTTTTTGAAGAACCTAACCACGCACCCGTTGATAACCTTTATGCAAGAAGAGGCAACAGCGCGCCAAATTTATGTTTTGCTGGCCATTTGGATGTTGTGCCAACAGGCAATGATGATGCATGGGAACATAACCCATGGGAAGGCAAGATAGTAGATGGTTATTTGTTTGGACGTGGTTGTGTTGATATGAAAGGCTCTATAGGCGCTTGGGTTAGTGCCTTAAATTCTCTTAACCTTGATAAAATGTGCCAACAGGGATCTCTAAGCCTATTAATCACGGCAGACGAAGAAGGAGAAGCAATTAATGGCACCAAAAAGCTTTTACAAGCAATTGATCAAAAAAACGAACGCCTTGATGCATGCATAACAGGTGAGCCAACTTGCCTACAACAACTAGGCGATACGATCAAAATAGGCAGGCGAGGCTCTATTAATTTTTGGCTTGAGGTGTTTGGAGTGCAAGGTCATGTAGGTTATCCACATCTTGCAGATAATGCTGCACATAAAATGGTTCAAATGTTATTTGATATACAGCATTGGAAATTAGATTCAGGCAATGATTCTTTCGACCCAAGCTCTTTAAGCATATCAACAATCAACATTGATAATCTTGCCAATAATGTTATTCCTGCAAGCGCTAAAGCACATTTTAACATTCGCTTTAACGATATCCACACTGGCAAAAAGCTAGAACAAGAGGTGCGTAAAAAATTAGATAAAATTTGTAGTCAATTTACCAATCAACAAACCACAACCCATTATCACTTGAAAACACGCATTTCAGGAGAGTCCTTTTTAACAAAACCTAACCACTTAACCACATGCTTAGAAGATTCTATTTTTCATCAAACTAGAATCAAGCCTTGTTTGTCAACAAGTGGGGGTACCTCTGACAGCCGTTTTATCAAAAATTATTGCCCCGTTGTAGATTTTGGCCTTATTGGTACAACCATGCATCAAGCCAACGAAGCAGTTCTTGTCAGTGAGCTACATCAACTTTCATTGATCTTTGAAGATTTTATCAAACGATTTTTGCTACATCAATCTAATTAAACCGTATTCACCAATCAACCAACCATTAATCTAACTTATCAATTTTGCTCCAGATAGCGATTTCATTTCCATTGGGATCAAGAAAATGAAACCGTTTCCCTCCAGGAAAAGAAAACGCTGGCTTTACAATTGATGCACCCGTCTTTTGAACTGCCTTGATACTAGCATCAAGGTCATTGCTATAAAGTACAACTCTTGCACCATCAACAGTGACTTTGCTAGATTTTTGGCTAGAAAAACCACCTTCAATTCCAGCTTGTTCAAAGCTGATATAATCGTCGCTCCAAATTTGAAATTTCCAACCAAATAGCTGTTCATAAAACGATATTGTAACTTTTTGTTTGTCCACAAGCATTGGCAGCTCTATATAATCTATCAAATGATGTTTATTAATTATCATTGATACAACACTTTATACTCTATTTTGACGATTTTCTATTAGCCCTTCAACAACAGCAGGATCTGCAAGCGTTGATGTATCGCCTAGCGAACTATAATCATTTTCAGCGATTTTTCTTAAAATACGACGCATAATCTTTCCTGAACGAGTTTTTGGAAGCGCTGGAGCCCATTGCAGCCAATTAGGTGTGGCAATAGGCCCTATTTGCTTTCTTACCCAATCTATAAGCTCTCTTTTCAAAGCATCTGAAGGATGCGCGCCAACATTCAAGGTAACATACACATAAATACCTTGCCCTTTAATATCATGAGGTGCTCCAACAACGGCAGCTTCTGCAACATTTTGATGCAAAACAAGAGCGCTTTCAATTTCTGCGGTTCCAAGCCTGTGTCCAGATACATTTAAGACGTCATCAACACGCCCTGTAATCCAATAATATCCATCGCTATCACGTCTAGCTTGATCGCCAGTGAAATAATAGCCCTCATATACTGAAAAATAAGTTTCAATAAATCGTTCATGATCACCATAGACCGTTCTCATTTGCCCTGGCCAACTACGCCCTAAACATAAATTGCCTACGCAAGCACCTTCAAGAACCTTTCCATGTTCATCTACAATAACAGGTTCTACTCCTAAAAATGGTTTGCTGGCCGAGCCTGGTTTAAGATCTGTTGCCCCTATCAATGGACTAATCATAATTCCACCGGTTTCAGTTTGCCACCATGTATCAACAATCGGGCATCGTTGCTCTCCTACAATATCATAGTACCAACGCCATGCTTCAGGGTTGATTGGCTCTCCTACAGTGCCTAGTAATCGCAAGCTCTTACGAGATGTTTTTTCAACTGGAGCATTACCTTCACGCATTAATGCTCTGATTGCCGTTGGCGCTGTATAAAAAATAGTGACATGGTGTTTATCGCATATTTGCCACAATCTTGCGCTGTCTGGATAATTTGGCAATCCTTCAAACATTAGCGTTGTAGCACCATTAGCAAGCGGACCATAGATAGTGTAACTATGGCCAGTAATCCAACCTACATCTGCAGTACACCAATAAATATCAGTTTGCTTATAATCAAAAACATATTGATGTGTTAGCGATGCATATAATAAATATCCTCCTGATGTATGTAGTACGCCTTTTGGTTTACCTGTTGAGCCTGACGTATAAAGAATAAAAAGAGGATCTTCTGCATCCATTTCAACGGGAGGACAGTTTGGAGATGCTGATGCACAAATTTCATCCATCCAATAATCTCTTCCAGAGTGCCAGTTAATAGCGTTTTTTGTATAGCCCACAACAACGCATATTAAACAATCAGGACATTGTTGAAGCGCTTCATCAACATTTGTTTTTAATGGTATTGCTTTAGCACCTCGTATTCCTTCATCTGCTGTTATAATAGCTTTTGCGCCGCAATCAATGATTCTACCAGCAAGTGCTTCTGGAGAAAAACCTCCAAAAACAACCGTGTGCACTGCTCCTATACGTGCACAAGCAAGCATTGCATAAGCTGATTCAACAATCATTGGCATATAAATAGCTACGCGATCGCCTTTTTTGATGCCAAGATTTTGTAATGCATTTGCGAGTTTGCAAACTTGTTGATGCAATTGCCTATATGAAATATACTTTGACTGGCTTGGGTTGTCGCCTTCCCATATAATGGCGGTTTTATCACCATTTTTTTCTAAATGGCGATCAATACAATTTGCTGCCACATTCAATGTCGCCCCGCTAAACCAACGTATGTGTACATCGTCTTTTTTATAAGAAACATCGTGTAATTGTTCATATGGCTTATACCAATCAATCTTTTTTGCTTGCTCTTTCCAAAAAGCTTCTGGATCTTGCAAGGATTGGCGGTATAACGTTTCATATTGGTGTTTATTAAGTAACGCTTGCTTTTCAACAGCAGGATCAACAGGGTATGTTTGTAACAAAGACATATACTAATCTCCTTCTACAGCTTTAAAACCTTTATCTATTGTACCATAGCATTGCTACAATTACTAAAATGACTATTGTGTTAATATCAATATAATATATTAAAATATTGGTATTAAGGGTTAAATAATATTATATAATGTATCCTTTTTATCATTCACCAAAGACTTAGCACAAGAGTTTTTAGTGATATAGCGTAAGCATTCTTTACATAAAAATAGACTTTATTCAACCTTAATAACTTAACCCGTCAGCAAAAGCGACCAGCAATGAATTTGATTTTTGAACGCTATATAGGCTTAAAAATTCTATCTGTTACAATCACTACAACGCTTGTTGTAAGTTTGCTCATATGTCTGCTACAAAGCTTGCGATTGCTTGATTTAATTGTATCTGGTCATTTGGATTTTACAAGCTATTTAACTATCACCATGATGGCAGTACCGCGATTTATTTCAATTGTGCTACCATTAACCTTATTTGGGAGCATTATCTTTGCTTATTCCAAACTAGAACAAGATAATGAAATAGTGATCATGCGATCATCTGGGATCAGTAATTTTCAAATTGCACGCCCAGCGCTAATATTAGCTTTTTGTGCAACAATTTTTGTTTGGACTCTTGAGGTTTTTATTGTTCCATATGGCGAGGCTTCTGCTAAAAAATTATATGCTTTAGCACAATCAAAGTTGGGCGTAAGCTTATTAAAAGAAGGTAGCTTTACAAATATTGGTGAGCATTTTACTATTTACTTTGAAGAAAAAGAGGCCGACGGCACACTGATCAATATTTTTATTCAAGACACTCGTAATGCTGACAATGTGCGCAGTTTATTTGCAAATTTAGGCAAAATTAGCGATTCACAACAAGGCCCTGTCATTTTACTCCGAGAAGGTATTCAACAATATCAAGGCACAAACAAGCAATTATATGCTGTTGATTTTAGAGAGTATGTATTATCCATCAATATAGAAGATAGCGATGGTCCTATCTGGCGCAAGCCTTCTGTTCGAGGTACAAAAGAGTTATTGCTATTACCCGACGCCCATTTATTAAGCCAAAAGCAAACATATCAAATGCGCGCAGAATTACATCATCGGTTAGCGGGGGCTTTTCGTGTTTTTGCACTAGCCATGATTGCTACTATATGTATTATTTGTGCCCCTTTCCAGCGCTCGCAACAATACCGTGCTTGGCTTATATGGGGTATTATAGCAGGGATCATTGTCATTTTAGCAGACTTGCTTATTGCTTCAATTGCATCCAAGCATGCTTATTTGTTTTTATTAATCTATCTTTTTAATGGATCTGTCATAGGCATCTGTGGGCTATTTTATAAAACACCTTTATTCATGAGCCATATGCGTCCAAATCATGTTCACCCAAACATCGCATCAAACAATCATCAATGATATGGGCAAAGCTTGCTCAAGATTAGATAGTAGCGTTATCCCATATCATCCTTGATTGTAAAATCATCTCATGGGCTTGCCAGTCATACAATAGATTTTAAGATTTTATACAGGGAATTTTTCTTTGGCATAAAGCAGATAAAAATGCATGGAGCGGGTAGGGAGAATCGAACCCCCGTAGCCAGCTTGGAAGGCTGGTGCTTTGCCACTAAGCTATACCCGCTAATGCTTTTGCGTCTTCATTAACTTGATATTTAAACCTCTAAAAATAATCATAAAACATTAAAGCATTTGCCCTTGACATAACGCGCTATCATTATTTTAATACCAATTATTATATCGTAGGTAAATGCTTTAACTCAAAATTTTCAAAACCAAAAGACGTTTATTGATCTAGAGAGTATATCTAGAAAGAACCTTTTAATTAAGCTTTTGATTTAAGATCATCCTATAGTGTCTTAGAAAGAAGGCTACTTTGGTTATGAACAATAGACTTAAGGGTTTGCCCTAACAGCTTATTTTCATACTCATAGCCGCCCTCGATAGATGCTTTTAGAAACACATTACTCTCGCTATAGATGCGCCTTGATTCAGCAACTCCTTTACTCTTTAATTTAGCATTGCCCGCTTGAAATATATTAATATTCATACGCAATACCTTTCAGCTCCTGATTAGCTTTTATTGCTGCAGGGTTCACTAATTGATCTAAACTACCAAATCCCCATATTTTGCGTCCAATAGTAAATCTTGATTTTTTACCATTTGTTATACTAACAATCTGAGAAATCACAATAGCATACCATATTCCTATAACATTGGTATTACTATCATCTTTAACAGAATGATCTAAAAAAGTTATTGCAACCGCAATAGCCTCTTTAGAAGAGGCGTCATCGCATTTAGATTCAGCTGTAATAGCCAAACTATTTAATAAAGTTTGCATTAATACCGTTTGACGTGGCCAATCTTTCGATACATCTACACCACTACCATTCAAGCTTCCTTGCAGATCAGTAACATTTTTGTTCAATTTCTTAACAAGCATAGAGCAATCAGCAGCCGAAGCTTGTAAAGGTAAAAAACCAACCATTGTTAATAGCAATGCCATTATCAATGTAATCATAATAAACTTTATCTTCTATCAAGACATTGAAATAAATAGTACACCACAGAAAGCGCAAATTCAACCAATTTGTCCATGAATTAAGAAAAAACGCATAAGAAAATGGTGGTGGGGGTTGGATTTGAACCAACGTAGGCTAAGCCAACGGGTTTACAGCCCGTCCCCTTTAACCACTCGGGCACCCCACCTTAATCGTATAGATTATTTTATACTCTATTCAATATACACAACCTTCATAAAATTTAAGATTGCAACGCTATGATTTAAGATGACAATACTATATTGTCAACATCCTAAATAAAAAATCTATAAAATATATACAAAATTTTCTTTCGTTGTATATATAAAAGTATATATAAAAAGCTCTTAATTAATACTCTTGTTATTGTAATGGTTAAACGCTATGGCTACATTAATACACTTTAATAACGAAATATAAATCATGACGCATCAAAAAAACAAAATGAAGGTTTCTATACTCGCAACAGGCGTTATCGGTGCAGGATGGGCAGCAAGGTTTTTGCTCAGTGGATACGACGTTCATGTTTTTGACCCATCCCCAGATGCCCAGCAACAGCTCGAAAAAGTGATTGCAAACGCTCGCAAAGCATTAAAAAAACTGTTCCCTCTTCCTTCTCTCCAAGAAGGAAAATTGTTTGTTTGTAATGACCTTACCATGGCTATTAAAGATGCTGATTATATTCAAGAAAGCGCTCCTGAACGCTTAGAAATTAAACAAAATTTATATCATCAAATAGAACAAATAGTCTCTGAACATACTATTATAGCATCTTCAACCTCAGGCTTTACCCCCACACAATTACGCCAAGGATTGCTTGTGCCAGATCGCGTTATTGTTGCCCATCCTTTTAACCCAGTTTATCTATTGCCATTGGTTGAGTTAGTTGGAGGACAAAACAACAATGCTATTTTACGCGCTAAAGAGCTTTTAGAAGATATTGGTATGCATGCGCTCATTATACGAAAAGAAATTGATGCACATATTGCAGATCGCCTTTTAGAATCGGTATGGCGTGAATCTCTTTGGCTTATCAAAGATGATGTTGCAACAACTGAAGAAATTGACGATTCCATTCGGTTTGGATTTGGGTTAAGATGGGCACAAATGGGTCTTTTTGAAACCTACCGCCTTGCAGGTGGAGAAAGAGGAATGGCGCATTTTTTAGCACAATTTGGACCATCGCTTAAATGGCCTTGGACACGGCTCATGGATGTGCCTGAGCTAGACAAAAAACTCATTCAAAAAATTGAACAACAGTCCAATGCACAATCAGGGATGCACGACATTACAACACTTGAACAAATCAGAGATAACAATATCATTAATTTTCTACAATCGCTTAAAGCCAATCAATGGGGAGCAGGTAAAGCCGTTTTAAAATGGGAGCAATCGCTTAAACAAGGAGCATTTAAAACCGATCCTGTGGAGGATTTATCCCTGCCTCTTATTTTGTTTCGATGCAATGTACGCTCTGAATGGATTGATTATAATCAACATATGACAGAATATCGCTATGGGCACGTTTTTGCAGATGCAAGTGATGCTTTTTTAGCTTGGCTTGGATTAGACGATTTATATTTGCAAACAACTGGGTCTTTCTATACGCTTGAAAATCAAATACGATTTTTAGCAGAAATTAAGTTAAACTCTGCTTTATATGTTCAAACACAATTATTAGGTTATGATGCTAAAAAATTACGACTTTTACATCATTTATATGTCCAAGGTAGCGATCGTTTATCGGCTACATGTGACAGCGTGCTTATTCATGTTGAGCAGCAATCAGGAAAAGTAAATGCGATGTCATTGCAAATGCAATCTAAGCTCATGCTTTTATGGAAATATCATACAGTATTAGAGCGTCCAGAGCATGTTGGCATGCCTATGCGTGATATTACACCAAATTAATTAATTTCATCGGGAGAATTAAATGTCTTTACCAATTAAAAATGTTGGCTTTATTGGCCTTGGAAATGTCGGAGGCAAACTAGCTGGCTCTCTAATACGTAGTGACTTTACGCTATGGGTACATGATCTCAATGAGAACCTGACGGATCAATTTAAAAAACAAGGAGCAAAAATTTGTTCTAATGCAGGCGAAATTGCTCAAAACTGTGAGATGATTATCACCTGCTTGCCTTCTCCTGAGGCAAGTGCAAGCGTAGTTGAAGGCGATAACGGCATTATTAGTGGCATTAAAGCTGGAGCTATTTGGGCAGAAATGAGCACTACCGATGAAAAAGAAGTGCTACGATTAGCAACATTAATTGGTGCTAAAAATGCCTCTTCTGTTGATTGCCCTGTTTCTGGTGGTTGTCATCGCGCCGCAACTGGCAATATAGCAATTTTTGCAGGTTGTGAGCGTGCTATATTTGAAAAGATTTTTCCTGTTTTATCCATAATGGGTAGCCAAATTTTGCACACAGGTCCACTGGGTTCTGCTTCTATTTTAAAAGTTGTAACCAACTACCTAGCAACCGCCAATTTAGTAAGCATTGCAGAAGCTTTATCTTGTGTCAAAGCACTTAATTTAGATTTAAGCACTGCTTATGAAGCCATTCGTATTTCTTCTGGCAATTCATTTGTGCATGAAACCGAAAGTCAAGTCATTTTAAATGGATCACGCAATATTAATTTTACCATGGATTTGGTATTAAAAGATATTACCCTATTTCTAGATGCAAGCAAGCGTGCTGGCATGGATCTAGAGCTTGCACCTTTATTGGCTAAAGTTTTTAAAGATGGCATTGAACGTTATGGCTTACGCGAATGGTCTCCTAACATCATTAAAAGGCTTGAAGATGATTACAATCTTGATGTTCGTGCCTTAGGGTTTCCTAGTGAAATGACAGATGATAAGCCTAAAGAATCTGGATTTGAGGTTAAAACTTCACGTTCTTAACAAAGACTATCAATTTAAGGATTATCTTTATTAATATTATTTTTTTGCACCTGATGTTTAGTAGGTTCGTCTGGTACGACATCAATAATAACATCATCATGATCGCTATCATGCTTGGGTGTCTCGTTGCCAGCATTGTTATCATCTTGGTAGGTTCTATGGTGCCAACCATTTCTTGCAAAATCAAATCCTTTATTAATAAAGCCAGATCGGCCATTCAATATATTGATTTTGTTGGCCAAATGTTGCAAACCAAATATCCACAACCAATGACGTATCGGTGGGATTAACAAACAAAATCCAAATATATCGGTAAAAAAACCAGGTGTTATAAGCAATATAGCTGCAATAAAAACAGAAATTCCATCTGCCAATAAACCTAAATTATTTAAGCCTTTATGATGCAATTGTGAAAAGATTTCAAAGCTTTGTTTTCTTAACAAATGCACCCCAACGCATGCTGTTATAATAATAATTCCAATTGTAGCCCAAAAACCTATAAAGTCCCCCAAAAATATAAAAAATACCACTTCAATAAACGGAATGATTATAAACATAAAAAGTAACATAATATATCTCTATCGTTGTTTTATTCTAAAGAACTACCTATTAAGATAAAGTTATGCTACATTTAAAGCAAGGTTTAGCTTGCACTTTTAATGCAAACTCTTTTATCTTAAAATAATAATGAATGGACGATAATCGCCGCTAGTGATAATATTACAACTGGCCTTAACAGATTGACCATATATTCTGAAATCAAACTTATATCTGTTTTAAAAAATAGTATGCCTTTATAAATACATTACTATTATTCTATTAAAATAGATTTTAAGTCTATTACGAGAAATTTTAAAAATGAATAACCTCGATCTTCTTCTATTTGCTGCAATTGCATGTTTTTTGATTTTTAGACTTTTTATGGCATTGGGAAATCGCGATGGCAATGAAAGCGAATCCAACCATTGGATAGAGCGTCATTTAACACAAAAAGACAAAAAAAATAAAACAATTGACGAGCGAGCAGATGAAATTGTAGACGCATCGGATTTGAATGAAACCATCGATATAACCCCATCAGATATCGGCCAAGAAGATCATACCACACCTCACAGCAAAGTATTTGCTACAATCAGAAAACATGATCCTAATTTTAATAGCAAAACCTTTCTTGAAGGCGCAAGCGTAGCTTTTGAAATGATCCTTGATTATTATTGCCAAGGAGATAAAAAAAATCTTAAACCGTTATTAAGCGACGATGTTTATAATGGCTTTGTTGAAGCAATTGATTCCTATGAGGCAAACGATCAAAACATTGAAGATATGTTGATTGGACTTGATCATGCAGAAATTGTTGAAGCCTCCATCACCAAAGGATACGCAGAAATTGTTGTTGCCTTTACCTCTCAGCAAATACATGCAATTTATGATAAAGATGGCACATTAGTATCTGGTGATTCCAAGACGGTATCTACCTCACATGATCGCTGGCGTTTTAAGCGCAGCCTGAGTTCTGAAAATCCTAACTGGCTTATGGTTGAAACTGATACAAGCAATTAAAAATATTATCTGCAATGTATGCTTGATTCTGTTTGCAATTATTATTGCAGCTTGCTCTTCTACTTCTAATCAATCCAAGCAATTGATAGCACTGCAAGATCTTCCTGGATGGCAGGAAGATAATATGCATCATATTCGCGAAGCATTTATGCGCGGATGCCATCTTGATATAAGCAATCTAACGATAAAAAAAACAAAATTTTATAGCTGGAATAAAGAAAGCTTTCAGCAATTTTGCGCTGCTTTGAAAACAATCCAGACACATGCAGAATTACGCAATTTTTTCCAAGAGCATTTTGTTGCAGTTTTATCAAAAAAAGATACTGCTTTAGCAACAGCTTATTTTGAAGCAAAAATCACATTATCTGAAACTCGTGATTCTGTCTTTCGATGGCCTGTATATGGCCACCCATTGCAACATATCAACAATAGCCCATCAAATACCTCTCAAAATACCCTTTTACCAACGCGATCTGATATTGAAACAAACGGTATTGATGCACCAATTTTGGGATGGACAAACTCCTACATTGACCTTTTTCTACTACATATTCAAGGTTCTGGAGTGGCTGATTTCTATAGCAAGCAACATCAAAAACCGATCCGGCGATATATAGGTTATGCTAGCTCCAATCAACATCCATATGTTTCTATTGCAACATGGCTTGTAGAAAACCAAATGCTTCCAAAAGGTGGAGCAACATGGCCAGCTATCAAAAATTTTCTTGAAACAAATCAACATCTAATGGAACATGTTCTCCAACAAAACCCTCGCTACATTTTCTTTAGTTTTAAAGAACAATCTGCTGTAGGCCATCTTGGCGTTCAACTGACTCCAAAACGTTCAGGAGCTTTTGATCCAATATGGTATGGGCCAATGAGTTTATTATGGTTTTCAAGCAATCAACATCCTGCTTCTATCAATCCTAGAATGATCATCGCACAAGATAGAGGTAGCGCGATCAAAGGAGTAGGACGCCTTGACTTATTTTGGGGGGAAGGACAACAAGCTCTTGATTTTGCTGGCCAATTATCTGAAAAAGGATCGCTGTATGTTATTCAACCTAAATGACCACCCTTTATAACATAGCTATTATATAGATTCTCTATCGTTTATATGATAGTTAATGTTTCTTTATATACAATATATGCTAATTTAAAAATCATCCACTCTCAATGAACGTGCCTTAAATGAAACGCTTTATCTTTCCTATTGATTCACTAAACTATCGCTCATTAATGATCCTAGCCCACGATCTAATAATCGCTGGCTGCTCTTTTCCTTTGGCACTTTGGATCCGCCATTGGATATCAGAAAATAGTTTTAGTGTACCACCTTCTCTGCTCAATGCATCTGTTTTTTTTGTGTTGATTAGCTTTATCGTTTTCGCATGGTTAAAGGTATATAAAGGTGCTTGGAGATTTGTTTCAAAATATGATGTTGTCAACATTGTCCAGGCAGTAAGCATTTCTATCTTATTGTTTCTTTTTTCACTTTTTTTACTAAATTTGCTTGATACTATTCCCCGCTCAATTCCTATTATTCATTGGTTGATACTTATATGTTTATTAGTCGGATCAAGGTTTTCATATCGTTTTCTCAAAGAAACCTCCAATTTATTTGATACAAAACAAAAAGAACACACATTGGCAGTACTCATTGGCGTAGGGCCAAGCGCAGAAGCTTTTTTGCGCAATATCACAAAACAATCATCTTTTAAAATTATAGCTCTTATTGACGATACTAATCGCAGAATAAATACAAAAATCTTAGGTATTCCTGTTGTATCTAATCTTGAGCAAATAGAGACATGGTTTGAAAAAAATCAAAAAAAATATCCATTGATCAATGGCAAATTGATTATTGCAGATATGGATTTAGATAACCAACAATTAAAACGCATCACTGCACTTGCTGAATTATATGAAATGACTGTTAGTAGACTTTCTAAAGTTACCGAATTCGTTAACCATGAGATTGCTAATTTAGAATCCATCCATATTGAAGAGCTATTAGGCAGAAAAACCAATAGCCTTAATCTAGAGTCTGCACGATCAATGATATCAGGCAAAAATATTATGATAACAGGCGCAGGCGGTAGCATAGGTAGCGAACTTATCAAACAAATTTGTGCGTTGAATCCAGCACATATAGCCTTGATTGATGACAATGAATTTGCCCTTTATAATGCCGATATGCTCGTCAAAGAAGCCCTTGCTGGAAAATCTTCAAGCACACATCAAACATGGCTTGTAGATGTTTGCGATTATCAAAATATAGAAAAAACATTTAAACATGAAAAACCAGATTTTGTCTGGCATGCTGCTGCTCTTAAGCATGTTCCAATCGTTGAGAAATTTCCAATTAAAGCAATCGAAATTAATGTCTTAGGAACCCGCAACATTGCCAATCTATGTAAAATACATAACGTAAGAACAATGATTTTGATCTCAACTGATAAAGCTGTGCATCCAAGCTCTATTATGGGAGCCACAAAACGCCTTGCAGAAGCATGGATACAATCTTTGGATCAACAAACATCACAGACATGCTTTGCTGCTGTTAGGTTTGGAAACGTCCTAGGTTCAACGGGTTCTGTTGTGCCATTATTCAAGCGTCAACTTAACGCTGGGGGACCTTTAACTGTAACCGATCCAGAAATGACTCGTTATTTTATGAGTATTTCTGAAGCTGTTCAGCTTGTTTTACAAGCAACAGTATTAGCCAATGAAGCCAAACAGAAAAAAAATAAATCTGCAGGCAATGTATATATTCTTGAAATGGGAGAGCCTGTATGCATTGATGATCTAGCACGCAAAATGATCCGTTTGTCAGGCCTTCGACCAGATAAAGATATATCTGTTCAATATACAGGCTTAAGAGATGGAGAAAAACTGCATGAGCAATTGCTCCATGAAACAGAAATTGATAGCCAACCTATAAGCGAAAAATTAATTAGAGCAATGCCTAGAACTTTTGAATATTCTATTTTACAAGAAGCTTTTATAAAGTTACAAGATTGTTGTTTACAAAATGACGTAGAAAAAGCATTAACGATCCTACACCAATATGTCCCTGAGTATAAATCAACAAAAACAAAAAATAGCATCTGACTTTCTATGATTTTTTTAAAAACTACATCGCTATATTCATCTAATCTCAACATATCAATCAAACTATTATAGACTTTCATGCATGAGCCATTAAAAATAAAACGTGCGTTGATATCTGTTTCTTGTAAAGATGGACTGCTTGATTTTGCCAAAGACCTTTTGCGTCATAATATTTACCTTATTTCAACAGGCGGTTGTGCGCAAATGCTAAAAAAGGCAGAAATTCCTGCCACAAATGTAGCTGAAATAACAAATTTTCCTGAAATTATGGACGGTCGAGTGAAAACACTCCATCCTCAAATTCATGGTGCTATTTTAGCCAAACGCTCAAACACACGCCATCAAGCTGAAATGGAAGCCCATCATATTACACCCATAGACCTTGTTGTGATTAATTTATATCCTTTTCAAGAAACTATTAAGCAATATCAAAGCGGCAATGCCACCATTGAAGATTGTATTGAAAACATTGATATTGGCGGACCTGCAATGATCCGTGCTGGTGCTAAAAATGCCCAAGATGTATGTGTCGTAACCGATATTGGCGATTATCGCGCCATCATAGAAGAACTAGACGCCAAAGATGGTCATATCAGTTTTGATTTTAGGCAATCCTTAGCCATTAAAGCATATCAACTAACTTCTGAGTACGATAGAATTATTACAAATTGGTTAGGTAGTGCCAATGATCATGTTCAAATTAAAGGTGAGCAGATTGCTACAATGCGATATGGTGAAAACCCACATCAAAGCGCAGTGTTTTATAAAGATACACAAAGCAATGCTAGTTTGATACCATCTTGCAATCTTGATTTGCTTGCTTCAAATGCCCAAGAAAACCAAGAAGGCATTGCAAATGCCCGCCAGCTGCAAGGCAAACAATGCAGTTATAACAATATTGTTGATGCAGATTGTGCATTAAAGCTGGTGCATGAATTTACAGATCCTACATGCGTGATTATCAAACACGCAACACCATGCGGGGTAGCAACAGGAACCTCTCCATTAAATGCATGGGAAAAAGCCCTTTCCAGCAATCCTAGCGCAGCTTTTGGTGGCATCGTAGCATTCAATTGTAAAATAGATGAAACGACAGCCCAACAAATGACAGAGTTGTTTTTAGAGGTTATCATTGCCCCGAGCTTTAGTAACGCTGCATGTCATGTATTAAGCAATAAAAACAATCTTCGCCTCCTCGAGGCTTCGCCTATATCTTATAGCAATCCAGATATCACTTTTCGTAGTGTTTCAGGTGGTTTTTTAGCACAAAACAATATTATTGGCATTGGTGATCCAGCCCATTGGGTACACCCATGTGATAAAAAAGCAACACAAGAACAAATAAACGAAGCAAGCTTTGCTATGCGTGTTGCAAAATATACTCGCTCTAATGCTATTGTCATTAGCGCAAATACACAAAGCCTAGGTATAGGCGCAGGTCAAACAAGCCGTATTGAAGCAGCAAAAATAGCGATTGACCAAGCACATGCACACCAAAAAAACAATCCCCTTATCAAACAAGATATGCTGATTGGCGCTTCAGATGCGTTTTTTCCTTTTCCTGATGCATTACAATTATTAGCAGATGCAGGCGTTCAAGTGATCATACACCCAGGGGGTTCAAAAAATGACGCCGATGTTATTGATGCAGCCAATCAGGCAAATATAGCACTGATTATAACTGGAACACGCCTATTCTATCACTAAGTTATATAGAAGCGATAATAGATTTTGCCAAATGGTCAATCTTTGAAGACGCAATACCAGCAATATTAATGCGTCCCTCACCTACCATATAAATAGCATGATCACGCGCTAATGCTTCAACAGCTTTTGATCCAATATGCATTTGTGAAAACATGCCCCGATGATGTTCTACAAAGTCAAACTGATCTGAATTGCTCAAAAGACGTAGCCTATCTGCCAATGTTTTTCTTAATAAAAGCATACGTGTTCGCATTGCATTCAGCTCATTTTCCCATAATTTTCTTAATGTTGAATCTGAAAGAATATGCAACACAATAGCAGCTCCAAAATTAGGTGGCATCGAGTATAACACTCTCACTATTGCTTGTGCATGCAGTATGGCAACATCTGTTTGCTGCTTATTGGGCGTCATAATAATAGCATATCCTATACGCTCTTTATATAAACCAAAGTTTTTTGAACAAGATCCAGCTATAAGCATATCAGGTACTAAGCTGGCCATATGACGCAATCCCTTAACGTCTGCAATAACACCGTCTCCAAAACCTTGATAGGCATTATCTACAAAAGGAAACAGTCCCTTTTTAATAACAAGGTCTGTAATGGCTTTCCATTGCTCAAATGTCAAATTTGCTCCAGTGGGATTATGGCAACTTGCATGCAACAGAAGTAAATCTCCTTTTTTAGCCTTTTGATTGAGTGTTTCAAGCATTGCATCAAATTTAATTTTGCGCGTGGCAACATCAAAATAAGGATATGGACAATGCTTCAAACCAGCAGCATGTAGAATGGGGATATGATTTGCCCATGTCGGGTTGCTTACCCAAACACAAGAATCTGGCTGTGATGATTTTGCCAAATCAGCCAATATACGCAACGCTCCAGAACCTCCTGTCGTTTGGATTGCCCCAACCCTTTGATCGACACCAAGCGTATCGCCTAATACAAATTTGCTTATATGAGCGCAAAAATTAAGATCACCTCGAATGCCCACATAAGCTTTGCTAGTTTCTTCTTCTAATATTTTTTGCTCGCTTAAGCGTACTGCTTCCATAATAGGCGAATGACCCTGTTCATCAAGATAAACACCAGCGCCTAGATCCATTTTATTTTGGCGCATATCAGCTTTAAACGCTTGCACCACAGATAAAATGGCATCGGGTTGTATCATATTTAAATGTTTAAACATACTTGACCTCATTAATTTTAAATATACTATCTTACTAATTTCCTGCAATGGTCATGTCGGGTATCATAAAATGAGCAACATTCACAGAATATTTAAACTCCAAATCATTGCATGGTTGCAATGTTGCAAACATGTCATTTAAATTACCCGCAATAGTAACTTCATCAACAGGCCATGTGATTTTTCCATTTTCAATCCAAAATCCACTGGCACCTCTTGAATAATCGCCTGTCGTGATATTGGCACCCCTACCCATCAAGCTTGTACAATAAAAACCTTGTTTGATATCTCCAATCATATCATCTAGTGCAATATCACCAGCTTGCATATACAAATTACTAATACCGCTCCCATGGCCAGTAGGTTCCATATCTAATTGTCTAGCGCTTTTTAAATTAAGCATCCAACTTTGCAATTCTCCACTATCTATAAGCGTTGTTTTGCTACAAGCTAAACCATCGCTATCGTAGTTTCTTGATCCTTGAAAACGTTTGATGAAAGGATCATCAATGATGCAAATATTAGTAGAGAATATTTTTGTGCCCATTTTATCTTTTAAAAATGATGTCCCGCGTGCAATTGCATTGCCGTAAATAGCATCTGCAAAATGTCTAATGATAGAATTTCCAACCCGAGGGTTAAACACTACCGGCGCCTTACAAGATTTAATTTTACGACTTGATAATCGTTTATGTGCTTTTTCAGCAGCAGATCTACCCAACTCTTCAGGAGATTCTAAGTCTTCTATATGTACCTTAGAAGAAAAATCATAATCGCCCTCCATGCCATCATCATTGCCTGCAATAGCGTAAATACCTATTGAATGATTACTAGATTGATGCGTTCCTTGGAAACCGTTGCTTGCATAATGTACAGATGTTGATTTACTATATTCTGCTCCAGCCCCTTTTGAATTTACGATAGAAGGGTGAGCACGCGCTGCATCTTCGCATCGTTTGGATGTATCAATTAATGTTGCAAGATCAACTTCAATGGGATCATATAAATCCAGATCAACCTGCTTGCTAGGATCATATAATTGATCCGCTCTAGCAAGCCCTGCATACGGATCTTCTGGCAATGCATGCGCCATCGTTACAACACGCTCAATGAGAGCATCATCATAGCTTTCATCCAACAAATCGCTTGAGATAGATGCTTCTTTCTTGCCAACTAACGCGCGCAAACTAATTTGCGATGACTGGGACCAGTTTGCTTCTTCAGCTTTACCCATGCACCAATTAACGGAGGCGGAAATATTTTCTCCATAAACTGCTTGTGCTTCATCTGCGCCACGGGTGCGCATTTTTTTAACCAATGTTTCAAGCCTATTAAGCCATTGGGTATCCCATTTCATATCATTTTGCATCTTTATTGCCATTTCATTATGATTTGCATCTTTTAAGATTGAATAGCTTAAATCTAAAACTATTCGCTTACATTTGTTGTCATATCCAAACGCTCAAGAATACGCGTACACGTCTCTTGCACTCCATATAAAGCTATAAACGAACCTAAGCGCGGACCTTGTTCTGAACCAAAAAATTGTTGATATAATAATCTATACCATTCTCTTAAATTTTGAAACCCCAAAGATTTTCCAACCTCTAAAACAACATCTTGTAACGCTTTTGCTTTTTCTTGCATATCTAGATATTGATTTTCGTCAAAACTCTCCAACCTGTGATGCAATGTTTCAAGTGCTTTTCGTGTCTCATCATCAACTGATGGAAATACACGAAATGGTGCTACAAAATTATTTGTATAAGCAAGCGCATATTCTATCATTCTATCAAAAAATACTTCTGTTGGCTTGTTATGGGGACCTTCATAACGAGCTAAAAAACCACGCAATATATTTGAATCTACTCCATGAATAACACTTGCAAGGTTGAGAAGCATTGAAAAATTCAACGAACCTGTAAGAGCAGGAACATGTTGCTTATGGATGTGCCATAAAGGATTAAGCAATTGTTGCTCTAAATCTTGGTTTTGATAAGCGCGTGCATGGGCAAGATACTCATCCATATATTTAGGCACTACATCAAAATGCAGTCTTTTTGCTGTCTTTGGTTTACTATACATGTAAAGCTCAAGGCTTTCTTTTGGTGCATAATCAAGCCATTCTCCAATCGTTAAACCATTGCCTTTGGATTTTGATATTTTTTCACCATTTTCATCTAAAAAATGCTCATAGATTAACCCTTCAGGTATCATCCCACCAAGTGCTTTACATATTTTTGAAGAAAGATTACGCGTATCTATCAAATCTTTACCGCACATTTCATAATCAACACCTAGTGCATACCATCGCATTCCCCAATCTGGCTTCCATTGTAATTTACAATTTCCTCCCCTTACAGAGGTTTCAATGCTTTTACCACTAGCATTTTTATAAATAATAGTACCATTTTGCAAATTACGCTCAACAACAGGTACATACAAAACATTACCAGTTTCAGGGCAAATAGGTAAAAAGGGTGCATAGGTGCTACGGCGATCTTTACCAAGACTTGGAAGCATAATATCCATCACTAGATCGTAAATTTCTAGCATTTTCAATAATGCTTCATCAAATATACCCGAGCCATAGCATTGCGTTGCGGAATAAAATTGATACTCAAAATTAAAATTATCTAAGAATCTTTTTAATTCATTATTGTTATGTTCACCAAAGCTTACATCACGCTCAAAAGGGTCTGGAACTTTTGTTAGCGGCTTTTGTAAATATTGTTGGAGCATCTGTTTATTTGGAACATTATCTGGTACTTTTCTTAAGCCATCCATGTCATCAGAAAAAACAATAAGCTGGGTGGGAGAGCCTGTTAATACTTCAAATGCATGGCGAACCAACTGGGTGCGTGCGACCTCTCCAAAAGTACCAATATGGGGCAAACCAGATGGTCCGTAACCTGTTTCAAAAACCACTGCTTTAGCGTTAGCATTTGATGCATGTTGCATGTCTCTATTGGTCTGGGATAATCTTTTAATAAGCTTACGGGCTTCTTCAAAAGGCCAAGCACGTGAGCAATCTGCCAATTCATGTAAATTAGAACTCATCATTTATAACTTTCAATTCATGATATCATATTTAAGTGTTAAGAACAAAATCTTTGCTATCATTGCTAGATTTTGCTTCTATTATATCTTGATCCTCCATTGTGTCTTGATATAGCGACTCTGCATAGCGTGCAGCACATATGAAAAGCCTATCTTCAGGACGTGCCTTAGGCCCATAATGGCTAATATATGATCGAAATCTTTTAGCCCCTTGCCTATTACAATAAAGCCCCAACACATGACGTGCCATTGGCCAAACACTTTCCTTTGCACCAAAAAACCTATATGCTTGCTTATCCAATTGCTTGGCAATATCTATTCTTTGTTTTGTTTGTATGTTTGTAGACTTTAAAATATCTCTGTCAACATCTATCAATAGCATTGGGTTGTGATAAGCAGCACGCCCAATCATAACCCCATCAAAAAGAGTGCAAATGTTGCTTTGCATCTTCAATGTTATCAATACCACCATTTAACGCTATCCATAAATGCGGCCTTTGTATTTTTAATTGCTCGACAATATCGTAACGCAATGGCGGTATGGAACGGTTTTGTTTTGGCGACAAGCCTCCTAAAACAGCTATGCGTGCATGGATATAAAATTTATTACATTTTGCAACATCATAAAGCGTATCAACAAATTCTAGCAATTGTTCAAAGCTATCATGGTTTTTTAATCCTATGCGACATTTGACCGAAACACTTAGACCAGCACTGCCCATTGCATCAAGACACTCAGCTACCCTTTGCGGCTCAAGCATCAAGCATGCACCAAATTGACCCACCCTAACGCGTTCAGAAGGACATCCTACATTGAGATTAACTTCTTGGTAACCTGCTTGAGCAGCGTATAAAGATGCTTTTGCCAATAAATCTGGATCACTGCCACCTAATTGCAACACCAATGGCTGCTCGCATACATGATGGCTTAAAAAACGATCTCGCTCTCCAAACACAATAGCATTGGCATGGACCATTTCAGTAAACAAAATCGTGCGATCAGTAATAAGGCGCATAAAAAACGATAATAACGATCGCTCCACGCCATCATCGGAGCAATAAAAACCAAAGGATTTTTGTTGGTTATATTGGTGATATGATTGTTCATTTTTTAAATATTTTCAAATGTTATTGACCAACAAATGCCATATTGCCATGAAGCGCTTTTACAATCACTGCAAGGGCTTCATGCTTTTGATTGCGTGGTATATTAGTGACATTTTTTGCAATGATTTGCGCAGCAGCATTTAAAGTTGCAAGATTTGCACTGGTATCTAGTACAATATCTGCCTTTAATGCTTTTTGACGATCATCCATTTGATGGCGATCAACTTGCTCAAAGCGTTCCTCATTCATCCCAGGTCGTGCCATAACACGTTGCTTTCGAGTAGCATACGCAACCATTAAAAGCACATTAATATCGCAACGCTTATGGGTTTCTGTTTCAAATAAAAGGGGTACATCCAGTATAAAAAATGCCCCATCTTTGTTCTGCTTTATTTCACGCTCTCGTTCAAATTGTATCATTGGATGTAAAATTGTCTCAAGTTTTTTTAATTTTTTATCATTTCCAAAAACTAGTGACCCAAGTTTTTTACGATCAACGCTGCCATTATCATGAAGAACTTGCTTGCCAAAACTTTTGACAATCGATGCAATCGCCTCCTTGTTGTCATGCAGCAATTGATGGACAATTTTATCAGCATCCAAAACAACACCTCCATATGTTGCAAGTAATCTAGAAAAAGTAGTTTTTCCAGCACCTATAGACCCTGTAACACCTAATACGAGCATTGAAAATATGTCTTAAAAGAAAAATATAGCATTACAATTTGTATGAAATCTTTGCTTAACTTTTTAAATATTGGCTTAACTTCATGGCAAGAGCATCATCAAATGTTGGATTTTCAAGAGGAGAAAACCAACGTATGAAGCCAGGCATCGCTTGATGTACAAGCATACCAAGTCCGTCAATAATCAAATTGCCGCGCATATTAGCAAAACGCAAAAACTCTGTTTTAATTGGCTTATAAACAATATCATATACAATCGTTTTGACATGCAATTGCTGCATTGATAATGCCAAATCAGGAAATGTTGGTTGATTGATCATACCAAGGCTAGTTGTATTAACCAATAGATCAATATCGGCCAATATGCCATGCATCCCATCCCATCCATGTAAGCTTATTTGTTGTGGATCTACAAAAAATTGTACCATATCGTTATAAAATATTTTTGCTTTTTGCTGATCCCTATTGATAATAAACAAACGCATATTGGGATATGCTTCTAGCAAACTACCAACAATGCCTCTTGCGGCTCCTCCAGCGCCCAATATCATGATCTTGGGGCGCGTTGGCATCACACGTTTTTGTTTTAAAAGCACCCAATCCAAATAAGAAATAAATCCATAGCCATCGCTATTTGTTGCTGCAATATGATGATGATTAAAATACAAAGTATTAGCTGCTTTACATTTTTTAGCATGTTCATCACAAACATCTGCTATGTGAAAAGCCTCTACTTTATATGGAATAGTTATATTAACGCCTTGCCATCCTTGAGCCTTTAAATCAAAAATTCCTTGTTTGAAATCTTCAAGAGGAAGCGCAATTTTTTCGTAACTTCCGTTGATATTGAACTGATTCAGCCAATATTGATGAATAATCGGCGAAATAGAATGTTCAACAGGCCAACCAATAACACCAGCTTTTAATAACTTATTTTTTTCATTTATATGAGGCATGGAGTGACTGAATATCAATAAAATTTCTACAAAATATTATCATCTTGATTGCTATCTATTTGATGATCGCATAAAAAATGCAAAAGAGGCAATAACGGTAAACCAAGAGCGCTCAAATAATCACCTTTGATCTGTTGAATTAGTTGAATACCAACGCCTTCAAGTTGATATCCTCCTACTGTCTTAAGGACTTCTTTTGGAGCTGTATCAACATAGTTTTTGATATCTTGTTGTACAAGTTTTTTAAAAATAATTTCACAAACTTCAATATGATGCCATAAGAGCTTGTCTGCCAATACAACACAAACTGCACTAAAAAGCTTATGACTAGCACCTGAAAGATACTCAATGCGTTTTAAAAGTGCATCCTTTGTTTTTGGTTTATCAAAAATATTACCATCCATTTCTAATATCTGATCGCACCCAATAATGAATTGATGGGGATGATATCGAGCCACATTACGAGCTTTAAGTTCTGCTAATTTGAGTGCTATATGATCAGGTTTAGCATTGTCATGGAGCATAGATTTTTTGATAATCTTTTCATTAACATTAGATTTTTCTTGTGAAAAAACAATGCCGCTATTTTCCAATATTCTTTTTCTAATGGTGCTTTTTGAGGCTAAAATCACTTCATAGGGCATGTTTTTTACTTTCCAACAAACGGATGATTTCAGCAGATGTTTCTTCAATAGAGCGATGTGAAACATCAATGATAGGCCATTGATATTGACGGCATAATTTCCGAAAACTGCGTAATTCTTCTCGAATGCTATCAATATTTGAATATTCACTTGCTGTTTGACCTGTAAGCATTACCATACGCTGCCTTCGTATTCCTGCAAGCTGTTCTGGAGATTTTACAAGACCTATAATAATAGGTCCATTTTTAAGCCTATGTACTTTAAAAAGATCTTCTGGCAATGGAATATTTATAACAACTGGAATATTAGCAACATCAATACCCATATTGCCAAGATAAAGACTTGTTGGTGATTTAGAAGTTCTTGAAATGCCAAGCAGGATAACTTCAGCATCTTTCAATTCATGGGTTGCGATACCATCATCATGATCAATTGAAAACTGCATTGAATTAATGCGTTTAAAATATTGCGCATCCATTTTATGCTGTTCACCTATTTTACCTGAAGGAGCAATGCCAAATAAATTTGAAAATGCTAAAATAGTCGAATCCAAAAGTGATATAAATGGCAATTGATTTTGATTTAGAAATATTTTAAAATCTTCAGAAATCTGATAATCTGCAATTGTATATAAAACAAGCCCAGGTTTTTTTAAAATAGATTCCTTAACATTTTCTATCCGAGAAGGCGTGTTGACTAACGGCCAGAAATGTTCTTCTTTTTCAACATTTTCAAATTGTACAAGACATGACCTTGTAAGAGAGCGGATAGTTTCTCCTGTAGAATCTGAAATAAGATGTAAAATATGTGTATTTTTTTTAATCATTGTTGATAGATAATCAATCGTTTTTTAAATATAAAATTTACTTTGATAGTATGTTGATATTTTGTTTGTAACTAAAGGATAAATTCAATATTTTTTTTTAAAAAAAGCATCTCACTTTTTGTTTTCAAAGTTATTCAATAAAAATAAACAAATTATAAATACATAATAAGCTTTTGAAAAACATTTTAAATCTTTTGGAAAAAAATTTTATTTTTACTTTACTTTAATACAAAAATAATTAAATTATTGATTTTAAATATTTTTTTTTCAAAATATTATCATCATTATTCTTGAGCATAATCTTGAATAACTATTATCACCACTTTCAAACACACTACTACATCTATAACATATAATTATATATATAATTTAATAGTATAATCATCATGAAAAAATTGGAAAAACAAAAATTTATTAATGTTTTAAATGGTAATCCATATTCTCCTGCTCCTATATGGTTAATGCGCCAAGCAGGACGTTATCTCAAAGAATATAGAGAAATTCGTGCTAAGCATCAAAATTTCTTATCATTATGCTACCATATTGAAGATTCAACAAAGGTAACATTACAGCCTATTCAACGTTTTGATTTTGATGCTGCTGTTCATTTTTCTGATATTCTTGTTATTTGCGATAGTTTTGATAGAGGATTGCATTATTTAGAAAATGCAGGTCCTAAAATGCAACCAATTGAAGTTAATGATATTGATCATCTATGTAAAAACTTTAATATTGAGCGTCAAACACATCATTTAAGTTCTGTTTATCAAAGTCTAGCACATGTTCGAGATAAACTTGAAAACAGTAAAACCCTTATAGGGTTTGCTGGCGCCCCATTTACACTTGCTTGTTATATGATTGATGGTAGTGGTGGTGATTTTCAAAGAACGTTACGTTTTATGAAAGAAAATCCTATTCCATTTGAAAAGCTTATTCATTTTTTAGAAAATTGTATTTATCATCATATTTTAAATCAATTAAAAAATGGAGCAGACGTTATTCAACTTTTTGATAGCTGGGCTGGTTTACTTGCACATGAGCAATCATTGATTGAAAATTTTGTTATTAATCCTACAAAACGCATTATTGAGCGTTTAAATGAAAATATGGATTTTATTGGTAAAAAGCCATATGTTATTGGTTTTGCTAAAAATATTGAAAAACATATAGGTAAATATATAGAAACAACAAAAATATCTGCTGTTTCTCTTGATCAAAATTGTAATTTAGAGCAATTTCTGTATAATGCAAAAGATACTTCATTTGAGAATATTCCAATACAAGGAAATCTTGATCCGTCTTCTTTATTAAAAGGAGGAAATGAAATGGTCGATCAAATATTAAAAATTTTAACTCTTACAAAAAATCGTCCACATATTTTTAATTTAGGCCATGGCGTTAATAAACATACTCGTATAGAAAATGTTGAACTTTTAGTTCAAACTGTCAGAAATAACTAATCAATGATGAAATATTATAAAATATAATGGATTATTATGTTATTAAAGCCTTGCATATTATTTCTGTTATTTCATGGCTAGTTGGACTTTTATATCTTCCAAGACTTTATGTTTATCATAAGCAAATCTTAGAAAATAATTTAAAAGATCAAACATGCATTGATATGTTTTGTGTAATGGAAAAGCGTCTTTTACATTACATTATGACCCCTGCAATGGCGATGAGTTGGTGTTTTGGTGGGTATCTTTTTATATTTTATGTTGGTTTTGAGCCTATTTGGTTTCACATTAAGTTTTTTTTCATTATTCTTTTAAGTGCTTATCATATATCCCTTGGTATTTACAGAAAGCAACTCTATGATAAAAGCTGTAGAAAAAGCGTAAGATTTTTTAAGATATTCAATGAAGTTCCAACTATATTAATGATTTTCATTGTATTTTTTGCTGTATTAAAACCTTTTTAATTGGCCCTTTAAAACCTTTTAATTGTTTGATATCCTTGATGAATACTTTATTGCTTTAAGATGCAAAATAAACAGCAACATCATGTAGATTCTTCAAATATTGTTCAAATATTAATAGAAACAGATCTTCCACAAAATTTAAAAAAAAATAAAATTTCTGGCATCGATGAGCGATTATTTGCTCTTACTTTAATACAGCTTATTATAGATGAAAATAAGAGTTTTACAAAAGCATGGGCTTTATGTGAGACGTTGATTGATGACTATCATTTACAAACACGTGATAAAGCTTTTATTCGTAAAATTGTTTTATTATTATTGCGCAATAAGCCTGAGATTGATCTTTTAATAGAACGATATATTAAAAAATGGCCTCGTAAAAAAAGAGATTGTCATCTTTTACGCTTGAGCATCTGTCAACTGATCCTTTTAAAAACACCGCCATATTCTATTATTGCTACAACATTAGGATTAATTGGCAAAGATAATCCTGCCCGTAAGCTGATTCATGGTGTCATTAGTAAAATGAACAAAGATCAAGCTAGCCTCCAATCCATTGAAAATCATAAGTTTGGAGGATTTTCAAAAAAATTTTATCAGATGCTACATCAAAATACAGGTGGGTATTTTATCCATGAAGAGATTATAGAAATCAGAAAATCATCACTCTCTTTGCCTAGCATTGATATTGCTTTAAAAGATAAATTTTTATCAAAACGAGACCAAATTTGTGATGAAATCAAAGGCAAGCCAATTGGATATCAAGCCATTCGTTTGGATGGAGACAATAACAAAAGACTTGAAGAATATGCAAGCTACCAAGATGGTATGTGGTGGGTCCAAGATATAGCTGCTCAGCTTGCTGTGCAAGTTTTAGCATCGCGTCCTAACGCTCATACATTTGATCTCTGCTCTGCTCCTGGTGGCAAGACAATGCAGCTTTTAAGCGCAAAAGCAAACGTTACATCTATTGATATTGATCAAGAGCGATTAAAAAGGATGCATGAAAACCTTATTCGCACAAAATTAATAGATTCTTCTATCACTATCATGCAACAAGATGTGCTGACATGGCAAGGCAGTGGGGATTATATTTTACTTGATGCACCTTGTTCAGCGTCAGGTACATTGCGCAAAAATCCTGAAATTATTTTTCGTTTTGATCAAATCAATTTTACAAAACTTTTGAAGCTACAATTAGATTTACTCCAACATGCTGCAGCAAATTTATCAGAAAATGGAACACTTGTTTATTGCGTTTGTTCTATTTTTAAACAAGAAGGTGCCTTACAAGTAAAAAATTTTTTAAAATCTACTTTGGACTTTCAAATTGATCCTGTTAGCGCTAGCGAATTGATTAATTTATGTGGTAATCAAAAACTCGGTACTACAAAACTTACAAAAAGCTTGCAAAAAGATGGCACATTATTGACCAATCCATCAATGGGTGTTGATGGATTTTATATTGCGCGATTAAAAAAATGCCACCCATCATCAAAACAATATAATTAAAAGAGCCTATAATGTTAAAAATTGCGTGGCTTAGGCACAATAAAACTGGAAAATCAGGTTTTTTTGGACAGAGTAATATTGATGCAGAGCAACCAACAAATTCTCAAATAACATTGATACAGGAACATTTGGGGCAGTTTTTTGGACCAAATGTAGATGTGGATATTTATTTTTCAACATTAAAACGCACCCATCAAGGGTGGAAAGCACTTAAACATGGGATAGAAAAAAAAAGTTTGTTCAATATTGTACAAGAAAGTCAATTGTCATTTCTTAATGAACAAAATTTTGGAATTTTAGAAGGTCTAAATTTTGCAGAAATATCTACCCATAAGCCTGATCTTGCCAAAGATATCCATCTGGCAATGCAACAAGATCCAGCAGGCTTTAGACCCGATCAAGGCGAGAGTTTTGTAGATCTATGCAAGCGTTTTGACCAAGGGTTTCAAGAGCATTTTATCAATTTAAAAACCAATATTGCCTCTCAAACAAATCCCCATCATAAAAATATATTATGCATTGCTCATGCTGGTATTATCAGAGCACAGCTCCGTCTTGCTTTAGGATTAAGCCATCATAAGGCATTATCGATAGCAATTGCACCATTTTCACTTACGCTATTGCATTGCTTTAACAATCACGATCTTGACAACTCATACAATCAGCATAAGATCATGGATCAATCTCAAAAGCATCAATCTTTAGGGTTTGATTGTCTAGAATGGTCGCTAGAAGCAACCAATATCAAAGCTTTATAAATCTTTTGAAACAAACTTGCTTAAAAAAGTTTGCGATCGCTTAAAAAGCGTATGTCATTGCTTAACGCGTTTGTTGTTTTTTACAAAAATGTAAAAACTTATCTTGAGCGCCCCAAAACTGCATTGGCTCATACTCTCGATAGGGATAATAGCCTGTATTGAATGTAATATCAAAATGATACTTTTTTGCATGTGCTCTAACAAGATCATAAAGCAGTGTTGGCTTTCCAGAGGATATATTAGTAATGTTTGTACATGCTTTATGTTCCATTAAAGTGATTATTTTATCAATGGTTTGCTCAATAGTTTGATAATCAAGCCATTGTTGTCCACCTGACATATTAAACACTTTTTGTTGGGTGTTAATGGCATGGTTTAAATGCCAGAAAAGACTATTAGGAGCTGGTTGATCGCTATAAATATAAAAAAGACGTGGCCATTGTAATAGGACATCTTGTTGTTTGCATAATAGCTCGATGTAGCGATAGAGGCTTAATTTTGCTAACCCGTAAAATGTGACAGGTTTGGCGGTATCTTGTTCTCTTACTGCGCCCTCATGTAAACCATATTCAAAGCATGTTCCAGCAACGATTAGATGGTTCAGGTTGCCTTCAATCAATAAGCGTAAAAACCGCATTTGATTGATCAATGTTTGCTCACAATGAAATGTCTGACAATAATTAGGCAAGCCAGGCCATGCTAAATGGATAACAGCATCAGGCCATGATTGCAGAGGAGATATTTCATGATCTGTAAAATTTTCTATATCCAATGACACAAACCGCACATGCTTATACCATGATGCTTGCTTGGCTTTTTCAAGATTGCGCGCTAACGCAACAATATCGTGATTTTTTCCAAGCAATGCCCCAATGAGCGACTGTCCGATAAAGCCTGTGGCTCCTGTAACGAGAATTTTCATCAAACTTTTGAAATAATTTACTTTAAAAATGCATGATATCTATTTTAACATGATCTTAGCTAAAATGATGCTTAAAAAGATTAATCAAATTAACTCATTTTATGTTGTAAGGATTTATAAAAAAATACAAGCATTAGATCAATCAATTGCATCTATCACATGCTTATGTAAATATAATATAGGATAATAAAGATAATTCTATGAATGCATCAATGCTCAATGCTATAAGCACTAAATGCTATAAGCATTGGATTGCTTGATATAGTGTTGATATTGATTGTTGATGCAAACCATTCAACAAAATCAGTTGTTGATAACATTTCAAATACCAAATAATAGCTATAGACGAGCACTAAATCATGGAACAAGACGCAAACATTGTAGAAATATACAATTATCCTGTTAAAGGATTGTCGCCAAACCAGCTAGATGGAGAAATAGAGCTTACAAAAGATTGTTTGATATCAAGCGATAGGCGTTATGGGCTTGCATATATATGCGATGATTTGGATTTAGATGATTTGGAATGGGTGGTTAAAAGCCGATTTCTTAATCTGGTTAATTGCCCTGGTCTTGCAAAGCTTGGTATTGTTTATGATGAAGCGTCCAATTATTTGCAAATTACGCGCAAAAAAAAACGCGTTGCCCATGCAAATCTTGACGATCCAAGTGGGCGCATAGTGATGGATAATTTTTTTAATGCATGGCTTTTATCACAGCCATCTGTCCAACATAATAATAAAGCAATACGTTTTGTAGATATATCAAAACGCTCTCACGGATTTACCGACCATTGTAATGCCTATATTTCTATGATTAACTTGGCTTCGGTGGGTGATTTAATGCGCGTTCTTGATCAAGAACCAGGCTCTATAGAGGTTGATCCAATACGCTTTAGGGGTAATATTTATGTTGATTCTTGGCCAGCATGGTATGAGTTTTCATTGGTGGGTAAAGTGATTAATATTGGCAATGTTAAATTGGAAGTTGTTGAAAGGATTGGGCGTTGTAAAGCAACAAGCATCAACCCTTTTACTGCACAAAGCGATGTTAATATTCCACGTATGTTGCGCAAAGGGTTTGGCCATACGGATATGGGAGTGTATTGTAGGGTTATAGAAAGCGGTACGATTGAAAAAAATATGAGAGTGAGTGTTGCTAGGGCATAAGTCTGGCTGCAATCTTCAATCTGGTAGCAACTCTTAACTAGATTAACGTTCTTTATAGTTTAAGGAGCACTTGCAATGATTGTAGGTCATCTTTAATTTGCACCCGTAGCTCAGCTGGATAGAGCGCTGCCCTCCGAAGGCAGAGGTCATGAGTTCGAATCTCGTCGGGTGCACCAATGTTTTTAATGAGTTAGGCTGATTTTATTAACGCAACAATTTATTTGCTGGACCAACCAGTGCAATTGGATGTCTGCCATAGCGATTACAATGATTTATTTAGCTATCAAGAATTTTTAGCAAAATAAGCCCGCCAAATATTTGTTCTTTCTAGGTCGCGCTCTTCATAGGCTTTGATAGCTTGGTCTATATTATCAACCTGATATGACGTGCAACCATCGCCAATTTCACTCAAGCGCATCGTATACCATGCCGTTATACCGCCTTCTGGAGGGTCAGTAAATTTTGGAAAGGTTGGACCATCGCGCTGACCTGCTTGCCATAGCTTTAAAAGTGCTGGCTCGATGGCTAATGCACGTGCAAGACCAACGATATCGGCAGTGCCGCTAGCAATAGCTTTGCTAGCTTGTTGGTATGTTTTAAAACCACCCGTTATCATCAAAGGTTTGGTTGTTATTTTTTTTGCACGTTGGGCAAAACCTAAAAAATAAGGGCCACTTTGATTGCTATCAGAGGCAGATTTGGCTCCAGGAAAATACGTCCCGCCGCTTATCTCGATTAAATCAATGTCTGTTTGATCCAATGCATTAATGAGCGACAAAGCATCAACTTGCTCTAGGCCTCCTTCTAACATGTCAGAAGAATTAAGCTTGATCGCAATTGGAAAAGCTTGACCAACGGCTGCACGAACTGCTTTGATCACCTCTATCAAAAGGCGCATTCGGTTTGATATAGGCCCGCCATATTCATCAACACGCTTGTTGAATAAAGGTGAAAGGAATTGACTAAGCAAAAAACCATGCGCTGCATGTATCTCTACTCCACCAAAACCAGCTTCTTGTGCTAGGGTAGCTGTTTGTGCAAATTCAATAGGCAGTTTTTGGATTTCACGCTTGGAAAACTCACCGCATTGAAGCCCAACAATATCCAGCGCGCTTGGTCCTTTTGGTGTGCTGATTGGTGGATAACTTAATGCACCAGCATGGCCAAGCTGGAGCCAAAGATGACCTCCATCTTGCGAGCCGGCTTGTGCAAGGCTACGAAATCTGGCAAGGTCACAAGCCTTATTGAGGACAAGATTGCCTGGTTTTTCTGCAAAACATCCACTCGCTTGCACTTCGCCAATGATGGATACAGCAACGTCATTAGCAGCCCAGCACTTATAAAGCGCCAGTTGAGATGGTGTTGGGTGGCCAGTTCCATCGGCTAGTGAATCTGACATTGCTGATTTTATAATGCGGTTTTTTAAAATAACACCACAAGGAAGCTGTAATGGTTCAAAAAGAGTGTTTTCTTGCAAATTAGCAATGTCTTGATTAGTCTCATATTGCAACATTCATATCCTTTATCTTGATGGTTGTGATAATCTAGTTGTAAAACGCTTACTTTCTTTTAGAATGAATGTAATGACCCTGTTTTTGTAGGCATTATTGCATTATTTTAGTCGTAATAATGCCTCTACATGTAGTTGCGCTTAAGGAATATTTCTTTATTAAGCGCGATCTTAACCTTTCTCAAGCCTATTGGAGTAGTTGATAGGAGCTAGCAACATAGCTGGTTTGCTAGTTAAGGAGCTTGAGTTCGTTATGAAGGGGTTTTTTTGGCTTGTAAGTCACGCAATACTAGCGTTAATGGGCTCTCATCTTTGGAAGCATTTTTGTTGCGAAGGTTATTTTTTAGCCAAGTACTAAAATAAGTGATACGCTCATAAACAAAACGATAGCAATATTCTTCTGGATAGGTTGATAATGCTGGTTTGCTAGCTGTTAATTGATGTTCAAGAGCAACACCTGACAAAGTCATATATACTTTATGGAGCTTTTTTGACATAAGCTTTAGATCGGTTTGTAAAGTTTCTGTTATTGCAGTGCTATCTAATGTTTGTAATTGTGGCATTAAAACTGAAAAATGTGCATCCATCATAGTAGAGCGGTATTTTTGACGCAAATATAGAAAAATAGGTTTTAAGGCAAGCAGTTTGTTTAATTCTGCCATATATCGAGTGGTTTGGGATACTGCTTCTATAATGTGTTGATTAGTCAATAATACATGCAGATGTGCTTCTTGCAATGCAAGTTCAAACATTTGTCGGCGCATGTGAAAAAATATAATTTGATGGTTTACATAATCTGCATAATCTTTGACTTTTTTAGTTTGATCTTTATCCAGAGACAGACTTTCTAGTAACGTAATGATACCTTCAATATCTAATAATTTGCTGTCTTGAATTAACAAAGAATCTACTAAAAATGCCAGAGGCCCTTTAGCATGCTGCTTGATGTTATCTACTAAATCTGAATTAAATTTTTGATATTCTTTAGGCGATATGATTTCTTTTAAAACTTGTTGAAATCCAAATGCTTCTGTTGGCAATTGGATAGGTGAGGTTATCTCAAGCAATGGCAACAGAGCATGGGCTCGTTGGCGTGATGCATTGCGTATTTCAGAACAAGCAGCCATCAGTAAAATATCAATCCACCATGCAAAATCTTGTTTTAATATCAGGTCTTGCCCATTGCCTTGACTTCTATCAGGCTTTGCAGGTTGCTGTTTTATGGATGGATCAGTGGCTGTGCCTATATTTGTCAGCAACAATGTATGAAAAAAAACCAGCATATTGATTGGCAATATAGAGGTTAGTTTTTTGCAAAGGTTTATTTCTTCTGGGGAGTGGATGCCTAATTCAATAAATTTTTCATCTGGATCATTTTCGTTAAGCTGAATTAGTGAATATGCCGATATTTCTGTTATTTGATTACGCGGTTTTGATGGTGTATTAAAACCATGGCTATTCAGTTGGATATTTAAAACAGAAGTAAGAGCATCTAAAGTAAAAGATATCCCCATATCCGATAGCGTTTTGAAAAGGCAATTTTTTTCTGGATTCTTAAAAAAAATATAAAGTTCTAAAACTTGCTGTTGAATCTGCCTGAATGAAGTCAGGCTCAAAGATTGTTGTTTAGCAATATTATTTGTGTTTGAAGTATTCATTGCTTTATTTATTCAATAATATTTTTTATAAAACCTTAAACGACACTAACAAAAAAACACGATGATGTATATCAATAAAACTACATCTTGTATTTTAAAGATTGTTGCCATCTTGGTTATGCAATAATATTTTGTCTTTAAGCGATGGTATAATGGTTAATTGCTAGATGAGAGATGATCGATAAAGCTTTTAAAATCCTGCTTCATTGTATGAAATAAAGGATTATAGGTTAGTCTTTGTATTGGCAAGAAGTTTGGATCATTGGAGCTAGCAAGGGCACCTTGCCAAGGATTTCGTGTTTTTTCACAAACCGCTACTTGGTCACGATCAATTTTTTTATCATATTTTCCGCATTCTTTAAAAATTCCATTTATTCCAAACACTTCATTTTCTGGCGTAAATGGAAAGGCCACATGAGAAAAATTGAGAATTTTTTGCTTAGGGATATAAGAGTTAATATAGCTTATGCGCTTATCTTGTAATTGGGCATCTTGCAGCTTGGTTTGTAGCTTGGTTTTTGATGTGGTGTAAAAATCAATTTTGCTTTTTGGGTGATGTGCATGTTGAAGCAATATTTTTAATGTAGCAATAGATTCAATGCTTTTATCATCTTCACTCAACATCAAAAACATAGGTTGTTTTAAACCGCCATTAGCTTTTAGTTGTTTGACTGTTAAATCAATCAGTCCAACCAATTCTGCTACAGCATGGGTTGGTATTGATTGATATTTCACAGGGATAACATTGGGGTCTGTATTAATCCAAGTCTTTAAATAACGTAGCCATGTGGTTTGTTTGGTCAAGAAAGGCCTGCTAGTTTGTAATGCAGGAGCTATCAAAAACATACTTTTAATATTGGCATGTTGTGTGCCTGCATGAACAGCAAGTAGACCACCAAGAGAATGGCCAACAAGATGGACTTCTTCTACCTGTGTTTGGAGTGAGCCAATGGCATATGCAACCGAAGCAATCCAATCTTGTTTGCTAACAGACAAAAGGTCACCAGGGCGCGTGCTGTGACCTGGCAAAGTAATGGAGCGCACGTGAAAGCATAAATCGTGGAAAATTTTTCCAACATCTTTGGTAGAAAATGCAGTATTTAAAAATCCATGAATTAATAGCACACCCTTTGTTGGTTTTTTTGAGCAGTTATTGTTGATAGGCCAATCAAAAGGCGATACCCAAGCAAGCTCTCTGGCTTGATTGGTGGGGTCAAAAAACACTCTGTTTTTGGCAAGGTATGCTTTGTTTTGATCAAGATAGGTATCAAAGGGAATATCGGAGGTATAATCAAAAGTAAATGGTTCTGGTGATGGTTTAAAATATTGAGAATCAGGAATTTTTTCGCACGCTGTAAGGGTAAAGATCATTAAAGTAAGAAGAAAAGATCGCAGATTAAACATTTTACTTTTCCTTTAAGGTAACTTTAGAATCAATTGTTTAGTTTTGATAAATCGTTGATGATTTATAAATAGTCACGCACAAGCGCAATCAGTGGCTTTGTACCTTCCAAGAGATCAAACTTATTCATATCAAAGACATTAACCCATTGGGTGGTTTGTCCTTCCATAGGGGTTATATCTCCTTGCCATACTCGACAGGCAAATAATAAAACAATCGCATCAAAAAATGGGGCAGATGGTGGGTGATATCGATGGGTTGAAAAAGCAATTGGTGCAAGGCAGGATGTATGAGTTTTGATGTTCAGCTCTTCATATAACTCTCGAATAAGAGCTTCTTCAGCTCGTTCATTTGGGTTAAGCTTACCCCCTGGGAATTCCCATTTTTGGGCAAGAAATTTATCTTTTGGTCGCTGCGCCAATAAAATTTTGCCGTCTTTATCAATCAAGGCTACGCTTGCAACTAAAACGATATTAGCGCTTTGGTTAGACCTTTGCATGATATCAGCGTGTTGTGGTGTAGCCATGATATGATTTAAACTATGAAAGGATTAAAGAGGGTTGTGTTTTATAATCTTCTTCATATTTTTTGCAACATGGCTTTTCCAGCAAAAACAGCGTTATTTGCAAGATCTTCTTCAATACGTAGTAAGCGATTATATTTGGCAGTACGCTCAGAGCGTGCCATTGCACCAAATTTTGCTTGCCCAGCATTGGTTGCAACGCATAGATCAGCAATAAATGTGTCTTCTGTTTCTCCAGACCTGTGCGATATAACGCTTTTCCATCCATGATGTTGGGTCATAGCAATGGTTTGCATTGTTTCTGTAAGGGTGCCAATTTGATTTGGCTTGATCAACACGCTGTTTGCTGCACATTGCGTAAAGCCTTTTTGAATGCGTTTTGGGTTGGTGACAAATAAATCATCGCCAATAAGCTGTACTTGATCGCCAAGTTTTTTTTGTAATAACTGCCAACCTTGCCAATCATCTTCGCTGCAACCATCTTCGATAGAAAAAATAGGATAATCTTTTGCTAGCTTTTCAAGCCAAGCAACATTATCTTCACGCGAGAGTTTTTTATTTTCACCTTTTAGAACATAAAAACCATCCTCATAATATTCACTAGCAGCACAATCCAGGGCAATAAAAATATCTTTTCCTGCTTTAAAACCAGCAATTGAAATAGCTTCAAGCAGTAAGTCAAGAGCCTCACGAGTGCTGTTGAGATTAGGAGAAAAACCTCCTTCATCACCGACATTGCTTGTAAGGTTATGTTTTTTGAGCAGATTTTTTAAATGATGATAAACCTCTGATCCAATTTGCAAAGCGTTGGTGAAGCTAGAAGCACCAATAGGCATAATCATAAATTCTTGGATATCAAGTGCATTATCAGCGTGTGCACCTCCATTGATAATATTCATTAATGGCACAGGTAAGACATGGGCATGCATGCCACCTAAATACCGCCATAAAGGTACACAGGCAGCGTTTGCGCTTGCTTTTGCAACGGCAAGAGAGGTTGCAAGAATAGCATTGGCTCCTAAGCGTGTTTTATTGTTGCTACCATCAAGGGTGCATAATAGGTGATCAATATGCAATTGGTTGCTGGCATCTTGGCCGCTTAGGAGGTCAAAAATCTCACCATTAACACACTCAATAGCTTTGAAAACACTGCGTCCGTGATAAGCTGGGCCGCCGTCGCGTAATTCATGGGCTTCATGTGTACCAGTTGATGCACCACTAGGTGCGCATGCAATGCCTTTGGCTTTTGTACAAGCACCTTGCACTTCAACCTCAACTTCAATGGTTGGATTTGCTCGACTATCAAATATTTGACGGGCATGAATGGATATAATTTCAGGCATGATGGCTATTCCTTAATAATATGACAAGCTGGTTGTGTGATCTAACTTACAAAATGTTGATTTAATCAATATTGATCATATTTTCTTTGGCAATGATATCAATGCGTTTTAACAAGGCTATAAACGCATCCATCTGTTGAAGAGGGATCATATTTGGTCCATCTGAAGGTGCACTATCAGGGTTTTGATGTGTTTCAGCAAAAACAGCTGCAACGCCAACGCTAACAGCTGCACGTGCTAAAACAGGTGCAAACTCACGCTGACCACCCGAGCGGCCTCCTAACCCACCTGGTTGTTGTACAGAATGGGTTGCATCAAACACTACAGGTTTTCCTGTTTTTGCTAAAATTGGTAAAGAACGCATGTCGCTGACAAGTGTATTATACCCAAAACTGGCACCACGTTCACATAGCATGACGTTGTCATTGCCTGCTTGGGCGCATTTTTTAACGACGTTGACCATATCCCATGGCGCAAGGAATTGGCCTTTTTTGATGTTTAATACAGATTTTGTTTTAGAAGCTGCAACAATTAAGTCGGTTTGTCTGCATAAAAAAGCAGGTATTTGTAGGACATCAACAACTCCCGATAGCGCCTCGCATTGCTGTGGCAAATGAACATCGGTTAAAACAGGGCAACCAATTTGTGCTTTGATGTCTTGGAAAATATCCAATCCTTTTTCAAAGCCAATTCCGCGTTCAGTATTTAAGCTTGTACGATTGGCTTTATCAAATGATGATTTATAGATTAGGCCAACATCGTGTTTACGCGATAGCTCATCCAATGCTCCTGCCATATCTAGTGCATGTTGGCGACTTTCCATAGCGCAAGGACCAGCAATGAGGATAAATGGTAGGTCATTGCCAATGGTTAACGTGTTGTTGGTACCTAATTGGATGTGGTGAGGTGTTGTCATATTAAAGCCTGTTTCTGTTTGAGATGATAACGTATCGAGTGATACCATATTTTAAAACTCCCAAAATTGGGTGCTATGCTATTTTCAATATATCTATATTAAACGAGCTTTTGCAAGAGCTGCAGCAATAAAACTCTTGAAAAGCGGATGAGGGTCAAAAGGTCGAGATTTCAATTCTGGGTGAAATTGTACACCTATAAACCACGGATGATCGGTTAATTCAATAATTTCAGGTAATTGATTATCAGGTGAAAGGCCAGAAAAAATAACGCCTGCAGATTCAAACCGTTCTTTAAAATTAAGGTTTACTTCATAGCGATGGCGGTGGCGTTCGCTGATTTTTGTTGTGGCATATATAGAGGCAATTTTTGACTCAGGCTTTAAAACGCAAGGATAAGCGCCAAGGCGCATGGTGCCACCCATTCGACCTTGCATATTACGTTTTTCTAATTGGTTATCTTTAACCCACTCACCCATCCAACAAATGACCATTTTTTCAAGGTCTAAATCAGATAATGTTTTATTTTGATGAAACTCTCGTGAATCGGCGTCTTTAATATGCAATATATTACGTGCAATTTCAAGCATGGCCATTTGCATGCCAAAGCAAATGCCAAAATATGGTAATTGATGCTCTCGGCAAAATGTAATAGCTGTTTGCATGCCCACGGTACCGCGCTCTCCAAAACCGCCAGGGACTAAGATAGCGTGATATTGCCCCAACATTTGTGCAGGGTTTTGTGTATCGATATCGTCAGAAAGAATATAATCTAAATTTAAGCCAGCATTGTTGGCAATGGCGCCGTGCTGTAATGCTTCTCCAAGCGATTTATAAGCATCTTTATGGGTTGCATATTTGCCCACAACTGCAATGTTTACGCTGCCTTCTTTAGGAAATGTAATATTGTTTACAATATTATCCCATATTGTAAGGTTTGGTTTCTTTTTGGATTCAAGACCAAAATGCATAAGAATTTGTTGATCAAAACCCGCAGCATGATAGAAAGAAGGAACTTGATAAATAGTTTTTACATCCAGTGCAGGGATAACCTTTGCTATAGGAATATTGCAAAATAGGGCAATTTTTTTGCGAGCATCTTCTGGAAGAGTATCTTCAATACGACAAAGCAACAAATCTGGTTGAATGCCTAATGATAAAAGCTCTTTAACAGAATGTTGAGTTGGTTTTGTTTTTAATTCACCCGCGGCTTTGATATAAGGTAGCAAGGTTACATGTACGAAAGCGGTTTTATCGCGACCAATATCATTGGCAAACTGGCGGATAGCCTCAATGAAGGGTAGGCTTTCAATATCACCAACGGTGCCGCCAATCTCACAAATAATAAAATCTTCATCTTGTTGATTTGCTGCAATAAAATCTTTAATTGCATCTGTAACGTGGGGAATAACTTGCACGGTCTTGCCTAAAAAATCCCCTTGTCGCTCTTTGGCAATAATTTTATTATAAATTTGGCCAGATGTAACATTATCGTAACAATTGGAATCAACGCCCGTAAAGCGTTCATAGTGGCCAAGATCGAGGTCTGTTTCAACGCCATCATTTGTTACAAAACATTCACCATGCTCATATGGGTTCATCGTTCCAGGATCGACATTAAGATATGGATCAAGTTTGCGCAAACGAACTTTAAACCCATGCGCTTGCAATAAAGCACCAAGAGCAGAGGCGGCAATACCCTTTCCTAAAGAAGAAACGACGCCACCGGTTATAAAGATCATTCTTGCTGACATCACATCATGTTATTTTGTAGTTATAGAGTGGATTATCTATAGTTTATAAAATAAAACGTAAAATAATCGCAATTTAGTGCTAATAACTTTACGCGCTAATTAATTATAATCTTACAAGATATTTATATACAAGGCAACGATATTAAAATAAGCTGTCACCTTTGTTTTATTAAGATAATATCAAGTATCTTTATGAAGTTTTATATGTAAAAAGAATGCAATCGCAATTGAAAATTCAATACAAAATCAAACCATCTGGCTTATCGATAAAATTATTGCGATAGTGGTGCTGATGGGATATTAGTATCTCCAGGCTCGACAGGAATGGTGCTTGAAATACTTGGCTTGTCAAAAATAGACTCGCTACTAGTAACGCGTCCTGAAATAATTGCTAAAATCAAACTATTAATCATAAACGCAGCGGCAAGAATACTAGTTGCGCGCGTTAAAAGATTAGCGGTTCCGCGTGCTGTAAACAATCCTCCAGCAGTTCCCCCGCCAATGCCAAGTGCACCGCCTTCACTGCGTTGTAGCAACACAACAATCACAAGAGCAAGCGCTATTAAAACATGCAAGGTAAGCAAAATAATTTGCATTAATGAAGCCTTCAAAACAATTTATAACGATAAAACAGACCTCTTTTAACGCTAAAAGTACAAAATGCCAAGTTTTTTGTTTGTTGGTTACAAATAATATTATAGCATTATATAATATTATAGCATTATAAATTTTGGTGTATGAGGTTTTATAATATTGTAAAATACCGTTGAAAAGATAATATGTCATGATATATAGCAATAAAACAAAGCTATCCATTGTTGAGTCATCGATGCTTGGATTTGATTTATCAAATGCAGATGAGGGTAGAATAGGTTTTTTTCATCAAGGAGTTTTGCGCCAATATTGTCAAAAAGGACGCGCTGGTGGTTTGTCTGCAACAATGACCAGCATTCTAGATGATTTGATGCAAGGATGTACAACAGATATGCTAGATGCTCTTGTTGTGCATAAAGGGCCAGGCAGTTTTACAGGGTTACGTATTGCATTGGCAACGGCCTATGGTATAGGGGTTGCATTACAAAAACCAATATATCAGTGGACTGGGTTTGAAGTTTTGTTACACCAATTGCAAGGTGATATTGAACGATTGGCAAAAAATGCGTATTTGCTAGTTGCCTTTGAAACAGGTCGCCATGACCTTTATTTGGCTTGCTATCATATGAATGATAACAAACAGCACCAAATAGCTCCACCTGCAGCAGTTGATAAAGATGGGTTTTTAAAGATTTTGGATCAGGTGTCTTTTGCTAATACACGCCAATATGATACAAGCTTACAAAGCTACCATGGGCCTATTTATGCTGTTGGTAGTGGGGCATTGCGTTTGGTTGATTGGGGTTTTGATCGAGAAAACCTTATACAAGGACACCAGCATATTGCATTGCAAAGCCTTTTTGAGCTGACATGTGCATATAGGCGCGAGCATGCATTGGACATCACGGTAGAAACCAATATGCAAAAAACCAATATAGGCAAGTCTAGCAATATAACATCAGCGCCTAGCTATACGGCACCTCATCAATGGGGTGCATGTTATTTAAAAGCGCCTAAACTTGTACAAAAGCAGGATATAAAAAACAAATGACAAAAAATCTCAAAGATGTTTTACAAAACAGTGTTTTATGCTTTGGTGACGTTATGATGGATATTTTTATCACAGGAAGCGTTGATAGGGTTTCGCCCGAAGGTCCTATTCCTATTTTATGCCATGCCAATGAAAGAAAAATACCAGGAGGCGCTGGTAACGTTGCTAGAAATATAGCAAGCCTTGGGGGGCAGTGTCATTTGGTTGGAACATATGGCGATGATGATAATGGCAAAACCCTTCAAACCTTGCTTGATCAAGATGGTATAAAGTTTTATGGGGTGTGCGATAGTTTGCGCCCTACTGCGTCTAAAACCCGTTTCATATCAAGCGGACAGCAATTGTTACGTTATGATTATGAAAAAACACATGCCATTTTGCCAGAGCAGGAACAGCTTTTATATACGTTATTATCTAGCTTTAAAAATCAGGAAAAGATTTTGATTTTATCAGATTATGGCAAAGGGGTGTTAACAAACCCAATGCTTGAAATGGTTATAAAGCTTGCCAAAAGTCACAATATGATTGTTATTGTTGACCCTAAAGGAACAGATTTTTCAAAATATAAAGGAGTTGATTATATCACGCCAAATCGTGATGAACTCTATAAAGCAACAGGAATGGCAGTAGAAAGCGATGCACAAATTGAAGCTGCTTGTAAAAAAATAACAACCCAATGCAATATCAAAGGAGTGTTAGCAACACGCTCTGAACAAGGTGCTAGTTTATTTGAAAATGGCAAGATAACGCATTTTCCTAGCAATGCAAAAGATGTGTATAATGTTGTAGGTGCAGGCGATACAGTAATTGCTGTTTTTGGCCTTGCACTAGCAGGTGGTTTTGATAGCGTTGCAAGCGCAAATTTAGCCAATCACGCTGGTAGCATCGCTGTTTCCAAACCTGATACTGCAACAGTTACATTGCAAGAATTGGAAGGCAGGAATGCTTTTGTTGCGTATCCTACAAAACTATTTGATATGCAAGCTCTAGATCAAAAGCTTGTACAGTGGCGCGCAAGCAAGGAACGGATTGTTTTTACCAACGGGTGCTTTGATCTTTTACATGCAGGCCATTTATCACTACTATATGGAGCACTAAAGCATGGCGACAAATTGTTGGTTGGCTTGAATAGTGACTGTTCGGTAAAAAAGCTCAAAGGTGCTGAAAGACCAATACAGACAGAAACAGTAAGAGCGCAGTTATTGAGTGCTCTTGAAATGGTAGATGGTGTTGTTTTGTTTGATGAAGAAACGCCAGAAAAATTAATTCATCGTATTGTGCCAGATGTTCTCGTTAAAGGAGGAGATTATAGCTATGAGGATGTTGTTGGTGGCGATTTTGTAGAAAACAATGCTGGAAAAGTGATATTGATTGATTTGTTAGAGGGATATTCTACAACATCGCTGGTCCATAAAATGCAAGGGTTGGACGCTTCTTAAATAAGGGTGGTTTTTTTCAGCGCTTGTAATAGTTACAAACAATATATTGATGATATAGATATGGTTGGTGTAGTTTGCGATGAGATCAGATTGTTAAGGATATATGAAATGTTTTTAAATGTAAGGATATTCAATGCAAGATAGTCAAGATAACTATGACGTTTTGGTTATCGGCGGTGGGCACGCAGGTTGTGAGGCAGTTGCTAGTGCAGCTCGGATGGGTATGCGCTGTGTGCTTGTGACGCAAAAGCTTGATAAAATTGCAACAATGTCATGCAACCCTGCTATTGGGGGTTTGGGAAAGGGACAACTTGTATGTGAAATTGACGCGCTTGATGGATTGATGGGGCGCGCTATTGATCTTGCAGGCATCCAATTCAGGATGCTTAATCGCTCTAAAGGTCCAGCTGTTTGGGGCCCACGTGCGCAAGCAGATCGAGTGCATTATGCAGCGGCAATGCGCAAATTACTTGATGCTACTCAAGGTGTTTCATATATAGAAGCTGAGGTAGAAAAGCTTGAGTTTCATGATACAAAAAAATCCCTTATTAGAGGGGTCACACTCAGTAATGGGCAATATATTCAAGCAAAAGCTGTTATTTTAACCACTGGAACATTTTTAAGAGGTATTATTCACTTAGGAGACAAGCGTTGGCCTGCAGGGCGCGCTGGCGATCAAGCCAGCATTATCCTTGCAGAACAACTTCAAGAGATTGGTTTGCCGATAGCACGTTTAAAAACAGGCACGCCAGCGCGACTTGCTAAAGATTCTATTGACTGGGATGTTCTTGAAGAACAAGAAGGCGATATTAATCCAATAGCGTTTTCTAGTATGACAAACAAGATAGCATTGCCACAAATAAACTGTCATATTACATTCACGAATACTAAAACACATGAAATCATAGCCAATAACTTACAAAAATCTGCAATGTATGGAGGAGCCATTGAAGGAATTGGTCCAAGATATTGTCCTTCCATTGAAGATAAGATTGTAAGGTTTAAAGACAGACAAAGGCATCAAATTTTTTTAGAACCTGAAGGTCTTGACAACGATGTTATTTATCCCAATGGAATTTCTACCTCGCTTCCTGAAACAATCCAGTTAGAGTTTTTGCGGACAATTAAAGGGTTAGAGCAGGTTGAAATTAAGCAACCAGGTTATGCCATTGAATATGATCATATTAATCCACGAGCCTTAAGTAAAACATTAGAAGTAAAACGCTGCAAAGGTTTGTTTTTGGCAGGCCAGATTAATGGCACTACAGGCTATGAGGAAGCTGCTGCTCAAGGCTTGATGGCAGGTATTAATGGTGCGCTTTATGCAAAACAGTCTAAAGAGCAATTTATTTTAGGTAGAAACCAGGCTTATATAGGGGTTATGATTGACGATTTGGTTTCTAAAGGGGTGGATGAACCTTATAGAATGTTTACATCGCGTTGTGAGTATAGATTAAGATTGCGCGCAGATAATGCTGATGAACGATTAACAGCGCTGGGCCTTACATTAGGATGTGTTGGACCAGAACGCAAAGCACATTGGAAAAAACGGCAACAGCGCTTGCATATTTTACAAACAAGCTTACATGGGGCTAGCAAAAGCCCAAATGATTTACGCAAATGTGGTGTGTCTATTAAATTAGATGGCAAAAAACGAACAGCTTTTGATGTTTTAGGTTTGCCTAATGTAACGTTGCAAACCTTGTATGAAATTTGGCCAGATCTTTCTAAGGTTGTTAGACAATCGGATATAGAAACACGCTTGATGGATAGATTATGCTACGATTCACGCTATCAAGGATATGTTGTAAAGCATGACAGTGATATTGCTGCTTTTTATAAATATCAACAAATGAAATTGCCTAAAAATATTAATTATACCAATATCCAAGGATTATCGGTAGAAATTACAGAAAAACTAACCAATCAACGCCCAGATGATTTAGCGCATGCGGCACGTATTCCTGGAATGACTCCTAGCGCTATGATTAATTTGTTGCGATTTATACAACAACCAAGAAATGTAGCTTAATATAACAAAATAAATTCATCACACGCATATGAATTGATAGAATGCAGCAAGATATTCTACGTAAATAAAGATTAATATCAGCATGGTTTTATTGTCGTAAAAATGCAAAGTGGTCCTAAAAATATATCCGATTTATGGCGCAGTTCATGGGTTGATTTATTAAGTCGTTATCGCGATATAGATCAAAATGTTTCACGTGGAACAATTGAACGACTTGAAATTCATTTCAAGCTTTTATGCCAATGGAATAGCAAGATCAATCTTGTTTCAAAAAATAGCAAGCAAAGCGCTTCAGATGTCTTTCCTCAGCTCCATTGGTTATCGCGTCACTATCTTGACAGCTTGCAGCTAGTTAATCACATCCCTCAAAAAGTCAATACCATGATTGACCTAGGAAGTGGTGCTGGGTTCCCTGGGTTAGTTCTTGGTGCTTGTTTTCCAAACAATTGCGTGCATTTATTTGAAAGAGATAAAAGAAAAGCATCATTTCTTGAAATTACCGCAGCGCAAATGAAAGTGAATGTCAATGTGCATATCAAGGATCTTGATCGTGCTATTTGCGACAATTTAACCATTAAAGGCGATATTATAACAGCACGCGCGTTAAGACCTCTTGACCAATTGATCGAATATGCTCATGCTTTTATAGATGATGATGGAATGTTATTGGCGCATAAAGGTAAAAATTGGCAAGTAGAAGTACAGCATGCACAAAAAAAATACGCATTTGATTTGCAAGCAATACCTAGTATAACAGAGGCAGAGGCGTGTATTTTGAAAATTAAAAATATTAAAAGCCATTGTTAACCATCGCTAATACATATTCATTAATGCTCTTTTGAGTTTAAGAACTTTAACAATATTGAGTAATATTATTAATGACAAACAGTACAAATCAACGATTTTATCAAGACCCTAACTACACGCAACAAGCACATATAATGCAACCTGATGTAAAGCGTACGAGTTTTAAAAACGTAGGTTTTAAAAGCAATGTTGTTGCTATTATCAATCAAAAGGGTGGTGTTGGAAAAACTACAACTGCTGTTAATTTGGCAACAGCGCTTGCAGCTTGCAACTATCGTACATTGTTAATAGATTTAGACTCTCAAGGTAACGCCAGCACTGGATTGAATCTTGATAAAGCACAAAGAGAAACAAGTATTTATCAATTAATCTTAGGCCATGCTAGTTTTTCCCAAGCGTGTGAAAAAACCAATATTCCAGGTTTAGATGTCATTCCATCTTCATATGATTTGGCTGCTCTTGATATTGACTTGGTTCACTTGGAATCGCGCGAATATTGTTTAAAGAATGCTATCCAAAACTATCGAGACGAATATGACTATATTCTAATTGATTGCCCTCCTGCTCTTGGTTTAGTCTCTATCAATGCTCTTTGTGCCGCTAATCAAATTTTAATACCAGTACAATGTGAGTTTTATGCGTTGGAAGGATTAGGCAATTTATTATATTCTATTGAGCAAATTCAACAGCGTTTAAACCAAAATTTGCAAATTGGGGGTATATTATTAACAATGATTGATCGTAGAAATAATTTAAGTGATTTGGTAGAAAGCGATGTGAGAGCGTATTTTGGCTCACAAGTTTTAAACACAGTCATTCCACGCAATGTAAGAATATCAGAGGCGCCATCTCATGGCAAGCCAGTGATACTATACGATTCAAAATGTAAAGGCTCAGAAGCATATATCCAACTTGCAAGAGAGTTTCTTCAAAGAGAAGGGAGGCTTTAAATGACTTTTAGTAGCAATGTTAAACCTCAAGCCTTAGGCCGTGGTCTTGCAGAGTTATTAGGCGATGTGTCTAATAATTTGCCAAACAACGATCAAGTAGTCGACAATGATACAACAAAAATTATTTACCTTCAGCCACAATATCTACATGCCAATCAAAATCAACCAAGAAAGTATTTTGCACCAGCAGAGCTAAATGAATTATCACAATCGCTTAAAGAGCATGGTATGCTGCAATCGATTATTGCAAGATCTTCTGGAAGCCACGATGGAAAATATGAAATTATAGCCGGCGAAAGGAGATGGCGCGCAGCAAAGCTTGCAAATATTGATGCTGTGCCAGTGTTAGTATATAATATTGACGATAGAAAAGCATTTGAAATAGCATTAATTGAGAATATTCAACGAGCAGATTTGAATGTTATGGAAGAAGTCGAAGGCTATAATACGCTACTCCATGATCATGGCTATACACAAGAAAAACTATCACAATTGGTTGGTAAAAGTCGTAGTCATATTGCTAATCTTGTTCGTTTAACAGAATTGCCAAAAGAAGTGCAAAAGCTTGTTAGGGAAAATAAATTGGGATTTAGTCATGCTCGTATGCTTGTTGGCGCTAATAATGCAATTAAATTGGCTAACAGCGTTATAAAACGCAATTTGACTGTGCGCCAGTTAGAAAAAATTATCGCAGATAATGCACAAAAAGAACGCAATAACTCTTTACCCAATCAAGATAAAACATCAAGAATGAATGCAACAGAATTAGCAGATCTTGAAAAATCCATTTCAAAAATCCTTAATCTTGATGTTCAAATTAAAGGAATGCAGCAAGGGTTTAATAAAGGATATGTAAAAATTTCTTTTTCTGCCTTTCATGAGCTTCAGCGATTGCTTGATCGTTTTGCACATGGAGAGTAAATAATTACTTTAATTGTTGTGACTTAAAAGAAAACATTCAACTTAAGCTGATAACCTCTTCATAATAAAGTGTTTTTTAATGGTGTATTTGGAGTGCTTTTTTGGCATATCTATATCCAACTAGATAGTTTTGTTTGTTGAGAAAATCTTAATCAGACATTGGCAATGATGATGGATTAATATTGAATGATCCAAAGCCTTTATTTTTAAGATTATTGTTTAAAAAAACTAAGTTCTATATATTTTTCAAAGGTTTTATCTAGTTTTCCCCAAGTGCTACTTAGTTTTCCCCAAGTGCTACTTAGTTTTCCAGAATTCCATCTAGTTTTCATTGAATGTTTTATTGGCAAGATGAATGTTTGCCAGAAATATATGACAAAAAGCAACAGATTGCAGATCTAAAGCTTTTGTTTAAGAGTGGTTAAAGTTTATATGTAAGGGAGCAATCATTGTACAATAAAATCAATCAGTTATAGAATTTGTTGCAACACATTGCATAAAAGATGAGCCATTTTGGTGACTGCTTGATTGGTAGCTAATAAATCTTGGCGTATTTCAAAGGTAAGATGCTTGAATTTTCGTTCAATACCATGATGTGCAACGCTATAGCTGTATGGATCATCTCCAGAATATGGCATGTTATCGCCAACATATTCATGTGATAAATGGCTGCGTAAAATTGCAAGGCATGGATCTGCTAGCCTTCTGTCGTTACTACTTAAAACTCCTATGTGCCAAGGTCGCAATTGCTGATTTTGAGATGATTTTTGTAAAGTCGGGGTAAAAGAGTGAATAGAAATTAAAACAGGTGATGGTTTTTGTTGTTCAAAATGGGTAAGTGTCTCGGTGATTTTTTGATGATATGGGGTAAAATATTGATCTACTCGTAAAAGCTTTTCAGGACATGTTGGTGATAAAGCAACGCCACAATTGCCAGGAATAATATTATTGTCACTTATTGCACGAATAAAGGTAGGGTCATCATGGAAGCGATTTAAATCAACTAATAATCTTGAATATTGCGCAATAATGGCAAATAGATTCAATTGTTTGCATATCATTTCTGTTAATAGAGCAGTTCCTAAATCAACTGCAATATGAGATTGTTTTACAAGAGGATTAACGCCAAGATTGTGATATTGGGCTGGAATGTGATTGCCACCATGGTCGCATATCAGTAATGTTTGTTGAGATGACTTGCTGGTTAGGTTTTGCGGCTCAATCAATTTATATAAAGGTACTTTTTGTGTATCACTCATGGGTTTATATAATTTTATATGTTTGGATGTAGCTGATGTTTTACGTTGTTTTGTAAGATTAATATTGTTGGAGAAAAATTGAAACCATCAAAAGCTTTGATCGATGATTGATTAATGAATATTTCATATTGTAGGCATAAACGATGATAGTGCAATATATAAATTTTAAAAATATATAAGCTAAATATTATAAAAGCGATATTATTTTGCTCGCTTGTAACAGGACTAATAAATAGGATTAAACGGGATGGGATTTTTAAATTTAACAAAACATCATACACAACAGCTTCCTCAGCGTGTGCAAGAATCATTGCGCAAACATGATATGATTAGCCAGCAGCTCATTAGTGGAGCTTCAATGATACTGGCGCTTGTTTTTGGTGCGTTGTATTTGTTGAATGTGCAACAGCGAGATTCTATGCAGCTGCTAATTTTTGAACCTGTGCCATGGGTTTTAGGAGCATATATTATATTTAATTGCTTTAGGGTGATGGTTGCCATGCGTAATATCATACCAAAATGGTTTATGATTTTAGATAGCTTTATTGATATTGCGCTTTTAATGGGCTTAATCTGGAGTTTTCATCTTTCATATAGTCAACCGTTAGGCTTTGTCCTAAAATCTCCAACCTTTCTCTATATATTTATCTTCATATCATTGCGTGCCTTCAGACTTGATCCTATTTATGTATTGTTGACAGGTCTTGCTGCTGTTGTGGGGTGGAGTGTTATTATGGGGTTGGTGTTGAACGATAGCAAAGGTAGCGTGGTTACAAACAATTATGTTGAATATATGACATCTAATGCAATGCTTCTAGGGGCAGAGTTTGATAAATTAATATCTGTAGCTTTAACTGCTGTCATTCTAGCTTTTGTTATATCAAGGGCAAATAATACCCTCCATAGTGCGCTGCAATATGAGAGTGCTAAGCATGAGTTATCAAGGTTTTTTGACAAAAACTTGGCCAACCGTATATCCCAACAAGGAGAAGTACTAAAAGCAGGCCGTGGAGAGTTAACCCATGCTAGTGTATTAAATGTTGATATGCGCGGTTTTACAAAATTATCGGCGCAAATATCACCAAATGAAGTGATGCGTTTATTATCAGAATATCAGCGTCGTACGGTTCCTATTATACAAAAACATCAAGGAAATATTGATAAGTTTCTAGGCGATGGTATTATGGCAACCTTTGGTGCTATCCAGCCCGATCCACTCCATCATAAAAACGCACTATTAGCAATTGAAGATCTCTTGGTGGTTATTGACCAATGGAATGATGAGCGCAAAACGCAAGGAGCAGAAAAAATGAATATTAATATTGCTCTAACAAGCGGGCCTTTAATTTCAGGGGTTGTAGGTAGCGATGATAGGCTTGAATATACTGCAATTGGTGATACGGTTAATCTTTCTGCTAAGCTTGAAAAATATAATAAAGTTCTTGGGACTCGTGCCATTTGTGATGCAGAGAGCTGGCAGAGCGCATTAAAAGAAGGGTTTGAGAGTACTATCCAAGCAGAAATGGTTACAAATTGTAATGTAGAAGGTGTTTTTGAACCAATTGATATCGTAAAATTAGAGCTTGCTAAGATATAGCCAATGGCAAATAGCCATGACAAGAGGACATTTCATGATAGGAGATATCAAACATCAATGGATATTAATCGATAAAGCTAGCTATTAATATATTAAAACCAATGAGCATGAGCTCTATGATTGTTAGAGCTAAACATATGATGAACTAATTCATAGTACTACATGATATGTTTAACATGCTTGCTATCAAATTTCTTATTAAAGATGCAATATTTATTCAAATCACATAATCACCAAGAATTGCCACAAAGAGTTCAGAGCTCTTTAAAAAAGCATGACATTATAAGTCAGCAAATTATTAGCATAGCATCGATGTTGTTAGCGCTGGTTTTTGCGGGTATCCATATGCTTAATGTGCGCCAACGTGGTGTTGAGGGAGGCATTGATGCCAATGCCATCATTTTTGATCCAGTTCCATGGGCATTAGGTGCCTATGTGCTTTTTAATTGTATCAGGATTATATTTGCTTTGCGCGATAGCACGCCAGGTTGGTTTGTGGTTTTGGATAGTGTCATTGATGTTGCGCTTTTAATGGGGATGATTTGGATGCTACATCTATCGTATAACCAACCTCCAGAGTTTATTTTAAAAGCACCTGCAATTTTGTATGTTTTTATTTTTATTGCATTGCGTGTGTTTAGATTAAACGCGATGTATGTCCTTATTACAGGTTTTAGTGCTGCATTTGGTTGGTCGTTACTGCTTGTGATGGTAGCGCGTCAAAGCCAAACAGATATTTTAACCAATAGTTATATTGAATATATTAATTCTAATACATTGTTAGTAAGGGCAGAGCTAGGAAAAATTATTGCCATTATAGCAACAACAACCATTCTTGCATTTGCTATTTTGCGTGCTAATAAAACATTGTATAATGCGCTGCGTTTTGAAAGCGCACAGCATGAATTATCTCGGTTTTTTGATAAAGACCTTGCAAGTCAAATTTCAACGCATGGAGAAAGCTTTAAAGCTGGTTATGGAAAATTGATTGATGCAAGTGTCCTTAATATTGATATTAGGGGATTTACAGAGCTGTCGTCAAAATTATCAGCAAATGAGGTCATGCAATTATTATCGCAATATCAAGCAATCATTGTACCCATTATTCAAAAATATCACGGCAATATAGATAAATTTCTAGGAGATGGTATTATGGCAACTTTTGGTGCTATTCAAGTGGATCATCACAAAAATAAGCATGCGCTCTTAGCAATTGAAGAGATCTTTATTGCGATTAATCAATGGAATGCAGCTCGCAAAGAAAACAATCAAACCCTGATTGACGTTAATGGAGCTTTTACGCATGGAGATTTAATTTCTGGTGTGGTTGGTAGCTCTAACCGTCTTGAATATACAGCAATTGGCAATACGGTTAATCTTGCTGCTAAACTTGAAAAACATAATAAAACCCTTAACTCGCAAGCCGTTTGTAGTCTTAAAAGTTGGGAATCTGCTCAAGCAGAAGGATATGTAGGTCAGTTAAAAGCTAGAATTATAAAAAATAGTAAAATTGAAGGAGTTTCAATGCCTGTTGACTTAGTATGTTTAGAAAAATTAGGATAATATTGATGGATTTAAAGAAAATAATACGCACTATTCCAGATTACCCAAAACCAGGAATTCTATTTTATGATATTTCTACATTACTGATCAATCCTGATGCATGGCGTTGGTGTATTGACAAAATGACCAATGAATTAACTCACATAAAACCAGACATCCTTGTTGGTATAGAAGCTAGAGGATTTTTGTTAGCGGCGCCTTTATCATTTGCCACAGGCATAGGCTTTACAATGATACGCAAAAAAGGAAAACTTCCAGGTGAGGTTATATCGCTTGATTATGAACTTGAATATGGACAAGATTCAATGGAAATTCAAGCAGATGCTATCAAGCGGGGCAATAGGGTTGTTATTTTGGATGATTTGCTTGCAACAGGTGGTACCATGGGAGCCGGGGTGGAGTTGATTAAAAAATCAAACGGCAACCCTATACAAGGGATGTGTATTATTGAGCTTGAAGGGATGGATGGTCGCGCACGCGCAGGGGTTGATATAAGCAGTCAAGTAGTTTGCCCATCTTAAGTTTTATTTTTGAATCCTATTGAGCTAGCCACTATCAATAGGCTTTAAGCAATGCTGTTTTTTAAAAAGGGTTGCTAAAATGTTACAACAGACCGGATGGATTTTCCTTCATGGAGCAGATCAAACGCATTGTTGATTTTGTCTATGGGCATTGTATGGGTAATAAGATCATCAATGTTAATTTTTCCATCCATATACCAATCAACAATGTTAGGTACTTCGGTTCTACCGCGTGTACCACCAAACGCTGTTCCGCGCCACACTCTACCTGTAACAAGCTGAAAAGGTCTAGTGCTAATTTCTTGGCCAGAACCTGCTACACCAATGATAATGCTTTCACCCCATCCTTTATGACAACATTCAAGCGCTTGGCGCATAGTATTGATGTTTCCAATGCATTCAAAGCTAAAATCAGCTCCGCCGTTTGTCATCTCTACTAGATGGGCAACTAGATCACCACCCAATGTTGATGGATTAACAAAATGAGTCATTCCAAATTTTGTAGCAAGCTCTTTCTTTGTGTTGTTAAGATCAACGCCAATAATCATATTAGCTCCAACAAGCTTGGCACCTTGAATGACATTTAAACCAATGCCGCCTAGTCCAAAAACAACAACATTGGCTCCTGGGTTAACTTTAGCGGTATTAATCACTGCACCGATACCAGTGGTAACACCACATCCAATGTAGCAAACTTTGTCAAAGGGAGCGTCTTTTCTGATTTTAGCAAGGGCAATTTCAGGTACAATTGTATAATTAGAAAAAGTAGAACATCCCATATAGTGTAAAATCTTCTGACCGGCGAAAGAAAACCGTGATAAGCCGTCAGGCATTAGCCCTTTTCCTTGTGTCTCACGAACAGCTTGACATAGATTGGTTTTAGGATGGAGGCAATAGTCACATTGTCTGCATTCAGGCACATAAAGAGGTATAACATGGTCATCTTTGCGTAAACTTGTAACGTTTTTACCTATCTCAACGACAACGCCTGCACCTTCATGACCTAAAATAGCAGGAAACAAACCTTCAGGATCATCGCCTGATAATGTGAATGCGTCTGTGTGACAAACGCCGCTAGCTTTGATTTCTACCATTACTTCGCCTTCGCTAGGGCCTTCAACATTAATGGTGTCAACAACTAGCTTTTCACCGGCTTTTAGTGCAATGGCTGCGCGTGATTTCATATTTTCTATCCTTAACATGTTTCGTTTTATAGGTGCTTAATTTGCTATTACGTTATAAATCAACAAACTAAATTTAAAGCTTTACGCAAACAAAGAAGCTATTTATAATAAATACGGTACGCGAAATAATAGAGTATATTACTATATTAGTTAATAGTTATTATAGCATATTTTATACAACATAGAGTATTTATTTTGAGAGCTTTGGCTTGATGGCTGATAATGTTTATACAAAAATCCAAAAAGCAACGGGCACTGTAGCACCCGCAGGCCAAACAGAAGGATGGGTACTAATAGAATGTGCTCGCAGACTTGATCAATTAAGCAAAGCAGCAGAACTTGATGTTGAAGAATTTATAGAGCAAGTGAGGACGAACTGGCGCGTTTGGACGGTTATTCAATCAGAAGCTAGCGATCCTAATAGTACAATGTCGATGGAGTTACGGCAAAATCTTATTAATCTTGCAACATTTGTAGATAAAAAATCTATTGAGTTATTGAGGAACCCGGACACCAAAGCGTTGTCAATATTAATTAGCGTCAATCGACAAATTGGTGCAGGCTTTATGGAATCAATGGCAACTCCTAATAATGAACAAGAAGAGCACGCTGGTGCTAGCAATAAAAAGCAGCAATTGCATGACAAGATTAATCTGATTAACAATGATGATACTGTGCCCAAATCAGGTTTAACTGCTAATAAGAACGCTTCTAAAACACCTAAACTTAAAACATATAATCCTTATAAAAAATAAGCATTGTTTAAAAAAATAGCAATATTCGACTATTTTAAGCTCACCTTTCAAACGATAGTGGCCTTCTATAGCACTAAAGCTTTGGTTGCCAATTAAATGACTAACGTAAATTACCAACATATGATTATATAGATGGCAGAGTCATTTAATCTTGGTGTTTTAGGCAATAGTTATACGCAACTGCCAGAACATTTTTTTGAGCATGTTAAACCCAAAAAAGCACTTAATCCTGAGCTGATTATTTTCAACCATGAGCTTGCTGAAGAGTTAAGCATGTCTCATAGCCATTTAAGCAAACAAGATATTGCACAAATATTTTCTGGTAACGTTTTACCAAAAAACTCAAAACCAATTGCAATGGCATATGCAGGCCATCAATTTGGACAATTTGTTGGGCAGTTGGGAGATGGGCGCGCGATTACGCTTGGTGATGTGAAAGATCAACAAGGAAAGCTTTATAATATACAGCTCAAAGGCGCTGGTAAAACAATGTTTTCGCGCAATGGAGATGGTTTAGCTCCACTTGGATCAGTCATACGCGAATATATTGTAAGCGAAGCAATGCACGCACTTGGCATTCCAACGACACGCGCCCTTGCTTGTGTAACAACAGGCGAGAGGGTTTGGCGCCAAGCGCAATCTCAAGGCGCGGTTTTAACGCGTGTAGCCAATGGCTTAATGCGTGTTGGTACCTTTGAGTATTTTGCTGTACGCAACGACATTGGTGCTATTAAAGCGCTTGCAGATTACGCTATCAAAATACAATGGCCTAACGCAATGAATATAAAAAAAAAGAACAATCAATATATTGAATTGTTTAAAGTCATTACAAAGTCCCAAGCAAAATTGATTGCACAATGGATGAATGTTGGTTTTGTTCATGGGGTTATGAATACCGATAATATGGCAATTAGTGGACAAACAATTGATTATGGGCCGTGTGCATTTATTGATGATTATAACCATCAGAAGGTTTTTAGCTCAATTGATTATCATGGGCGTTATGCGTATTGTAATCAAGCTAAGATTGGACAGTGGAATCTTGCGGTTTTAGGGGGATGTTTTTTACCTTTATTGGATGATCATATGGATGGTAAAAATATCTTACAGGATATTATCAATGACTTTCCAAGGCTTTTTCATCGCTATTTATGGAAAACTCGTAGAGCAAAATGCGGATTACGTCATCATGAAAGAAATGATAAAAAATTGATACAAGATCTTTTGAACCTAATGGAAAAACATCACCTTGATTATACTTTAACCTTTAGACAACTTGCAGATTTTGTAGAAGTTAAAAATGAACCTGCACAAAAAACACATTTACGTAATGTTTTTAAAGATTATTTTAAGCAAGATTCAACCGCGCTAGATTGGCTTGATCAATGGCAACAGCGCCTACAAAAAGAAAAATTCTTTTCAAGTGACATTTCCCAATATATGAATACGCATAATCCAGCAATTATTGCACGAAACCATCTGGTAGAAAAAGCAATTACAGATATCCATCATCATGGAGATGATGACTTTATGCATGCTTTTGTTCAAGCGCTAAAGGACCCATATAATATACAAAAAGAATACCTACACTATATGAACCCACCAAAGCCAGAACAACAAGTGCATCAAACATTTTGTGGAACTTAAACATTTGTAGCAGAATGAGTAGTTTGCATAAAAGAGAATGGTTGAAGCTTTGATAGAAAGTAGCTTTATATAAAACTCTCAAGAGCAGAATCAACTGATTGGTGAATTACATATAGCTTTTTAGAAGTTTCTTTGGCAAATCCGTTGTTAATAATCGATGCAATCAAAAGATCGATATTATGCCAAAATTGCCATGGGTCTAATAATATAATTTCTTTATTATGCAATCCTAACTGACGCCAAGTTAGAATTTCAAAAAACTCCTCTAATGTACCTAAACCACCTGGCAAAATGATAAAGGCGTCACTTAAACGTTCCATTGTCTGCTTACGTTCATGCATTGTTTTTGTGATAATAAGCTCATCAAGATTAGGCAGAGGAACTTCACTTGTGCTTAAAAATTCAGGAATGATACCAATAGCTTGCCCTCCAGATTGTAGCGTTGCTTTTGCAACTGCTCCCATAATACCTTTGCTTCCACCTCCGTAAATTAAGCCTAAATTGTGCTTTGCCATACGCTGACCAAGCTCTTGGGCTAATTGACTGTAGCGTGGATCAATCCCAAGCATAGAGCCACAATAGACGCATATGTTTTTTTTCTTCTGTGAGGATCTCATAGTGTTATATGGTTATTAATATCAATTGATATTAATATATATTATTGTTACATTTGTAGCTATGAATTATTGAAATTTTTAATGTAATATCCAAACCCTAGCATATATCTAGTAACAACCGGATCTATAAAATGCTACAATCATTATTATTAAAGAAATTGTTATTGAGTATAAGAATATACAAAAATTACTTTTTTATTGGCCTAACAATTGTATTTTTAATGATTTATTTTGGGTTTGTACAACATGAAGATGCAACGCAAACAGATCAAATAGGCGGATCGAATTTTGCTGTAGGTGTTCAAAATTTAGCCAGGACATATTTTCAACCAGAAGTACGTATTGGAGGTAAAACAACCCCTAATCGAGCAGTAATTTTACGTGCTCAAACGCATGGTGTTATCGCAGATAAAATTGTTAATAAAGGCCAATATGTTGAAGAAGACGATCTTATTATTACGATAGGAGAAGACGATAGATTCGTACGTAAAGAAGCTATTTTAGCTAGTATTAAAAATAGCAAAACCATGTTTTTAAGTGCAGCAAAAAAAAAGCGTACGAATACACAAGATGAACTTGACCAAACCCGTGCAGCCAATGAATTGCAGCAATTACAGCGCACATTAGCAGCCATTGAACTTGATATTGAACGTACAAAAATATATTCACCATTTGATGGAATGATATCAGACTCTTTTGTTGAGGTAGGTGATGTTGTTAAGTCTGGAGATCCATTGTTTGAGGTTTTGGATCTTTGGCCTATTAAATTGGAAGGATATCTTTCTCAAAAACAAATTGTTGGATTGCAAATAGGCGATACCGCTACCATTAATTTGGTAACAGGAGAATCGCTACAAGGCACGCTGATAACGCTTGCCTTGCAAGCTAACCCTCAAACCAGGCTCTATACAATAGAGCTATCGGCCACTCCTCCATCAGGCCAATTGATACGCTCTGGTATCAGTGGAGAAATTATTTTACAAAAACCTAAGATTAGCGCTTTTAAAATACCATCTTCTGCTATTATGTTTTTAAAAAACCAAACAGAAAAAAATAAAAACCTAGCCATGATGGTCTTAGATAACAATCAAATTGCTCGCTCTATCCCTATAAAAATTTTGAATGCGCGTGAAGATTATTTTTTGGTACAACCCTTTTTATCAAACATGATACAAGCAACGGATCTTTTGATAGTGCAAGGGCAAGGATATATTCAACAAGGCCAAACAGTAAAAGGGTATACAATGGTTGCCCCAACTAATATTGCTAAATAAAGGATAAACGCTTGAGTCTTATTGATGTAGCACAAAATCGCTGGAGGACTGTTTTATCGATATTGTTTTTTATCTTAATTGCAGGTGCGTTCTCTTATGTTGCTATTCCAAAAGAGTCTGATCCTGACATTGCTATTCCAATTATTTATGTTACATTAAACCATTCTGGTATTTCTCCTGCAGACAGCGAACGCTTGTTAATACGACCAATAGAAGACAAGTTAAAATCTATAGAAGGCGTTAAAGAAATGCGCTCTGAAGCATTCGATGGCGGTGGATTTGTATTGCTAGAGTTTGAGGCAGGTTTTGACTCAGATAAAGCCATTGATAATGTTCGCGAAAAAGTTGATTTTGCAAAAGTTAATCTTCCTGATGATAGCGATGAACCAATCATTAGTGAGGTAAATCTAAGCTTATTTCCTGTGTTAAATATAGCATTGCACGGAAACGTGACAACGGCAACACTGCAAAAGTTATCGGAGGATTTAAGCGATGCAATTGAATCAATATCGGAAGTTTTGCAAGTAGATGAAGTTGGCAAATTAACAGAACAAATTGAAATTGTTATTGATCCTAAGCGCATTGAAATATATGAGCTTGATATTGCTCATATATTGTCGGCAATACAGCTTGGCAATCGCTTAGTAGCTGCTGGATCAATGCGCAGCGAGCAAAGCCAATTTAACATCAAAGTGCCAGGTCTTGTTGAAACACAAGATGATTTGAATGCATTTCCGCTTGTTACGCAAGGTGATAGCGTATTAACAGTTTCAGATATAGCAGATGTGCGCTTATCCTATAAAGATCCAGAAGGGGTGGCTAGAACCTTTGGTAAGCCAGCAATCGTACTTAAGGTGGTTAAACGAACTGGCAAAAATATTATTGATACCATTGCCAAGGTTCGCCATGTTGTTGGTCAAGTAACCAGCACATGGCCAGAAAGTGTTTCTGTTACGATTTCACAAGATCAATCCAATCAAATTAACGATATGCTGCTATCGTTACAAAATAATGTTTTAAGTGCAGTGCTACTTGTTATGATTGTCATTATTGGCGTTCTTGGATTACGAAGTGGATTGCTAGTAGGAGTTGCTATACCAGGATCATTTTTAACGGGAGTTTTGGTGTTATATTTACTAGGTGTTACGGTGAATGTTGTTGTTTTATTTTCGTTGATATTGTCGGTAGGTATTTTAGTAGATGGAGCAATTGTTATTTGTGAATATGCGGATCGTAAAATCCGTGCAGAAGTACCATTTTTGCAAGCATATTCACAAGCTGCACGCCATATGGCTTGGCCTATAGGTGCATCAACTGCAACCACGCTTGCTGCGTTTTTGCCTTTGCTGTTTTGGCCAGGTCTTGTTGGCGAGTTCATGAAATTTTTACCCGTAACTTTGATATCTGTTTTGAGTGCATCGTTGCTAATGGCGTTGATTTTTTTACCTGTTTTAGGTGTTCAAATGATGCGTTTTCAACATTGGGTACAGCGATGGGTGAGCATTGTCGAGGGTTTTATATCCAAATATTATGACAATTATATTAGTAAAAAAAGCAATATCGTTACAAAGCCTGAAATGTTTCAAAAAAAACAAATACTCGCTCAAGCGCAGTTAAATAATGGGCATGAAACTGTTGATAACGGTATGTTATATCAACTTCCTACAAAAGGGATGACAGCAATTTATGTAAAAACTTTAAAGACAGTTCTTCAATGGCCAATATTGACAATTATGGGAGCGTTTTGTTTGATGGTTTTATCCATTGTAAGCTATATAAAATTTGGACAAGAGGTAGAGTTTTTTCCTGAAGTTGATCCAGAACAAATTAGCCTACATATTGGTGCGCGAGGAGATTTATCTATTATTCAAAAGGCACGATTGGTTGGTGAGGCAGAACAACGTATTTTAGAACTGCACCGTAAAACAGGTGAATTTTTAAATATTACAGCCCTCGTAGGCCAAGCAGGAAAGGGTGGAGAAGATCGCGCAAACGATGTGATAGGTGTGGTTGATATGGAGCTTATCAATTGGCGCAAACGCAGAAATTCAAGAGCAATTATTCATGATGTACGCACCATAGTCGAAGATATTCCAGGGCTAAGATTTGAGCTACGTTATAGAAAGGCTGGACCTCCAAGAGGCAAGGCAGTGCATTTAGAGTTTTATAATGGCACAGCGCAAGGGAGAATAAATGCTGTGGAGAAAACACGTAATTTCTTTGAATCAAATCAAATATTTGTAGATATAGAAGATAGTATTCCATTAACTGGAGTTGAGTGGAATTTAGAAATTGATCGTGCCCAAGCTAGTAAATTTGATGTCAATATTGATATAATAGGCAAAATGATACGCCTTTTTACGCAAGGTTTAAAGTTATCAGAGTTTAGATCAGATCAAAGTCGTGATGAAGTAGAAATTGTAGCTCGTGCTCCAAAGCAATTACGTTCTATTGATGAGTTAGATGCTATACGCATCGTCACTGCAAATGGAAATGTACCCATATCTGACTTTGTAAGGCGAGAAGGGCAGTTAAAAACAGGAGCTTTAAAAAAGGGTTGATGGGCATCCAATACAGTTTATTAAAAGCGATGTTCAAGCTGGCATTTTACCCGATACAGCAGTACAAACTGTACAAAAATGGATACAATCTGAAAGTTTTGAACCAGGCGTACAATTGAGAATACGCGGTGAAGATGCTGATCAAAAAGAAGCACAGAGTTTTTTAACAAAAGCTTTTATTGTAGCAATGTTTTTGATGGGAATTATCCTGTTAACGCAGTTTAATAGCTTTTGGTTTGCTGGCATTATTTTAACAGCCGTGGCGTTGTCGTCCACTGGGGTTTTGATTGGGTTATTGATTACAGATAGGCCTTTTTCGATTATTATGAGTGGCATAGGTGCCATTGCATTGGCAGGTATTATTGTCAATAATAATATTGTATTGATTGATACATATGAGCGCTTACGAAAAATTGCATCAACAGATGCTGAAGCTATCTTACATACTGGGGCACAAAGATTACGCCCTGTATTGCTGACAACAACAACTACGATATGTGGTCTTATTCCTATGGTAACAGAGATGAATTTTGATTTTTTAAATAGGGTTGTTGAAATTGGTGGACCGTCAACGCAGTTCTGGGTACAGCTTGCTACGGCAATCACTTTTGGGTTAATATTTGCAACCCCATTTACTTTATTGGTAACGCCTGCGGCATTGATACTTAAAACAAGGTTTTTTAAATCAGCTTCTTAAATAATATTAATATTTTCTATTAGTAGCGCTTAGCATGATGCTGACATCTTAAGCCATGCAAGGCTTGTGTTTGCATAAGAGCATCTGTTTTTTAGCCAAGCCGCCCTAGAAAGAGCGCCACCTTATTCTTTAGCAAGCTCTAGAGAGCGTTGTAATGCGTTATTGACAGCTTTTTGAACAATGGATTTTAAAGCATCGTTTTCTATGAAAGCCTTTAACCCTTCTGCGGTTGTACCGCCTGGGCTTGTAACCTGCTTGCGTAAAATTGCAAGATCTTCATCTGTTTGATGGATAAGTTTTGAAGCCCCAAAAACCGTTTGTATAGCCAGACGTTTTGCAAGATCGTCGTGAATGCCTACTTGCTTGGCAGCGCTAATCATACACTCAATAAAATAAAAAACATAAGCAGGTCCTGAGCCAGATACAGCTGTAACAGCGTCTAGATCGTTTTCGTGTTCAACCCATGCGCTATCGCCATTGGTTGAGAGCAAACTATCTACGAGATCACGCGTTGAGGCTGTCACGTGTTTGTTGGCAAATGAAACCAGCATGCCTGCACCAATACTGGCAGGGGTATTTGGCATACACCGAATGATAGGGGCATCTATGTTTAATAGCCCAGAGATTGTTTTGGTCGTAACACCGGCTGCGATAGATACAAAAGTTGTAGCGTTATTGGTTTTCGTAAAGCGTTGATATGGTGGTATAATTTGACTCATCATTTGTGGTTTTACTGCAAAAAAAACTAATATAGGATCTAAACCATCAGGCAAAAGATCTCCATGCTTGTAAATCATAGCGCCAGTATTTTGTACAAGTTTTAAAAGAGAAGCATTTGGCTCAATAACATGAACACGTATATGTTTGATGGCTTGAATCCATCTTTGCAACATTGCAAAGCCCATATTTCCGCATCCAACTAAGACGATATCTGTTGAATGGTTTGTTTTTTTTGTATCAGACATATTGAGTTATCTTCATTTGATTGTGCTAAAAATCTAGATCACTATAATGATTTGGGGGTTGGATGCCTGGTATATAATCGTTTAAAAGTGCTCTAAAACTTGGTCGAGATTTAAGACGAGCATACCAGTTTTTTGCATCAGGAAACTGATTCCACGCAACACATCCTACAAAATCAACACAAGAAAGACTTGCAGCCGCGCTCAAATCTGCAAGTGTCATACGCTCTCCCGCAAGCCACGCCCTGCGCTCTACCAGCCATTGAATATATTCAAGATGAACAGATAGATTACGTAAACCACTTCGAATATTGGCTGAACTTGGCTCGCCTTGACCTAGAAATCGTTTCATCACTTTTTCTTCAACGATTGGATCAATCACTTCTTGTTGAAATTTTAAATCAAACCAATCACATAATCGCCTTGTTTCAGCACGGCTGTATGGATCAGAACCTAATAAATGATTTTCACTGCTTTGCTCTATTAAAAATTCTGCAATGGTGCGTGTGCCGGAGATAGGATTATCATTATCCAATAATAACGGAACGGTGCCGATAGGGTTGATGCGTAGAAACTCTTGGCGGCGTTCCCAAACACGTTCAACATGCAATGTGAAGGGCAATCTTAATTCAGCTAGCAAAAGGCGAATCATACGACTTCCTGGAGAAAGCCATAGATGGTAAAGATGGTACATTAGCTTTTATCACCATAAAATAGTGTAAAGTTAACTTATTGAGATAAGGGTGTGTTTTTTCTTACCTAAAGAAAGCTTTATCACATTATTTTTCATATCATCAAGTTTTAACATTTTTGTAGGATCACTGACGACGCAATCATTAATCTTGATGCCATTTTGCAAAACGGCTCGTCGGGCTTCACTGTTGGATTGGCCAAGTCCGGTTGCAACCAACGCTTCTAGCAACCCCAAGCCTTGCTCTAAGCGTTCTAGGGCAATATGCAGTGTTGGTAGGTCGTTGCCAATACATTGTTCTTCAAAGGTCTGTTGTGCTGTTGTACGAGCCTTTTGCATTGCTTCTTCACCATGGCAAAGACGTGTTGCTTCATTGGCTAGTATTTTTTTTGCTTCATTGATTTCGTTACCTTGTAATGCTTCAAGCTTGGCAATCTCATCAAGTGGAAGTTCGGTAAATAACTTTAAAAACTTTGCAATATCATTGTCTTCAGTATTACGCCAGAACTGCCAATAATCATAAGGAGCTAAGCGTTTTTGAGAAAGCCAAACGGCTCCAGAGGCGGTTTTGCCCATTTTAGCACCCGAAGCAGTGGTCAATAGTGGAGAAGTTAATGCAAAGAGATTAATATTTTCTATTCTTCTGGCAAGCTCAATGCCGTTTATAATGTTACCCCATTGGTCGGAGCCACCTATTTGTAACCTACAGTCATGATGGCGTGCAAGTTGTAGAAAGTCATAGGCTTGCAAGATCATATAATTAAATTCAAGAAAAGAAAGCGATTGTTGGCGCTCAAGGCGCAAGCGTACAGAATCAAACGATAGCATACGACCAATTGAAAAATGGCTTCCTATTTCACGTAGGAATGGAATATATTCAAGCTTGGATAACCAATCAGCATTATTTAATATAATAGCGTCGCAAGGCTTGTCACCAAATTGAATAAATCGTGAGAAACATTGCTTGATATTGGCAATATTATGTGCAATTTTTTGCTCATCCAATAAGATACGCTCTTTGTCTGTACCGCTTGGATCGCCTATTTGTGTGGTTCCACCTCCCATTAATATAATGGGTTTATGACCTGTTTTTTGTAAATGGCGTAGCATCATAATTTGAATGAGCGATCCAACATGCAACGAATCAGCAGTTGCATCAAAGCCTATATATGCAGGTAATGGACTATTGGTTGATAGACAATCATCTAGACCGCTTTCATCAGAAAGCTGATGGAGAAAGCCACGTTGGGCAAGAGTGACTAAAAAATCAGATTTATAATTGATCTTACTGGTCATAGATCATACTTTCAGTTAAGAGTATATGTTCCATATCTTTTAGCGTCATTATCATCAAGGCGCAACCTACAGATAAGGCAATATACATGATAGGTTATAAAAATTGGTATTTAGGCATGATGAGCGGCACATCAATGGATGGAATTGACGCAGCCTTGATATGCACAGACGGTCAAGAGATTGAAGCGTTTGGAGCAACACATTATACGCCTTTGCCATCAAAACTACGAGAAAAAATCTTTTGTTTGATGGGTGGTACGATCACTGACGAGCAAACAGAGCAAGATTTGATGGATTTGCATTTAGCGTGCGCGCGTGCGTTAATAACCAAAACAGGCATTACACCCTTTGCTATTGGTTTGCATGGTCAAACAATCACCCATCATCCTGAAACAAGATATACATGGCAAATGGGAGATGGGGGTTGGTTAGCAAAAAAGCTTTCTATCCCGGTTGTATGGGATTTTCGCTCTGGCGATGTTGCAATGGGAGGTGAAGGAGCACCATTAGCTCCTATTTTTCATCAAGCGCTTGCGTGTTATTTAAAAGAAAACAAACAAATAAAAGACAAAAACATTGCATTTATTAATATTGGCGGGGTCGCTAATGCTACAATAACATGTACAGATATTAGCCAATTGGACAATCCAACGCAGTTGTTGGCATTTGATACAGGCCCTGGAAATGCACTGATGGATGATTATATGCATAAAAACTTTAACAAGACATATGATCTTCATGGTGCCTTTGCAGCGACTGGCACATGCCATCACGGTAAACTTAAAAGTTTTTTACGCCATCCATGGTTTGAGCGCAAACCACCAAAATCATTGGATCGTAATTTTTTTACAAATTTTAAAACGGAAGGTCTAGATGAGGCAGATTCAATGGCAACATATGCAGAATTGACGGCTGCGACTATTGCCTTGGCTAGCAAATTTTGTAATCAATATCCTCAATTATGGCTGGTTTGTGGTGGGGGTAGACGCAATGGCTACTTAATGGAAAGGATCAGCCATCATTTTGCAAACCATCAATCCTCAGACCATCAGCTTCCAGCTCGTATTTTAGCAATTGACGATATTGATAAAAAAATGAACGGTGACATGCTTGAAGCACAAGCATTTGCATATTTAGCAGCGCGTGTTGTATCAAAAAAAGATTTTGCCTATCCTGCAACAACAGGAGTGATGAAAGCCCATGGAAAGGCACAAATAAGCTATCCTTGAATATTATGATATCATGCCATAATGTTCAAAAACATGTTAAAAAGTGATCATCATCAACAAACTAAAATCACATGATCAAACTAAAAGAGGCTAGTAAGACACCAATGACAGATTCACAAGCGTTGAAAAGCAACACAAACCAACAAGTTACCAGAAGAGGGCTTTTATTAGTATTATCCTCGCCTTCTGGTGCTGGTAAAACGTCGTTATCAAAAAGGTTGCTTGCAGAAGATGGTCAATTGCATTTGTCCGTTTCTGTTACAACACGAACCCCGCGTCCTGGAGAAACAGATGGTAGTGATTATCATTTTGTAAGTAAGCAGAAATTTGATGATATGGTACATAATAATGAAATGCTAGAACACGCAAAAGTGTTTGGCAATTTTTATGGAACGCCAGCCAGACCTGTCGAAAATGCATTGCAATCAGGTTATGATATTTTATTTGATATAGATTGGCAAGGCACGCAACAATTGGGCGAAAGAATGAATAAGGATATTGTAAGAATTTTTTTATTGCCACCATCGATGCAAGAATTGTTTAAGAGATTATCAGGGCGTGCGCAAGATTCTAAACAAGAGGTACAATCAAGAATGCTAAAAGCTTATGATGAAATGAGCCATTGGGCTGAATATGATTGGGTATTGATTAATCAAGATCGTGAGATTAGTTTGCAAAAAATACGTACAATCCTTGACAGTGAGCGCTTGCGCAGGTCACGCCAAGGTTGGATAGGTAATTTTGTACAAACGCTCAATGAACAAACAGTCAAATAATGACCCTAAAATATGAACATGCTTAACAAAACAATTGGAAGCCATCTAAAAAGACAATATGGCTTAGTCATGACAGCTGAGCAAATGCGTGTTAGCGAGCAAGCGCAAATGCAACATATGGAGCAACCCAGCTTGCTCATGACCAAAGCATCTCAGCATATAGCTTGCTTTATTAATAATCATTTTAATCATCAAAAACTGTATTTTTTGATAGGTCCGGGTAATAACGCAGGAGATGGTTTACTGGCTGCTCACATGCTAAATGATGCAGGATGGGATATAGCATTATATGTTTTTGATCAAAAAAATATACAAGCGCTTTGGGATAAAGTGACATCGTCTTATCAAGAGCCGATATTTTTATCTCAATTTGATACAATACAAACTTTAGATGCTTTTGAAGTTAAACAGGATATATTAATTATTGATGCTTTATTTGGTATTGGTCAACGTTTGCCTTTAGATGAGAGCGTTACAAATATTATTAAAAAAGCCCATCAATCAAATGCATGTATTATTAGTGTTGATATGCCAACAGGGGTTGATAGTGATACAGGGGTTGTTGATGAAAATGCCATTAAAGCTAACTACACGTTAACGTTTCAAGCATATAAGCCAGGCCATTTATTAAATCCAGGTGCCCATCATTGCAATGAAGTGTTGTTGTTTGATATAGGCCTAAAATTACAAGAGCAAAAATCTACTTGTGCTGTTAATCACCCAACAGCATGGGGTCAGCAACTACCTAAGCCATGCTTTCATTGGCATAAATATAAACGTGGAACAGTTGCAGTGCTGGTTGGAAAAGAAAAACCAGGGGCGGCTATTTTAGCAGCGCAAGCTGCACGCAAAGTATGTGGAGGTGTTTTTTTATGCGCACCACAAGAGATAGCATCACATATTAGGTTATTATATCCAGGGTTTATTGTTGAAAGCATTCAAGACACGATAAGTTTTATAGATTTTGTAGATATCAAGCATATTGATAGTGTGCTTATAGGACCAGGTGTTGGGATTATAGGGTCTGTGCGTGATAAAGTTATCAAATTATTACAAACAAAGACAGCATTGGTTTTAGATGCAGATGTATTTTCGGTGTTTGAAGGCTCAATGGATTTAATATCAAGCCATGGTCATCAAAATATATTATTAACACCGCATATGGGTGAGTTTATGCGTGTTTTTAAACATATGCAGGAAATAGATTTTGCAGCTAACAAACTAGAAATGGTACAAAAAGCTGCCGCAATCACACAAACCAATATTTTGCTAAAAGGCAATGATACAGTTATTGCATCTTGGCAAAAAGATGCATTGATAGCTTTTCCTGCTACGCCTTGGTTAGCAACCGCAGGTAGTGGAGACGTATTAGCTGGCATTGCTGCAGGCATGATGGCGTCTGGTGTTGGAGCTTTTAACGCAGGAGCAATCGCTTGTTGGTTGCATGCACAAACTGGTATGCAGTTGGGGGCAGGGTTAATAGCAGAGGATTTGATTGATCAACTACCTAAAAGCATGGAGGAGTATTTTGATGAATATAGGCAATGATGTTTTGCAAAGAGTGATCATTTGCAAGAAAAACGCTTGCAACACCAAGATCAATGATTAACACTAAAAACATTAGAATATTAAAAAAGCAAGATGATGTATAAAATGTTCAAATGCCATCAATTCCAACTCAATTAATATAGCAATGTATCAATCAACCACCAAAGAGAAGGTATCCATTATGTATAGTCAAAAAAATTTTTATATTAACGGTGAGTGGGTTCAACCTCAAAGCTCTATTGAAGCAGTAGTTATAAATCCTACCAATGAAGAACAAATAGGTACGATATCGCTTGCAAGCAAAAAGGATGTTGATATTGCAGTTGCTTCAGCACGCAATGCTTTTGCAACCTATTCACAAACTTCTTTAAGTCAAAGGCTTGAATGGTTAAAAAAACTACTGGCCATTACTAAAAGACGTTATGATGAAATAGCCCATATATTGACGCTAGAATTAGGTGCACCAATTACAATGTCCAAAGAGCAGCAAATGGATGCAGGTGTAGGGCATTTAGAAGGATTTATCGAGGCATTAGAAGCAATAAAATGGGAAGAAAAACTTAACAATGGTGATTGCTTGGTGCGTGAGCCTGTAGGTGTTTGTGGGTTGATTACGCCGTGGAACTGGCCGATTAATCAAATTGTGTTAAAAGTTGTACCCGCCCTTGCAACGGGGTGTACGTGTGTTTTGAAGCCTAGTGAATTTACGCCTCTTAATGCTGGCATTTATGCAGAAATGATTGATGAAGCAGGATTTCCTGCAGGGGCATTTAATTTGATTAACGGCAATGGTGAAGACGCAGGATCGGCACTTTCAAGCCATCTTGATGTTGATATGGTTTCTTTTACTGGCTCAAAACGTGCAGGGGTTTTAGTAAGCAAAGCCGCAGCTGATACTGTTAAGCGCGTTACGCTTGAGCTTGGTGGAAAATCACCTAATTTGATCTTTGCAGATAGTGATTTAGAAACGGTTGTTCCAGCAAGTGTTGAGGAAGTGTTCAATAATTCAGGCCAGTCATGTGATGCTCCAACGCGCATGTTGGTTGAAAAGTCTGTTTATGATGCAGTTGTGCAAATGGCATGCAATATTGGAGAGCAAAAACAATATGGTGATCCTAAAAAAGAAGGAGAGCATATGGGCCCGCTTGTGAGCGACATACAATATGAAAGGGTTCAAGCGTTAATTAAAGCAGGCATTGATGAAAAAGCTAAGTTGATTTGTGGTGGTTTAGGTAGACCTAAAGACTTTGATAAAGGGTACTATGCCCGCGCAACAATTTTTGCCGATGTAACGCCTGACATGCGTATATCGCGTGAAGAAATATTTGGCCCTGTCTTAACGATTGGATCTTTTGATAATGAAGAAGAAGCAATCAAGCTTGCAAATGATACAGAATATGGTCTTGCAGCATATCTGCAAACATCAGATCCAGTAAAGGCCAAGCGTGTTGCAATGGGCTTGCGTGCAGGAAATGTGCATATTAACGGAGGCGGCGTTAATTATGGATCTCCTTTTGGTGGTTACAAGCAATCAGGTAGCGGTCGAGAAGGCGGAGTGCTTGGTCTTGAAGAATTTCTAGAAGTCAAGGCTTTGCATGTTGGTTAGGTTTAACAAGGGTAAAGAGTTGCTAAGCAAGCCATGAGCTTGCTTAGCAACAAATCCAACTAGTCTTGATCTTTTATTAGTCTGAAGTATAATCTTCCATTGGTGGACATGCACAGATAAGGTTTCGATCGCCATAGACATTATCAATGCGTGCAACAGGAGCCCAGTATTTGCTGGCAAAGTCACACAAGCTACCTCCTGCGGCGCGATTGCGACTATAAGGTCTATCCCAGTTTTTAACGAGAACATCTTCTAGAGTATGGGGGGCATTGCATAAGGGATTATTATCCATTGGCCATGTGCCTTTGACAATTTGATCTATCTCATTCATGATTTCTAATATGGCATCACAAAACCGATCAAGTTCTTTTCTGGCTTCGCTTTCTGTTGGTTCTACCATCAATGTTTCAGCGACAGGCCAGGACATGGTAGGTGCGTGAAAGCCATAATCGATAAGCCTTTTTGCAACGTCCTCTACGCTTAGATTAGCGCGTGATTTAAGATCGCGTAAATCTAAAATACACTCATGTGCAACATATCCTGCTTTTCCTGCAAAGCAGATAGGAATTTTTGTGCCTAAGCGCTTTGCCATGTAATTAGCATTTAAAATAGCCGTTGTAGTAGCACGTTGGAGACCTGATAGTCCCATCATGGCAATATATGCCCATGATATTGTTAAAATGAGTGCCGAAGAATAGTTTGAAGACGCTACAGCGCCTGCATGTTGTGAAAGGCTATCATCGTTTTGCAGAGGCGATCCAGGCAGAAAAGGAATGAGATGTTTCTTAACACCGATTGGGCCCATTCCAGGTCCACCCCCACCATGGGGAATGCAAAATGTTTTATGCAAATTCATATGCATGACATCTGCACCAAAACTGCCAGGTTTGCAAAGGCCAACCATAGCATTAAAATTAGCGCCATCCATATAAACTTGTCCACCAGCGTTGTGGATTTTTTCACAAATTTCAACGATGGTTTCTTCAAAAACACCAAAAGTTGAAGGATATGTTATCATAAAGGCAGCCAGTTGATCGCCTGCTGCAGCAATTTTTGCATCAAGATCATCAAGGTCAATATTGCCATTTTCATTGCATGCAACTGGTACAACATCAAATCCTGACATGATAGCGCTAGCAGGGTTGGTTCCATGGGCTGAGGTAGGAATTAAGCATTTAACTCTTTCTGGATTGCCGTTGTTTTTATGGAAGGCCCTAATGGCCATCAAGCCAGAATATTCACCTTGTGCGCCTGAATTTGGTTGCAACGAAACATGATCAAAGCCAGTTAATTGGCAAAGCCAATATACTAACTCATGGAGTAAGACGGTATAGCCATGGGTTTGCTCTTCAGGTGCAAAAGGGTGGATTTCATTAAATTCTGGCCAACTTATGGGCACCATTTCTGAGGTAGCGTTAAGCTTCATGGTGCATGATCCAAGGGGTATCATGGCACGATCAAGGGCTAGATCTTTATTTGCTAATCCGCGTAAATATCGTATCATTTCGGTTTCTGATCGATATAAACTAAAGATAGGATGGGTCATGAAATCGGTTTTGCGTAATAAAGTATTTGGTAAAGCTTTCCAATCTTCTTTTTCTGTTATTGTTTGAAGATTGATGCGCGAGGTGCCTAAAAAATCCGTGAAATGATCAAAAAAGGTTTGTAATGTTTTTACGCTATGTGTTTCATCAATGCTTAAACAGATATGATCTTTATCAAGCAAATGTAAATTGATGTTGGCTGAATATAAATAACTGACCAAAGCTCCTGCACGCGCTGGAATGTGCAAACATAGGGTATCAAAATAATGGTTATGGACTGTGTGGATACCAAGCATTGCAAATGCTTTTTGTGCCGATAAAGCTAGTGTGTGGATAGAGTTTGCAATTGCACGAATACCGCTACTGCCATGATAGCATCCATAGAAACCTGAAATGATAGCAAGCAGCGCTTGAGCAGTGCAGATATTGGACGTTGCTTTGTCACGGCGAATATGTTGCTCGCGTGTTTGTAACGCCATGCGCAAAGCAGTGCGTTTATTTTGGTCAATTGAAACCCCAATCATACGCCCTGGTAGAACACGCTTAAAAGCATCGCGTGTGGAAAAAAATGCAGCATGAGGACCGCCATAGCCCATTGGGACCCCAAAGCGCTGTGCATTGCCAAAAGCAATATCTGCACCCATTTCAGCGGGTGTTTTTATTTTAGCAAGTGCCATTAAATCGCTAGCAATGGCTACCATCAATTTTTTAGATTTCATATATGTTACAATTTCGCTAGCATCCCAAACCTGTCCGAAGCGGTTTGGAATTTGTAAAATTGCGCCAGAGCAATCTGCAAAAAGAGAATCATCTAAGGATTGCCCTTTGTTAAGATTGTCGGCCATTGCTGCAAAATCAACAGATACAACCTCAATATTGAGGCCACTAGCGCGTGTATGAACAACAGCGCGTGTTTGCTCAAATAATGCTTTATCCAATAAAATTTTACTGGTGTTTTTGCTTAAGCGTACCATCATTGTCATGGCTTCGGCAGCTGCACTACCTTCATCAAGCAATGAGGCATTGGCGATATCAAGGCCTGTTAAATCGCAAATCATTTGTTGAAAATTAAGCAATCCTTCAAGACGTCCTTGTGAAATTTCAGCTTGATAGGGGGTATAGGCAGTATACCATGCAGGATTTTCAAGGATATTACGCTGAATAACACTTGGCATAATGGTGCCATAATAGCCTTGTCCAATCATTGAAACAGCGCGTTTATTTAAACTTGCGTAGCGTTCTAGGCGCGCTAATGCTTCTTCTTCGCTCATAGGTGAGGGTAAATCAAACCCATCTTGTGCGCGTATTTTAGCAGGGATTGTTTTATTAATTAAATCCTCGATGGTTTTTTCACCTATAACATTTAGCATGTCGAGTTCTTCGCCTGGTTGAATGCCAATATGGCGTTCATCAAAACGTAATCTACGTTGCGCATCCATTAGTGATGTCCTTAATATATGGTTGTTAAAATGCAAAGATTGGGTATGGGCTTATAGCTTTGCGACTTAAGCTATATGGTTTTTATAAGCTGCTTCATCCATTAATTGCTCAAGTTCGGCTTGGTCAGAGATGGTCATTTTAAATAGCCATCCGCTAGATTCTGCATTTGCGTTAACGGTGTCAGGGGCTTGCTCAAGGGTATCATTGATTGCTGTTACGGTGCCACTTATAGGTGAATAGAGATCGCTAGCTGTTTTAACCGATTCAATCACACCAACCTCATCGCCTTTTGTGAGATTGCTACCAGTTTCAGGCAAGTCAACAAATACAATATCACCTAATTGTTCTTGGGCAAAATTTGTGATGCCAACGGTTGCAGAATCTCCTTCAACGAGTACCCATTCATGATCTTGTGTGTAATATATGTTTGTCATAGTGTATAACTCCTTAGTTTTAATGAAAGTTTAAAAAATTTAGTTGCGTTTATAACGATGGGGTACAAAGGGTAGTTTTGTACGCGTTGCTGGGATAAAATCCTTGCGACCAAGCGCCATTAGAGGATGTTCTAATGCATCGGTTTTGATGTATGCCATTGCAATCACTTGATTAGATGAAGGCGAAATACCCCCGCTGGTAATGCGTCCAACTTCTTTTTCTTGTGCATTGGCAATTAATGTATTGGTGCGCAAAGGTGAGCGTCCTTCTAACACTAACCCGGTAAGTTTTCGTGTTGCGCCTTCGCGTAGTTGGCGCAAAATAAGATCATCGCCTTGAAATCCGCCATCGCGCCGGCGACGCTTGCCAATGGACCATGTCAATCCGGCTTCAACAGGGCTGGTGGTTTCATCAATATCTTGACCATAAAGACACAAGCCTGCTTCAAGGCGCAATGTATCGCGTGCGCCAAGGCCTGCAAGCTCAACCAATTCGTCTTTTAATAAAGTCTCAACCAATGATATTGCCGCAGCGTCTGGCATTGAAATTTCAAAACCATCTTCGCCTGTATAGCCTGAGCGTGTTATAATACATGGTGTTGAGTTGATCGGTAATAGCGCCCATTCCATAAAATTAAGCTTTGCAACATCGCTATTGAGACGACAAAGTGCTTGTTCTGCCATTGGACCTTGTAGGGCAATCATTGCGCGATTGTCCATCCGCTCTAAATCTTTTTTAAATATAGGTTCAAGGGCGCCCAAATCTTGGGTTTTACGTGCTGCATTGATCACTAGCATCAGACCATTGGCAAAAGGACTATCTGATGATGGCTTTGCAACCATTAAATCATCAATAATCGTACCCGTTTCATTAAGAAGCTGTGTGTAAACCTGCTTGCCGGGGGCTAATTCTTGTAAATCAGCAGCGCAAAGTTGCTCGAGTTTTTTGCAAGCGTCATTGCCATGTAAAAACACTTGTCCCATATGCGAGACATCAAAGATAGAGGCATTTTTACGGCAAAAATGATGCTCTGATAAAATACCTGATGGATATTGAATAGGCATAGAATATCCAGCAAAAGGTACCATTCGTGCTGATAGTGATTCATGCAATGTTGCTAGCGCAGTGCTGTGCAAAGGTTGTGTTGTTTGATCTGACATTTGAACTCCCTTTTGTTGCTTAGTATGGTTTTGCAAATATTGCAAAACCATAACCCATCATATTGGCCGACATTAGACAATAAGATGTTAAGAGCCCTCCATCTGTCATGTTACCTGAGAGTGTTACCCCTTCGGTAGATGTTGTTTGATGTTAACATCTAGATGTCATCACCCAACAGCATCTTTTCCAGATATGATAATAGCTTGATGTGGTCCATTTGCCTGAGAGTTTCCGGAAGGTTTGTTGCTCCTTCGGCGCCAAGTCCATAAGGCTTTTTTAAAGTCTAATCACTTGAGCTCTTCCACGAAAAGCCGTCATTCATAAGATAAGTATTGACATGATTGTAAAAGAATATCAAGCATCAAGTTGTTCTATTTGCTACAAATTGATGTTCATTTTGGATATTTATATATATAAATGCTATAAAAATAGTCGCATATAATAATTATGCATTGTGATAGCGTTTATTGTAGGCGATAGGATCTGTTTTGAAGTAGTATCTATTTTGGATCTTCATTGATTTTTAAGCTTTATGAGGACTTTACCCAAGGTTGGGGGCCCAATCTTGGGTAAGCTTTGACTTGGTGGGTTTTTAAAATGACATAAAGCCAATATGATATTAGGGCGATATTACATTAGGTATGAAGTTTTAGGAGAAATAATATGGGATTGAATTGCGGGATTGTTGGATTGCCAAATGTAGGAAAATCAACATTATTTAATGCATTAACGCGCACACAAGAAGCACAAGCTGCCAATTATCCATTTTGTACCATTGAGCCCAATATAGGACAAGTTGAAGTGCCAGACCCACGCCTTGCAATATTAGGCGATTTGGCAAGTTCAAAAGTGATCATTCCAACAAGGATAAGTTTTGTAGATATAGCAGGCCTTGTTAGTGGTGCAGCCCAAGGAGAAGGCTTGGGCAATCAATTTTTATCCAATATCCGAGAAGTCGATGCCATTTGCCATGTATTGCGTTGCTTTGATGATGAAAATGTTACCCATGTCAATAACGCTGTTGACCCTGCTGGTGATTATGAAATTGTTGAAACGGAGCTGATTTTAGCCGATATGGATAGCCTACAAAAGCAAGAAGAAAAGCTGATTAAAAAAGCACGCGGTAATGATAAAGATGCAAAAAAGCTACTTGCTCAAATTGCTACCATTATGCCTGTATTGGAAGAAGGAAAACCAGCCAGAAGCATTGATATGGATATGGATGAGATCAAGCAACTGCAATTATTAACTGCAAAACCGTTAATATTGGTGTGCAATGTTGGTGAAGAAGATATTGAAAAAGGCAATCGTTATAGCCAAGCTGTCAAAGCATTGGCAGATGATATACACGTGCCAGTGATCAATATTTGCGCCAATATTGAATCACAATTATCCCAATTGCAAGATGCACAAGATCGTGCAGAAATGCTAGAAGGCCTTGGCATCGAAACGGCAGGGCTTGATTTGCTCATTAGAGCAAGCTATGAAAAACTAGGCCTGATAACGTTTTTTACAGCAGGGCCTAAAGAAGCACGCGCTTGGGTTATCCGCAAAAATAGTACCGCCCAAGAAGGCGCTGGCACGATCCATACGGATTTTGCTAGAGGGTTTATTGCTGCGGAGGTCATTGCTTATCAAGATTATGTTGATGTAGCTGGTGAGGCCAATGCACGCACGCAAGGTAAATTGCGCCTAGAAGGTCGCAATTATATCATGCAAGATGGCGATGTTACGCATTTTAGGTTTAATGTTTAATCCTAAATCCATCACTTAACAAGATTGCTAAGTTTGATCCAAGCTAGAATCACCATAGGTTTGCAATCTTTATTTGATGTGTTTTTTTTAAAAGCGATGTTTTTTGATTAATTGCCTACAATGCATGGAGACGTTTATTTTGGGCAAATATAGCTTTTTTTGACACATACAAGTCTTGGAAACTATGCATCATTGCCATCATCAAGATCGGCTTTAACATTATCTACATAATCAACTTTTTTGAAAGTAATCCCATGGACAAAAACGCATTCAAACAAGATTTAAGCCATATAGAGCATTGGATTTTTGATCTTGATAATACCATTTATCATGCGCGGTATAATTTGTTTTGCCAAGTGTCAAAAAAAATTACCGATTATGTGATGGCAGCCCTTGATTTGGAGCGTGAGCAAGCCAAGCAATTGCAAACTCAATATTTTCATGGATATGGTACAACCATGCGTGGGATGGTGGTCAATCATCAATGTGATCCAGAAGAGTTTTTGTCATTTGTCCATGATATTGACTATTCAAAATTACCTTATGATGGGGAGCTTGTAAAAGGATTGCAAAACATATCTGGCAAAAAATATATTTTTACCAATGGGTCTAAAGAACACGCTCTTTGTGTGCTTGAGCAAATGCAATTGGTTGGTTTTTTTGACGATATTTTTGATATTCGCATTGCAGATTTTATACCCAAACCCTTTCAAGAGCCATATGATAGCATGCTCAAAATGTCATCGATTGATCCTAAAAAATCAATCATGGTTGAAGATATCAGCCAAAATCTTAAAGTACCTTTTGCGCTGGGTATGAAAACGCTTTGGGTTGAAGATAGCAGTGAAGAAGGGGCAGGTTTTGGCAAACCTGGAGAAGACACATCCTATATTGATTATCACTGTGATGGATTAAGCGACTGGCTTTGTAAATTATATTGAGCAATCAACAAGTCTTACAAGCATTGGATATAGTTTGTGACTAGCAAGTAGCTGGCATGAACAAAGTATATTAGTATTGCAAGCAAATTATTATTGCAATTGCTATTAAACTTGGCTTTGAACTTGGTATTGGACTTGGTATTGAACGCAAGTTGGAAGTTTTTAAAATGAATGTTTGATAACATTAACAATAGATCAGGTGATTTATATAATTATTTATGATAGAAGATAAACTGTTTTATTAATTTTGAAGGATTTATAATCATATGGGAACATTTTCAATATGGCATTGGCTCATTGTACTAGCAGTTGTGTTGGTATTATTTGGCGGTGGTGGTAAAATTTCTAAACTGATGGGCGATTTTGGTTCAGGTTTGAAAGCATTTAAAAAAAATGTCAAAGAAACCCCATCTACCCAAGAAAAGGTAGAAATAAGCGATGACAAATCACGACAAGATCATAATGTGTGAGTGTCCATCACCTAGATTGCAATGATTGCACAACATCAACTTAATCCATTGGTACATTAGCAATGCTTGATATTGGATGGCCTGAGCTTTTGGTAGTTATGGCGGTTGGTATTGTAGTGATTGGGCCCAATGAGCTACCGCGCATTGTACGCTCTATCACGTCAATAATGCGTAAAATGCGCATGCTAGCAAGTGAGTTTCGCCAAGGGCTGGAAGAAATGGCTGATGCCAGTGATATGCGCACATTGGATCAAGATTTAACAAAAGACTTTAACCCTAACAGCATAGCTAAAGATGTTAAAAACTTTGGCAAACAAGCCTTCAATCAAAGCGAGTTTGCTCATGATAACACTGGCTATGATGATTTTGGTAGTGATTTGGCCACCATCAAAAAAGATTTTGAGGATATGTTAAACAAAGATGATATTGTCAACAAACAGCCTGCACCCCAAACTGCACCAAATATAGAAGCATCCAATCAAGCATCAAAATCTAAAAATAAAGCGCCTAAAGCTCAAAAAACTGTAACGACTAACAAAAAACTTGCTCTAAACAAAACAAAACCCCTTTAAGATCCTTTTAAAACCTCAAAACCTAATAACATTATCGTAAATTGATATGATAAAAGCTCTTGATCCAGAAGATGATATTAAAATGTCGTTGCAAGACCATCTGGTTGAGTTACGCAGGCGATTTATCATTGCAGGGGCGGCATTATTGATAGGTTTTATGATTTGTTTTTATTTTGCCCAACCGATTTATAATTTTCTGGCTGCTCCATTGGCAGAATTATGGCAAGAAGAGACAAACCGGCGCATGATTGCAACGGCATTGCATGAGCAGTTTTTTACGCAAATTAAAATAGGATTTTTTGCAGGGTTTTGTCTTGCATTTCCAGTCATTACAGCCCAGCTTTGGATATTTATTGCCCCAGGTCTTTATGCCCAAGAGAAAAAGGCTTTTTTGCCGTTTTTAGTAGCAACCCCTATATTGTTTATTTTAGGGGGTGCTTTTGTATATTATTTGGTGCTACCGGTTGCGTGGAAGTTTTTTTTAGGGTTTCAGCAAGCAGGCGGAGACGGGTTATTGGCTATTGAAATTGAGCCTAAAGTTAATGAATATCTTAGTTTAGTGATGCGTTTGATTTTTGCTTTTGGTATAAGTTTTGAGTTGCCTGTTATACTAACCTTGATGGTACGAGCTGGTATAACAAGCGCGCAAGGGCTTAAAAAAAAGCGCCGTTATGCAATTGTTAGTGCCTTTGTAGCAGCGGCAATTTTAACGCCGCCTGATCCGTTGTCGCAAATAGGATTGGCAATACCTATTATTATACTATATGAATTGTCCATTTTATGCGCAGTGTTTATAGAAAAACCAACCCTTAATGGATCAGCCTCTAATGGCTTAGACTCTAGTGGTGGTGCATCAAAAGAGTAAATTGTTAATGCTTAAATCATCAAAGCTTTGATGGTTTGGATTCATTAAGATTATGTTGGACATCGATTGAAGTTAATACAATATTGAAAGAAAAGTTAAACCTATCATGCATGATATCAAAGCTCTTCGTGAAAATCCTCAAAAATTTGATCAAGCACTTGCAAGTCGTGGCTTAGAAGCCCACGCAGATATGTGTCTTGCAATTGACAAGCAATATAGACAAACCCTAACCGAGCTACAATTGTTGCAAAGCAAACGTAATCAGGTATCACGCGCTATTGGTCAAGCACAAAAAAAAGGCATTCATGAGCAAGATTCAATTGCAGATATGAAGGCAATTAAAGGCCAAATTGAAGCCCTCGAGATGCGCCAAAAACAGCTTGATGGCGATTTAAAGGCAATATTGGAGCAATTGCCAAATATTCCAGCTGAAGATGTACCAATAGGTGTAGATGAAAGCGCTAATGTAGAGCTGCGCAAACATGGTACGATTAAGGAGTTTGATTTTGTACCAAAACGCCATTTTGAGCTTGGAGAAGCCTTGGCAATGATGGATTTTGAAACCGCATCAACCATTTCAGGTGCACGTTTTGTGATTTTACGCGGAGCTCTTGCACAGCTTGAGCGAGCATTGGGTAATTTTATGTTGGATGTCCATGTTCATGAGCATGGATATGAAGAAACAATCCCGCCAGCCCTAATACGCAGTCAAACAGTTTATGGCACAGGGCAATTGCCAAAATTTGCTAATGATCTGTTTTTAACAACAGACGATCGATGGTTATTGCCAACGGCAGAAGTGCCACTGACAGGTCAAGCAATGAATAGCCATTTTAATGAGCAGGATTTGCCAAAAAGATATTGTGCATGGACGTCGTGTTTTCGTCGCGAAGCAGGCGCTGCAGGCAAAGACACTAGAGGCATGATACGCCAGCATCAATTTTCTAAGGTTGAGATGGTTTCAATCACTACTCCTGAGCAATCATGGGATGAGTTGGAGCATATGACACGTGCTGCAGAAAAAATTCTTGAATATTTAGAGATTGCCTATCGAACCATAACACTTTGTACTGGTGATATGGGGTTTGGGGCAGCCAAAACCTATGATATTGAAGTGTGGCTTCCAGGAGAAGATGCTTATCGTGAAATTTCAAGCTGTTCCAATTGTTGCGATTTTCAAGCTCGTAGGATGAATGCACGCTTAAAAGGCACCAACAGAAAAAGTGAGTATATACATACACTCAATGGATCAGGTCTTGCTGTTGGTAGGGCGTTGATTGCTGTTTTAGAAAATTATCAACAAAAAGATGGCTCAATACAAATACCAAAAGTTTTACAGCCTTATATGCAAGGTAAAACACAAATAACGCTTTAAAGAGCAATTGTACCCTTAAGTTTAAAGATGCCAGCTAAAACTCTTGTACAATCAGCATATGAAAATGGTGTGCGCAATGAGGCTCTTTTAGAAGCATTGCGTATTATCCCAAGGAGTGATTTTTTACCTGCTTCAATGCAATCACATGCACATGAAGATGTGGCATTGCCTATAGGTGAAGGGCAAACCATTTCACAACCAAGCCTTGTCGCGCAAATGATAGAACTTAGCCATGTCAAAAAAACAGATAAGGTTTTAGAAATTGGTACAGGCTCAGGTTATCAAACAGCTTTGCTATCAAGGTTGGCAGGCAGGGTTTTTTCATTAGAGAGCAACCCTTTGCTTGCCCAAACAGTTAAGCATAGGCTTGAAACTCTTCGCCAGCAAAATCTAATACGCAATAATATCGTCTTACGCCAAGGAGATGGATGGCTTGGTTGGCCTCAAGATATTATGTTTCAAGCTATTATTGTTAGCGCGGCTGCTATTGAAGTACCTAAAAAACTATTGGACCAACTTGATCCTAATCAAGGTATTATGGTTATTCCTATAGGTGGTCAAGCACAACGTCAAGAGCTTGTTCGCATGATCAATAATGGGGGCAACATCGTCAAAGATACCATTGGGGATGTGCGCTTTGTTCCATTAATATAAAACAAATAAGGCTGCTATTAAATATGAAGAATTAAAAGGCAGATAGGCTATTATAAGAGATATGGAGGTATGGTTTTAGTTTTAAAACAAATGCGATTCTTTCATACCATCAAGGATGTATTGGATTGATAGTGCTGTTAGTAAAATTGCTGCAATACGCGCAATAACATCACTTATTTTTAGATTAATCAATCGACCAGCAATACTGACCATAATTAATACAATTAATGTTAAAAGCATCACGCTTGCTAGGGCAGCATAATTTAATAAAAGACTATTAAGATTATCTTGATAATTGGCGCTTACGATCATCACAGAAGTAATGGCAGCAGGCCCTGCTATGATGGGGATAGCTAAAGGAAATATAATGCTATTGGCACTATCATCATTAATATTGGTATCGTTACGCTTGCGTTCTTGGCGTTTGTTAGACAACATGTCTAAAGCAACCAGCAGTAAAATAATGCCACCTGAAATTTTGAAAGAAGCTAATGAAACATTAAGATAATCTAATAACCATGAGCCAAAAAGCGCAAAAAATATGAGTATAAAAGTAGCAACCAGAATAGCTTCAACACAAGCGGTAATTTTTTGTTTTCTTGAAAGCTTTGATGAAAGGGCAATAAAAACGCTTGCCGTACCCATTGGATCAATGATGACAAGATAAATAATAAAAGCACTTATAAAAATATCTAGCATATGGTTAGATGTACTAATGGTTTATGAACAATAAGATTGTTTGATAGTGATGGCCACAATAACGCGTTTATATTTATTTATCAATGCGTACAGGGATTGTAGAAGCAACAGCTCCAGTTGCTAGAAACGCACACCCTAAAACTAGAAAAAGGCCATGGACTGGTAAAAATATTAACACAATATAAGCAATTCCAGGGGTTAATGTAAACGATAATTCTCGCCATGTTGAAAAAACGGTTGTCATTTCAACACGTGTATTTTTAGGTACAGTGCGCAAGAACGGTAAATTGCCTATAACATCAAGCATATCAATGCAAAGAGATGCCATAAAAAACAAGCCTAAACCCCAAATAGTAGGTTTTGGCAATAAACCAATTGTTGCAAAGAAAATACCCGCAAGGATAAAACAATAAACGATAATACGACGGATACCAACAAAGCGGGCAAATTTTAAAAATTGAGCCGAAAGCATAAGTGCGCTCATAATGGCGCTGATGATAAAACCAATCCATTCAGGTGCCACTCCAGCATCAAGCATGTATATTGGTCCATAAGCAAAAAACACAACCCATGCACTCGATCGACACACAGCAATGATATAGGCAACGCGCATATGGCCATTGTTGAAATAATTAAAAACATTCGTTAAAATATTTAAGTTTTTAGAGTTTGGTGGGTCAATTTCATGAGATTCTTTAATGCGCAACCACCAGAAAAGTCCTAACAATATTACGGTGGTCAAAAAGCTAATAAGAAATGGGATAGAGTGATCAATATTAGCCCATGTCCAAGTGCCTATTCCTGGAGCCATTAGCCAAGCAAAGCCTCCAAAAAAAATTCTTCGACTTTCTGCCTTGGCAAGCTCTTTTTTAGGTATAAAATCTAACACATAAAGAGATATGCAAATCAAAATTAACCCTGCAGCGCATGCTCGAAAAGTATTAGCTAGTATAAAACCTGTAGGGGTTTCAATTAAAAAGAAAACCATTGATATTAGCGATAGGCAACAGGCAATGGAAAAAACAAATTTACGTGATATTATTTGGATGAAAACGCCTGAACCTAGCGTTACAATGAGTGAAATAATAGAAGTAGCAAACAACACAATAGAAAGCGATTGCACCGTCTCCATCACCTCAATACCATATAACGAAATAGTGGTAGCTAACATGGCACGGCCAAAGTTTTCAACACCATACAGTACTCCAAAAACTGTACCACTAGGGGTTGCAGCAGAAGCAATTCTATTAATAGGGCGAATGGCCATGGTCAATCATACTCAAGAAGATGTTGGATGATCTAAAATAGTTTGCAATAAGATGTTGGCTAAATTTAAAATACCATCATCAGATTTTCTAGGGTTATATTGGATACGATAGGCTTGCATCATGTGCATAAAATTAGTTTGCATAGCTTCAACAGGGCTAGAGGTGGTTGTAATTTGTGTGCCTTCTTGCAAGTTTATTTTGTGTAAGCTATAGATAATTTGATATTGCTGTAATCGCTCACTTTCTAGCTCCAGATACTTTATTTGTTGTCTGAATTGTTCTTGGGTTTCTGGTGATATAGAATGTTTTGTTTCTTTTAAATATATCTGCATTGAGCGCAGCGGCAATGTTATTTTTAAAGACCAATTTAAACTTGAAAAAAGGATAGCTTCAATCAAGGGCTGTATTAGTATTTTATTTTGTAATCCATACCACTGACTAAGCAATAATAATTGCACATCAATAGAGTATATTTCTTGCAAAGAAATGGCAGCTTTTTCTACTTGAGGATGTTGCCATATAGCACTCGACCACTGCCAGAAAGCGTGCGACTCACGATCAATGCTATCGAGCATGTCTTGTGGCAATGGGCTGGTATTCATGTCAAAGGTTTGATTTAATTAAAAACTAGTAAGCTCCAAACTAGTTAAGCAGAATCTAGGCCATTTTTTAAAACCGGCACTGATGATGATGATGATAGCATGAAGTACTGGCTTGATAAAACCAGCATTGGCCTAATAAAATTGATTTGTAATGATTGAGGTTTTATTAAATTTAGGTTATGTCTTAGAAAGAATAAGCAAATATCAAAGAAAGGAAATGTAGGTAATATGGCTAAAATTTTAGTTAAAAATGCATTAGTTGAGCTTGATGGCGATGAGATGACGCGGATTATCTGGAAATTTATCAAGGAAAAACTGATCCTTCCTTATCTTGATATCAAACTTGAGACATATGATTTGGGTATAGAAAAGCGCGATGCAACCAATGATCAGATTACTGTTGATGCTGCAAATGCGATTTTAAAACATCGTGTTGGCGTTAAATGTGCAACAATCACGCCTGATGAAGCACGCGTGGAAGAATTTGGCCTTAAAAGAATGTATAGATCACCAAATGGCACAATCCGTAATATTTTAGATGGTGTGGTTTTTAGAGAGCCAATTATATGTTCTAACGTACCACGCCTTGTACCAAACTGGACAAAACCTATGATCATTGCACGCCATGCATATGGAGACCAATATAAGGCTACCGATTTTAAAGTGCCAAGTGCAGGTACGCTAAACATTAGCTTTACACCTGATGATGGTGGACAAGAGATACATCATGAGGTTTTTCATTTTGAAAATAGTGGTGTTGCTATGGCAATGTATAACGTAGATCATTCTATTATAGGTTTTGCCAGAGCTTGTTTTAATTATGCATTGACGCGCAATGTGTCAGTGTATCTATCTACTAAAAATACAATTTTAAAAGCATATGATGGGCGCTTTAAAGACTTATTTCAAGAGATTTTTGATCATGAGTTTAAAGATCAGTTTAGTGATAAAAACATTTGGTATGAACACCGATTAATAGACGATATGGTTGCTCAGGCCTTAAGATCTGAAGGCGATTTTTTATGGGCATGTAAAAATTATGATGGAGATGTGCAATCTGACACAATAGCACAAGGTTATGGTTCACTTGGGTTGATGACTAGTGTTTTAACAACACCTGATGGACAATGTGTAGAATCTGAAGCAGCACATGGCACAGTTACACGTCATTACCGAGAACATCAAGCAGGTCAAGAAACTTCAACAAATCCAATTGCATCTATTTTTGCTTGGACAACAGGATTGGCTTATCGAGGTAAGTTTGATGATACATCTGAGGTTGTAAAATTTGCTAAAACTCTTGAAGAAGTCTGTATCCAAACGGTTGAATCTGGAAAAATGACTAAAGATTTGGCCATCTTGATAGCGCCTGAGGCACAATGGTTGACAACAAACCAGTTTTTAGATGCAATTGAAGGTAATTTAAGGCTCAAACTAGGCGCATAATTGATAGTAAAGCTTTTCTATCACATCGAGATGAAACGCATCCAATGATTACAATGCCTTCGAGCGATCCTGCGGTGATATTGCGCAGGCCCATTATTGCACAAGAACTGCGTGCATTAGTTGGTGCTCCAGATCAAGTGATTGATGACGAGCATTGTCTAAGACCTTATGAGAGTGACGCTTTGACGGCATATAAGACGCTACCATTATTGGTTGTGTTGCCTAGCAATGTGGAAGAGTTATCATCAGTATTACGTTATTGCTATAACAATAAAATCAAAGTGGTAGCGCGCGGGGCTGGAACATCGTTAAGTGGTGGATCTCATCCACTTGAAGATGGTATTATCGTTTCACTTGGTAAACTTAATCAAATTCTTGAGATTGATTACGACAATCGTGCAGTAACTGTGCAATCTTGCGTTACCAATCTTGCTATTACAAAAGCAGTTGAAGATCAAGGATTTTACTATGCGCCAGATCCTTCTAGTCAAATGGCGTGTTCTATTGGTGGCAATGTAGCAGAAAATTCAGGGGGCATTCATTGTTTAAAATATGGCCTTACAACGCATAATTTGCTTGGTCTTGAGATTGTATTGATCAACGGAGAAATTATCCGCGTGGGAGGAAAGTTTTTTGATCATGCGGGCTATGATGTGATGGGTATTTTAACTGGCTCAGAAGGGTTGCTAGGGGTAGTTAGTGAGGTAACGGTACGTATCCTTCAAAAACCTGAAACAAGATGTGCCATGCTGATTGGATTTGATGATGAAACAGGCGCAGGCACTTGCGTTAGCGCTATCATTGGTGCTGGTATTATTCCAGCAGGTATGGAAATGATGGACAAGGCAGCTATTGAGGCTATTCAAAGCTATATGGATGCTGGTTATCCTAACAATGTAGAAGCGCTTTTGATTGTTGAGTTGGATGGACTTAAAAATGCGCTAGAGTTACAAGTTGAACGGATACACCAAATTGCAAATCAACATGGTGCGACATACTGGAGATGCTCAAAAACGGATGAGGAAAGAATGGCATTTTGGGATGGTAGGAAAGCAGCTTTTAGCGCTTGTGGAAAAATGTCACCAGATTATTTAGTCATGGATGGAACCATCCCTCGATTCCAGCTTCCTAAGGTACTTGAGCAGATGCGTAAAATGTCAAAAGACTATCAATTGGCGGTTATTAATGTGTTTCATGCTGGCGATGGAAATTTACATCCACTTATTTTGTTTGATGCAAGTATTGAAGGAGAGCTTGATAAGGCAGAAGCTTTTGGAGCAGATATCTTGCGTCTTTGCATTCAAGTTGGGGGCGTTTTAACAGGCGAGCATGGTGTTGGCATAGAAAAACGCGATATCATGGGTGAAATGTTCACCGAGATTGACTTAAAACAGCAACAAAGAATTAAATGTGCTTTTGATCCAGATCAACTTTTGAACCCAGGGAAGGTTTTTCCGACCCTTCATCGTTGTGCAGAGTTAAGTAAGCTGCATGTTCATCGAGGAGCTGTACCTCATCCAGAAATACCTAGATTTTGATTTATTAACCATGCCATTAAAGCTGTCTTTTGAAGTGCGTTATCAAATCAATATGATGCATTAAGCTATCGATCCATTGGATATCATGAAACCCTATCAGCCAACCGACTCAAAAGAACTGCAAGACATCATTGCAAATGCGATTGATCTTAATACATCTCTTGAGATTGTAGGGGGTGCAAGTAAGCAATTGATAGGATCTCCAATATGCTCCAGCGATGATGTACAAACGCAAGTGCAATTGTTGGATTTAAGCAATATTTCAGGTGTGATAGACTATCACCCAGAAGAATTAATTTTAACGACCAAAGCAGCAACTTCTATTGCTTTATTGGAGCAAATATTAAATGCATCTAATCAGAAACTGGCTTTTGATCCGCCAGATTTCAATCGTTTTTTAGGCACAACAAAGCAAGCAACATTAGGCGGTGCATTTGCGACCAACCATCATGGTTCTAGAAGATTGGGGGCAGGTCCAGCAAGGGATTATTTGCTTGGGGTATCGTTTGTCAATGGAAGAGCAGAAGACATCAAAGCAGGCGGCAAAGTTGTAAAAAACGTAACAGGTTATGATGTATGTAAGCTATTGACTGGCAGTTGGGGAACGCTTGGTATCATGCATGAAGTTACGATTAAGACCATGCCATTGAGTCAAAATGAAGTAACATTATGGGTTGATAATGTGGAGCTTGAAGAGGCTGTAGCATGGATGACAAAAGCTTTAAATTCACCCTATAATATTTGTGCATCGGCATATATACCTAAGCAACTTGTCAAGAGTAAAAGGGCTAATAAAAGTGGCGTTTTTCTATGTATAGAAGGTGAAAAAAATTTGCTTGATCATCATTTTAATGCTCTTGCAATGCTTTTTAAAAGCAAACAAGTCAACAAGATTGGACATACTGAGTCACTTGCATTATGGCAATCTATTAGAGATATACATCCTTTTGAAAGCGCTTATGATTGTCGGGATATATGGCGTGTGCATGTACCACCTGCACAAGCAGATATTGCAATACGTGCGCTAGAAGAGCATTTAGATTTTGATTATTATCTTGATTGGTCAGGTGGCTTGATATGGGTTGGGGTTAATCGTTTGAAAACACAAAAAGAGCCTATATTGATAGATGTACCTCATTTAGAAGGCATGTCAAATATTCAACAGCAAGCACAAATCATTAGAACAACATTATTGCAAAAACTAAGTGGGCATGCAACATTGATTAGAAGCGAGCATAAAAATATGCAGGATCTAGATATTTTTCACCCTCTTGATTCAATTACTAAAGCCTTGCAAGTGCGTATCAAGGATAGTTTTGATCCATTAAGGATTTTAAATCCTGGGCGATTTTATAAATTTTAATGGCAAATTAGTATGCGCACACAATTTACAAAAACGCAGTTAACAGACCCGCAAAACCAAATTGCTGAACAAGAAATACGCAAATGTGTACATTGCGGAATGTGCAATGCAACATGCCCTACTTTTACAATTTTAGGTGATGAGCTAGATGGTCCGCGTGGGCGTATTTATTTGATCAAGGATATGCTTGAAAACGATCATCAAATGCATCAAGGCTTTGTTGTACATATTGATAGATGTCTTTCGTGCTTGGCGTGTGTAACAGCATGTCCAGCAGGTGTAAATTATAGCAAATTAATAGATGTAGCTCGAACGCGGATTGCCAAACAATGGCGCAGACCTCTTTTTGAGCGCTGGTATCGTACGTTGATCGTTGGGGTTTTGATGGAAAGCCAAAAATTTAGGTTAGCATTGGGATTGCTTTATTTAGCAAGACCTTTTCAAGCATTGTTGCCAGCAACGCTGCGCCATCAAATTGCAACATTGCCTAAGCATGTACCGATTGTGCAGCATTCACGTGCTAGAAAGCAGGTTTTTAATGGCCACCATATCAACCAAGATCACGATAATATGGCGATATTGCCAGAACCTAGAATACGAGTTGGTTTATTACCCGGGTGTGTACAACCTGTATTAGTTCCTGATATTAATAAAGCAGCAACTCAGTTATTGACAAGCCTTGGTTGTGAGGTGGTGATAGCAGAAGGCCTTGGGTGTTGTGGAGCACTTGCTTTGCATACCGGAGAGCAAGAGGTAGGGTTAAAAAAAGCTCATAATAACATTGAAGTATGGCATGGAGAAAAACAAGCACACAAGCTTGATGCAATTGTCATGACGGCATCAGGTTGTGGTAGCGTTGTCAAAGATTATGGAGATTTATTTGCAAATCAAAAGGATATCGCAGTAAAAGCGCAACAAATTTCATCGATAAGCGTTGATATATCAACGTTCTTAGTTAATTGGAAAGAATGGTCGTTGCTTTCCAACCAAGAGAAAATCAAACAATTTTTAGGAAAAAAAGATCACCAAAATATTATAGTTGCTTATCATGGTGCGTGTTCATTGCAGCATGGGCAAAAAATTAAAACAGCGCCGCAAATACTTTTAAAGCAAGCAGGGTTTGAAGTTTTAATCCCTAAAAACGCTCATTTATGTTGTGGCTCTGCAGGCACCTATGCATTGTTTCAAGCACAACTTTCTCAGGATCTTAAATTGCGTAAAATGCATTCTCTTTATAGCTTAAAGCCAGATATTATTGTAACAAGCAATATTGGTTGCATGAAGCAGCTTGAGAAAAAAAACGGAATACCAGTTTTACATTTGGCTGAATTATTGGCATGGGTATATAGTGCATTTGAGCCTGAACGTCTCATGCAAGAAAGGTCGTGAAGTTATCATGGATAGCGATAATTTAGGTTTATCCAACGCTCCTCCTTTATATATTGTAACGGGAGGAGGAGGTTTTATAGGTAGTAATCTTGTGGCTAGATTGGTCAATAAGGGCGCTGATATTGTTGTCAGTGATTACGTTTACGACCATACCCACGATCATCACGATAGCCACAAAGATAAAAATCTTTCTAAGCATGCTATTTGTGCCTTTATTAGCCCGCAAAACCTTATCAAATGGCTTGATCAACATATTGATAGAAAACCCAGAGCTGTTTTCCATATAGGAGCTAGTAGCTCAACGACCGTAACCAATGTCGAATATTTACGCAAAAATAATATAAAATTTTCTCAAACGATGTGGAATTGGTGCACACATCATCACGTTGATCTTGTTTATGCCTCTTCAGCAGCAACATACGGCGATGGAAGCCACGGGTTTGATGATGATCCATTGCTATTAAATCGGTTACGTCCATTAAATCATTATGGTAATTCTAAACATATTTTTGACCTTTGGGCTACAAAACATGCAAACAGTGATGTTAGCAAGGCTCCTCCTCATTGGTATGGGATGAAATTTTTTAATGTTTTTGGGCCCAATGAGTATCATAAACACGCACAGAGTTCAGTTATTCCACATTGGGTTAACCAAATACAACAAACTGGACGTGCGCGATTATTTCAATCAGGGCGTTTGGACATTCAAGATGGTCAACAACAGCGTGATTTTGTCCATGTAGATGATTGTATTAATCATATGCTAGAATTGTTAGAAAATGGTTGTGAATCCGGGATATATAATTCTGCAACTGGGCAAGCACGTAGTTTTGAAATATTGGCTAATTTGGTTTATAAAGCGATGCATAAGCAACCAGATATAGAATATGTGCTTTTGCCAGATAATTTGAAAGAGCATTATCAGTATTTTACGCAAGCAACGATGCATCGATATGAGAACATAACTGGACAAAAAGCCGCTACAGTGTCATTTGCAGAGCGTGTAAGAAGCTATGTGTGTGATTACTTGCTAGCAAAGGATCAATATAGATAATTATATAAAGACATTGCGTATGGAACATTATTTTATTCATGATTTAGACCCTATCATTTTTACAATTGGGCCAATTGCTATACGCTGGTATTCGCTTGCTTATATTGGAGGATTTTTGCTTGGGCATCGAGCAGCAATATATCTGGTAAGACTACAGAACCATCCTGTTAAAGAAGAGCATTTAGAAAAGATATTAATATGGATTGTTTTGTCAGTGATCATTGGAGGTAGGCTAGGACATGTATTGTTTTATTATCCCGATTATTATTTTGCAAAACCACTAGATATATTTAAAATATGGGAAGGAGGCATGTCTTTTCATGGCGCTGTTGTTAGCGTGATTGTTGGGATGTTATTATTTACACGAGCCCATAAAATACCTTTTCTAGCCATGGCTGATATAGTGGCATGTGTTGCCCCTATTGGTTTGCTTTTAGGAAGAATTGCAAACTTTATCAATGGAGAGCTTTGGGGTAAGCCCAGTGATGTTTGGTGGGCAGTAGTTTTTCCAAGAGTTGACAGCCAACCCAGACATCCTAGTCAGCTGTATGAAGCAGGGCTTGAAGGGGCGCTTTTATTTGCCTTATTGTGGTTATTAGCGTTAAAAAAGCAGACTTTGCATCAATATGGAAGGATATCAGGGTTTTTTCTTCTTAGCTATGGGGTAATGCGCATTATTTCAGAGATATGGAGAGAACAAGAAGTGCTAGTGAATCAACTTCCTTTTGCCACGAGTTGGGGACAATGGTTAAGTTTACCAATGGTTATTGTAGGAATATGGTGCATTAAAAGAAGCTATCGATAGATGTATGATTAAGACCCGTAGAAACATGTTCAAAGAACAAAACTTACAAGAGCTTACAGTTGCCCCTTTATGGTTGCAAGAAGAATTAGGCTACGATGGAAGATGGAATATTGTACGTTACATGCAGCAATGTCTTTTTCATCAAAAACATGGATACTATCAAAACAAACAAATTATCGGTAATAAAGGAGATTTTACTACTTCGCCAGAAATTAGCCAATTATTTGGTGAAATGTTAGGTATTTGGGCTGTTAATGCATGGCTACAAATGGATAAACCTCCACAGATACAATTGATAGAATTAGGACCTGGAAGAGCCAGTATGGTTCTTGATTTTTTGAACGTGGCAAAAAAATGGCCAACATTTTTGAATGCGCTAGAGTTTTGGTTTGTAGAGGCAAGTCCTATACTTGCAAAACAGCAAAAAAAACGCCTTAATCCAGTATTAAAGCATTTTCACTCTAAAGGGGTATGGGTTGATAATATCGATGCCATACCCCCTGGTGCTAGTTTAGTGTTGGCCAATGAGTTTTTTGACGCCCTTCCAATACATCAACTACAATGGATCAAAGGGCAGTGGTTGGAGCGAATGGTAGAATTAGACCAAACTGGAAGACTTAAAATTGTTTGTACTAATGGCGTAAAACTCGATCAAAAAGATTTGCCCATACAAACACCCAAAGAAGGAGATATTTTAGAGATATGTCCTAAGGCTCAAGAGATAGCATTGAAGCTTGGAAAGCGAGTTGCACAGCATCAAGGATATGGATTAATTATAGATTATGGTTACATTGAAAACGCTTTTGGAGAAACGTTGCAAGGTCTAAAAGAGCACCAATATTGCAATATGCTAAACCATTCTGGTAGTGTTGATTTGTCAGCACATGTTAATTTTAAGACTCTAGAATTGTCGTTGCAATCTGGGGGGGCTAATATTGAGTATGTACAAACACAAAGAGCGTTTTTGCAAGCACATGGCATTGATGCGCGCGCGCAACAACTTGTAGCTGCTCAAGGCAACCAACAGCACAACATTGCAATCAGAAGTGGTTATCATCGACTGATTGATCCTGCAATGATGGGTAATTTATTTAAGGTGTTGTGTTACAAACGCAATACTAAATGATTTAAGATAAAAGGAAATTATTGTTGTTAAAACAGACCCTAACAAGCGCAATGAATGATATGCAAGCTTCAATGATAACAGCGAATATATTTAAAAATATTCAATATATTCGCCATGGATTTTTAACGCGCAAGGGTGGCGTTAGTTCGGATATTTGGTCTAGTGCCAACATGGGGCTTGGATCTCAAGATGATCGGTGTAACGTAATTGAAAACCGCAAGCGTGCAAGTATGATTTTTCAAGCGCCAATTGTAGGTGTTTATCAAGTACATTCAAATAATGTTGTGCTGGTTACTTCTGACATGGTACCAGAACAGGGTAATATTATACAAACCCATTGCGATGGAATGGTGTGCAAAGATGCATCGATTGCCCTTGGTATTCTTACAGCCGATTGTGTGCCAATATTATTGTGTGATGGAAAGCAAAAAATTATAGGAGCAGTGCATGCAGGCTGGCGGGGTGCTTTAAATGGGGTTGTAGAATCATGCATTGACTTGATGGTTGCACAAGGTAGTATACGTGGTGATATTATAGCCGCCATTGGCCCTCACATTGCTCAAAAAAGCTATCAAGTTGGGCAAGATTTGTTAGCGTCTTTCATGCAACAGAGCCCATCAAATAAAGAGTTTTTTGTGCCAGATGAGCACAATAAATATCTCTTCAACATATGTAGTTATTTGATGCATCGTTTACAAAAAGCAGGAATTGAAGCAATTGAAGCAATTGCTTGCGATACGTATGAAGATGAAGAAAGGTTTTTTAGCTTTCGTCGTTCTACAAAACGCTCAGAAGACGATTATGGGCGCCAAATTTCTATTATCTGCTTGAACAGCGACCATTCAATCTAATAGGTTGTATTATGTTGATTATTCGTATAATTTATTGATCATGGTGTATTGGGAGTGCATGATTTTAAGGCTTTAGGGTACGTTTCTTTTTAAAAAAATCTTTGATTAAATCATTGCTTTTTTGAGGTTCTATATTTGCTATAATTTCAGGTTTATGGGTTGCTATTTTAGTATTGAAATAATGAATTCCATTTAAGATACAGCCTTTTTTAGTATCTTCAGCACTAATTAAAACACATTGAAGGCGCGCAAGCTCAATAGCTCCAGTACACATCATGCAGGGTTCTAACGTTACGGCCAAGATACATCCATCTAAGCGAGAAGAATGTATTTTTTTGCAAGCCTTTCTAATAGCGACAACTTCAGCATGTGCAGTTGCATCACAAGTTGAACGCATTTGATTTGAAGCGCTTGATAGTAAAACTCCATTGGAGTCAACGATGGCTGCGCCTACAGGAACTTCATCATGGACCAATGCTTGCGCGGCAGCTTTAAAAGCATGCTCCATTGCTAGCCTTGCATGCGCATCAAGCAAAAAAGCATGCATGAAACCTCCAGATAATATTAATGTTCTAGATATGGAATATTAATCCATATGCTAGGGTGTTAAATCATTCTATATTCAATGATTCCATTGAATATAGAGCGATGATTGATGGGGTTTTTAAATTTAGCGACGATCTTCAATAGAGAGATATGGGCGGCTTTTTTCTCCTATAAAAAGCTGTCTAGGGCGTGCAATCCGCATTTGGGGATCTTCAACCATTTCATTCCATTGCGACATCCATCCAACAGCGCGTGCGAGTGAAAACAAAGCAGTAAACATACTGGTAGGAAACCCAATTGCCTTCAAAATAATGCCAGAATAGAAATCAACATTAGGAAAGAGTTTACGTTCTACAAAATATGGATCTTGAAGTGCTCTTTGTTCCAATTCAATTGCCAGTTCAAGCTTTGGATCATTAATTTTGAGTGTTTCAAGCACATCGTAGCAGGATTTTTTTAAGACACCTGCACGCGGGTCAAAATTTTTGTAAACTCGATGACCAAAACCCATTAATCGGAAAGGATCATCTTTGTTTTTTGCGCGCTCTAAAAAGTGAGGAATATTTTTCTTATCACCAATTTCATCGAGCATGCTTAAGACAGCCTCATTGGCACCACCGTGGGCAGGACCCCAAAGAGAAGATATTCCAGCAGCTATACAGGCATAGGGATTTGCTCCAGTTGAACCAGCCATACGGACGGTAGATGTAGAAGCATTTTGTTCATGATCGGCATGCAAAATAAAAATTTGATCCATTGCTTTTGCAACAGCAGGTTGCACGATATATTCTTCACAAGGAGTAGAAAAAGTCATCCGTAGAAAATTTGCCGCATAGGAAAGATTGTTGTCTGGATAGACAAAAGGCTGTCCAATTGAATATTTATATGCCATTGCAGTAATGGTCGGCATCTTTGAAACAACACGATTGAACGCAAGGATTCTTTGGGCTGAGTCTGTAATGTCTGTTGTATCGTGATAAAAAGCAGATAATGCACCGACAACTGCAACCATAATTGCCATTGGATGTGCATCTCGACGAAAGCCTTTGTAAAAAAACAACATTTGCTCATGTAGCATTGAATGATAAGTGACAGTATCAATGAAGTCATCTTTCTGTTTTTGATTTGGGAGCTCTCCATTAAGCAAAAGATAACAGACTTCCATGTAATCTGAGTGTTCTGCAAGGCTTTCAATAGCGTAGCCGCGGTGGCGTAAAATGCCTTTATCACCATCAATAAACGTAATGGCGCTGTTACAAGATGCTGTAGAAGAAAAGCTAGGATCATAAGTAAATAAGCCTGTTTGTGCATAAAGCTTACGAACATCAAGAACAGAAGGTCCTTCTTGTGCATGTAAAATAGGTAATGTAATCTTTTGATTGGATTGTTGAAGATGCAGTACTGCAAAATCATTGTCTTGTTGCTTGGTCATTTTCTGATATCCTTACCATGAGTATATGTTAGGCTATATATCAAATATCAATTAAAATTGACAAAAATAGAAACCATATTATCTATTATAGTTGATTCAACATGTTTAGGGTATTAAAATAAATACACCTGTTACAAATCCATCCTTGATCAAGGCTCAACCAGCATAACACATGATATAGTCAAATAAGATAACAATATGAAAAATAAAACAATATTTACCTTTGATGATTTATTAGCTCCTATAAAAAAACAACAGTTTTTTAATCAATATTATGACAAAAAATGGCTACATATTAAAGCATCGACAATGAAAAAGGACTATTTCAGTCAATTGATGAGTTGGCAACAATTGACTGAAATTTGTAATATGAGCCATATTTGGAATTCTAATAATATGAAGCTGGTGCTTGATCGTCAAATCATTCCACCTGTAGAATATTGTATAAGCCCTATGACAGGCAATACGCATATGCGCATTGGCAGTAATTTTGAGATGATCCCCGAACCTCAAATGATCATGCAATGGCTCCAAAAGGGAGCCAGCTTAGTATTGGATGGAATTGATAGCTTAACACCATCTTTGAGAGAATTTTCAGATATGTTAGAAGATAGTTTTGATGCAAGGGCGCAATCCAATCTTTATTATTCTGCAAAAAGGCACAAAGCCTTTGATTCTCATTGTGACACACATGATGTACTGGCAGTGCATTTAATAGGAAAGAAAGTATGGAATTTATGGCAAAATAGAGAAAGTCATCCAATTAATCATAGCGATTTTAAAAGATGGAGCCAAGGCAAGATTGATCACGCCAAAGGAAAGAAATATACACAAGTATGTATGGAACCAGGTGATATACTTTACATTCCACGTGGTTGGTATCATGATGCATTAACCAATGATGATTATTCGGTGCATATTGCTTTTGGATTAACATCCATTATAGGTCTTGATGTTGTAGACGCATTGTATGAAGCGCTTGTAAAAGAAGAGTTGTTTCGCAAAAACTTACCTGCGACTATTTTTGGTGAACAACGACTTCGCCAGCATGTGCATGCATTGGCAGATACTCTCTCAAAAACATTGAAAAATCCAGCATTGACCAAGCAAATACATTTAAAACAGCGCGAATATCGCTATATAAGAGGTGGGTTTTCTATGCCTGTTAAAGTTGACAATGACAATGATGATGCCTCAAAAGAAGTAGAATGGAGTTTAATCAACCGTGGCATTGCAATAACGCAAACGCTTCACGGAAAGGCACTAAAAATTGAAGGATCAGATAAAATGATGCCTATTCCTCCAGCGTATCAAGGAGCCATGGAGTGGCTTTGCAAACAAAAAACAAACATCAGTTTAAGTAATTTTATGCAAGCTAATATTATTGATGATCTTGATCTAGCTAAAAAGCTATTTATAGACCTTGAAAAGATGAACCTTATTCATAAGATTTAAACCATCTTGGTTGCTGATTATATAACATCGCTGATGAAAAGCTACATGCAGCATCCAAAATATATATGATAAATAAACAAAATAAGCTAATTAAAACAGAACTATACCGTTTAGTCACTTTGTAGTAATATTTGTAAAGTAGTAACATTTGTAAAAAATCAAAATTTTACGGTATAAAACTATCATAAAAAGGTCCAACTTGATGTCAATTGATTATAGAGATAGCGTTCGTTTACCCAATACGCAATTTCCTATGCGGGCAGGATTGCCTGAAAAAGAGCCGCTTTTTCTTGAAAAATGGCAAAAGGAGGATCTTTGGAGTAAATTACGGCAGTCGCGTAAAAACAAAAAAAAATATATCCTGCATGATGGACCACCTTATGCGAATGGGCATTTGCATATAGGCCACGCCTTGAATAAAATTTTAAAAGATATTATTAACCGCTCGCGACAAATGATGGGCTTTGATGCCAATTATGTTCCAGGTTGGGATTGCCATGGTTTACCCATTGAATGGAAAATAGAAGAACGCTTTAGAGATCAAGGAATTGATAAAGATAATCTTCCAATCAATGAATTTCGTCAAGAATGTAGAAAATTTGCCGATAAGTGGGTTAATATTCAAATTAGTGAGTTTCAACGTCTTGGAGTTATGGGTGACTGGAAAAATCCTTATAAAACAATGGATTTCAAGTCTGAGGCGCTTATTGTTAGAGAGATAGGAAAATTTTTATTAGATGGTAAAATTTATCTTGGTAAAAAGCCAGTTTTATGGTCGATTGTAGAGCGCACAGCATTAGCTGAAGCAGAGATAGAATATCAAGATCATCAATCTACAGCGCTTGATTTAGGGTTTGAGGTTATCAAAGCTAGCCATCAGCATTACATTGGGGCGCACATTGTAATTTGGACAACAACACCCTGGACACTACCAGCAAATAGAGCAATCTCTTATCATCGTAATCTTTCCTATGGACTTTATAAAATTAATGATGACAGTCTCTGCAATCCAGAAAGTTTTATAGCTGCAGGAACTTGTTTGATTTTAGCAGATAAGCTTTGGTCAGAGTTTGCAATGCGTTGCAAACTTAATGATAACGGTTGGAAGCGTTTGGAAACCATTGAGGGCGATAAGATAGAGCAAATGGTTTGCCAGCATCCACTGATTAGCATTGGTTATGATTTTCCAGTTAATGTTTATCATGGTGATTTTGTCAGCGATGAACTAGGTACCGGCTTTGTGCATATTGCACCAGGGCATGGGAGAGATGATTATGATCTAGGTTTGGCCCATAACATTGAGCTTGTTGAAACAGTTGCTGAAGATGGCAGTTTCATGGAGCATGTTCCAGGATTTGCTGGGTTAACAGTTTATGATGAAAAAGGCAAAAAAGGCACAGCAGAACCTCATATTCTAGAAGCGCTTAAAAAGACAGCAAAATTATATTGCATCAATAGGATAAAACACTCTTATCCTCATTCGTGGAGATCAAAAGCTCCGCTTATATTTAGAACGACAGAGCAATGGTTTGTTTCTATGGAAACTGACAATCTGCGCAATAAAGCACTTGAAGCCGTTAACAAAACAATTTTTTATCCAGAACAAGGGAAAAAACGCCTTTACGATATGATTAAGCTGAGGCCTGATTGGTGTTTGTCACGACAAAGAGTATGGGGTGTTCCTATTGCGATTTTTAAAGATCCTAAAACTGGTGAGGTTTTACGCGACAGTGCGGTGATGGATCGTATAGAACATGCTTTTGCACAAGGGGGGGCAGATGTTTGGTTTCAAGGAGATCCGCGCAGGTTTTTAAGCAAAGAACATGATCAAAGTCGATGGCAGCCTGTGTATGATGTCATTGATGTTTGGTTTGACTCTGGCTCATCCCATGCGTTTGTCTTAGAAGAGCGAGAAGATTTACAATGGCCAGCCGATCTGTATCTAGAAGGCTCAGACCAACACCGTGGATGGTTTCATTCATCATTATTGGAAAGCTGCGCCACTAGAAATAGAGCGCCTTATGAAGCCATTATAACGCATGGATTTGTTCTTGCTGAAGATGGGCAGAAAATGTCTAAATCGCTAGGGAATATTGTTACTCCAGAAAAAATTGTTAAGCAGCATGGAGCAGATATATTAAGACTTTGGGTTGTAGGTTCCAATTATAGTGATGATTTATCAATTGGTAGCAATACTTTAAAACAACATAGTGAATCATATCGTCGATTGAGAAATTGTCTTCGATGGCTTCTAGGCAATCTTAGTGATAGCCCTCTAGAGTTTGTCAGTGAGCAAAATTTGCCTGAACCTGAGCGCTGGGTATTGCATCGTCTATATATGCTTGGCAAAGAGTATGAGCAATATTGCTATTCTTACGACTTCCATCGTTTATTCAAGATGATACATGATTTTTGTATTAATGATTTATCATCCTTTTATTTTGATATTCGCAAAGATAGCCTCTATTGCGATAGCAATGATAGTCCAACAAGAAATGCAACATTATTTACTTTGAATGAAGTTTTCAATCATTTGGTCCGATGGCTTGCTCCTATTTTATGCTTTACGGCAGAAGAGGCTTGGGAAATACGCCATAGAGAAGCAGAAGGTTTATCAAACCAGCAACAAAATAATTTTGAGAGTATTCATTTACAAAGCTTTATACTATCACCAGACCATTGGAGAGATGATGAACTTGCAGATAAATGGAAGAGATGCTCACAAATACGTCGTGTTATCTTGGGGGCTATTGAAATAGCTCGAGAACAAAAAATACTTGGAGCATCTTTGGAAAGTGAAATATTTTTATATCTAGAAGATCATAAAGATATAGAACACTGGCTTGATCTTATTCAATTGATGACAATAACATCTGGAATCCATTTATGCGATGTAGCACCTGAAAACGGTTTTGCTATTGGCGAAATAGCAGGCTGTGTTGCTGTTGCCAAACGTGCGAAGGGTAACAAATGCGCACGCTGCTGGCAAATTGTAGAGCAAATTGGGACAGTCGAGCAGCATCCAGATCTTTGTATACGTTGTACAAAAGTGGTGACATCATAGCCATTTTATGATGTTTGTTCCATTTGCAAAACCAGTTCTAAAAGAAAAGCTATATGCTTTTATGATAGTGATATTATTGCTGATGGTTGATCAGTTCAGTAAGTTAATCATAGAATGGTATTTTTTAAGCACACCTATCCACACATCAGTTGCAATTACTTCATTTTTAAATATCGTTTTTGTTTATAATAGAGGGATTAGCTTTGGGTTATTCCACAATGGAAATGCGCTAACTAGTGTAGTGGTTTTTATGTTGATTATTAGCGCTGTTATTTTTGTTTTTATTTGGCTTTTAAAAGCTAAAAATACTACGGAGCGCTTTGCCCTTGCGTCTATATTGGGTGGAGCTTTAGGTAATATAGTAGATCGCATATTTAGAGATGGTGTTGTTGATTTTATAGACTTTTATGTTCAAGGATGGCATTGGCCTGCTTTTAATTGCGCAGATGCTTTTATTTTCATAGGTGCAGCGGTGATTATTGCAACAAACATAAAAAAAACATAAAATTTTATTTTATATTTACAAAAATGCTTGAACTAGCTTGTTATGCTTATATAAAAATGTTATTGATACGCGATACTATATAGTCAGTTTTGTATTAGTACATGATGGACGCTGGGACGCCATCAAATGGCTAGCCAAAATAAAACGTAACAAGGCACAGTAAAATTGAACAACAAATGTTCACCTATACAAGCTTAAAACAAACCAACATCAATGGCCGAAGATAATAAAACAACAACAGACCTTGGAAGCGCAAGCGCCTCTAGCGAGGTTTTGTCTGATGGTGTTTTAAACTCTTCAACTGATGAGGTGGCACAACCTCAACCAAACTACTTGACCCGCAACAGCAATGAAGCGCAAGCAGAAACAGATGTATCGTCTAACATTGAGCATGCCAACACTAGGGATGATTCTATAACGACTACAAAAAACATTGATAATGAGTCTAATGCACCCCTTGATGAGAAAGAGTTGTTTATTGAGCATCGTTATGAAGGGAGCAGAGATCATTCTATTTTGCAAGCTGGCAGTAATACAACGATAGAAGGTAGACTTGTCGAAACGCAAGATGCTCGAGATTTGACCATAAAGTTAAGTCGTACAGATCCAGGCTTTTTACAAAGATTGCGCCAACAAATTAATATATCACCTGAACTTGCTTTTGCTATCGGAGATTTGTCTCAAACAGATAGACAAAATATCTTGCTTGAGCCAGGGATGGTGCTGGACGTTAATTTGAGCGCTAATGATATCCGTGCGCTTTTAGCCAGTGCGAGCTCTATTGTCCTTGATCAATTTCAATTTAGAATTTTATTAGCCAATGGCAATGAACTGATCTTTGATATTGAAGATATCGAAAGCATTAGAGCCTTATCGCCTATTCTTGTTTTAGGCGATGGAAATTTTATTTTTATTGATGAATTATTAGATGAAATAGAAGATACAGGTTCTTTAATTGCCTTTGATCCTAACAGCGCCACATCCGATTTGGATGATGGCTTGGCAACGGTTCCTAATAGTATCCAATCTTCTATTGATTTGCTGGCAGTATCGGATGCTCCTGAAGGTCTTCCTTTACCAAGTGATGGCAATAACACCACAGAAGACACCACAGAAGATACCACAGAAGGTAGCATAGAAGATATTGCTCAATTTGGTGCAATACCTACATTGGATAGTGAGTTTGCTAGACGTGAAACAACTTTTGTTGAAAATGTTCAAGCTTTAAGACCAAGTATTGAAGCTCCTAAAACTTTGGATGAATTTACACAAAATCCAGAAGACGTTTTTGTTGTTGATGAAGTAGAACAAAGAAATGCTCTCAACATCATCCAAACAGCGAATGTTTCTAATAATGTTTTATCGTCTTCGCAAAGCGATATTGTGAGTTTAAGCGATACAATATCATCGGTTGATGATGTTTTGCCAACCAGTGATACCTCTAGCAGTTCTGTTACTCCTATTGGGCCGTCTTTGCCATTACTGCCTATTGTAAGCTTGCCCTCAGTTCCATCAAGTTTTGATCCTTTTTCAGGGTCTAGCGATGAGATTACCTTGCCGCCAGTTCCTACGGCTCAACCCATTGATAATGGGTTTTCATTAATTTTAAACGCAAACACTAGTGTTGTAGATTTGCAAAATATTAACACAGTATCTTCTGTGACGAATGCCGCTACCTTTAGTGGAGGAGGAGGTAGCGATCGTATACAAGGAGAAGCAGCTAATCAGGTTTTGTTTGGTGATTATGGAGCAAGCTTTATTGATGGCAATCCGCCACAAGTGGTAATGGGTTCTTCTATTTTTGTTGCATTGGTTCCATTGAAATATCAAGGGTCTCCTATCCCCGATGGTCCGCTTGATCGAATGATTATTAGCGGTTTGCAACCAGGGCAATCGCTTGAACTTTTTGATCAAGATGGATTTGCTATTTACCCAACGCCTGAGGGCACGGGCCAGTTTTCATTTCCTTATACAGATAAAATTATTGCAAACCTCAGTAGCTTAAGAATCACGGGTATTGCATCTGGCACACCTGAGTTCACACTGTCGGTTACGAGTGTTGTTGGAGACACTAATCCGCAGGTTTTGCATTCAACGGTGTCAGTGGAGTTGCTTGCAAGTAGTGGTGATCAAATATCAGGTGGCGATGGGGATGATATTATATTTGGAGAGTTTGGCAATGATGCTCTTGATGGTGAAGGCGGTGCTGATAAGCTTTATGGTGGGTTTGGAGATGACACGTTATTTGTTGCCAGTCAAGGTACGGGAACTATTGCTTCTCAGCAGGACCTAGCTTCAGGTGGTGCAGGAATTGACCGTTTGGTTGTTAAGATTAGTCCTAATGATCTTTTGGCTAGCAATTTAAATGTCCGCTCTGATGTTTTTGATTTACAGATATTACAACAGCAATTGCAACAAGGAAGCGTTACTAATTCATCTGTCCTTTCTCGTTTGAATGCACAAGGTAGATACGAATTTACAAGCCTAGGTGTTACGATTGGAGAAATTGAACAAATTGAAATTTCAGGAGCTGTTCTGTTACAGCCAACAGCGCCTGATTCTCAGCCAATAACCGCTCCTTTATTTCCTCTTGCATTATTTCGCTCTGTTGCATTGGTAGATGTTCCTGCCACTAGCGTTGTCATTGGCGGTGTTCCAGCACTAAGCAGCTTAAGTAGTGGCACACGTCAACCAGATGGCAGATATACACTGTCAACGACAGAGCTTGATAATCTCAATCTGATATCTCCAATTGATCAAGGTAATTTTAATTTACAAATTTCAATACTTGATCAAGATGCTATTGTTTTGGGCGCTCCCAAGAATCTTCCAGTTGCTACTTCTTTAGCTACTATCCCAACACTTTCAATTACTGTGGATCCTATGCTCACAGAAGATGTAGGGTTTTCATTAAAATTATCTGTAGGCATTATAGGTTCAGGCGATAGTTTGCACCAGGTAGAGTTTATTCTTCCAACTCAAGCCCGTTTGAACCATGGAACGCTACAATCCAATGGTCGTTGGATGTTAAATTTGAATGAATATAGGATATTTGGCAATGATTTAATTGTCACACCTCCAGCGCATTATTCAGGAAATTTTGCTATTACAGCGTTGGTTGTAATCAAAGATGGAGAGCATGAAGTTCTTAGCAAAACGCAATCAAATATTACCATTGCGCCAGTTATTGATGCTGGTGATATTTTAACTTCTGCGATCCCTGGAACAGAAGATCATGCTATTATATTAAGCTCCTTTTTGGGATTGCAAGACACCGATGGTTCTGAAACGTTAATACTTTACATTGCAAACGTTCCAACAGACTCTTTTTTGTCTTCAGGAACGTTAGCCAATAATGTATGGACGGTTTCATTGGCAGAACTTTCAGGGCTAGAACTGAAAGCACCAGCACATTCTGCATATGATTTTACACTTTCTGTTACAGCTGTTACCTCAGAAGATCAAGCAATTGGTAGCGTCATCACAACCAATATGATAACCATTAATTTAACAGGAGTTGCAGATACGGTAAGTCTTGTAGTGCAAGATACGTGTGGTTTGGAAGATACTATAATTACGCTTGGTCTTTCAGTTGTTCTGGTTGATACGGATGCATCGGAAACATTAGTGGTTTATGTTTCAAATGTACCAGCAGGTGCAAAGCTTTCTGCAGGGGTTTTACATTCTTCTGTGTGGACTGTTTCTGGTGGACTGGTTTCAGGGTTAGCAGTAATACCGCCTGTTCATTCGGATCAAGACTTTACCTTATCGGTTACTGCTATTACATCAGAAAATGATACAAATTCTTCGGTTTTTACGACGGCTGATATTAGCGTTAAAGTTGTTGGGGTAGCAGATACAGCACAGCTTAGCTTTTCAAACATCAGTGGTTTAGAAGATAGCGTTGTTTCTCTTGATATTGTTGCAACTATTGTTGATACAGACGGCAGTGAGACTGCAATTATTTATATTAGTAACGTACCACCGCGTGCTAGTTTGACTGCTGGTACAGTTTCGGGTGGATTATGGACTTTAAGCAAGGGTGAACTTGCTGGATTAAACTTGATTCCACCTGTTCATTCGAATGAAGATTTTACCCTTACTGTTATCACAACAACATCCGAAAGAGACGGTGTTTCTTCTTTAGCAAGCAGAGTAGATCTTGTTGTTACATTGTATGGTGAGGCAGATGTTCCTGTTCTGCGGGTGCAAAATACCTCGACAGTAGAAGATAAAAGCGTTGATCTTATTATATCGACTACGCTCATTGATACTGACGGTTCTGAGACATTGGTTGTTTATATATCAGGTGCTCCAACGGGAGCCAAACTATCAGCAGGTACGGTCTCATCATCTGGTATTTGGACGTTACAAACCAATCAATTATCAGGTTTGCAAATTACGCCACCTGCGCACTCAGACAATGAATTTACATTGTCGGTTACGGCGCTTACCTCTGAAAATGACGGTGCATCGTCGATATTTACTACCAGTGATCTTGCAGTTAGGGTATCGGGTATAGCCGATACGGCCTCACTGCAAACAATCGACGCATCTACCGTTGAAGATCAAGCGATAGGTATTACAATTTCTACCTTCTTTGTTGATAGCGATGGTAGTGAGACGTTAGTGGTTTATATATCGGGCGTGCCAACGGGTGCTAAGCTATCAGCAGGTACGATCTCATCATCTGGCCAATGGACGCTGCAAACCAGTCAATTGTCGGGTTTGCAAGTAACACCATCTGCTCATTCGGATCAAGATTTCACATTATCGATTACAGCACTTACCTCTGAAGCTGATGGCACGTCATCGATTTTCACGACTAGTAATCTTGCAGTGACGGTATCGGGTATAGCCGATACGGCATCGTTTGGGGTGAGCAGTGCTAGTGGTTTTGAAGATCAAGCGATCAATCTTGGGATATCATCGCCTTTAATTGATACAGATGGTAGCGAGACGATTGTGGTTTATATCACAGGTGTGATCACAGGCGCTACATTGACATCAGGAACGTTGTCATCGACTGGTGTTTGGACATTACAGCCAAGTCAATTAGCTGGTTTACAAATCATACCGCCTCTGCATTCAGATCGAGACTTTACCTTATCGGTTACGACTATCACCTCTGAAGATGACGGTACATCGTCGGTTTTCACCACAACTGAGCTGTCGGTTACGGTATCGGGTGTAGCTGATACTCCAGCATTGCAGCGACTAGCCGCTAGTGGTTTTGAAGATACAGGCATTCCTATTACAATATCATCTGCAATATTGGATACAGATGGTAGTGAAACGCTAGTGCTATATGTAGACAATATACCAACAGGTGCTAAGCTATCAGCGGGTACGGTTTCATCATCAGGTGTATGGACAATACAAACTAACCAATTATCAGGGTTAACCATCACTCCGCTTGCCCATTCAGACCAAGAATTTACGCTTTCAATTACAGCTATTTCTTCAGAAGATGATGGCACGTCTTCGGTTGTAACAAGCGCTGATCTTGCGGTCACAGTATCGGCTATTGCTGACACGGCCTCGTTTGGAGTGATCAGTGCTAGCGGGTTTGAAGATCAAGCGATAGGGCTTTCTATTTCTGCTTTACGCATTGATACCGATGGCAGTGAGACGTTGGTTGTTTATATATCAAACGTTCCAACGGGTGCCAAGCTATCAGCGGGTACGGTTTCATCATCAGGTGTTTGGACAATCCAATCCAATCAATTATCGGGTTTGCAGGTAACGCCACCATTGCATTCAGATCAAGATTTTACATTATCGGTTACGGCCTTGACCTCTGAAGATGACGGTACATCATCGATATTTACTACCAGTGATCTTGCAGTTAGGGTATCGGGTATAGCCGATACGGCGCCACTGCAAACAACTGATACATCGACCGTTGAAGATCAAGCGATAGGTATTACAATTTCTACTTCATTTGTTGATAGTGATGGTAGTGAGACGTTGGTTGTTTATATATCAGGTGCTCCAACGGGAGCCAAACTATCAGCAGGTACGGTCTCATCATCTGGTATTTGGACGTTACAAACCAATCAATTATCAGGTTTGCAAATTACGCCCTTTATACATTCAGATGAAGATTTTACGTTATCGGTTACGGCCTTGACCTCTGAAGATGACGGTACATCATCGATTTTCACCACCAGTGATCTTGCAGTTACGGTATCGGGCATAGCCGATACGGCGCCACTGCAAACAATCGACGCATCTACCGTTGAAGATCAAGCGATAGGTCTTACAATTTCTACCTCCTTTGTTGATAGCGATGGTAGTGAGACATTGGTTGTTTATATATCAGGTGCTCCAACGGGAGCAAAGCTATCAGCAGGTACGATCTCATCATCTGGTATTTGGACGCTGCAAACCAGTCAATTATCAGGCTTGCAAATTACGCCACTTGTCCATTCGGACAATGAATTTACTTTGTCGGTTACGGCGTTCATCTCTGAAGCTGATGGCACGTCATCGGTTTTCACCACCAGTGATATTGCAGTGACGGTATCGGGTATAGCCGATACGGCCTCGCTTGGGGTGAGCAGTGCTAGTGGTTTTGAAGATCAAGCGATCAATCTTGGGATATCATCGCCTTTAATTGATACAGATGGTAGCGAGACGATTGTGGTTTATATCGCAGGTGTGATCACAGGCGCTACATTGACATCAGGAACGTTGTCATCGACTGGTGTTTGGACATTACAGCCAAGTCAATTAGCTGGTTTACAAATCATACCGCCTCTGCATTCAGATCGAGACTTTACCTTATCGGTTACGACTATCACCTCTGAAGATGACGGTACATCGTCGGTTTTCACCACAACTGAGCTGTCGGTTACGGTATCGGGTGTAGCTGATACTCCAGCATTGCAGCGACTAGCCGCTAGTGGTTTTGAAGATACAGGCATTCCTATTACAATATCATCTGCAATATTGGATACAGATGGTAGTGAAACGCTAGTGCTATATGTAGGTAATGTACCAACAGGTGCTAAGCTATCAGCGGGTACGGTTTCATCATCAGGTGCATGGACAATACAAACTAACCAACTATCAGGGTTAACCATCACTCCGCTTGCCCATTCAGACCAAGAATTTACGCTTTCAATTACAGCTATTTCTTCAGAAGATGATGGCACGTCTTCGGTTGTAACAAGCGCTGATCTTGCGGTCACAGTATCGGCTATTGCTGACACGGCCTCGTTTGGAGTGATCAGTGCTAGCGGGTTTGAAGATCAAGCGATAGGGCTTTCTATTTCTGCTTTACGCATTGATACCGATGGCAGTGAGACGTTGGTTGTTTATATATCAAACGTTCCAACGGGTGCCAAGCTATCAGCGGGTACGGTTTCATCATCAGGTGTTTGGACAATCCAATCCAATCAATTATCGGGTTTGCAGGTAACGCCACCATTGCATTCAGATCAAGAATTTACCCTATCGGTTACGGCCTTGACCTCTGAAGATGACGGTACATCATCGATATTTACTACCAGTGATCTTGCAGTTAGGGTATCGGGTATAGCCGATACGGCGCCACTGCAAACAACTGATACATCGACCGTTGAAGATCAAGCGATAGGTATTACAATTTCTACTTCATTTGTTGATAGTGATGGTAGTGAGACGTTGGTTGTTTATATATCAGGTGCTCCAACGGGAGCCAAACTATCAGCAGGTACGGTCTCATCATCTGGTATTTGGACGTTACAAACCAATCAATTATCAGGTTTGCAAATTACGCCCTTTATACATTCAGATGAAGATTTTACGTTATCGGTTACGGCCTTGACCTCTGAAGATGACGGTACATCATCGATTTTCACCACCAGTGATCTTGCAGTTACGGTATCGGGCATAGCCGATACGGCGCCACTGCAAACAATCGACGCATCTACCGTTGAAGATCAAGCGATAGGTCTTACAATTTCTACCTCCTTTGTTGATAGCGATGGTAGTGAGACATTGGTTGTTTATATATCAGGTGCTCCAACGGGAGCAAAGCTATCAGCAGGTACGATCTCATCATCTGGTATTTGGACGCTGCAAACCAGTCAATTATCAGGCTTGCAAATTACGCCACCTGTCCATTCGGACAATGAATTTACTTTGTCGGTTACGGCGTTCATCTCTGAAGCTGATGGCACGTCATCGGTTTTCACCACCAGTGATATTGCAGTGACGGTATCGGGTATAGCCGATACGGCCTCGCTTGGGGTGAGCAGTGCTAGTGGTTTTGAAGATCAAGCGATCAATCTTGGGATATCATCGCCTTTAATTGATACAGATGGTAGCGAGACGATTGTGGTTTATATCGCAGGTGTGATCACAGGCGCTACATTGACATCAGGAACGTTGTCATCGACTGGTGTTTGGACATTACAGCCAAGTCAATTAGCTGGTTTACAAATCATACCGCCTCTGCATTCAGATCGAGACTTTACCTTATCGGTTACGACTATCACCTCTGAAGATGACGGTACATCGTCGGTTTTCACCACAACTGAGCTGTCGGTTACGGTATCGGGTGTAGCTGATACTCCAGCATTGCAGCGACTAGCCGCTAGTGGTTTTGAAGATACAGGCATTCCTATTACAATATCATCTGCAATATTGGATACAGATGGTAGTGAAACGCTAGTGCTATATGTAGGTAATGTACCAACAGGTGCTAAGCTATCAGCGGGTACGGTTTCATCATCAGGTGCATGGACAATACAAACTAACCAACTATCAGGGTTAACCATCACTCCGCTTGCCCATTCAGACCAAGAATTTACGCTTTCAATTACAGCTATTTCTTCAGAAGATGATGGCACGTCTTCGGTTGTAACAAGCGCTGATCTTGCGGTCACAGTATCGGCTATTGCTGACACGGCCTCGTTTGGAGTGATCAGTGCTAGCGGGTTTGAAGATCAAGCGATAGGGCTTTCTATTTCTGCTTTACGCATTGATACCGATGGCAGTGAGACGTTGGTTGTTTATATATCAAACGTTCCAACGGGTGCCAAGCTATCAGCGGGTACGGTTTCATCATCAGGTGTTTGGACAATCCAATCCAATCAATTATCGGGTTTGCAGGTAACGCCACCATTGCATTCAGATCAAGAATTTACCCTATCGGTTACGGCTTTGACCTCTGAAGATGACGGTACATCATCGATATTTACTACCAGTGATCTTGCAGTTAGGGTATCGGGTATAGCCGATACAGCAGCGTTGGGGACAATGTCTGCATCTACTATTGAAGATCAAGCGATAGGTATTACAATTTCTACTTCATTTGTTGATAGTGATGGTAGTGAGACGTTAGTTGTTTATATATCAGGTGCTCCAACGGGAGCTAAACTATCAGCAGGTACGGTCTCATCATCTGGTATTTGGACGTTACAAACCAATCAATTATCAGGTTTGCAAATTACGCCACCTGTCCATTCAGACGATGAGTTTACATTGTCGGTTACGGCCTTGACCTCTGAGAGTGATGGTACATCATCGATTTTCACCACCAGTGCATTGACAGTTACGGTATCGGGTATAGCCGATACGGCAGCGTTGGAGACAATGTCTGCATCGACCGTTGAAGACCAAGCGATAGGGCTTACAATTTCTACTTCGGTGATAGATACTGATGGTAGTGAGACATTGGTTATTTATATATCGGGTGTGCCAACGGGAGCTAAGCTATCAGCAGGTACGGTTTCATCGGTTGGTATATGGACATTGCAAACAAGTCAATTATCGGGCTTGCAGGTAACGCCACCTGCGCACTCAGACAATGAATTTACTTTGTCGGTTACGGCTTTGACCTCTGAGAGTGATGGTACATCATCGGTATTTACGACCAGTGATCTTGCAGTGACGGTATCAGGTATAGCCGACACTGCAGCGCTGCAGCGATTGAATTTAAGTGGGCTTGAAGATCAACGAGTTGTACTTGATATATCGCCTGCAATTTTGGATACAGATGGTAGTGAAACGATTATCGTATATCTTACCAACTTACCTTCAGGGGTAATGCTTTCATCGGGTACAGTAGCTTCTTCAGGTGTTTGGACATTACAAACCAGTCAATTATCAGGTTTATATATCGTACCACCGTTGCACTCGGATCGAGACTTTACCTTATCGGTTACGGCGCTTACCTCTGAAGATGATGGTACATCGTCGGTTTTTTCTACGGCAGAACTTATGGTTAGGATATCGGGTGTTGCTGATACAGCTAAATTAGATGGTCTTATAGCTAGCGGGCTTGAAGATACAGGCATTCCTCTTATTATTTCATCATCGCTAGTCGATACCGATGGCAGTGAGACGTTGGTTGTTTATATATCAAACGTTCCAACGGGTGCCAAGCTATCAGCGGGTACGGTTTCATCATCAGGTGTTTGGACAATCCAATCCAATCAATTATCGGGTTTGCAAGTAACGCCACCTGTCCATTCAGACGCTGAATTCACGTTATCGGTTACGGCACTCACCTCTGAAGATGATGGCACTTCTTCGGTTGTAACAAGTTCTGATCTTGCGGTCACAGTATCGGCTATTGCTGATACAGCGCGCTTGGGAACAGTTGATGCCTCTACGTTAGAAGATCAAACAGTAGGAATTACAATTTCTACCTCATTTGTTGATAGTGATGGTAGTGAGACGTTGGTTGTTTATATATCGGGTACCCCAACGGGGGTAAGATTATCAGCCGGTACGGTTTCATCATCTGGTATTTGGACATTGCAGACAAGTCAATTATCGGGCTTGCAAGTTATACCGTCGCTACACTCGGATCAAGATTTCACGTTATCGGTTACGGCCTTGACCTCTGAAGATGACGGTACATCATCAATTTTCATTACTAGTGATCTTGCAGTTACGGTATCGGGTATAGCTGATACGGCGCCACTGCAAACAATTGATATATCGATCGTTGAAGATCAAGCGATAGGTATTACAATTTCTACCTCATTTGTTGATAGTGATGGTAGTGAGACGTTGGTTGTTTATATATCAGGTGCTCCAACGGGAGCCAAATTATCAGCAGGTACGGTCTCATCATCTGGTATTTGGACATTGCAAACCAGCCAATTATCAGGTTTGCAGATAACGCCACCTGCGCACTCAGACAATGAGTTTACCTTGTCGGTTACGGCCTTGACCTCTGAGAGTGATGGTACATCATCGGTATTTACGACCAGTGATCTTGCAGTTACGATATCGGGTATAGCCGATACGGCAGCGTTGGAGACAATGTCTGCATCGACCGTTGAAGACCAAGCGATAGGGCTTACAATTTCTACTTCGGTGATAGATACTGATGGTAGTGAGACATTGGTTATTTATATATCGGGTGTGCCAACGGGAGCTAAGCTATCAGCAGGTACGGTTTCATCGGTTGGTATATGGACATTGCAAACAAGTCAATTATCGGGCTTGCAGGTAACGCCACCTGCGCACTCAGACAATGAATTTACTTTGTCGGTTACGGCTTTGACCTCTGAGAGTGATGGTACATCATCGGTATTTACTACCAGTGATCTTGCAGTGACGGTATCAGGTATAGCCGACACTCCAGCGCTGCAGCGATTGAATTTAAGTGGGCTTGAAGATCAACGAGTTGTACTTGATATATCGCCTGCAATTTTGGATACAGATGGTAGTGAAACGCTTATCGTATATCTTACCAACTTACCTTCAGGGGTAATGCTTTCATCGGGTACAATAGCTTCTTCAGGTGTTTGGACATTACAAGCCAGTCAATTATCAGGTTTGCATATCGTACCACCGTTGCACTCGGATCGAGACTTTACCTTATCGATTACGGCGCTTACCTCTGAAGATGATGGTACATCGTCGGTTTTTTCTACGGCAGAACTTATGGTTAGGATATCGGGTGTTGCTGATACAGCTAAATTAGATGGTCTTATAGCTAGCGGGCTTGAAGATACAGGCATTCCTCTTATTATTTCATCATCGCTAGTCGATACCGATGGCAGTGAGACGTTGGTTGTTTATATATCAAACGTTCCAACGGGTGCCAAGCTATCAGCGGGTACGGTTTCATCGGCTGGTGTTTGGACAATCCAATCCAATCAATTATCGGGTTTGCAAGTAACGCCACCTGTCCATTCAGACGCTGAATTCACGTTATCGGTTACGGCACTCACCTCTGAAGATGATGGCACTTCTTCGGTTGTAACAAGTTCTGATCTTGCGGTCACAGTATCGGCTATTGCTGATACAGCGCGCTTGGGAACAGTTGATGCCTCTACGTTAGAAGATCAAACAGTAGGAATTACAATTTCTACCTCATTTGTTGATAGTGATGGTAGTGAGACGTTGGTTGTTTATATATCGGGTACCCCAACGGGGGCAAGATTATCAGCCGGTACGGTTTCATCATCTGGTATTTGGACATTGCAGACAAGTCAATTATCGGGCTTGCAAGTTATACCGTCGCTACACTCGGATCAAGATTTCACGTTATCGGTTACGGCCTTGACCTCTGAAGATGACGGTACATCATCAATTTTCATTACTAGTGATCTTGCAGTTACGGTATCGGGTATAGCTGATACGGCGCCACTGCAAACAATTGATATATCGATCGTTGAAGATCAAGCGATAGGTATTACAATTTCTACCTCATTTGTTGATAGTGATGGTAGTGAGACGTTGGTTGTTTATATATCAGGTGCTCCAACGGGAGCCAAACTATCGGCAGGTACGGTCTCATCATCTGGTATTTGGACATTGCAAACCAGCCAATTATCAGGTTTGCAGATAACGCCACCTGCGCACTCAGACAATGAGTTTACCTTGTCGGTTACGGCCTTGACCTCTGAGAGTGATGGTACATCATCGGTATTTACGACCAGTGATCTTGCAGTTACGATATCGGGTATAGCCGATACGGCAGCGTTGGAGACAATGTCTGCATCGACCGTTGAAGACCAAGCGATAGGGCTTACAATTTCTACTTCGGTGATAGATACTGATGGTAGTGAGACATTGGTTATTTATATATCGGGTGTGCCAACGGGAGCAAAGCTATCAGCAGGTACGGTTTCATCGGTTGGTATATGGACATTGCAAACAAGTCAATTATCGGGCTTGCAGGTAACGCCAAGCGCCCATTCAGACAATGAATTTACTTTGTCGGTTACGGCCTTGACCTCTGAGAGTGATGGTACATCATCGGTATTTACGACCAGTGATCTTGCAGTGACGGTATCGGGCATAGCCGACACTCCCGCTTTGCAACAAATTCAAGCCAGTGGTTTTGAAGATCAAGGCATCAATATTGTGATATCATCTGCAATATTAGATACAGATGGCAGCGAAACACTCGTTCTTTATATTGGCAATCTTCCAACGGGAGCTAAGCTATCAGCAGGTACGGCATCATCGGCTGGTGTTTGGACAATCCAATCCAATCAATTATCAGGTTTACAAGTAACGCCACCCGTGCATTCAGACAATGAATTTACCTTGTCGGTTACGGCATTAACCTCTGAAGATGACGGCACATCATCAAACATCACAACGGGCAATATTGCAGTTACGGTATCGGGTATAGCCGATACTCCTGCCTTGCAACAAATAGCAGCCAGTGGTTTTGAAGATCAAGGCATCAATATTGTGATATCATCTGCAATATTAGATACAGATGGCAGCGAAACACTTGTCCTTTATATTGGCGATCTTCCAACGGGAGCTAAGCTATCAGCAGGTACGGCATCATCGGCTGGTGTTTGGACAATCCAATCCAATCAATTATCGGGTTTGCAAGTAACGCCACCTGTACATTCAGACGCTGAATTCACGTTATCGGTTACGGCTATCACTTCTGAAGATGATGGCACGTCATCGAGTTTCACGACAGGCAATATTGCAGTTACGGTATCGGCTATTGCTGATACAGCGCGCTTGGGAACAGTTGATGCCTCTACGCTAGAAGATCAAACAGTAGGGATTACAATTTCTACCTCATTTGTTGATAGTGATGGTAGTGAGACGTTGGTTGTTTATATATCGGGTACCCCAACGGGTGCTAAGCTATCAACGGGTACGGTTTCATCATCAGGTGTTTGGACATTGCAGACAAGTCAATTATCGGGCTTGCAAGTTATACCGTGGCTACACTCGGATCAAGATTTCACGTTATCGGTTACGGCCTTGACCTCTGAAGATGACGGTACATCATCAGTTTTCATTACTAGTGATCTTGCAGTTACGGTATCGGGTATAGCCGACACGGTACCACTGCAAACAATTGATATATCGATCGTTGAAGATCAAGCGATAGGTATTACAATTTCTACCTCATTTGTTGATAGTGATGGTAGTGAGACGTTGGTTGTTTATATATCAGGTGCTCCAACGGGAGCCAAACTATCGGCAGGTACGGTCTCATCATCTGGTATTTGGACATTGCAAACCAGCCAATTATCAGGTTTGCAGATAACGCCACCTGCGCACTCAGACAATGAGTTTACCTTGTCGGTTACGGCCTTGACCTCTGAGAGTGATGGTACATCATCGGTATTTACGACCAGTGATCTTGCAGTTACGATATCGGGTATAGCCGATACGGCAGCGTTGGAGACAATGTCTGCATCGACCGTTGAAGACCAAGCGATAGGGCTTACAATTTCTACTTCGGTGATAGATACTGATGGTAGTGAGACATTGGTTATTTATATATCGGGTGTGCCAACGGGAGCAAAGCTATCAGCAGGTACGGTTTCATCGGTTGGTATATGGACATTGCAAACAAGTCAATTATCGGGCTTGCAGGTAACGCCACCTGCGCACTCAGACAATGAATTTACTTTGTCGGTTACGGCTTTGACCTCTGAGAGTGATGGTACATCATCGGTATTTACTACCAGTGATCTTGCAGTGACGGTATCAGGTATAGCCGACACTCCAGCGCTGCAGCGATTGAATTTAAGTGGGCTTGAAGATCAACGAGTTGTACTTGATATATCGCCTGCAATTTTGGATACAGATGGTAGTGAAACGATTATCGTATATCTTACCAACTTACCTTCAGGGGTAATGCTTTCATCGGGTACAGTAGCTTCTTCAGGTGTTTGGACATTACAAACCAGTCAATTATCAGGTTTATATATCGTACCACCGTTGCACTCGGATCGAGACTTTACCTTATCGGTTACGGCGCTTACCTCTGAAGATGATGGTACATCGTCGGTTTTTTCTACGGCAGAACTTATGGTTAGGATATCGGGTGTTGCTGATACAGCTAAATTAGATGGTCTTATAGCTAGCGGGCTTGAAGATACAGGCATTCCTCTTATTATTTCATCATCGCTAGTCGATACCGATGGCAGTGAGACGTTGGTTGTTTATATATCAAACGTTCCAACGGGTGCCAAGCTATCAGCGGGTACGGTTTCATCGGCTGGTGTTTGGACAATCCAATCCAATCAATTATCGGGTTTGCAAGTAACGCCACCTGTCCATTTAGACGCTGAATTCACGTTATCGGTTACGGCACTCACCTCTGAAGATGATGGCACTTCTTCGGTTGTAACAAGTTCTGATCTTGCGGTCACAGTATCGGCTATTGCTGATACAGCGCGCTTGGGAACAGTTGATGCCTCTACGTTAGAAGATCAAACAGTAGGAATTACAATTTCTACCTCATTTGTTGATAGTGATGGTAGTGAGACGTTGGTTGTTTATATATCGGGTACCCCAACGGGGGTAAGATTATCAGCCGGTACGGTCTCATCATCTGGTATTTGGACATTGCAGACAAGTCAATTATCGGGCTTGCAAGTTATACCGTGGCTACACTCGGATCAAGATTTCACGTTATCGGTTACGGCCTTGACCTCTGAGAGTGATGGTACATCATCAATTTTCATTACTAGTGATCTTGCAGTTACGGTATCGGGTATAGCTGATACGGTACCACTGCAAACAATTGATACATCGATCGTTGAAGATCAAGTGATAGGTATTACAATTTCTACCTCATTTGTTGATAGTGATGGTAGTGAGACGTTGGTTGTTTATATATCAGGTGCTCCAACGGGAGCCAAACTATCGGCAGGTACGGTCTCATCATCTGGTATTTGGACATTGCAAACCAGCCAATTATCAGGCTTGCAGATAACGCCACCTGCGCACTCAGACAATGAATTTACATTGTCGGTTACGGCCTTGACCTCTGAGAGTGATGGTACATCATCGGTATTTACGACCAGTGATCTTGCAGTTACGATATCGGGTATAGCTGATACGGCAGCGTTGGAGACAATGTCTGCATCTACCGTTGAAGATCAAGCGATAGGGCTTACAATTTCTACTTCGGTGATAGATACTGATGGTAGTGAGACATTGGTTATTTATATATCGGGTGTGCCAACGGGAGCTAAGCTATCAGCAGGTACGGTTTCATCGGTTGGTATATGGACATTGCAAACAAGTCAATTATCGGGCTTGCAGGTAACCCCACCTGTCCATTCAGACAATGAATTTACTTTGTCGGTTACGGCCTTGACCTCTGAGAGTGATGGTACATCATCGGTATTTACGACCAGTGATCTTGCAGTGACGGTATCGGGCATAGCCGACACTCCTGCTTTGCAACAAATTCAAGCCAGTGGTTTTGAAGATCAAGGCATCAATATTGTGATATCATCTGCAATATTAGATACAGATGGCAGCGAAACACTCGTTCTTTATATTGGCAATCTTCCAACGGGAGCTAAGCTATCAGCAGGTACGGCATCATCGGCTGGTGTTTGGACAATCCAATCCAATCAATTATCAGGTTTACAAGTAACGCCACCCGTGCATTCAGACAATGAATTTACCTTGTCGGTTACGGCATTAACCTCTGAAGATGACGGCACATCATCAAACATCACAACGGGCAATATTGCAGTTACGGTATCGGGTATAGCCGATACAGCTAAATTAGATGGTCTTATAGCTAGCGGGCTTGAAGATACAAGCATTCCTCTTATTATTTCATCATCGCTAGTCGATACCGATGGCAGTGAGACGTTGGTTGTTTATATATCAAACGTTCCAACGGGTGCCAAGCTATCAGCGGGTACGGCATCATCGGCTGGTGTTTGGACAATCCAATCCAATCAATTATCGGGTTTGCAAGTAACGCCACCTGTCCATTCAGACGCTGAATTCACGTTATCGGTTACGGCACTCACCTCTGAAGATGATGGTACATCATCGGTATTTACGACCAGTGATCTTGCGGTCACAGTATCGGCTATTGCTGATACAGCGCGCTTGGGAACAGTTGATGCCTCTACGCTAGAAGATCAAACAGTAGGAATTACAATTTCTACCTCATTTGTTGATAGTGATGGTAGTGAGACGTTGGTTGTTTATATATCGGGTACCCCAACGGGGGCAAGATTATCAGCCGGTACGGTTTCATCATCAGGTGTTTGGACATTGCAAACCAATCAATTATCAGGTTTGCAAATTACGCCCTTTATGCATTCAGATGAAGATTTCACGTTATCGGTTACGGCCTTGACCTCTGAGAGTGATGGCACATCATCGATCTTTACCACAAGTGATCTTGCAGTTACGGTATCGGGTATAGCTGACACGGTACCACTGCAAACAATTGATACATCGATCGTTGAAGATCAAGTGATAGGTATTACAATTTCTACCTCATTTGTTGATAGTGATGGTAGTGAGACGTTGGTTGTTTATATATCAGGTGCTCCAACGGGAGCCAAACTATCGGCAGGTACGGTCTCATCATCTGGTATTTGGACATTGCAAACCAGCCAATTATCAGGCTTGCAGATAACGCCACCTGCGCACTCAGACAATGAGTTTACCTTGTCGGTTACGGCCTTGACCTCTGAGAGTGATGGTACATCATCGGTATTTACGACCAGTGATCTTGCAGTTACGATATCGGGTATAGCTGATACGGCAGCGTTGGAGACAATGTCTGCATCTACCGTTGAAGATCAAGCGATAGGGCTTACAATTTCTACTTCGGTGATAGATACTGATGGTAGTGAGACATTGGTTATTTATATATCGGGAGTGCCAACGGGAGCTAAGCTATCAGCAGGTACGGTTTCATCGGTTGGTATATGGACAATCCAAACAAGTCAATTATCGGGTTTGCAGGTAACGCCACCTGTCCATTCAGACAATGAATTTACTTTGTCGGTTACGGCCTTGACCTCTGAGAGTGATGGTACATCATCGGTATTTACGACCAGTGATCTTGCAGTGACGGTATCGGGCATAGCCGACACTCCCGCTTTGCAACAAATTCAAGCCAGTGGTTTTGAAGATCAAGGCATCAATATTGTGATATCATCTGCAATATTAGATACAGATGGCAGCGAAACACTCGTTCTTTATATTGGCAATCTTCCAACGGGAGCTAAGCTATCAGCAGGTACGGCATCATCGGCTGGTGTTTGGACAATCCAATCCAATCAATTATCAGGTTTACAAGTAACGCCACCCGTGCATTCAGACAATGAATTTACCTTGTCGGTTACGGCATTAACCTCTGAAGATGACGGCACATCATCAAACATCACAACGGGCAATATTGCAGTTACGGTATCGGGTATAGCCGATACTCCTGCCTTGCAACAAATAGCAGCCAGTGGTTTTGAAGATCAAGGCATCAATATTGTGATATCATCTGCAATATTAGATACAGATGGTAGCGAAACACTTGTCCTTTACATTGGCGATCTTCCAACGGGAGCAAAGCTATCAGCAGGTACGGCATCATCAACTGGTGTTTGGACAATCCAATCCAATCAATTATCGGGTTTGCAAGTAACTCCACCTGTACATTCAGACGCTGAATTCACGTTATCGGTTACGGCTATCACTTCTGAAGATGATGGCACGTCATCGAGTTTCACGACAGGCAATATTGCAGTTACGGTATCGGCTATTGCTGATACAGCGCGCTTGGGAACAGTTGATGCCTCTACGCTAGAAGATCAAACAGTAGGAATTACAATTTCTACCTCATTTGTTGATAGTGATGGTAGTGAGACGTTGGTTGTTTATATATCGGGTACCCCAACGGGGGCAAGATTATCAGCCGGTACGGTTTCATCATTAGGTGTTTGGACATTGCAGACAAGTCAATTATCGGGTTTGCAGGTAACGCCACCATTGCATTCAGATCAAGAATTTACCCTATCGGTTACGGCCTTGACCTCTGAGAGTGATGGTACATCATCAATTTTCATTACTAGTGATCTTGCAGTTACGGTATCGGGTATAGCTGATACGGCGCCACTGCAAACAATTGATACATCAACCGTTGAAGATCAAGCGATAGGTATTACAATTTCTACCTCATTTGTTGATAGTGATGGTAGTGAGACGTTGGTTGTTTATATATCAGGTGCTCCAACGGGAGCCAAACTATCGGCAGGTACGGTCTCATCATCTGGTATTTGGACATTGCAAACCAGCCAATTATCAGGTTTGCAGATAACGCCACCTGTCCATTCAGACAATGAGTTTACCTTGTCGGTTACGGCCTTGACCTCTGAGAGTGATGGTACATCATCGGTATTTACGACCAGTGACCTTGCAATTACGGTATCGGGTATAGCCGATACGGCTTCGTTTGGTGTGATGAGTGCCAGTGGCTTTGAAGATCAAGCAATTGATCTTGCTATATCAGCCATTGCTATTGACAGCGACGGCTCTGAGACATTGGTTGTCTATATATCTAATGTGCCAACGGGTGTAGTACTTTCGACAGGTACGGTTTCATCGGCTGGTGTTTGGACATTACAACCCAGTCAATTATCGGGCTTGCAGGTAACGCCAAGCGCCCATTCAGACCAGGACTTCACGTTATCGGTTACGGCACTTACATCTGAAGATGACGGCACATCATCGATATTTACCACAAGTGATCTTGCAGTTACGGTGTCAGGCATAGCAGATACCGCGGCATTGCAACGATTAAGTTTGAGCGGTTTGGAAGATCAAACATTTCATCTTGATATATCTCCTGCTATTTTAGATACAGATGGTAGTGAAACGATCGTATTGTACGTTAGCAATTTGCGTACAGGGATATCACTTTCAGCGGGTACAGTATCGTCGGCTGGTGTGTGGACATTGCAAACTAGCCAGTTATCGGGTTTAACAGCAATACCTCCTGCGCATTCACATCTTGATCTTACTTTATCAGTTACAGTTGTTACCTCCGAAGATGATGGCACATCGTCTGTTTTTGCAGTTGCAGATCTTCAAGTTAAGATATCTGGCGTAGCTGATACGGCATCGTTAGATGTGATCAGCGCCAGTGGCTTTGAAGATCAAGGGATCAATCTTGCAATTTCTACCTCGGTTATAGATACCGATGGTAGTGAAACGTTGGTTGTTTATATATCAAGCGTACCAACGGGTGCTAAGCTATCAGCGGGTACGGTTTCATCATCTGGTGTCTGGACATTACAAACCAGCCAATTATCAGGTTTACAAATTACGCCAAGCGTGCATTCAGATCAAGAATTTACCTTGTCGGTTACGTCGCTAACTTCTGAAGATGACGGCTCATCATCGATATTTACTACATCTGCATTGGCAGTTACAGTATCAGGTACAGCCGATACCGCTTCTTTGGATGTTGTAAGTGCTAGTGGGTTTGAAGACCAAGGGGTCAATCTTGTAATTTCTACCTCGGTGATAGATACCGATGGTAGTGAAACATTGGTTGTTTACATATCAAACGTTCCAACGGGTGCAACACTTTCAGCAGGCACGGTTTCATCGGGTGGTGTTTGGACGTTACAAACCAGTCAATTATCAGGCTTGCAGGTTACACCACCTGCGCATCTGGATAATGAATTTACATTATCGATTACGGCATTAACCTCTGAGAGTGATGGTACATCATCGGTATTTACTACCAGTGACCTTGCAGTTACGGTATCGGGTATAGCCGATACCGCCTCATTTGGTGTTGTAAGCGCTAGTGGTTTTGAAGATCAAGCAATTAACCTTGCTATATCAGCCATTGCCATTGATAGCGATGGTAGTGAGACATTGGTTGTCTATATATCGGGTGTGCCAACGGGGGCAACATTATCAGCCGGTACGGTTTCATCATCAGGTGTTTGGACAATCCAATCCAATCAATTATCGAGCTTGCAAGTGACGCCAAGCGTGCATTCAGACGCTGAATTCACGTTATCGGTTACGGCCTTAACCTCTGAGAGTGATGGCACATCATCGATCTTTACCACAAGTGATCTTGCGGTTACGGTATCGGGTATAGCTGATACAGCAGCGTTGGGGACAATGTCTGCATCTACTATTGAAGACCAAGCGATTGGGCTTACAATTTCTAGTTCGCTCATAGATAGTGATGGCAGTGAAACATTAGTGATTTATATATCTGGCACGCCAACGGGGGCTAGCTTGTCAGCCGGTACGGTTTCATCATCTGGTATTTGGACGTTACAAACCAATCAATTATCAGGTTTGCAAATTACGCCACCTGTCCATTCAGACAATGAGTTTACATTGTCGGTTACGGCACTGACCTCTGAGAGTGATGGTACATCATCGGTATTTACGACCAGTGATCTTGCAGTTACGGTATCTGGTATAGCCGATACGGCAGCGTTGGGGACAATGTCTGCATCGACCGTTGAAGACCAAGCGATTGGGCTTACAATTTCTACCTCGGTGATGGATACTGATGGTAGTGAAACGTTGGTTGTTTATATATCAAATGTGCCAACGGGAGCAAAGCTATCAGCAGGTACGGTCTCATCATCTGGTGTTTGGACGTTACAAACCAGTCAATTATCAGGCTTGCAAGTAACGCCAAGCGCCCATTCAGACAATGAATTTACTTTGTCAGTTACGGCCTTGACCTCTGAGAGTGATGGTACATCATCGGTATTTACGACCAGTGATCTTGCAGTTACGGTATCGGGTATAGCCGATACCGCCTCATTTGGTGTCGTAAGCGCTAGTGGTTTTGAAGATCAAGCAATTAATCTTGCTATATCAGCCATTGCCATTGATAGTGATGGCACCGAGACATTGGTTGTCTATATATCTAATGTGCCAACGGGTGCTAGCTTGTCAGCCGGTACGGTTTCATCTGCTGGTATATGGACAATCCAAACCAGTCAATTATCGGGCTTGCAGGTAACGCCAAGCGCCCATTCAGACCAAGAATTTACTTTATCGGTTACGGCCTTAACCTCTGAGAGTGATGGTACATCATCGATATTTACGACCAGTGATCTTGCAGTTACGGTATCAGGTGTTGCTGACACTCCTGCTTTGCAACAAATTCAAGCCAGTGGTTTTGAAGATCAAGGCATCAATATTGTGATATCATCTGCGATATTAGATACAGATGGCAGCGAAACACTCGTTCTTTATATTGGCAATCTTCCAACGGGAGCTAAGCTATCAGCGGGTACGGCATCATCGGCTGGTGTTTGGACAATCCAATCTAATCAATTATCAGGTTTGCAGGTGACGCCACCTGTGCATTCAGACAATGAATTTACCTTGTCGGTTACGGCCTTAACCTCTGAAGATGACGGTACATCATCAAGCATTGCAACGGGCAATATTGCAGTTACGCTATCGGGTATAGCCGATACGGCCTCGTTTGGCGTGGTAAGCGCTAGTGGTTTTGAGGATCAAGCAATTAACCTTGCGATATCAGCTGTTGCCATTGATAGCGATGGTAGTGAGACATTGGTTGTCTATATATCGGGTGTACCAACGGGTGCTAGCTTGTCAGCAGGTACGGTTTCATCGGGTGGTGTTTGGACAATACAATCTAGTCAATTATCGGGTTTGCAAGTGACGCCAAGCGTGCATTCAGACGCTGAATTCACGTTATCGGTTACGGCCTTAACCTCTGAAGATGATGGCACATCATCGATCTTTACCACAAGTGATCTTGCAGTTACGGTATCGGGTATAGCTGACACAGCAGCGTTAGAGACAATGTCTGCATCTACTATTGAAGACCAAGCGATTGGGCTTACAATTTCTAGTTCGCTCATAGATAGTGATGGCAGTGAGACATTGGTTGTCTATATATCGGGTGTACCAACGGGTGCTAGCTTGTCAGCAGGTACGATTTCATCATTAGGTGTCTGGACGTTACAAACCAGTCAATTATCAGGCTTGCAGGTAACACCAAGCGCCCATTCAGACCGAGAATTTACCCTATCGGTTACGGCCTTGACCTCTGAGAGTGATGGTACATCATCGATATTTACCACCAGTGACCTTGCAGTGACGGTATCGGGCATAGCTGACACGCCAGCCTTGCAACAAATTCAGGCCAGTGGTTTTGAAGATCAAGGCATCAATATTGTGATATCATCTGCAATATTGGATACAGACGGCAGCGAAACACTCGTTCTTTATATTGGCAATCTTCCAACGGGTGCTAGCTTGTCAGCAGGTACGGTTTCATCGGTTGGTATATGGACAATCCAATCTAGTCAATTATCAGGTCTGCAAGTAACGTCGCTTGCACACACAGACAATGATTTCACCTTATCGGTTACGGCCTTGACCTCTGAGAGTGATGGTACATCATCGATATTTACCACCAGTGATCTTGCAGTTACGCTATCGGGCATAGCCGACACGGCCTCGTTTGGTGTGGTAAGTGCTAGTGGTTTTGAAGATCAAGCAATTAACCTTGCTATATCAGCCATTGCCATTGATAGCGATGGCTCTGAGACATTGGTTGTCTATATATCGGGTGTGCCAACGGGTGCTAGCTTGTCAGCAGGTACGGTTTCATCTGCTGGTATATGGACAATCCAAACCAGTCAATTATCAGGCTTGCAGGTAACGCCAAGCGCCCATTCAGACCAAGAATTCACCCTATCGGTTACGGCATTGACCTCTGAAGCTGATGGTACATCATCGATATTTACCACCAGTGACCTTGCAGTGACGGTATCGGGCATAGCTGACACGCCAGCCTTGCAACAAATTCAGGCCAGTGGCTTTGAAGATCAAGGCATCAATATTGTGATATCATCTGCGATATTAGATACAGATGGCAGCGAAACACTCGTTCTTTATATTGGCAATCTTCCAACGGGTGCTAAGCTATCAACCGGTACGGTTTCATCTGCTGGTATATGGACAATCCAATCTAATCAATTATCGGGTTTGCAGGTGACACCAAGCGCCCATTCAGACCGAGAATTTACCCTATCGGTTACGGCCTTAACCTCTGAGAGTGATGGCATATCATCAAGCGTTGCAACGGGCAATATTGCAGTTACGCTATCGGGCATAGCCGATACGGCCTCGTTTGGTGTGGTAAGCGCTAGCGGTTTTGAGGATCAAGCAATTAACCTTGCTATATCAGCCATTGCCATTGATAGTGATGGCAGCGAGACATTGGTTATTTATATATCCAATGTACCAACGGGTGCTAGCTTGTCAGCAGGTACGGTTTCATCGGCGGGTATATGGACGTTGCAAACAAGTCAATTATCAAGCTTGCAGGTAACACCAAGCGCCCATTTGGACCAAGAATTTACCCTATCGGTTACGGCCTTGACCTCTGAGAGTGATGGTACATCATCGATATTTACCACCAGCGATCTTGCAGTTGCGGTATCAGGTATAGCTGACACGGCCTCGTTTGGTGTTGTAAGCGCTAGTGGTTTTGAAGATCAAGGGATTAACCTTGCTATATCAGCCATTGCCATTGATAGTGATGGCAGCGAGACATTGGTTGTCTATATATCGGGTGTGCCAACGGGGGCTAAGCTATCAGCAGGTACGGTTTCATCGGTTGGTGTTTGGACATTAGAAACCAGTCAATTATCAGGTTTGCAGGTAACGCCAAGCGCCCATTTGGACCAAGAGTTTACCCTATCGGTTACGGCCTTAACCTCTGAAGCTGATGGTACATCATCGGTATTTACCACCAGTGATCTTGCAGTTACGGTATCGGGCATAGCCGATACCGCCTCATTTGGTGTTGTAAGCGCTAGTGGTTTTGAAGATCAAGCAATTAACCTTGCTATATCAGCCATTGCCATTGATAGTGATGGCTCTGAGACATTGGTTGTCTATATATCTAATGTACCAACGGGGGCTAAGCTATCAGCGGGTACGGTTTCATCGGTTGGTGTATGGACATTAGAAACCAGTCAATTATCAGGTTTGCAGGTAACGCCGCTTGCCCATTTGGACCAAGAATTTACCTTATCGGTTACGGCCTTGACCTCTGAGAGTGATGGTACATCATCGGTATTTATCACCAGTGATCTTGCAGTTACGGTATCTGGTATTGCCGACACTGCCTCGTTTGGCGTGGTAAGTGCTAGTGGTTTTGAAGATCAAGCAATTAACCTTGCAATATCAGCTATTGCCATTGATAGCGACGGCTCTGAGACATTGGTTGTCTATATATCGGGTGTGCCAACGGGTGCTAGCTTGTCAGCAGGTACGGTTTCATCTGCTGGTATATGGACATTAGAAACCAGTCAATTATCAGGTTTGCAGGTAACACCAAGCGCCCATTCAGACCAAGAATTTACCCTATCGGTTACGGCATTGACCTCTGAGAGTGATGGTACATCATCGATATTTACCACCAGTGACCTTGCAGTGACGGTATCGGGCATAGCTGACACGCCAGCCTTGCAACAAATTCAGGCCAGTGGCTTTGAAGATCAAGGCATCAATATTGTGATATCATCTGCAATATTGGATACAGACGGCAGCGAAACACTCGTTCTTTATATTGGCAATCTTCCAACGGGAGCTAAGCTATCAACCGGTACGGTTTCATCGGCTGGTATATGGACAATCCAATCTAATCAATTATCGGGTTTGCAGGTGACGCCACCTGCGCACTCAGACAATGAATTTACCCTATCGGTTACGGCTATCACTTCTGAAGATGATGGCACGTCATCGAGTTTCACGACAGGCAATATTGCAGTTAAGGTATCGGGTATAGCCGATACGGCCTCGTTTGGTGTTGTAAGCGCTAGTGGTTTTGAAGATCAAGCAATTAACCTTGCTATATCAGCCATTGCCATTGATAGTGATGGCAGCGAGACTTTGGTTATTTATATATCCAATGTACCAACGGGTGCTAGCTTGTCAGCAGGTACGGTTTCATCGGCGGGTGTTTGGACGTTGCAAACAAGTCAATTATCAGGTTTGCAGGTAACACCAAGCGCCCATTCAGACAATGAATTTACTTTGTCAGTTACGGCCTTGACCTCTGAGAGTGATGGTACATCATCGATATTTACCACCAGTGGCCTTGCAGTTACGGTATCAGGTGTTGCTGATACGGCCTCGTTTGGTGTTGTAAGCGCTAGCGGTTTTGAAGATCAAGGGATTAACCTTGCAATATCAGCTATTGCCATTGATAGTGATGGCTCTGAGACATTGGTTGTCTATATATCAAGCCTGCCAACGGGGGCTAGCTTGTCAGCAGGTACGGTTTCATCGGCGGGTGTTTGGACAATCCAAACCAGTCAATTATCAGGCTTGCAGGTAACGCCAAGCGCCCATTCAGATCGAGAATTTACCCTATCGGTCACGGCCTTAACCTCTGAGAGTGATGGTACATCATCGGTATTTACGACCAGCGATCTTGCAGTTACGGTATCAGGTGTTGCTGATACGGCCTCGGTTGGTGTTGTAAGTGCTAGTGGTTTTGAAGATCAAGGGATTAACCTTGCGATATCAGCCATTGCCATTGATAGCGATGGCTCTGAGACATTGGTTGTCTATATATCTAATGTGCCAACGGGGGCAAAGCTATCAGCGGGTACGGTTTCATCTGCTGGTGTATGGACATTGCAAACAAGTCAATTATCAAGCTTGCAGGTAACGCCAAGCGCCCATTTGGAGCGAGAATTTACCCTATCGGTTACGGCCTTGACCTCTGAGAGTGATGGTACATCATCGATATTTACCACCAGTGATCTTGCAGTTACGGTATCAGGTATTGCCGACACTGCCTCGCTTGGTGTTGTAAGCGCTAGCGGTTTTGAAGATCAAGGGATTAACCTTGCGATATCAGCCATTGCCATTGATAGTGATGGCTCTGAGACATTGGTTGTCTATATATCTAATGTACCAACGGGTGCTAGCTTGTCAGCAGGTACGGTTTCATCTGCTGGTATATGGACGTTACAAACCAGTCAATTATCAGGCTTGCAAGTAACGCCAAGCGCCCATTCAGACCAAGAGTTTACCCTATCGGTTACGGCCTTAACCTCTGAAAGCGATGGTACATCATCGATATTTACCACGAGCGATCTTGCAGTTACGGTATCGGGCATAGCTGACACGGCTTCGGTTAATGTGGTAAGCGCTAGCGGGTTTGAGGACCAAGCAATTAATCTTGCGATTGCTATATCAGCCGTTGCCACTGATAGTGATGGTAGTGAGACATTGATTGTTTACATATCAAACGTTCCAACGGGGGCTAGCTTGTCAGCAGGTACGGTTTCATCGGCTGGCATATGGACAATCCAAACCAGTCAATTATCAGGTTTGCAAATTACGCCAAGCGCACATTCAGACCAAGAGTTTACCTTATCGGTTACGGCCTTGACCTCTGAGAGTGATGGTACATCATTGATATTTACCACCAGTGACCTTGCAGTTAAGGTGTCTGGTATTGCCGATACGGCCTCGTTTGGTGTGGTAAGTGCTAGTGGTTTTGAAGATCAAGCAATTAACCTTGCAATATCAGCTATTGCCATTGATAGCGATGGCTCTGAGACATTGGTTGTCTATATATCGGGTGTGCCAACGGGTGCTAGCTTGTCAGCAGGTACGGTCTCATCTGCTGGTGTATGGACATTAGAAACCAGTCAATTATCAGGCTTGCAGGTAACGCCAAGCGCACATTCAGACCAAGAATTTACCCTATCGGTTACGGCATTGACCTCTGAGAGTGATGGTACATCATCGATATTTACCACGAGCGATCTTGCAGTGACGGTATCGGGCATAGCTGACACGCCAGCCTTGCAACAAATTCAGGCCAGTGGCTTTGAAGATCAAGGCATCAATATTGTGATATCATCTGCAATATTGGATACAGACGGCAGCGAAACACTCGTTCTTTATATTGGCAATCTTCCAACGGGTGCTAAGCTATCAACCGGTACGGTTTCATCGGCTGGTATATGGACAATCCAATCTAGTCAATTATCAGGTTTGCAGGTGACGCCACCTGCGCACTCAGACAATGAATTTACCTTGTCGGTTACGGCATTAACCTCTGAGAGTGATGGCATATCATCAAGCGTTGCAACGGGCAATATTGCAGTTACGCTATCGGGCATAGCCGATACGGCCTCGTTTGGTGTTGTAAGTGCTAGTGGTTTTGAGGATCAAGCAATTAACCTTGCGATATCAGCTGTTGCCATTGATAGTGATGGCAGCGAGACCTTGGTTATTTATATATCCAATGTACCAACGGGTGCTAGCTTGTCAGCAGGTACGGTTTCATCGGCGGGTGTTTGGACGTTGCAAACAAGTCAATTATCAAGCTTGCAGGTAACGCCAAGCGTGCATTTGGAGCGAGAATTTACCCTATCGGTTACGGCCTTGACCTCTGAGAGTGATGGTACATCATCGATATTTACCACCAGTGATCTTGCAGTTACGGTATCAGGTATTGCCGACACTGCCTCGCTTGGTGTTGTAAGCGCTAGCGGTTTTGAAGATCAAGGGATTAACCTTGCGATATCAGCCATTGCCATTGATAGTGATGGCTCTGAGACATTGGTTGTCTATATATCGGGTGTGCCAACGGGGGCTAAGCTATCAGCGGGTACGGTTTCATCTGCTGGTATATGGACGTTACAAACCAGTCAATTATCAGGCTTGCAGGTAACGCCAAGCGCCCATTCAGACCAAGAGTTTACCCTATCGGTTACGGCCTTAACCTCTGAGAGTGATGGTACATCATCGGTATTTACCACCAGCGATCTTGCAGTAACGGTATCGGGCATAGCTGACACGGCTTCGGTTAATGTGGTAAGCGCTAGCGGGTTTGAGGACCAAGCAATTAATCTTGCGATTGCTATATCAGCCGTTGCCACTGATAGTGATGGTAGTGAGACATTGATTGTTTACATATCAAACGTTCCAACGGGGACAAAGCTATCAGCAGGTACGGTTTCATCGGCTGGCATATGGACAATCCAAACCAGTCAATTATCAGGTTTGCAAATTACGCCAAGCGCACATTCAGACCAAGAGTTTACCTTATCGGTTACGGCCTTGACCTCTGAGAGTGATGGTACATCATTGATATTTACCACCAGTGACCTTGCAGTTAAGGTGTCTGGTATTGCCGATACGGCCTCGTTTGGTGTGGTAAGTGCTAGTGGTTTTGAAGATCAAGCAATTAACCTTGCAATATCAGCTATTGCCATTGATAGCGATGGCTCTGAGACATTGGTTGTCTATATATCGGGTGTGCCAACGGGTGCTAGCTTGTCAGCAGGTACGGTCTCATCTGCTGGTGTATGGACATTAGAAACCAGTCAATTATCAGGCTTGCAGGTAACGCCAAGCGCACATTCAGACCAAGAATTTACTTTGTCAGTTACGGCATTGACCTCTGAAGCTGATGGTACATCATCGATATTTACCACGAGCGATCTTGCAGTTACGGTATCGGGCATAGCTGACACGCCAGCCTTGCAACAAATTCAGGCCAGTGGCTTTGAAGATCAAGGCATCAATATTGTGATATCATCTGCAATATTGGATACAGACGGCAGCGAAACACTCGTTCTTTATATTGGCAATCTTCCAACGGGTGCTAAGCTATCAACTGGTACGGTTTCATCGGCTGGTATATGGACAATCCAATCTAGTCAATTATCAGGTTTGCAGGTGACGCCACCTGCGCACTCAGACAATGAATTTACCTTGTCGGTTACGGCATTAACCTCTGAGAGTGATGGCATATCATCAAGCGTTGCAATGGGCAATATTGCAGTTACGCTATCGGGCATAGCCGATACGGCCTCGTTTGGTGTTGTAAGTGCTAGTGGTTTTGAAGATCAAGCAATTAATCTTGCTATATCAGCCATTGCCATTGATAGTGATGGCAGCGAGACCTTGGTTGTCTATATATCGGGTGTACCAACGGGTGCTAGCTTGTCAGCAGGTACGGTTTCATCGGCGGGTGTTTGGACGTTGCAAACAAGTCAATTATCAAGCTTGCAGGTAACGCCAAGCGTGCATTCAAACCAAGAGTTTACCCTATCGGTTACGGCCTTGACCTCTGAGAGTGATGGTACATCATCGATATTTACCACGAGCGATCTTGCAGTTACGGTATCAGGTGTTGCTGATACGGCCTCGTTTGGTGTTGTAAGCGCTAGCGGTTTTGAAGATCAAGGGATTAACCTTGCTATATCAGCCATTGCCATTGATAGTGATGGCTCTGAGACATTGGTTGTCTATATATCTAATGTACCAACGGGTGCTAGCTTGTCAGCAGGTACGGTTTCATCGGCGGGTGTTTGGACATTAGAAACCAGTCAATTATCGGGCTTGCAGGTAACGCCGCTTGCGCATTCAGACCAAGAATTTACCCTATCGGTTACGGCCTTAACCTCTGAAGCTGATGGTACATCATCGGTATTTACGACCAGTGATCTTGCAGTTACGGTATCGGGCATAGCTGACACGGCCTCGTTTGGTGTTGTAAGCGCTAGTGGTTTTGAAGATCAAGCAATTAACCTTGCGATATCAGCCATTGCCATTGATAGTGATGGCTCTGAGACATTGGTTGTCTATATATCTAATGTACCAACGGGTGCTAAGCTATCAGCGGGTACGGTTTCATCGGTTGGTGTATGGACATTAGAAACCAGTCAATTATCAGGCTTGCAGGTAACGCCGCTTGTGCATTCAGACCAAGAATTTACCTTATCGGTTACGGCCTTGACCTCTGAGAGTGATGGTACATCATCGGTATTTATCACCAGTGACCTTGCAGTTACGGTATCGGGCATAGCCGATACGGCCTCGTTTGGCGTGGTCAGTGCTAGTGGTTTTGAAGATCAGGCAATTAACCTTGAGATATCAGCCATTGCCATTGATAGCGACGGCTCTGAGACATTGGTTGTCTATATATCGGGTGTGCCAACGGGTGCTAGCTTGTCAGCAGGTACGGTTTCATCTGCTGGTATATGGACATTACAAACCAGTCAATTATCAGGCTTGCAGGTAACGCCAAGCGCCCATTTGGACCAAGAGTTTACCTTATCGGTTACGGCCTTGACCTCTGAGAGTGATGGTACATCATCGGTATTTACGACCAGCGATCTTGCAGTTACGGTATCAGGTATTGCTGATACGGCTTTGATTGGTGTTGTAAGCGCTAGTGGATTTGCAGGTTATGGCATCACGCTTCAATTATCAACATCGCTTATTGATACAGATGGCTCTGAGACATTAATGCTTTATATATCAGATGTTCCAACGGGAGCTAAGTTGTCAGCAGGTACGGTTTCATCGGTTGGTGTTTGGACATTAGAAACCAACCAATTATCAGGTTTGCAGATAACGCCGATGCCAGGTACTAGAGATTTTACCTTATCGATTACAGCTTTAAGCTCAGAAAGTGATGGTACGCATTCAACCATTTCTGTTGCTAGCTTATTTACTCGTTTGTCAGCCAATCCCTTGGTTGCCAACTTGCATACCCAGAGTGCTTCAACACAAGAGGGTTATACAGCAAGTTTGTTTATTTCTGTTTCAAACGTTGATATTAATAATGATCAAACGCTAGTTTTGTATATATCCAATGTTCCAACGGGAGCAAAGCTATTAACAGGTACGGTTTCATCGGTTGGTATATGGACAATCCATGAGCATCAACTCTCAAGTTTGCAGTTACAAGTTACAACGTTAACCCATTCAAACCAAGACTTTACCTTGTCGGTTACTGCTGTCACTTCGGATAATAATGGTGCAGTGTCTGTGATGACAACATCAGAGCTTTTAGTGACAGTATCAGGCATAGCTGATACGGCTTCGATTGGTGTTGTAAGCGCTAGTGGATTTGAAGATCAAGCAGTTAATCTTGCTATATCATCCAGTGCCATTGATAGCGATGGCTCTGAAACGTTGGTAGTTTATATCTCGGGCACGCCAACGGGAGCTACATTATCAGCAGGTACGGTGTCATCGCTTGGTATTTGGACGTTGCAACCAAACCAATTATCGGGCTTGCAAGTAACGCTAAGTAAGCATGCAAGCGCTGAGTTTACCTTAGCGGTAACAGCTTTGACATCAGAAGATGACGGTGCGTCTTCGATATTTACGACATCATCGCTTGCAGTTAGGGTATCTGGTGTAGCTGATAGCGCCAAGTTACAAACAATCAGTGCATCAACACTAGAAGATCAATCGGTTAATCTAGTGATTTCAACCTCATTGGATGATAGCGATGGCTCTGAGACATTGGTTATCTATATATCGGGTACGCCAACGGGAGCTACATTATCAGCAGGTATGTTGTCATCTGGTGTTTGGACGCTGCAATCAGGTGACTTATCAGGCTTGCAAATTACGCCCACGCCACATTCTGCCCAAGATTTTACCTTATCGGTAACATCCTTGACATCAGAAAGTGACGGGACGTCTTCAACATTTATCACATCATCGCTTGCAGTGAGCGTATCAGGTGTAGTTGACAGCGCCAAATTACAAACAATCAGTACCTCTACATTAGAAGATCTAGCGGTTGATCTGGCGATATCTACCTCAGTTATAGATACCGATGGTAGTGAGACATTGGTAGTTTATATCTCAGGTACGCCAACGGGAGCTAAATTATCAGCAGGTACGCTATCATCGCTTGGTATTTGGACGTTGCAGTCTAGTCAATTATCTGGTTTGCAAGTTACCCCTGGTCCTCATGGTGACTTTACCTTAAGTGTGACGGCGCTCACCTCTGAAGATAGTGGTTCTTCAACCGTCCAAATATCTAGCCTTGGTGTGGCTGTGACTGAAACCTTACAACCTGCTACCATTTTAGGTATACCAAGCGTGTTGAATGTCAATGATACGCAAAGCAAATTTACATTTAACCCGGATCATCTTGCGCAATCTTATGTGAGTGCTACTGGTCCTGTTGGGATAACTGTAATAACTGGGGCTGGGGGTGTTCCTAATGATATCAAAAGCGAACAAGCTGCAGGTATACCTGGTGGGTCATCAACGCGCTATGTATTTGGTACATTAAATACAACACCTAGTACCAATTATTATCAAGGGCTTCGTCATATACCAAACTCCGTAGCGCTTAATGAAGAGTATGTATTGTCAATTAAGCTAGCGCGGCCTCAAACGGGAGGAACTAATCTTGCACATAATGTTTGGATTGCTGGTGGATCGGCTCCTGTTATAAGGGTTCTATATACGGAACTTCCAACAGATGGTGGATTTGCGACCTTTACTTATACTTATACGCCTACAAGCATACCCACTATTGAACATGAAACATTTCGAACGAGTGGTGCTACTCCAAGGGTGTTCACTGAAAATAATGGGTTTTTAATTAGCGATATAAGCTTACATCGAAATGAGGATCCATTATCGGTAACGCTTCATGATACTGATGGTAGCGAGACCAACTTTGTTGTTGTAACAGGTGTGCCTTCAAGTGTTACTCTATCGGCTATTCCATCGGGTAGTACTTTATCAGGTGCTACGTTGGTTTCAGGTAAATGGACGGTTGCAGCTAGTGCATTTGATGCGATTGACTTTAGATCAACAGGGACACTTCAAGATTTTACAATGCAGCTTACGTCTGTGGCGCTTGATGTTTCAACCAATATTACTAAAGTTGGTGCCATTCAACAAACGGTGGTTGATACAGGTGTGCGTACAACAACTGTTGTAGGGCAAGCGATTTCAGGAATTGAAGATGATAGCATGCTGGGGCTTAATATATCCATTGGCGGTAATCTTGATACCGATGGTAGTGAAACATTGCTTATTTATGTATCGGGTGCGCCTATGGGCTCGACATTATCAGCAGGTACGTCATTATCGAATGTTTGGACATTGAGCCAAGCGCAGCTAACGGGTTTAAAATTGGCGCCTTCTCCCCATTATGGAGAGAACTTTACGTTAAGTGTTACAGCATTAACTTCAGACAGTGGTAGTGGTTCTTTTGCTAGCTCAACAGCGCCAATTGTGGTTAGGCTGGATGCTCTTGCAGATAGTGCTAACTTACAAACGATTAGCACATCTACATTAGAAGATATTGCAGTTGATCTGGTGATCTCAACCTCAGTGATCGATACCGATGGTAGTGAGACATTGGTAGTTTATATTTCAGGTACGCCAACGGGAGCTAAATTATCAGCAGGTACGTTATCTTCACTTGGTATTTGGACGTTGCAGCCTAGCCAGTTATCTGGTTTGAAAACTACCCTTGGCCCACATGGTGACTTTACCTTAAATGTTACGGCGCTAACCTCTGAAGATAATGGCACCACAGCTATCCAAATATCTACCCTTGGTGTGGCTGTAACCGAAAATCTACAACCTGCAACGATTGCAAATTATGTTGATAGTTATGTTATACAGGCAACAGCGCCTTCATTTACTCTACAATCGGATATTTATCCTGGATCTGATGGCAAGGTAGCTCAAGGAGATTTTGCTAATGGCGCTGCTGGTAATTGGGGACTTCTTGGATCGACGCTTGCAACCCTTCAGATTTTATCGTATGACGCTGCCAATATACCTGGAGGATCGTCTGTTAACTATGTTTTAGATACGATAAATCCAGGCCAGGACTTGTTACAACTTACCTTTTTACCGACTGTTGTTGGAGAGACGTATATTTTAAAAGCACGCATGGCACGCCAATTTGATGCCAATGGTGTTGAATTGTCTACAAACAAAACCTTTAATATATTTTTTTATGGTAGCCATCGCCTAGCCATTAACAATAATAGTTTGCCATCAGATGGTACATTTACAACGATCTTGTTGACTTTTACAGGAGCAAATGGGAACCAGCGATTGGAAATGAATACCGCCGTTGGCGGAGCGCAACAGCCACCTCGTGGCGGCCAATCTGGTTTTGGCTTATTGATAGATTCAATTGAGATCAACAAGGCAGGTAGCTATACAGTTAGCTATGCAGTTTATGACACAGATGGTAGTGAGACCAACTTTATCCTTATATCGGATGTTCCTAGCAATGTGACATTATCTGTTGGAACAGAGATATCTGGAAAATGGACAGTCCCTGCTAGTCAGTTTGAAAATGTTACCTTTACACCACAAGGCACTCGCCAAGATTTTACAATGCAGCTTACGTCTGTAGCACGTGATGTTTCAAGCACTATCACTAAGCTTGGCTCGATCAATAGTGTGATTATAGATTTAGGGGTTGATACACCCAAGATTGCTACTAGTGGAGTAGCTACAAGCCAAGAGTTTTCAGCCTTTACATTGGCTTTGTCTGTAGGGATATCAGATACGGATGGCTCTGAAGGGATTAGGTCCATTTATATTACACCACCAACAGGGAGTGTTTTTTCTGCAGGAACATCCCAAAACGGCAAATGGACATTTGGAGCTGAGCAATTAACTGGTTTAACGATAACTACACCAGCTAAGTTTAATGGAGATTATACGCTTCAAGTTAGCGCAGTGGCTATATCAAACCTTGATGGTAGGACGACCATGTCCTCAAGCGCGATAGTGCTGCACGCGGAAAATATCTTACCTCCTCCACCAACACTTCCAGCTCATCTTGTGCGTAATAATGTTAGAGCAGATAGCAACAATTTTGAATTAGTTGATATTGAACATATTCCACAGCGTCCTTTTGCCACTCTAGGTGACACTTTTTTAGAGTCGGGCTGGAACTTGAACGGCGCTATTCAAACGAACATAGTGAACACTAGGTTGGCCTCAGTTAATGCTCTTTTTCCATCACAAAAAAGCACATTAAGATTTGGAGCCAATACGCTTGGACAAACGACATACCTGATGGGTGATTTGAGCGTAGGCAAGGAATATGTTGCTTCAATACGATTAGGTACTAAGGATCCAGCAGCGGTGCAAGATACTCTGGTGAGTGTTGGTGCTACTCGTTATCAAATTATAAGCAATAGTGGTGACTATGTGTCGATTATTGATAGCTCTGGCACCGGCTTTTATCAATATACCTATAATGCTGGCGGGGGTGCACCCTTGGCGGTTGTTTCAGACTTTTATACTGCTATTTTTACTTTTACGGCTACAAAAATTGCTGAAACCTTAGCCTTTACTAGTGTAAATAATTTTCCCCAGATAGGTCTAGCAGAGAATCTCATCATGGACGTATCAATAAAAGATAACGATGTGTATGACTACGACCTTAAATATAAATCTGAAGATGATACATTATATTTTATTATATCCAATCTGCCTGCAAGCTTTTCTTTATCAACAGGTACAATTAGTAATACAAAATGGAGTGTAGCAGCCTCTGCTTTATCAGGCTTGCAAGTTACTAATAAAAACCAAACTACAACGGAGTTTACTCTTAATATTACAGGTGTTGCACAAGATACAAATACAGGTACTTCTGTGCTAGCAGCAGCTAGCAACTATATCATTAATGTTACTGAACCTGTTGAGCCATCAAATGCGCAGCTAGGAGCGCATGCAGGTGTAGAAGATAATGGTTTGTCGCTTGATATTTCTATTAGGCATGTTGACACGGATGGATCACAAACGGTTGGTATTTATATTAATGTTCCTAATTTGGATTATCAATTATCAAAAGGCACGCAGGTAGGTACAACTTGGACGGTAGCAGAAGGTGATTTGCAAGGGTTGATGTTAATGCCATTAACCCATGTTTCTGGAGATTTTACTTTGAGCGTTACAACGATATCCAACGAAGTCGCAGCGCCTTCGATCACTGCTATGTTGGTTAATCGGATAGCCCTTACAATACAACCGGTTTTGGATACGGCGACTTTATCAACAGGATCAAATCTTTCCAGAATAGATGCTGGCGACATGACTCTTGACCTATCGGTTGCTGTGATGGACACGGATGGTAGTGAAACGTTGGTTGTTTATATATCAGGTATGTCAACGGGAGCTACATTATCAGCTGGTATGGCTTCATCGGCTGGTGTTTGGACAGTATCGCGGCGTGATTTGTCAGGGTTAGTATTATCTAATCCAGCAACTAGTTCTATAGACTATCAATTAGCGGTGACAGCTTCTGCTTATGAAAAAAGCAATCCAACTGTAACACACAATATGACATCATCATTAAGGGTCACAATAACAGAAAGCCTAAAGCCTGCGGTGATAAACAATCTGCCAAGTTCTGTGGGTGTTGCTGGAAGGCGCGGGACATTTAATTTTGGGGCAGATGCAATGAGTGGGCAAAACTTTATCGATACAGGCCTTTTGAATTGGACCCATCATAGCCCAGATGGGGAGGTAATATTCCAAGAAAAGACAGTCATACCAGGAGGAAGCAATCGCTATGTGTTGAGTACGCTTGGTCGAACAGGAAATCGTAATCTGTATATCCAAAGTGATGGTATAGCCTATACACCAGGCGATCAATATATAGGATCTGTTACTTTAGCTAGATCAATAAATCCACCAGTGACAGAAAACCTGCAGACTGAATTTAAGTTTATAGGTCGATCAGGAGGTGGAGCGATTACAGTTACAAACTCTGATCTTCCAACCGATGGTAGTTTTAAAACGTTTTTGCATACTTTTGTTATAGTGGGGTCTAGTGTCAATCAATACCCTGGCCATGTATTGATTGGAACAACAACACAGCCAGGTGGCGGAAAGGTGTTTACAACTGGAGGTGGGTTTTTAATAAGCGATATTAGTACTTATAAGACCAACGTAACATCGGTGCAGATTTATGACGTTGATGGTTCACAAAGTGCGTATTTTATTATATCCAATCTGCCTACTAATGTTTCTATATCGGCGCTAAATGCAACATCTGCAGGAGGTATCTGGACAGTCCCAGCACAATCATTTGATGATCTTAGTTTTAACAATGTAGGTAATGATTTGGATGATTTTACGATGAGCATCACCTCAGTTGCTCTTGATAATATTACTAGGGCTAGCGTATCATCTATTGTTGGTCAGGTTGTTATAGATACAGGCGCAGACAGCTCACAGCTTGACGTGACCCCCCTCCCAACCATCGATAGATTTGTTGGTAATATTGTTAGTATGAACGTATCGATAGCTATCCTTGACACGGATGGCTCTCAAACAACTACTATTATGATTTCAAACCTTCCAGGTGATGCAACATTGATTGGAGGAACCAGATTACCATCAGGAGTTTGGACGATGCCTACTAATCCGCCGCCTAGCTCTATCCGGTTTAGCTCTCCAACTTATACGGGTAGTTTTACTATGAATATAGCTGTGACTGGATCAGAAATTGGCACTACTATCATACATCATAATTTTCAGCAGGTGCCAGTAACTATTCGTGGTCTTCCAAAGCCTCCAGCGCCAGCGCATACTATTCCTTCAGAATGGCATATATATGACAAAAATGTTGCTGTGGGCTTTGATGCACTACTGCCAAACCCAGACATGGCGCATGGATCAGAGGGATATACAGTAGTTTTTTCATACGGTGGGCGAGGCAGAATAGATGAGGACTTGGTAACACAAGTGGAACATCATCCAGCTATAACGAATCATGCGGTTAGCGCAGTGAACCGTGGGGCATACACTGCGCTAGATTTATCCAATAATCATACGCAAGTTATTAGGCCAATAGTCAATGGTTTGATAGCAGGAGAGCAATATTTAGCAAGGTTTGAAATACGCTATCCACTTTACGCGATAACACATCCAATTGATTTTGTACTACGACAAATTGACAGTGCGGGTGCTGTTTCAAAGGTTGTAGTGAAACAGCCCGTAGGCACTGAGGCGGGGGGTCCAAACACTACAGTTATTGCGGTTACATTTACCCATATGGCTGGAAATGTGCTCAACATAGTAGGAGAACCGGCCCCGTCGCTTGGGAATATAGTTCATACTGATGGTCATAATTTGAGAATACAACAGTTTGACGTAACACGACTAAGCGGTGCTACACCACTTGGATATAATTACAATGCTGGCTCCGAAACATCTTATTTGATCCTTTCAGGTGTACCTAGTGGTGTCACGCTATCTAATGGGGGAGTGCGCTCGCTTGGCGGGGGTACTTATGAAATTGGTGTCACTCAATTCCCGCTATTAAAATTCAATGTTGCTGGGACCGTTAGCGCTGATTTTATTATGAATATTACTGGATTGGCAAAATCAGGTACTACGGTGGTTAGCGCTGCGACAATTGAGAGTATAAAGTTTGTTTTAAGCGGTTCGCTTGAAAATATGGTGGTTGAATTTGACAGCGCAGGCGACACAGCAGATGAGTTTACGCTTGCCATTAATCATCATGATGTTGATGAGGACGCTATCATTTTCTATAAAATATCCAATGTGCAATCAGGTCAAGGCTTTAGTGATCTTTATGGTCATCAATATAGCGGTGCAACGTCAGATTTTATTAGTGAAGATGAAGCACGCCAAATCAAGGTTGAACTTGCACAACGAGGTGCCTTGCACACGTTAGATATCACCCAATATGTTGTAAAAACTAAGATTGTAGATGATAACCTTACCATTGGAGTAGGTACCAATGGAGGCAAACAAACACTAGGGCGCCAAGACTTTACCTTTGATGCAGCTCAAGCATATAAGGCCTATCAAGATGGCAAGATTAGTCAATTGCAAAGTGCTTATCAATTAAAGGTTGATGGTAGATATTATGAGCTTGATTTGGGGGCTGCTAGTATTGCTAGCGCTAATGCGCTTGCCAGTCGGATTGAGCTTGCAATAGCAGCAGATACAACATTGGCCAAATTATTTAATGTTTCTAGCAATGGTAGTGCAGTTACGTTAGCTTCAAAGCATATTGGTGGTTTTTTACATCTTGTAGAAGTTGATGGCAATTTCAATGCGCCTGATCTTAGTGTGAGCTCTTCTGTTACATCCATTAATACGCCAGTAACGAACTATAATTTAACGCTTTCAGGCCCTGCTAGCCTTACAAGCGATGGTTTTGCAAGCTTGCGTATTAATAATCGTACGTTTGTAGTTGAAATGAAGGCCGGCTCTACACTAACGCAAGCGCGCGATGCGCTTGTTAAAGATATTACCGCGCGCGGACTTTCAGCTACTAATGTGGGTAGCACGCAGATAGCTCTTGGGCTTGCCTCTAGCGAAGGGGTTAAAGGATCTTTCCACTTTATGGAGGCAGATGATAATCTTGTGAGCGCCTATCAATATGATGCCAGCGTCGAGCAAGGCGGGCGTGAGTTTAAAATATCGGGCGCCAATTTGATGGGCAGTAGTGGTAGCGATTATTTAACAGGCTCTAGCGCTGGAGAGCTTTTAGCTGGCGGAAAAGATGATGGCAGTGCATTGATTAGTTGGACCAACCTTTCAGGATCTAATAGTGATGATGTGATTGGTATTTATCAAACTGATCCAAATGATCCTACCAAAAAGATTGGGCAAATTATTTATGGTTCAGGTGATGATCTTGCCCAAGATACACAATTTACGCCATTTGGAGGTGGAGGTACGATTGTTGAGGATCAATATTTTGTCATCCGGGGGGGCAGTAAATTGGGTTTAAGTGCTGGCGATGGCATACAGCTTTCGTCGGGAGCCTCAGGTTGGGATGTTTATCAATCAGGCAATAAGTTGCAACTTTCTGGCAGTGTGCAATTATTAGATGGTAGTGGATCTGGTTCAATACGTCACTCATCGGGTGTGGTTGACATTGATATCACAGGCGATGGCGTTAGTGATTTGCGCTATCAATCATCGGTATTGATCAGCGATCAATCAGATGTTTTAACCGGTGGTGGGGGATCGGATGTGTTTTTCTTCCGTAAGGGTGACGGGGTTGATAGCATCACTGATTTTGATGTTTCTAAGGGTGGTGATGTGCTTGTGCTGTCAGGTTATGATGCGCGAGATATCAATTTTAGTGTTGATCAAAATGGCAAGGCGGTTATAACCTTTAACAACTCACCTGATATGATTGTGCTTAATAATGTATCGAATGTATCGGATCTAGAAAATAATGTTGTTGATTTTTCAGACAAAGCGGATACTAATAATAATAATAAGCTTGGTCTTTATGAGTTGCTTGATAATGTTGTGACACCTGTCAGTGATGGTCAACGCCAAGCAGGAATTTCAAATGCTAGGATTATCTTGTTGGATGAAGAAGACAATAACTTTATTGATATTAATGCTATTGACGATACAAATGCAACATAGTTGAATGCAACATAGTTGCAAAACCGTATTGAGCAAGCATTAAGCATATCAATTCAATCATTGGATATTCCACAAGTAAGTGGTATTGGACGATATCAATTGGCTTATCAAACGATATATACATATGCCATGATTGGGTACCATGATATTAGGTACAGTTTAACTAGATTTTTAAAAAAACCAAGCATTAGTGGCTTACAATTATGGGTTATTATTGGTGGTTTTGGATGTTATTTAAAAGCAATTTAAGCAGATTGCGTTATTTACAATAATTGATTAAAACGATGTATTAATATTTGTAATTCATCACGCTCAAAAGATAAGTCAGCTACAGTTTCTTGATTTGTTTCAGATTGTAATTTTAGCGATATTTGATTGATGATTTGTGAAAAAATCATATTAATATGGCAAAGGTCTGCATTGGTTAAGCCATTTAAGATGATCTCGCGGTTCATGATCCAATCGGCGTATGCAGCAGGATCGCTACGCGCACAATCGACAAGCTTTGCATTAAGCTCAACCCAGAAATCATCCAAACAATTGAGCAATCGTTGGCTAGTGTCAACATCTTGGAAGGCGTATTGATTGTTGGTGCGCTCTTCAAGATGCGTCATCAAGTGGACAAACTGCCATATGATCATATGGATTTGCATTCTAGAAGGCACCATTTGCAAGGGTTGATGTTGAAGAGTTTAGATGGTTATCAAATAGAGTTTGAGATTAGTTAAAATGATGCATAAAACTATACATCAATCGCCCCGTGGGTTATGGTTGGCATTATATAAAGATGACTAGCCATCCCCTCGGGTGGTTTTGCTTGCTAATTGGCCCGAGGCCTGCCGGGAGGTGGAGTTAACGGGGGGAGGTGTTTTGCTAGTTTTTTGGCTCGTATTAAAACCCATCAAGCATCCAATATTGATAAGATGATTATTCTTGAGCAGTGCTATTAATGATATCTTCGAGGTTGTCGTCTTGGCTAATGCCGTGTTTTTTACGCGCACGAGCTAGTTCTTCTTGTAGATCATGATGTGTGCATAAACCAAGGGTAACTGGATTTCGAGAGCGTAAATTTGTGATGTTCCAATGAGAGCGTGTGCGAATGGCATTGATGGTTGCTTTTGTAGTGCCAATCAAGCGCACGATTTGGCTATCAGCTAAAATTTTGTGATGCTTTAACAGCCATGCAATAGCGTCGGGTTTTTCTGCGCGCTTTGTAACGGGTGTATAACGCGGTCCTTTGGAGCGCGTGATAGGTTGAGGCAAGGTAGATTTTATAGCTTCAAGTTGGAGTAGAGGATCTTGCTCGCAGCGGGCAATTTCATCTTGTAATAAAACGCCTTTTTGGACAGGATTAAGTGCTAAAATAGTATTTTCGCCATCAGCAAGAGCTTGCACTTCCAGCTCATGCAAATCTGTAAAAACTGCAATTTGCAAGAAGGTTAAGCTAGTATTATCAATCAACCAAGCAGCCGTTGCTTTAGGCATTAGTATCTTTGTCATATTAGGTGCTCCTGCTTATGGCAATTTATTCATCTGATTTTGCTACTTTTTTAGCTGGTGCTTTTTTAGCAGCAGCTTTTTTAACTGGTGCTTTTTTAGTGGCTGCTTTTTTAGCGCCAACTTTAGGTTTAGCAGTTGCTGGTTTAATGGTATCGGCTTTAACGGTATCGGCTTTTTTGGGTTTGGCTTTGGTGGTTTTAGCTTTAGGTTTTTGATCGCCATCATTTTGTTTTGCAGGATCTTGCATTTCCTGTTGATGTTTTTGCAACGCAGCTCCTAAAATATCACCAAGTGATGCCCCAGAGTCAGAGGTTCCATATGCTTCCATTGCTTTTTGCTCTTCAGCGGTTTCAAGCACTTTGATGGATAAAGTTACCGTCCCTGATTTATAATCAATTGCCATAATGGTGGCATCTACCTTTTCACCTTCTGCAAATCGGTCAACACGTTGTTCGGCACGATTACGAGATAAGTCGCTACGGCGTATAAAACCTGGTGTTTCGTTATTGACACTAACATCAAGACCTTTGGAGCTAACGGTAGTAACAGTACAAGTCACTACATCGCCAACAGCAATATTTTGCGTGCGTGCAGTAGCAGGATTTTCTGTTAGCTGTTTGACCCCTAAAGCAATACGCTGTTTTTCCATATTGATTTCTAGTATTTTGACCTTAATGCTATCGCCTTTATGGTAATTTGCTAAAGCAGGGGTGCTGTCTTCTTCCCATGTTAAATCGCTTTGATGGACAAGTCCGTCAATGTCTTCGCTGATGCCGATGAACAATCCAAAATCTGTTACGTTTCTGATTTGTCCTTCAAGTACGCTACCAACAACATATTCTTTGGTTAAAACATCCCATGGATTTTCAAGGCATTGTTTCATCCCTAGGCTAATGCGGCGTTTTTCAGCGTCAATTTCAAGAATTTGGACTTGTACTTCTTGTGAACGTGAAACTATCTTGCTTGGATGAAGGTTGCTTTTTGACCAACTCATTTCAGAAATATGGACTAAACCTTCAATGCCTTCATTGATTTCAACGAAAGCTCCGTAATCAGTAATATTGGTAATACGCCCGCTCAATTGGGTACCAACAGATAATGTTGCTGCTACTTCCCAAGGATCTTTTTCGAGTTGTTTCATCCCTAAGCTGACGCGTTTGGTTTCTTGGTTAAAACGCACAACTTGCACCTTAATGGTATCGCCTACAATGAGCACTTCTGAAGGATGGGATATGCGCCGCCATGCAATGTCTGTTACATGCAATAGGCCATCCATGCCGCCCAAATCAATGAAGGCGCCGTAATCGGTAATGTTTTTAACAATACCATCAAGAATTTGTCCTTCGTGTAATGTTTCAATGAGTTGATCGCGTTGTTCTGTGCGTGATTCTTCTAAGATAGCACGGCGCGATACAACAATGTTGCCACGCTCGCGATCCATTTTTAAAATAATAAAAGGTTGCATCTGATCCATCAATGGTGACACATCACGAATTGGACGAATATCAACCTGTGAGCCAGGTAAAAAGGCTACGGTGCCATCAATATCAACAGTAAATCCGCCTTTTACACGGCTGGAAATAACACCATTTACTTTGTTGCCGGCAAGAAATTCTTCTTCAAGTTTAATCCAGACTTCTTCACGGCGGGCCCTTTCACGAGAAAGAACGGCTTCTCCATTACGATCTTCAATACGCTCAACAAATATATCAACAATGTCATCAACTTTGATGTTTGGATTTGGCTCATCTCGTGTGGTAAATTCTTTGAGTGCAACGCGGCCTTCTGTTTTAAGACCAACGTCAATTGTAACCATATCATCATCAACGCTTAAAACCGTGCCCTTGACAACTGCACCTTGTAGGCGCTGATAGTTAGACAAATGTTGGTTTAATAATGCTTCAAAATCGTTACGTTGCTCGCCATCAAGTTTTGTGACTTGTTCATCAATATCTATTATCATGGGGTCATTCTTTGTTAGTAGTTATGGAAACCGTACAATTGCAATTATATTCATTAAGTTTGACATATCCATTAAGTTTGACATATCCATTAAGTTTGGTTGTCAATCAGCTTAAGCATGATAGCTTGAAATAGCAGATTAAATTTGAGCCAACTTAACAATAAGTTTTGGGCAAATAAACGTGCGATTCTATTAAAAATCAAATGATCGTGTTAAATAAAAATCAAATGATCGTGTTAAAAACCACATGGCGTTTAATTAATCATCTCATTATGGCTTTGTTATGTATAGCTAATGTTTGTTATGTATGGCGATGATGATCACCTCAAATACTTAAAACATCCTAATGAAGGGACATTTTATCAAGCAATGATCGATCAAAAGGATCATCAACAATATTGTCAATACTTAACAAACAGCTTACGTGCTTAAATAACAGCCCACGCGTTTATGCCCCAAGCGTTTATGCTTAGCAATTGAAGGTTATAGCCTCGGCCCAAGTTAAAATTTATAAATGATATAGGCTTTGTTTAAGCTTAACCGAGGAGCTAAGGCCACATATCATCTACGCTTTTATAGCCTTATAAAATACAATAACCGCCTTTGCAAGGTTATTTAAAGATTATTGGGTTATTTAAAGATTATTGGGTTATTTAAAGATTATTGGGTTATTTAAAGATTATTGGTTAAGTAAAAATTCAATATTGGTCTTTTGTGCAATCATGGAGCAAGCTTTTGCAAACAATGCATCTGGGGTAAGGGTGCTTGTATCAATCAATAATGCATCTTTAGCAGGAATAAGAGGAGCTAGCGCGCGAGTGCGGTCGCGCTGATCTCTTGTGTGCATATCGTGAAAAATATCATCATATGCAATGGCTTTGTTGTGGATGCGCAATTCATCAAATCGTCGTTGCGTGCGGGTTTTTAGATCTGCATCAATAAAAAACTTAACCGTGGCATTAGGGCATATAACGCTGCCAATATCGCGACCATCTAAAATAGCGCCTTTTTGATTTGGAGGAGAGCTTGCAAAGTCTTGTTGTACTTTTAATAAAGCAAGTCTGACATAGTCTAACGTGGCAATTTTAGACGCCCCTTGAGCAATGATATCGGATGTCAAAGCAGGATTTTGGATTGCTTTAGGCGTGCATATTGTTGGCAATAAACGCTCAATAAGAGCAGGCGATACGTTTGCTATTTCATCAAGGCTTTGTTGGGTATCTTCTAATAGCTGTAAGATTGCATATGCTAAGCTACGATACAATTTGCCAGTATCAAGATGATCAAATCCGTAATGCTGTGCAAGTTTACGAGCCAATGTCCCTTTGCCACTAGCTGCAGATCCGTCAATGGCAATGGTTACGATATTGTTTGATTGGGAACTGTTTGATTGGGGCATGTTATTGTTGCTTTGAAGGGATCATAGAGGCTCCTAAGGCGTTCATCTTTTCAATAAATTGTGGAAAGCTTGTTAAGATAGATTGTGTGTCATCAACTGTAATTGGCTTTTCTGTTAGCATACCAAGTACTAGAAAACTCATTGCAATGCGATGGTCAAAATTTGTGTTAATGGTTGCACCACCTAGTGGTCTTTGGCCATCGGTGCCATCAATTTCAAGCCAGTCCTGGCCGTGGCGTACTGTGATGGCGTTTTTTGTTAACCCAGTGATAATCGCTGCCAAGCGGTCGCTTTCTTTGTGGCGTAGCTCTGATAGGCCCTCCATGCGTGTGGTCCCTTTGGCAAAGGCGGCTGCAATTGCAAGAATAGGGTATTCATCAATCATGGAAGGTGCTGTTTGTGGCGATATTGTAATGGCTTTAAGTTTGCTTGCATAGACATCAATCGAGCCAACGGGTTCTTCGTGGGTAAGATCAATAGAATCGCTAACGATACCGCTTTGGAGTGAAAGTTTAATATTGGCACCCATGGCTTGCAAAATTTTGATAAGGCCAATGCGCGTAGGATTGAGGCAAATATGATGCATTTGGATGTGGCTGGAGGGTACAATCAAACCAGCTACAATGGCAAATGCAGCTGAACTTGGATCGCAAGGGATATCAATATTGACGGGCTTTAGCATGGTTGGGGGTGTTAAAGTAATTTGGCGTTCGTTTTGAGGCGATAAACAACGAGTGATATCAACCCCAAACGCTTTTAGCATGTACTCGCTATGATCACGGGTTGCTATGGGCTCAGTAATAATGGTTTGGCCGCGCGCGTACAAGCCTGCCAATAAAATAGCCGATTTGACTTGGGCTGATGGAACAGGTAGGCGATAATTTAACGCGATAGTTTGACCTGCTCCATGCATCATTAAAGGTAGATGATTGTCAAGACGGGCTATAAAACTACAACCCATACGCGATAACGGAGCAATCACGCGTCCAAGTGGACGCTTGCGCAACGAGTCATCGCCTGTTAAAAAAACAGGGGCGTCAAAACCTGCCAAGAGACCTGTCAATAATCTTAAAGATGTACCAGAATTGCCCAAATCAAGTATATTATCAGGCTGCTTAAAGCCATGCATTGCAAACCCGTGTACTTGATAAACACCAAACGAAATGCGCTTGATTGTTGCACCAAGAGCACACATGGCTGCACGGGTTGCAAAAAGATCATCGCTTTCAAGGATATTGGTAAAAACGCTGGTGCCTGTTGCTAATGCGCCAAACATGATGGCACGATGGGAAATTGATTTATCACCAGGGATATCAATGTCACCTTGCAAAGGACCAGAGACGGCTTGCGAGACAAAAGGTTGAGCGCTAGAATTAGACTGTAAGACCATAGCATTGCCAATCATTAGTGTAGTATCTTGTATTAGTGTAGTATCTTGAAGGTTTTATATCATTTTCAAATATCAATAAGAAAATCGATGAAAAGCTCCTGAGCCAAAATAGCATGCCCTTGAACCAAAATAGCATTAAAGAGAATAATTTGATATGCTTAGCAATCAATTGACAATAAGCACATAAATATATTTTTGCAAGTATCTTCAATCATCAAGTATCCTAAGATAGCTTGTCCCTAAATCGATGATATAAGATTTGATCAATATATAATAAATTCTACTGGGATCTGCTTGGTTTTACTGGGTTTTACTGGGTTTTGCTGGGTTTTCTGGGTTTTTTGGGTTTTACTGGGTTTGACTGGGAGCTGCTGGGAGCTGCTGGGAGCTGCTGGGAGCTGGTTGGGTTTTGTTGGAGATTGCTCGGTTCTATTGTATGTTGATTGCTAAGCAATCAATCACTTTAAAGAGCATAAGCCTTGTATGATATGGTGTTTGTAAGATGGATAAAAAATACCAGTAGCCATGATAACTACTGGTATTTTTAAAAATGATCCTACCTTAAACCCTTGGAGAGGAGAGGAGGAGAGAGTATCGGGTTGTAAGGAAGAATCAAACTCGTTTAAGAAATATTATATTAAAGTTAAAAGGGTAAAATGATATCTGCAATCTGCGCGCCATATCGTGGTTGTTGCAGGTCAGAAATTTGTCCGCGACCTCCATAAGAGATGCGTGCTTCGGCAATATCAGAATATTCAACCGTATTTTGGTTGGTAATATCTTGTGGACGGATCACACCTGCAACTTGCAATTCACGCACTTCATAATTAACGCGGGTTTCTTGGCGACCATGGATAACAAGGTTACCGTTGGGTAATAATTGTGTTACAACCGCAGCAACTTGTAAATTGATGGTTTCTTGGCGAGCAATAGAACCCGTACCTTGATTGTTGGTATCGGAGTCAATCCCTAGCAAATTTGCAGGGTTAACTGCTTCAGGTAAAATGGCTCCTAATGATCCTTCATATCCAAGTAAACCAGTAATATCTGTATCAAATTCGCTATCGCGAACACTGCTTGTTTGGTTATTAAAACTTGCTTGATCTGTAATATTGACAACTACAGTGACAATGTCTCCTATTTGTTTGGCGCGTAAGTCTTTGAAAAAACTTCGACTACCTGTGCGCCAAAGCGAATTTGCTGAATGGATTGGCGTTTTTGGTGCTGGCATAGGCATTGTCAGTGGCTTATATTGTGGTTGGCGTGTGGGGTCTTGCGGTTTTGATAAGGCTGGTGGCTCTCCTACATGGGCAAGACGAGAAAGGGCGTTGCAACCTGAAGTTATCAACGATACCCCTAATACTGATACCAATAATTGAATTCGATACCAAGATGTTGCTTTGATAAGATGTGTTAAAATCATGTTAATATCTTGTGTATAATGTGTTAAAAATGTTGTTACGATTGGGTTTTATTACGTTTGGTTTTATTAGGCTGTGTGCGTTTTGCTTGCTGTTTGATTGTCTTATTGTGTTTGTACAAAATGTCGTCCAAACTTTACCTGTACTGCCCCTGGTGCAATAGCAACGGCATCAATGGTTTTGCCGCTATGTACATTGCGCACTCTAATGTTTTGGTTTTGCGTGCCATCTTCTAAAGCCGTTCCGGTTGTGGATAAAAGCATTTTGCCACTGTGGATAAAGATGTCTACAGCCTCACCGCGTTTAATCAATCGTGGCTGCTCAATATCGTTATGGCGGATGGGTTGTTTTGTGCGTAAGTTACGTTTGGCTTGCATACCAACCATGTCATCAATATCCAATAGAGAATCTGGAGATAATTGATGTTGTTGTATGTATGTAAGGTTTAGTTGCTTTTCATCAATGATGTCACCACGGGCAATCGAGCGGGTTGGCACCCAAACTTCAACGAGTTTGTAAATATTGCCTCGTAGCCTTCGCTCACGAGCCCAACGTGTGTTTGGATTAATGGCAACAATTGCACTAAAGCTATGGTTTTGACGGTTAAGCTTTAATTGCTCAACCTTGATATGGATATCTGTTTCAAGGGGCAAATGGATATTGCGCGCTCGATTGTCAATGGTTATGTCCCATTTACCGTTTTGTAATTCAGGATATTGATTGATGAGCTCTTGTTGCACGGCATCTTCAATATCATGAGAGTCAACAATTTGTGATGCGCGTAGAACTTGTGTTGAATCAAAATTTGATGAGGGAGCCCATTGCAAATTAAAATTTTGTGCAATGCGCCATAACCATTGTGCAGGTAAAACTATTTGCTGACCTGGAGATGGTGCACGTGCAATGGTGCGCTCTTGATGGTGATCAATGTTATCAAAAATATCACCCAATCGTATCACATCATCGCTAACTATAATATTGTTTTGCAGTGTCACAGGTAGCGCTTTAGAGCTTTGTTGTGTGATAGGATCTAAGCTGTCCAATAACTGGCTTTTGGTATGGCCAATGCTAGAAAATAGAACAAGTGCCAAAAACATAACGATGCATGCAATGGCGTAATCGATCAATACACGGCTCATGTGGAGGCTATAACCAATCATGCTATAGCGGCGTGTTATGTGTAAAAGTGATCGTATAAAAGGGCTAAACATTGCTAATTTATGAAGTAATATTTATCGGATATTATTTGCTGTGGACATCATTTGATCGGATGTTTCAATGACTTTTGAGTTCATTTCATAGGCGCGCTGAGCAGAAATAAGCTGCGTAATTTCTTCAACCACATTAACGTTGGAGGTTTCTATGAAGCCTTGTTGTATTGAGCCAAATCCAGGCGATGCCGGATTTGCAACAATAGGAGCACCTGATGCTACAGTCTGTTCATGCAAATTATCACCTGTAGCAAGTAGGCCTGCCTCATTAGGAAAACGTGCAGTTTGTATTTGGCCAATCACTTGCGGGGCAACTTGACCATCTAAGGTGACTGATACTTGACCGTTGGCATTGACTGAAATATCAACGGCGTTATTAGGGATGGTTAGATTAGGTATAACAGGATAACCATCAGCAGTGACAATAAGACCCGCGTTAGAAAGCTGTAATGATCCAGCCCTTGTGTATGCGGTTTGGCCAGTAGGTAGCTGAACTTGGAAATGTCCATCGCCATTGATTGCCAAATCAAGAGGGTTTTCAGTTAAATCAAGATTGCCTTGCTCTTTAATGCGATATACCGCTGCTGGTTTAACGCCAAGTCCAATTTGTACCCCAACTGGAACAACAGTACCAGTATCCGATGATTGAGAACCAACACGACGCTGATTTTGATAAAGCAAATCTTGAAACTCTACGCGCCGGCGTTTGTATGCGGTTGTGTTTAAGTTTGCTATATTATTGGAAATCACCTCAACATTTAATTGTTGGGCAAGCATTCCTGTGGCTCCAATGTCTAGCGAACGCATGATTTTCTCCTGTATATAAAGTGGCAGTTTGTAGATGGATGACTATAATGATGGGATATTTTAATTGATAATGGCATGGTTTATCCGTTGACTAAATAATGGCTAGTTTTGACTTCTAACTAGTCGATCTAAGGTAGATAATTGGCGCTGATAATCGGTTTCTAGAGAGCGCGTTATGCGATCATGCGAGCGATGGACATTGATCATTTTTGAAAGTTCGACAATGGCTTGCACATTTGAACCTTCAAGTGCTCCTTGTGTAATTTGTGAATTGGCAACCTGATTGGGTATTTGGTCTGTAGTATAAAGATTATTTGGGCCACGGTTCAAAGCTTGTGTTTCATCAAATGCTACAAGTGATATTTTAGCTACTGTCTCAAATTGTGTTGAAACAGTACCATCAGAGCTGATACTGATAGCGCCTTCATCAAAAGGGACGGTAATTTCTAATTCATCTTCATCTAAAACAGGATAACCTTGATGGGTTACTAAGCGGTCATCTTGATCTAGCTGAAAACTACCTTGGCGTGTGTATTTAACGCCTTCAGGTGTAGAGATTTGAAACCACCCCTCACCATTAATTGCTAAATCAAATGTATTGCCTGTGTTTTCGATTGGGCCTGTGGCAAAATCTCGATAATGGCCTACATCCTCAACAAATGAATATTGAAAGCCTGGTTCAGGTTTTTCAACATATTCACGAAAATTTAATGACTCACGCTTGAAGCCATGCGTATTAACATTGGCAATATTATTGGCAACAACATCAAGAGCATTGCGCAGTGTTTTTTGCCTTGAAACAAGGATATAACTGATATTTTCCATAATTTTCTCTCCATTTACCTAATATAAACAATCTATATAGGTAAAATATATGCACCAAATTGATCATATAAAATGGTCATATGGTAAAGCTTCCTCACATAGCATATTGAAGCAAGTACTGTGCCAGTTTGAAGTAATAGTGAATAATAATGAAGTAATCGTGACAAATACAACAATGTTATTAGATCGCTTACTATCAACCATGCTTAGATAAACAATATTGATGTGAGGCTTTTGTGATTAAGGTTTGTTTGATATTAAGTGATGATATGTTGTAAAAAGCGGTGATGATTGTGCAACTATCAATTGTATTGTGGCTTAGAAAAGCTTTAAAAGACACGATGATATTGTGATCAATATACTCGTTGTATTGCTAATTTTAAGGCAATAGTTTTGTTGATAAGGCATGATTATTTGTCCATATTAATATCAATTTATTTTGATAATAAAAATAAATTGATTGACGCAGTAAAAAAAATCACTTTACAGTCCCCAATTATGTAGCGTCTTGACCATATAACTTGATTATTATAAGACGCTAAAGAACCTTTGATTATTTACACATAAAGGAATTAATTGAATGAATAAAAATGAATTAGTAAGTGCAGTAGCAACAGCTGCTGAAATGTCAAAAGCATCTGCAGCTGTTGCTGTTGATGCCGTTTTAGATGTAGTTTCTAACGAATTGTCGAAAGGCGGAGAAGTACGTTTGGTAGGCTTTGGAACATTTTCTGTAAGCCAGCGCCAAGCCACAACAGCGCGCAATCCACGCACAGGAGAGCCAATCAATGTGCCTGCTTCAAAACAGCCTAAGTTTAAAGCCGGTAAATCATTAAAAGACAACGTTAATTCATAAACTTAACGACAATATATTTGTCGATTTGTTGATCATGCAATCTGGAGAAGTATCTTTAATCAATTAAAGGTACAGATCCAGATTGTTTGTTTGGCCAATTTTGTTCAAGCACCAAAATATTTTGGTGTCTAAATTGTTGGCTATAACGCTTGGCTTAAGGCTGGGTAGCTTGGCTTAAGGCTGGGTAGGTGGCATAGAGGTTTTTTTTACAAGAGCCATATGTAAGGCTTGTTCAAGCAGTGGTAAAAAATGCTTTACCATAACGGCCACTCCCTTTTCATTAGGGTGCATTCCATCGTTAAGATTTAAGTCTGAAACGCCAGCAACATATTCAAGAAAAAAGGGATAAAACAGCACATTATGTTTTGTTGCCATGCGTGGAAAAATGCTGTTAAACTCTAACCCATAGTCTTTTCCAAGATTGGGAGGCGCCAGCATCCCTGCTAAGATGGGTAGGATATTGTTGGTTTTTAGTTTTAATAAGATTCGATCAATATTTTGCTCAGTGTTTTTTGTAGGCAATGCTCGTAAACCATCATTGGCGCCTAGTGCTACAACTGCAATGACAATATTTTGTGATCCACTTAACATCCAATCTAGGCGATTAAGCCCGCCTAATGTTGTATCACCTGATACACCACCATTGATAATATCAACCTCCCATCCACGCATACGTAATCTAGATTGCAACTGAAACGGAAAAGCGCTTTGCTCGCTTAATCCATAGCCTGCTGTTAAACTATCGCCTAAGATAAGGATAGATTCTGCGCGCGCGTTTGTGGCGCTATAGCGCAAATAATAATCGCCAATCACTACCAAAGCAGCAATGATGGTAAATATGCGCATGATTGTGAATGTGCGATTAAAAGAAAATTTTTGCAAATGTAGTTGCCTCAAATATTATATGTAATCCAATATTACATGGGTTTAAGTGTAGCATGCTTATGCTCATTACACTGGAAAGTTTTGCTTTTGTCAAATAAGGATTAAAAAAACCAGATAACATCAAACAATATAATGACGTACCAGTATAGAACTCTCTATAGGTTACGTGTGGTTTGTATGTACCCATGGTTTGCAGCCCCCCTTCTGTAGCCATTGTTTTCATATATGCCCCTTCTGTAACCATTGTTTTCATATATGGTTGTGATATTGTTGATTGGAGTAGGTGGATGCATTTTGGTGTGTGGCATTAATATCCAACTATTGTTGTGATTGATTGAGGATGTCGATGAGTTTTGTTATTGCGCTTTGCATAGACAATTGATAATGTGTTTGAGTATATATTACTTTCAATCATCAATAAAAAAATGACCAATCTTGAGACATCTTTAGCAGTAGATAAAAACCGTTCAGCGTTATTATCAATGAGCGATGTACAACTTAATTTGGAAAGCACGGGTAGTGTTTTGCAAATTTTAAAGGATATTAATTTTTGTCTATATCATGGTGAAACTGTATCAATTACAGGCCCTAGTGGATCAGGCAAAACATCATTGATGATGTTGATAGGTGGTTTAATTCGAGCTAGCAAAGGCTCAATCCATTTTGATGGTAGAGATATTACGCATCTTGGTGAAGATCAATTTGCCCAATTGCGTGCTGATCATATGGCAATCGTGTTCCAAGGCTTTCATTTGCTAGAAAACCTAACTGCACTTGAAAATGTGTTATTGGCGCTGGAATTAAAAAGCGTTACGCGTACAGGAAAAACTGAAACACAATACGCAACCCATATGCTTGAAAGCGTTGGCCTTGGAGAGAGATTAAACCATTATCCTGGGCAATTATCAGGAGGAGAACAACAACGGGTTGCCTTGGCGCGTGCGTTTGTAGGCAGGCCAAGGTTATTATTGGCTGATGAGCCTACAGGCAACTTAGATAGCGCAACAGGAGCAAAGGTTATTGATATGATGTTTGCATTATGTAAAGACACAGACTCTGCCTTGATATTGATTACCCATGATAAAAATCTTGCCCAATCTTGTACACGCCATGCGCGAATGCATGATGGCGTGTTAAGCATGCAAGATTGATGATACATAAAAGATGATGCCTATAATGGTTTCACATAGAGTTTGGCGCAGAATATGGAAAAGGATACGGATCCAGTTGCTGGCATTAATGAGATCTCATTCAAACAAGACAATCTTACTAACTTAAAGACAGTCATACAGTTTAAAAACAATGCATCAATCTTCTTTGATATTATGGTATATAGCAATTAAGCTTGCTTTGAAGGCGCTGCGTGGTGGTTTCAAAGGGTTTAGAATTTTCATTCTAGCCATTGCGCTTGGAGTGGCAGCCATTGCTAGCGTGTTATCGATATCAGGCGTGATAGAGCGTTCAATTGAAGGCAGTGGTAAGTCTTTACTTGGCGGTGATATTACCGTTTCGATGACCCATGAAAAACTTACTGATCCAGCGCGCATATGGTTGCAACAACACAGCTCTCAACTTAGTGATATCCGCACAATGCGCACACTTGGGGTTTTTCATGACAAGCGCACATTAATTAACTTAAAGGCCGTGGATCGTCAATATCCCCTTGTTGGGACATTGCAACTGTCTCATTCTCTAAAGTTGGTAGAAGCACTACAGCAGAGTAGACATGGTTATTTTGGTGTTGTGTTATCAGGCAATGCAATGCGTGCACTTGGTGCTAAGGTTGGAGATTTAATAAGCATAGGTGAGCATCAATTTGAATTGCGCGCTGAATTGTTAGAAGAACCAGATCGAAGCGTTAATATGCTAGCTTTTAGGCCTCGAGCAATCATTTCTATTGCGGGTTTGGGTGCCAGTGAGCTTGAGCAGCCAGGTTCGCTTATTCGTAATACAACACGTGTTTTGCTAGAAGAAACACCTCAAGATAGCAATCTAAATCATGCCTTGCAATCTGCATCACAAACTTCTGGAAGCATATTATCTTGGGTTGTATCTTTGTGGGGGCAACAAACGAAGTTAGGATCATTAGATAGCTGGAAGGATAAGTTTAAACAGGCATTTCCTGATGCGGGATGGCGGATACGTGATCATCGTAATGTATCGCCTGGGCTTAATCGTTTTATTGAGCGCGTGAGGACATTTTTAACCCTTGCGAGTTTGACGGCTTTACTTGTTGGAGGACTTGGTATTGTAGGGGCACTAAAAGCCCATATTGAACGTCAACGCTCTAATCTTGCAATATTGCGATGTATGGGCGCTAGTGGCGGATTGGTTAGTAGATTTTATGTGGTGCATATTGGCATATTGGCATTATTTGCTATTGCAATTGGGTTAGGCATTGGGGCGATGGTGCCTCTATTTGGGGAGAGTTTTTTGAGTAACTTTCTACAAGTAGAAATATTATTTTCTGTTGATTATCATGCGTTGCTGGTTGCTGGTTGCTTTGGTGTTTTAAATGTTATGCTGTTTGCATATCCAGCTCTTGGACAAATATTATCGGTTAGTCCTGCATCGTTATTTCAACTAGCTCATACAAACAATGCAAGAGCCTTAACATCGCGTGTGATAATAGTTTCAACCATGACGGTTGTTGGGTTAATGATATTGGTAATCCTCAATACAGACGATATCAAAACTGCTGTAGGTTTTGTTGGGGCAATTGCTGGGTCATTTGGAGTGCTTTATTTGTTGTCTTGGGTAGTGCTGAGATGGATCAAATTTTTTGTTCGTTTTCAAGAGCCTGTTTGGAAGATGGCAGTGCAAAATCTGCTACGTTTAAATTCTAACGCTACTTTGTCGATTGTTTCACTTGGGCTTGGGTTGACGGTTTTGGGTTCGGTGCTTTTAATTGAGCGTAATTTAGGTGAGATTATTAACAATACAACCCAAATTAATGCACCAAGTCATTATTTTATTGATATCCAGTCCAATCAGCGAGAGCGGTTTCATGAAATTGTTGATAGATTGCCTGATGTACGATCCAGTGAAAGCGTGCCTATGATGCGCGGGCGTATTACGCATTTTAACGATGTGGAGATTGAACAATTAGATCCACCAAAAGATTTTGAATGGATTTTGCGCGGCGATCGCGGAATAACCTGGATGCGAGAACAACCAACACGAGGCTCTAAGGTTGTTGAAGGGCAATGGTGGGATGCAACACATCAAGGAAAAACACAACTTTCCTTTGATGCAGAAGCAGCAGAGGCGTTTGGCTTGCAACTTGGAGACACGATTACGGTTAAAGTTTTAGGGCGTAGTTTAACAGCCCCGATTACTAATTTGCGCCAAATTAAATGGGATAATTTTGATATTAATTTTGTGTTGGTTTTTTCTCCTGGATTTTTAGATAGAGCACCTCATACCTTTTTAGCAACAGTCTATACACACAAACCCATAAGCAAACAGCTTGAAGATGCTATTTTTAAAGAAATGCCAAATATCACACCAATACAAGTTGATGAAATTTTGGGTAGAGTATTACAAATTCTTGCAGCGCTTGGGTTTAGTGTGCGCTTGATAGCTGGGCTTGCTATTGTAGTTGGGGTGTTGGTGTTGGCTGGAGCGTTGATTGCCACACAAGAAAGAAGGATATATGAGGCCACAATTCTTAAAGTATTAGGTGGGCAACGTAAAAGAGTATTAGGAAGCTTTTTAATAGAATTTTCTATTATTGGTTTTGTAGCAGCATTGACGTCTAGTGTTTTATCGATTGCAGGAGCATGGGCTTTGGCGACATATATCATGAAAATTGAATTTATATTGGATATACCTGCTCTGGCGATTATGTTGCTAATATCTGTTGTAATAGCCATTGCAACAGGGTTAATTGCAATAGGTCATTCACTCAACAAGCCAGCGTTACGGTTTTTACGCAACGCTTGATGGATTGGACAAAGATCAATTGCTTAGATCATCTATGAGCCTTAAAACAGAAAGCTTGAAAACCAATGCCTGCAGGAATTGAAGCATCGATTAGTGGCCTTAAATATGCCCAAACATATCAACGTGTTTTGGCCAATAACATTGCCAACATACACTCAACATCGATTGATCCAGCCCTTGGTAGGCAACCTGGTGACTTTGTACCATCTGAAGTGGTTGCATCTCAAACGCAAGGCACGAACGCAGTTAAAGCAAATGTTAGACCTAAAAATCCACCATCTGTGCCTGTTGTTTTATCCAATGGATCCATAAGCTATGTAGGCAATATCAACCTTGAGCAAGAATTGATTCATCAAAAAATATCTAGTCATTTATTCTATAGTAACCTTACTGCATTGCAGGTAAACTTAAATAAAGATAAAGCATTGTTGGATATTGTTGGTTAATTGATCATTGGAATGGATGAAATAGGCTCAAAAACCCTATTGAAGCGCTATTGATATAAGGGCATTATGATGAAAACATCGTTGAAATTGGTACAAGCAGAGTATAAAGATAGCGATTTGGTTGCCTTATTGGTCCACCAATTGTTTAAAGAGTTGTTTTTGGAAAATAACATGCCAAGTAATAGCGCGATTGTACAGGCAACTGAAGCTTTGCTGAGCGAAGGAAACGGGTTTTCAACCTTGCTTGCTATTGATGATAATACACAAAAGCCATTAGGAATTATGACCATTACCAGTGCAATCGCATTGAAAACAGGCGCACCTTACGCCATTGTATTAGAGATATTTGTTTCTCCTTCTGAGCGCTCGCGTGGTGTAGGAGAGCTGATGATGGCACGTTTAAAAGAAATGGGAACGAGGTATGGTTGGACACGCCTTGAAACAGTCGTACCTCCCCAAGAAAAAAATTTGCGCGCAATTGAGTTTTTTCAACGGTGTAATTTTGTACGCGTAGGCGATGCTATGACATTATCAATGAGCGATATATAAATAGCAAAGCTGCCATTGGTATTTGAGGCTATTACAGCTTTAATCCGTTTTTAAGTTTTTGTATAATGGCATTGCGTAAGCTATCTTCAGGATCAAGTTGGAGAGCCCGTTTCCATTGAAATTGTGCTTCATATTTACGTTTTAATTGCCAATAAGCATCGCCTAAATGGTCGCTAATAACAGGATCATTTGGTAGTAATTGTACTGCGCGTTCAAGATTTTGTACCGCTTTTACGTAATGGGCTTGACGGTAATATGCCCATCCTAAACTATCAACAATTGCACCGTCATTTTTACGAATTGCAACCGCTTGCTTAATCATATTAAAGGCTTTGTCGATATTGATGTTCATATCAATCCAACTATACCCTAGATAGTTTAAAACCGAAGCACTAGTAGGGTTAAGCTTAAGGGCTTCTTGCATATCTTTTTCTGCCATTTTCCAATTATTAAGCAGATGCCAGGCAATGCCACGATTATAATATAAATTCCAGTCCGCTGGCAGTAATTGACCAGCATTGGCAATGGCTTCATCAAAAAGTTCTATAACCTTTTGGTATTGTTGATTGGCACGAAACATGAACCCAAGTTTTAGAAGAATGATGCGGTTTCCAGGATGTTTCTTTTTAAGAGAGAGCAGTAAATTCAAGGCTTTTTTCTGCTGGCCTATGCTGTATAAATTATCTGCTTTTAAAATATTTGCGTTTAAATGCAGCAGCGATGTTTCATGAATAAGTTGTAACTCTTGATTGGATTGCTCATACTGATCAATATCGCTTAAGGTGCTAGCCACATTTAATAAAATTGAGTCACGGTTAGGAACATCTTGTTGGCTTAAGCGCAATAGTTGCAAACGGATCAATGGTGCGTTTTGGTAGATAACAATGCCTAAAAGTGCGATAGAGTGCGCAAGGCCGTGTTCAGGTTTTACAATAAGCTGTGGCAATGTTTTTTTGCTTTCAAATTGTAGGTAATCACGTAGCAAAAAAGCATTCCCTTTGCCCAGTTCAATATAACGACCAAGTGTATTTAAGATAGTATCTTGTTGTCCTGATAATAAAGCTGCACGGATCAATAATTCCATTTCAATGGTGCCTAAGCGCATCAATTCGCCACCAACGGAATCTTTTAGCGTTTGATAAGCACGTGCAGGCTGTTTCATAAAAAGTTCAATACTTGCCTTTAGCGGAGGGAGCATATATTTTAAGCTTGCATCATGGGCAAGCGGCTGTAAAGTATCGGTGGCTTCTTCGTCTCCTAAGGCTGCTAACACCCATGCTTGTGAAAAAATACGCAAAATGTCATGAGAATTAATCCAGGCTTTGCTATCAACCAGTTCCTTTGCTGCTTGATAATCATTGGTGCGTAGAGCTTTGGATACTAACAAGGTGCGCGCATAAACAGCTTCGTAGTCGCTAAATTCTTTAATGTCTTTGCTTAATATTGTTGCTTCATGAAGCTTGCCGGCCAAGATCAATGAACGCAAGAGAGGAATAGCCGTGCCTTCAGGTAATAATGATTGCTTGTGTAGAGTTAATAAATAATCTGTTGAACGGTTAAAATCATAATTTTGTTGGGCTAAAAGAGCCTTAAAATATTGATTGAAAACATTGGCATGCTTTGTATCATCTTGTGCCAATAAATTAGGAGATATTGTTATGTTAAACAATGCTACTTGGATACAAATTGATAGATAAATTATTAGTTTTTTATGTGCCATAGATATGTTGTATTGTTTTAATATTGAAAGAACAGCAAACCATTTTGAGAGTTTTTTGATATCGATAAAATGATGCATAGAATTTTTATTTGATAGGTTGCATAAATTTGATGTTATAAAGGTATGTTAGGTAAGACATTGATAGTTTTCACATATAGTTTCAAACATGGTCTAAAGGGTTTATAAAATATTTGCAGATAGCTGTATTAACGCTCATTGCCTTTAATTTATAAAAGCAGATGTTTCTTATTGAAGCAATTGTTGTGCTATATTAGTAGCAATTGTTGTGCTAAAGCTGGTGATTACTGTTTAAAATAAGCACTATCTTTTATGCGCATGCTTAAAATTATAGCTTGTGAGCAATGTTTTTAAAAAGGACTGTCGATCATGATTGATCTTTATAGTTGGCCCACTCCCAACGGACATAAAGTGCATATTATGCTTGAAGAATTAGGCCTTCAATACAAAGCGCATGCTATTGATATAGGAAATGGTGATCAGTTTAAGGAAGCATTTTTAACCATCAGTCCTAATAATAAAATTCCAGCGATCATCGATCATGATGGATGGGATGGGCAATCAGTTTCTGTTTTTGAGTCTGGCGCTATTTTAATTTATTTAGCTGAAAAGACAGGAAAATTTTTATCAAAAGATGCTCAAACGAGATTACAAGTAATGGAATGGCTAATGTTTCAAGTAGGTGGTGTTGGGCCAATGTTGGGGCAAGCTCATCACTTTAGAGTGTATGCACCCAAGGCGCTGCCTTATGCTATTGATCGATACACAAAAGAAGCAGCTCGTTTGTATGGCGTCATTAATCAGCGTTTATCGAAGGTTCCATATTTGGCTGGAGAAGAATATTCGATAGCAGATATGGCAGTGTTTCCATGGTTGCGTAGTTATGAACAGCAAGGCCAAAATATTGTAGATTTTCCATTTTTATATCAATGGTTTATTACAATAAACAAACGTCCTGCTGTTGTAAAAGCAGTTGAGCTGTTTAAAGATTATAAAGCATCTGCCCCATTAGTCTAGAAGCTATAAAAACATGTTTGGAGATGCGCAGTATAAGAAGCGTTAATATTTTTATATGGTTAGGAGTAAAATCAAGTGAGTGATCAACAACAAGATTATAAAATCTTTTTACAAGATGCAACATTAGCAGCTCAAGGTCTTAGTTGGCATTGTCCACAAACAGCAGGGTTGGTACCACCAATCCATGTTGCTGCAACGTTTGTACGCGATCAGCATTATGAAAAACCTGACCATCGCTCGTATATCCGCGATGATAGTGTTGCTTTTGAGCAAGTTGAGGCATTGCTGTGTCAATTGGAACAAGGTAGTGGTGCAGCAATTTTTCCATCAGGAATGGCGGCTATTTTCACAACATTGATGCAAGGCAGTGGTGGGTGTGTTTTGATGCAGGATTCTGTTTATTTTGGGGTGATAGAGTTATTAGAGGAACTATCTGAAAAATTTAATATTGAATTTGACTGTTTTGCAATCGCTGATTTATCAGATCTTAACAATAAAATTAAAAAGAAAAAAAACGTAAAAATAGTTTGGATTGAAACCCCTTCCAATCCTTTAGTGCGTGTTACAGATATTGCAAAAACTGCAACAATAGCCCACGCACATGGTGCCTTGCTCGCAGTAGATTCAACGCTTGCTACACCAGTATTGTGCAAACCGTTAACATTAGGAGCCGATATTGTATGCCATTCTGCAACGAAGTATCTTAATGGGCATAGTGATATATTGATGGGTGCAACGATTTGTGCATCACAAGCAATGGACCAGAAGATCAAAAAAATGCGCTTTCTTGGTGGTTTCTTACCGGGTCCATTTGAATGCTATTTGTTGATGCGTGGTATGCGTACTCTCTATTTGCGCGTTGAGCGTCAATGCAAATCTGCTATGCAAATTGCCCAATATCTCCAAGAACACCCTCATATTGAAAAAGTAGATTATCCTGGATTGCATACCCATTGCGACCATGAGGTAGCAAGCCAGCAAATGCAAGCAGGCTTTGGTGGCATGATGGCAATTTATATCAAAGGTGATGGAAATAAGGCAGTAGAGTTTTTATCAAAACTTCAGTTGGTGCAAAGAGCAACATCGTTGGGCGGTGTAGAAAGCTTGATAGAGCATCGACATACGGTTGAGCAAGGAAAAATCGGTACGCCAGAAAATTTATTAAGATTATCTGTAGGTATAGAGTCTGTTGAAGATCTGATAGCCGATTTTGATCAAGCTCTACAAGCAACATAAATTGGACATTGATCACGGTTGAGTTTGAAAATAACCAAAGAGAAAGTGTATGAAAGACCTAGATCAAATAACAGATCAGCAATCTAGTGAAATAAACTTATATGGTATCACCCAAGCATTAACCAATGAAGTGTCAATGCTTTTGGAAACTGGGCTTTTGGAAACCGGGCTTTTGGAAACCGGGCTTTTGGAAACTGGCGAAGATGGAAATCACGTCTTTGTAGAACAAAAGCTAGAAAAACTGCTCCATGATTTGCATGGCGCTGATATGGCAGATTTACTCCAATTATTATCCCATAAGCAACGCGCGCAGTTGTTTGGGTTTTGCGTGACTTGGATTAATCCAGAGGTATTAACGTACCTTGATGAGCAGGTCAGTGAGCAGCTTTTTGCTGAATTAGATGATCAAGCAATTGCACGGTTTTTAGGCCATCTTGAAAGCGATGATGCTATTGAGCTAATTGCACGCTTAGATGAGCAACGCCAACATCAATTGCTTAAAGTAGTGCCTGCCCATGATAGGGCTTTATTTGAGCAAAGCTTAAATTTTCCTCCAGCAAGCGCAGGTAGATTGATGCGCCGCGAAGCAGCTACGCTACCGGCATTTTGGACGGTAGGTCAAGCAATAGACTATATGCGTGATAAAGGAAATTTGCTACCGACTCATTTTTATAATTTGATCGTGGTAGGTTCATCACATAAGCCTGTTGGTATTGTACCAGTTTCGGTGTTATTGCGTACCTCTAGACAACAGCCCTTGGCAAGATTGTTTGAAGAAAAATTGCTAAAACCCATTGGCGCAGAAACCAATCAGGAAGACGTAGCGCTATTATTTAAACAATACGGATTAGTCGAGGTGCCTGTTGTTGATTTGTCTCATCGACTAATAGGTACCATAACCATTGATGATATCGTTGATGTTATGGATGAAATTCATGAAGAAGATTTACTAAAACTTGGTGGGGTTACTGAAGATGACTTTTATGCAGATATCTTTTTAACCTTAAAACGCCGGTTTGCATGGTTATTTGTTAATTTGTTGACAGCAGCCTTGGCAAGCGGTGTGATTGGTGTGTTTGAAATAGAACTTCAAAAAGTTGTAGCTTTGGCAATCTTGATGCCGATTGTTGCTAGTATGGGAGGCAACGCTGCAACCCAGACGATGACAGTTGCAGTGCGTGCACTTGCCGTTAATGAGTTGACATCTTCAAACATGTTACGCATCATTAGGAAAGAGGTTTTAGTAGGTTCTCTCAATGGTATTTTATTTGCAATTTGTGCTGCGATTGGAGCATTCATATGGTTTGAAGATGGCCAGATATCAATCATCATTGCATTGGCAATGATCGTTAATTTGATTGTGGCTGCTTTTGCAGGTATTGCAATTCCACTGATGTTGGAGCGTATGCGTGTTGATCCTGCAATTGCATCTAGTGTATTGGTTACAACACTTACAGATTGTGTTGGATTTTTAGGATTTTTAGGTTTTGCAAGTTTAATTTTGTTTTAACAGTATAATATTGAATATGGTAATATCATCATGGCAGCTATTGCATTTGGAACTGTTATTTTGGTTGGTTTCGTGTTATCTGTTGATTGTAAAACTCAAAAGCTTGTTCAAAGGTTTATATAATGTTTTTGTTACGCTATGCAGGTATCTGTTTATTGACAGGTTTAGTGCTTTTATGTTGTTTGTTTACTCAATTTGTACTTGCTCAAACCTTGCAAGTACAAGAATCGCCAATCAGTATAGTGTCTGGTCAATTAAGTGTTAGGGTACAAGAAAGCGAAAAGCGAGATGACCTTAACCTATTTTATCAAGAGTTTGAAGTGTATCAACAGTCATATGCGTTGATTTATAGCAGTTGAAGATTATACATATCTTGATTTTAACGATAACGTCATCACTTATTCCAAGCTGATTAACAGGGCATTTAAAAATCATGGTTTTGAAACGATATACATAGAAAATCCGACGATCTACGAGTTGCGCAATACCTTTGAAACGGATCTGCGCGAATGGCTCAACACAGAAAAATGCTCCGCGTGGTTGTTTATTATGTAGGCAAAGGACAACATATAGCCAATAAAAGCTATATTACTAGTATTGATTCTGTGCCCATTGGGGATGCTGGATTGTCCATAATAATTTAAGTTTACGTTGGTTGAATGACATTACAACGCATATGCGCTCGAGGCATTTTGCGCTTTTATTGGATGCGTGTGTTGGTTCAAGCGGGTTGGATCTTGAAGATGAAAGAGTATATGATGTTGTTATAAGAGACAGGGTGGAAAAAGGAAAACATGCAATTATAGCATGTGGTCCAAACCAAGAGAGATCGCAAGGTAATCTTTTGTACGCAATATTATTAGCGGGATAGAGCGCCAATTTAACTTCACCGAAACCAGATCAGATTATAGCTTTATCTCACAAATTGCCTCTGACACTACGCAAACCATCAAGAAAGAAAA
>CBCXTS010000004.1:0-8812 GCA_965178085.1 Alphaproteobacteria bacterium | reverse complement strand
CCGTTGGGCCGTCATAGTCACGGATGCCAAGGGCATACGCCGCACATGATAAATCCACACACTTGCGTATCTCACCTTTACCTGCTTCCATCAATTGGTATGCACGTAAAGAAAAACCCAACACGGTTGCCATGCGTGTTTGTGGTAGCTTCACCATACGGCGGAATGCTTTTAATTCATTAGGAGTCATTTAATTGGTGTTCCTCTAATGCTTTCAACACCGCTATATCCACGGCATCATGTTGTATTTGGGTAATCTTTTTAAGGTGTGATGCATTGAATATGTGGATGGTCTTAAACCCTGCCAATCTACAATCCACCATGGTAGTACCCATATTGTCATACACTGCCAGCACCATGGCTGGAAAACGATACGTGCCACTAATCCTATCAACATAATCACCGCGTTTAAATTTGATTGGCTTCTTATTCATTTGCACCCATCTTTTCTTTTAATACAGTTAATCCAGCGGTTATATCATCACCACTAAATGGTAAATCTTCTTCTTTATCAAATCTACGGTTGTAATCATTAATATTACGCGCACAACACCAGCAATATTGGTGCTGTGTATCCCTGTGTTTTATACCATCATGGGTGTTATTACAGGATGTAACATTACATTTATCACCGTATCTACTCATCACCACATCCCTTACCAACTTCTGATCTACCGGGTGTATTGCTGGTATAATCGCGCCACCACACCCAACCTTTCCTACAATAAAAACCCCAATCACGTACACGTGGCCCTGTAATAAAGATTGTCCACACTGGTATTTCTGCACGGTATTCCGCCTTTAATAAAAACCCATCCAATTCCACACGGTGGGGCGCTTTACCCCAACGGATATAAGGAATAAACCGTTTACGCCTTAATGATTGGCGTTCAAGGTTATGCGGCCATTCCTTTGGGTGTGCTGGCTTTTGCTCTGTATATGATCCAGTTAAAAGGATTGATACGTTAAACATCCACGGATGATCATGTAATGCCCTATCATCATCCGAGCGCATAAACTTATGCAGATAAACATTAAACAATTTGTTTTTGGGCAGCATAAACCAGCGCAATAAATATGGATCATCTACACTGCCAATGGTTAAATCAGGTTCACGTTTAAATGGGTTTTTCATTCTTAATGTCCTTTGGGGTAATCAGGTCTTTTATCATACGGATTTTCAATCCTTGCCCACACCATGGCAACAACCCATCCTATGAATGTCCAACCAGCCAATACATTTAACATGGTAATGGCGCGGCGTTGTGGGTGATTTGATTTATAGGCTTCCAGCGTTGGCATGATGTATAACCACACACCAGCCACCACCAGAAATACCGTAAATAGGTTTTGAAATAATAAAGGAGTCATTACGATACACCCACCCACGCGCCAATAAAGGCGGTTACAACCATACCAATGCAACACGCAATACCTGCACCTGCACCTGCACTTCCTTCACTCACCATGTGCAAATCCCATGATGCACCTGCTAAATGATTTTTGGCGTGGCTTCCAATTTCATATCCAAGGGGCCACAACCCAGCCAATGCAAATCCACCAACTGGTAATCCAATTAGAAAACCCTTAACACCTGCAAATGCCCATACGTATGCTTCTGTATATTTACCGCCAGAAATGTATGTAATCCCTGTTATTTTACAAAGGAAATGCACCACTGGTGTAAGGGTGTTATCACGTGACCGTGTGGCGCGTTTATCTGCTTTATCCCATGGCAATATGGCGGCGTGTCCTGTCTGCATCCAAATATATGCCCATGCACTACAAGCCACCCAAATTAGGAATGTCCACTTAAATCCAACATCTAATCCTAAATTTTCAAAACACTGTACGGCACAAAAACCAATAACCATTCCAAATAGTAATTCAGGTAAAAATGTAAGGTTTATTGGCATGATTCCGCCTTTATCTACACCTTCACTGGATTTTTCACCTTTTTTGTTTAATAAATTTGATCCGGGTAATGATGCACCAGATGCCATTGATAGAATTGCCATTACGGCTATAATTATAAAATATATCATTTTTGGTTTTCCTTTCGTTTACCAACGTAAATTTTACGCCCATGGCATGATGGGCACGCTGTATTATCACACGTTTTTACAAATTCATCCATATCCATAGGTAATTCACACACGCGCCATTCATGCTTACATTCCGCACAATTACCCCAAAATTCGTTATTCATATTCCACACCATCCATCTAAACAACCACCTTCATTTTCTTTATCTGTACCATCATCCAAATCAAATGATTTTTGATTTTTATCATACTTACCGGGTGGTGAATTTGCCCAATCTACAACTTCTTTAATACCTACTGCACCCATGTGCCTGTAAGGTCTATACATTGTGCGCGGCTTCCCTTTTGCGGTAAAACCCATTTCTTTTTCAAATTCACTTATTTCCTCAATTCTTTGTTTATCCTTTGCTAATAATTTAATATCATTTCTATTAGCGTTTATGCATGGATAACATTCCATTGATCTATGTTTTAATGGTGTAAAACCACTATCTTCTAACAGTTTATCACGCATTTCATCTGTATAATCCACTAATGGTGCTATACACATTCTTTCACCGTGATTTGGTGATTTTTCTACTACTCTAGGAAAATTTTTCCTGTTATTGCTTTCGGCGCGGCGCACCCCAATTAAAACGATAAATTCCTTTTTGGGATCAGTTTTTTCTAGCCACTTTATAGCGGGTAATATCTTTAATTCACCTGTGCAATATTGATAACCTTGCCTTGGAAAACCTTTTTTACGGCGCACCATATTTTTAAATCCTTCTGATTTAATTTCAGCATAATTATACCCACATTGTTTTAACCAATTTACACAAGTTTCAATTCTAGCTTCCCATTCTGGTGCGGCCCATTGGGTGTTGGAATATGCAACAACAACATTTTTAAGGTTTTTGCTTAATGCCCAACGGATCAATGCCACACTATCATTGCCAAAACTTGAAAATATAACGTATGATTTATTTTTATCAATCTGGTTCATATTCATCCCTATCTGTAATCAGTCCTTTAATCTCAATTAATAATTTTGCCACTGCCATACGCGCTGTGGGGCCATGGCGTGTTATAGCATGATTGCGGTTTTTAATCTTTTCACACCATGTAACCACGTACCGCTTCCCCGGATCGGCATCATTTGTTTTTTGCAATGTCCACACACCAGTGATGGGCAGCGTATCCAATAAAGTTTCCAGCGGTAATGTAATTGGATCATTCATCTTTTAATTCTATCCATTCAAATGTTTGGGTAATAATAAACTTGTTTTCACCCGTCGTGGCTTCCACCAATGGTGCTTTAAATGTTACCAGCGGTTTTTGATCATAAAAATATGTTTCATCACCATTCATAATCCCAGCGGTTAATTTATGCGCTTCCATTTCATGTACGCCACGTGATGCCAGTATTTTGGTAATAACTGCATCCTTTTTACCGCGTATGCCTTGGTTGGCGGTTGCACGTGCTGGAATACCAGCCATTTTTTCAATATCGGTTCTGTTATCATTTGATTTTAAATTAGTCATTATTTTACCTTTCGTTTATGCGTGTGCCTTTTCAAATTGATCAATGCGTTCACCTATCCAGCGCATCACTGGTACTGCCATGCTGTTACCCATGGCTTTGTAACGTGGTGCATCCGGGCAATCTTCTGGTGCTTTACCGCGCCATGGAATCTGTGTCCAGTTATCAGGAAAACCCTGCAACCTTTCACATTCCATTGGTGTTAAACGGCGGATTGTTTTTTGCAATTCATCATCCGCTGTAAATACAGATTGGGGTTCTTTATAATCAGATGCCAATATGGTGGATGCCAATATGGTGGATGCCAAATCATCATACGTATCCAATCCCATCTGCTTTGAATTAAGGGATATACACGGCACATTACCACCGCCTGTACCCATAAATGCCTGTAATGTTGGTGTTTGATCACCGTGCAACCGTATCCCATCACGCCTATCTGCTTCAAAACATTCTACCACCGCCACGGCGTGTTGATCGGATGCTGTAAGCGTACCTGATTGTTCTGATGATACGCCAATACCGTTTGGCATTTGGCTGTGTTTACGATTGATAATATTACCCTGCACACCGTATGTGTGGTTTACTTTTTCGGTTGAGCTATCACCCTTAACTTTTCCGCCAGCGGTTTTGGTAAGACTTTGCCCCTTTCTTCTGCACGGCGCAATATCCCCACGCAAGCCTTCTTTTTCAAATAATACCGCGGCGCAACTTCGCCAATCTCTAAGAGTTCCGACAACAAAGATTCTTCTGCGTCTTTGTGGCACTCCATAATATTGAGCGTCAAGAATCCTGTAGGCGCAACTATACCCGCATTCTGAAAACCCTGAAAGGATGGCGGCAAAATCCCTTCCATCATTGCTGGATAGGACGCCGGGCACGTTTTCCCAAATAAACCACTTCGGCTGTTTATCTCTAAGAATTTTACAAAATTTAAGGGCCAAGTTTCCGCGTTCATCATCCAATCCGCCACGGAGTCCTGCGATTGAGAAGGATTGGCAGGGTGTTCCCCCAATAAGAACGTCAATTGATCTGTCATTGTATTCCTTTTTACTTTCAATATTCAGCATATCACCCAAATTTGGTACGTTTGGAAAACGGTAATCTAATACGGCGGATGGAAATTTATCAAATTCACACAACCATGCTGGCTTCCATCCCAGCGCATCCCATGCCACGCTTGCCGCTTCAACACCACTGCATACGCTTCCAAATATCATTCTTCTATCATCCCGGCACCAATGCACAATCCGCTTGGATCAAATGCGGCCCAACCATTTGCAGGTAAAAATTGATTTACGTGGATTGGTATTCCACCAATTTTATCAATACTGGTTTCTGGTGTTAGTTTTTCATACATTGTGCCGTACTGGCACTGGTTTTTTATGTGTTGCAACGCAATTGGCCCAACTTCTAATTTTGCCACGTGTTGATTTGTGGTTGCCATTAATTGGTGCTTTACTTTTTCAATATTATTAATAATTTCTTTACCTGAAATTACTGGTGCATTTGCCACTGTGGTGGCGGTGGTATCGGATGCTTTCATTTCATCCATAAAGCGTTGTTGCCACGGCGCAATCGTAATACCTATATTATCTTCAACAAACAATGCTGGATTATTTCGCCATTCTGGTTTTATTTTTGTCATTATCGTGCGTTCCTAATTTGGTATTCATCTACCATTTCATCATCATTTGTAAATACTGGTGCATCCATATCCAGCGCGGTGTGATCATAAAAACCACACCTTTCTGCAATACGCATCATTTGATTGGGTTTTTCCATGTGTTCCAGCATGATCAGCGCACCAGCACAATGTTGGGTTTTCTTACCCTCTATACCTTCACCAGTTTCATCATCATGTTTGATGGTCTTATGGCATGAAAATGTTTGATCCTGATTTACCAGCGCATTTGTAATTTCTTCTACGCGTGAATTGGATAGGATAAAACCATTATCTGTACGAAATGGGCAATCTTTACAGGGTTTCTTTAAATTAAATTCCATTATTATTCACCATCCGTATCACGTACCAGTATTGAATCTGCATCCGTAATATCTTCATAGGTGGGGGTAACACTTATAGGCATATAATACACACCCAGCAATGTACCATCCTGTTTTTTCACCAATACAAAATTGGCTTCAATGTCCAGCGCAATATCATCTTCTTTATGATAATGAAATTTGCCGTATTTATCTTTAATTTCTAATTCTAATATTTTCATTATTTTACCTTACCCTTCAAAGGCTCTATTGCCGTTTGATTTTTAAAATATAACGCACTATTTGCACTATATCAATGGTTTTTTATGCAATAATTGCATTTAATTTGTATTAATTTTACACCAGCGCAACAAAAACCCCACCTTTTTAGGGGTGGGGTTCAATGGGATTTACAACTATATATTCAATTTTTACCCCTCTATCCCTAGCCATACGTTCTACGGTTCTCGCCATATTAGATGTTGCAAATACAACTCTATCACCATCTTTTAATGTGTTTATCATCTGCACTGTGCGCCCTGATCTACGTGCAGATAAAAAATAAACACCTACCGTTCCACGTATTGCTGTACCAATTCCAAATATATCCATATTTCACCTTACCCTTTTCTGTTTGGTTTAAATTCAATCACCTTGCCCTGTTTAGGGGGCGTATGCGTGATTTCAACATCATATCTACCGCGCTCTTTATCTTCATATACAAAGGTTAATTTTTCACCACCAGCGCAATTAAACCTTTCAGATAAACAATCATAATATGCGGCAATGTAATGTAATAATTCTGAATATGTGGGGGTGGGTTCTTTTTTTGGTTTGTAATACGCACCAATGTATTTGGCTATGTTCCACCCTGCAATGGCAGATAAAGGCAATGTGATGGTGTTTACCCATAAACCCATGTGTGGTTTTAATAAATCTGATAGGTGCGCGTTACAGATTCCCACAATCACCAGCGCAATTATCCCAGCGCAAATAAATTTTATGGTATTCATTTTATCGCTTAATTGCATTTTTCTTTTCCTGTGATTTTTCCAGCGCATCTTTTAACATGGTTGGCACTTTCAATGCTTCCAAGTGCATATTTATAATGTCTAGTTTAAGGCTGGCATAATACATTTCCATTCTAGATTCTGCCACGCGGTTGTGGATGATGATGTACGCAAATATCATGTTTCCGTACCATGCTAAATCATCACCTGTAAAATGTCCTTTTATCGCAAAACAAAACAACATAAAGGCAATGGCTATATCTAAATAACTTAATAAATGTTTAATTTTATTCCACATTGCAATCATCCTTAAATTGTGCGGATGCTTCGCCAATAATCTTAATTGACTCTGCCCCGGCTTTTGCATTAATCACGCGCACCTGTGACCACACCAGCGCACCTACAAATACAAATCCTATTAATCCCACCAGCGCAATAAACAGTACAATGGCACGTGCTATTAAGCGTTTAATATTTTCATCCAGTTTTTTCATCTGCATCTATCCTTTTTTGTTCCTGAATTTCTGGCAACACAACCGTATCACCGTTGGCTAACACTAAACCAACCACATCACTGTAATGGGCATAATGATAAATGATTTTATTAAATTCCACCGTGGCACTAACACACGACAAGGTAACATTGGCTGTGGTGATTTGATCAACACCAACTGATATATCCACGTGCGTGGCTTGTATGGCTTTAATTTCATTACCATCATCATCTAAAAACCGTGTGCCTTGTCCAAACGGTGTTATTTCCATTTTCATGGTTGTACCTTTTTAATATTTTCTATTACATCAACACGGCACATTCTAATCCGTGGGTATAAATTAAAAGCATAATATTTACAGGAATCTATAACATCATCCATATCTTCATCATCATTGGCGGTATAATCCCTACCTGCACGTGCATTGGCAAATCTATCCATACATTCATTAAATGCAATTTGGGTTTTTTCTGGTTGTGAGTTTTCCCATGGGCAATGTGGTGGTTTTTCATCACACCCTGCCAATACCAGCGCACACGCGCACATCATTATAATTTTTTTCATATCAAAATCCTTTCATTATGGATGCCACAACTTTTTCACCTGTGATTTTTTTCTTTTCTGCATGGCGGATTAGATTGCGGTGGGTGTATCCGTAATTACGCATGATTGCATTCAATATTGGTGGGCATCTATCACCCACAACTTTCAATTCCACATCATCCATATAGCCACGTAAAAAAGAATTAATTAAAACAGTTACCAGCGCATCAAAATCCTGACGGGTTGCACCATATTTTTTAGATGCTATTACCAATTTATTTACCAGCGCGGTGGCGGCTCTTTTCTCAACACCAGCGGTGGTAAATTTTTTTATGGCGGCTTTAACCGCAAAATGTTGTTTAAGTTTTATCATTTAAAATTTCATCCACGTTTTTCATTATTGTTTTGTACTTTATCACCCATACCCACGGATTGCTATTCCATCCGTATCCACGTGATTCATTTATCATATCCCACAAATCCCTAAAAGCGGCTTTTGCTGTTACGTACCGCTTATGCTTTTGATCTTTAATTGGAAATGGTGAATAAAAATATGCATCCATCCCTAATTCAACACCTTCACCCAGCGCATCATAATCATTCATATCCTGCAAGCGTTGTATAGAAATATCCAGTATTTCCAGCGTCATACGTGATGCCCAGCGCGGTAAAAATATAGATGGGCGGAATTTATTATATTCTACTAAACCCAAATCTTCACGGTTATTTACATTACAATGGTTATCAGCGGCATAATGTATTGGGGCGCCGGGTTCTAAATTGGATGGTTTTATATGATCTAATGATGGTGGCGTTGCCCACTTTTCACGCACATAAAGCAAATCACCGGGTGTGCCGTATGGGTTTTTCATCAAATCCATACGCAAGGGATCATCTTTTGTACCTGTACCAATTGCCTTGGTTGCCACACGGCGTGTTTCTGTTTTATCACCCAATTGTGATGATACAACCAGCGGCCCTGATAATAATATTGGTTTGGCGGTTCTATTCATCTGCAATCTCTTTTGATTTTTGCGCGTATTTCATTAATTTAACCGTTGCCAGTTCATCAAATTCAGGATTTTTTACATCCAGCGCGGCAATTGAATCCCTAGTTTCTTGTGTGGCTTCAATAATTTTATCCATCACTTCCAGTATTTCTTTTTTCTGCTTTTTGTTGGCGCGACTCATTGGTTAATCCTTAATCCAGCG
>CBCXTS010000003.1:0-23792 GCA_965178085.1 Alphaproteobacteria bacterium | reverse complement strand
GTTATTAAATCTGCAGCACTCATAGTATCTGAAGAAATATAAGCAAGGTTATCAGTGATGAATTCAGCAAAATCAATAGGCTTCATAACTTCGCCATCTTGGGCTTTGAAGCGGTTCCATTCATTTGAAGTTTCAAGATCAATGCTTGCGCTATGATCCCCCCAAGCTGGCTTTCCTTTGGCATGAGAATCAAAGATAGTGGTGAATCTAAGGCGATTTTCATCAACAAAAATTCTGGATCCGGCTTCTTTGAATTCATCAACATAATCAGCAAAGCCATCTAAATCACCAAATGAAGGATGGGCTTTGATTCTTGTTGGTGCTGGAAGAAGGCTTTCCATACTTTTAAGGCTGCAACTATCGGGAACTAAAACGTGCTTAATTCCTTCAATATCTGCTTCAACAATCTTAGTTTCAAGCCCTAGATCATAGGCATTTTGGAATTCACTCATTTATTTTACTCAACTATTTAAGAATTTAAGGGTTTGATTAAGCCTGATTCAAATGGCTTACATTGCCAGTTGATTTTTCCAAGCCTGTTTTCACTGGTTCAGTTTTACCTTCAAGGCCCAATGATCCTTGTTCTTGGGGGTGATCAAGAACACCATTATCAGAAGTAATAAACATGACTTTTGAAGGCCGTACTTCTTTCGGATGCTTTGCAGTAACATCATGGCCAATGGTTAGGCCAGCATCAATTCCCATTGTTTTGGAAAGTTTGATTTTTAAAGTGATTTCAGACTTGCCGCCATGATCAAGCAAAGCGCCCACGCCCTTTGATAATTCACGGTTCAATTCATCCGTTAAAGCACCACCATTAAGTTTGCTGATCATATTTAAAAAGCCATCTGGTGAAACTGTGATTTGTACTGGTTCAGAATCTTTCATAATTTTTACCTTTTATAAGATTTTAAGTTTGCAAACATTTGCACCCAAGAAGCCCAGACTTGCTGGGCTAAAATTTAAACTTCTTGATTGAAATTAAGCTGGATCAGTTAATGTTGCCTGATAAAGCCTTTCTTTCAAAAGATACCCTTCCAATGCCCAGATCTTGTTTCTAGCATTTTCAAAAGCTATTTTTTCGCCAATATCAGCATCAAAGTTTTCTGGGCTTGCACAAGCGCTTTCACCACTAACAGTAAAACCATTTTTCAAAGTTAAGCAGCAAACAGTTAAACAGCTTTCTTCAAAAACATGAAACCGCTTCTTAACAATAGTTTCATCAATCAGCTGGGGGGTTAGTCGTGGTGCATTTAAGCCATTTTCTTGGATTTCATTTTCAATTTCATTTTCACTCATGATTTTTTCCTATTTTAAAGTTTAAGTTTATCTTGCACCCAAAAAGCCCAAATTAATGGGCTTGATAGGTTATGAAGTGAAGGATTATTCCATTAAGCCAAAGTAAACTTCCATGCAAGCTTTTGCATCTGCAAGCGCACTATGGGCATTTTTAAGTTCTTCACCAGTAAAGAACTTGTAAGCTTCTGCAAGATTTGGCTGCTTAATTCCAGCCTTACCACTTGGAAAAGGTAATTCCATAACTGGTTTGGCCATAAGCATTGTGCAATCAAAATCATCTTTATCAGCCCAAGCTTCTTGAATATCTTCATTGAAAAAGCGCTTGCAAGCTATTCTGATAATTCTTTGATCAAAAGTTCTGTTATGGGCTATGCGCTTGCAGCCATTCCATAATTTCAGAAATGTATCAACTGCAACAATTTCAGGAATGCCAACTTCTTCAGCAATTTCTTGGGTGATCCCATGAATATCAGAAACTTCTTTTGGAATTTCCCATCCATCTGGTTTAACAATCAAATCAATTGATTGAATAACTTTCCTTTCATCCAAATCAACCAGCAAGGCGGCCAATTGAACTATATGGGGCTGTTTTGGTGAATCGCTGGGTTCTTGCCATTCTGGAAAGCCTGTTGTTTCTACGTCAAATATAAGAGCTAAATTCATAATTTTTGCCTTTTCAGTGAGTTTTAAAATTGTTTATTAAAATGGAACATCATCATCAAAGTTGTTCATCCCCTGATCAAACTGCTGGGGCTGCTGTGCTGCCTGTTGTTGATTTGATGTTGTGTTTTGCTGATATGATCCCCCACCAGTTCCATTGATATTGTAACCAACGCTTTTTTGATCAAGCATCTGCATTTCTTTGGCAATAATTTCAGTTGTGTAACGGTCATTACCGTCTTTATCTTTCCATTTGTTAGTTCTAAGGGATCCTTCAACATAAACCTTTGAACCTTTCTTCAGGTATTCACCAGCTATTTCAGCCAGCCTATTGAAGAAAACAACCCTATGCCATTCAGTTTGTTCTTGTGGCTGGCCAGTGTTCTTATCCTTCCAAGTTCTGGAAGTTGCCAGTGAAACATTAGTGACAGCGCCCCCAGATGGTAAGAATCGCGTTTCTGGATCATTACCCAATGAACCAACTAAAATAACTTTGTTTATTCCTCTTGCCATGATTTTCCCCTTAGATTGTTTTACCAGCTTCAATAAGCTTGGCCGATATACTTGCCATAGTGTTTCTGGCTTTTTGAATGATTTGTTGGCCCCTTAGTGTTTTCATTTCAGGAAATTCAAGGCTTTCAAGATAGTTTGAAATGTATTCAATCTGATCAAGATCATATTGTTCATTTGAAAAATTGTTTGTTTTTTGTTCACTTTCAACAGGTGTTGAAGTCTGTTGAACAGGTGTTTCAAAAAACCCGTTATGATCACCAACATCTTTGGCTTCAACTTTTTCAAGCTTCACTTCAGCTGGCTTTTGCAATAAAGCTTCATCATCAATGATCTTTTGGGCCGCTAAATCTGCAAGCCTTTTGTCTTCAGCTTCCTTTTCAAGCCTTTCTTTTTCAGCCTGTTCAGCCTTATGGGTTGCAATTCTGGCCGTGATAAATGCCTGAAAATCTTCTGGATCCTTAAAAACTAACTGCTGCAGATCAGGAAAAAGAGTTTTAAACCCAGAAGCTTGTTCTTCAAGCGCTTTCAAGTTGATTCTTACCTTTCCAGCTTCTTCATCAATCCCAAGCTTTAGATCAGCAACTGTTTGATTCACCTTTTCAATGATCTTTTCAAGGCTGCTCATGCCCTTTGTGGCTGCTTGAAACAACATCAATGGTTTATCAAGGCTCACGCCTTCAAGTCCACTATTAACCCCTTCAAGGTAGGTAAGAACAGCTTTTTCACCTTCAGACATGGCCAAGGCTTTTCTTCTTACTTTTTCAGCTTCAACCAGCTTAACCAGCCTGATTCTTGGTTGCCTGATCATTTCTTTGATTTCATCTGCTTCATTGGTGAATTCTTCCAATTGGCTGAACTTGGCCAGAACAGCGGCCTTTGCTTGCTCAATCTTATCTTCAGCATCAATAAAGGTTTTGGCTAATTCACCACCATTAACAAAATCTTGATCCGATTCCATTGGCTTGCTGGCCTGTTCAACCAATATCATTACTTGTTCACGGTATTTGCTGAAGTTGGTATTGATCAAGGTTCCTTTAACTTCATGCTGGATTGATGGCAATTGCTTAGGAACTTCAGGTTCAAGCTTCTCAACCTTTTCAGGAACAATATATTCAGCCAGATCCTTATCAAATAATTCCCAAGCTGCGATCAGCTTTTTTCTTCTGGCTGGCGTTGATTTGTAAACCTGTGAAATGCAGTTTTCTTCTGTTCCATCTGAAACAGTGAAGATGATTTCCTTAAGGGTTGGGCAAACTAAGAAGTGATGTTCCATCTGCCAAATATGATCTTGGGGCCACTCCCCAGCTTCCATAAGCGCAAAAAGTTCTTTGTTATAGATCTTATGTTCCCAGCCAATGACATTATCAAAATCAAGGCCATCAAATGAAGATCCAAGCTTTCCATTAACAGCAACAAGCGCTGAAAATTTAATATCAAACTGCTTTTCAATTATCGGCCTAGCAGCTGCTTCAGCTTCATGGCCCTTTTCAAAAACAACATTCTTGATGAAATCAGAATATTCCTTTTCTTCTTTGGTGGCTTTCATTCTAAGAACTTCATCACGGCTTACTTTCTTTGATTTGCCCATGATGAAGGGCGCTTCAGAAGCATTATTGTGTTCAAATCTGTGAGCAATCCATTCAGGTGATCCCTGAACAAGTTCAACAACTTTCATATTCATAATATTTATTTCCTGTGAGATTTTATTGAAAAGTGAGATTATTAAGAAGGAATTTCAACTTTATTGATCAAATCAAGTTGCCTTTCGCTTATTTTGCCCATTCCTTTGATAAAAGCAACCAAATCTTTCTTGGTTTTATTGCCAACAAGCAAACTTTTCTTCCAAGTTTCAAAGTTTTTATCAAATTCTTCTTCTGAATAGAATTCATTAATATCACCATTCTTAGGCTTTTCAGGTTCTGATCCCCTAGCATCATCATCATGGTCACTAGCAGCAAGCCCAGCGCAAGCCATTAAAGTATAGCGCTGCAGATAGGTAACAGTTGAAGCAACTTGCTGAAGCCCATTCTTTTGGCCAGTAGCATCAAGGCCGCTTTTCATTGTCACACTTTTTGAATGGCCTTTTGAGTGGGTAATAAAACAAGTAACTTTGATTATTGCTTGTTCTGAATCTTGATCAACATCCCAATAATGGGAAAGGCCCCATTCCCCCAAGCCAGCTGCTATCTTTGTTGATACTTCAGCAAGTGAAGCATGGGTATATTGTGTTTTTCCATTGCCACTTTTATGAGGAATGGAAACAGTCTTATCTTTCACAATAACCGGGGAATTTGCTTTGAAATTAGCCATTGCTTCAGTGAAGGCATTTTCAGCTTCTTTATTTTCTTGCCTTTCAGCCAGATCCATCATTTTTTCAATTTGATCCAAGCTTGCGCCTTTCTCAACTGATATTTGAACCAGTTGCATAGGGCTTAATTGCTGTGAACTATGAACAACCATATCAGCTGGATGTTCTTTCTGAACTATTGGGCCAAGGGAAATTTCTGAAGAAAGCTCAAGATGGGCTTCTTCCATTGGATTCTTTTGATCAACTTTCTGATTCATGCTTTTTACCTGTGAGTTTTTAAAGGAAAGTGAAGCTTAATCTAGGTTAATATTAAAAGCAATAACTTTAGTTAAGTTTTTTACTTTACTTTAGTTGAGTTTTAAAATAGGCTTTCTTTTTTTTAACTAGGAACCAATAAGACTATGAAAAAAGCAAAAGCCATAAAGCTAATGGGAAGCCAAGCAAATATTGCTAGGGCTTTGAAGATAACTGAAGCAGCTGTTTCAAAATGGCCAGATCCTATTCCCAAACTAAGGGAATATCAGATCAAAGATCATCTTGAAGCCAAAAAGAAAGCAAAGTTAAAGGCTAAAAATAAGGCGGTATAGAAATGCACTATTACACTTTTGATATTAAGAAGTTCTATCATGGGGCCAGAAACCTTTCAAAGCTTGAAAGATGGCACTATTTTGAAATGCTCAATATTTACTATGATAAGGAAGAAGGCTTCAAAGTTGAAGAAATTGATCATTTGATGGCTGAATTGGATGTTGAAACTGCTGAAGAAGAAAAAGCAGTTCATAGGGTTTTGAAGAAGAAATTCCTTTTGATTGATAATGTTTGGATCAATTCAGGCTGTGAATCAGTTCTTGATCATTATCATGCATCAACAGCATCAAAATCAAAGGCTGGAAAGGCCAGCGCTTTAGCTAGGGCAAAGAAGAAAGCCTTGGCTGATAAGGCTTCCAAGCAAAAGCCAACAGGTGTTGAACAGAATCAAACATCTGCTGCTAATAAAGAATTAACAATTAACAATAAGAAAGATATAGATCAAGAAGATCTTGATCAGTTATTTGAAAAATTCTGGAATGCTGGAATGCGAAGGGTTGGCAAAAAGAAATGCAAACCAATATTCAAAAAGATAATCCATGATTCAGATATTTTATCCCCAAGTGATGTAGCAGATTATTTGGTTCAAGATATTAAAATCAGAATTAAGCTTAATCAGTTTGGGTTTGAAAAAATGCACCCCCAAACTTACTTGAATGGGGAAAGGTGGAATGATGAACACACTGAAACAACCAAAAGCAATACTAGCCAAGGGGCTTCCAGTAGTGAAGCAGTCAGCCAAGCAATCGCTTCAGCTCTCGGACAAGAAGAAAGCAATGCTGATATGGCAGATGATGGCTGATATGTTTGGGGCCAAGTGGGTTAAGCCTATGGGGGCTGAACCTGATCCCCATAATGTTTGGGCCGCTGCTTTTATTGATGTTGAAATTGATTTGATCAAGAAGGGATTCAAAAGGCTTTCTGATAGTGGTGCTGTTTTCATCCCCACTTTGCCAGAATTCAAAGCCTTATGTATTACCAAAGATCATAATGATTATTTCAATGAAGCAATGGCTGAAGCAGTAAGAACAAGCAAGGCTTTGCCAGCGCCTATCACTGATAGAACTGTTGGAAAGAAATTCATAAAAGAAATTTATAAGAATATAGGGGTTGAAAAGTGAACAGTAAAAAAGCAAAAGCACTAAGAAAAATGGCCAGAAAACAGGCTGAACAAATGCCAGCACCATCTGGGCCAGCAAACCATTACATTGCTCACCCACAAGTTCCAACCACTGCACTTCAAGGGAATTCTTTATCAAAAAGAACTAAAGTTCTGAAAAAGGTTTATAAGAATCTTTCAAAGCAAGGGATGTGGGCCAAAGATGGGCTTCAGAAGCCATGAATGGGGCCTTTAGAAAAACCCCCCAAGGGTTGGTTCCAGCTTCAGAAGAAGCCCAGAAGATGTTTGATAGGATGCAAATGGGTGAATTGTGCATGGGTGAACATATCAGGGGCCGTATTCCTGAAAATCACTCAAGGTTTTTCAAATTAAGGGATGAAACATTTGAAATCCAAGATTCTTTTGAAGATGTTGAAATTTGGCGCAAGCAGCTACAAATATTGGCTGGCCATTATGAAGAAGTTATTGTTCCAGCCCCTGAATGGTTTGAATGGGCTATTGAATACCTTGAAAGAAATCTTGGGGGTGTTCACAAGAAAAAGCTTATTGATAAATTCAAAGAAGAATTCCAGCTTCAGCTTTGGCCCAAGTCAATTGCTTTTGATAAAATGGATGAAACTGAATTCAAAGATATGTTTAAACGTGCTGTGAATGGATTCACAAATCACTATGCACCCCAAATGGATGATAAAACCTTCCTAAGAATCATTGATTTTGATTAGAGTAATAAAACTATGAACCAGAACCCAAGCGCTGAACAAGATAGATTCCATAATGAACTTAGGGAAATGTTCTTTGAAACCCAAGGGGGTGGGGGTGAACTTCATCATATCTTTGGAAGCAAAGAAAAATTCAAATTACTTAAAGAAGCTGGGATCAAAAAAGCTGGGGAATGGTTTGTTATTCTTCTGCACAAATCCATTCATGATGATATTAAGAAGTATTCTTTTGATGCTGAAAGGGGGATGTTCTTTCAGCAAGTTAGGCAATATGAATCATTTTTCAATAAAAAATGCCCTGTTCCTGATGAAATTATAGTTTATTACAATGCAATGCTTTCAAAACATTACAGATTAAAGGTTTGGCCATGAAAAAAGACAATATTCACAATGATGCTGAAATAAAAAAACGCCATAAGGCAAAGTCACAAAAAAGAAGAAGGCAAAACAAATTCAAAAACAAGTTGAAACCAAAATGATTATGAACAGAATTGAAATCAAACCAATGTCAGTGAATGCCAGAAGCACTGTTGCATCTGGGCGTATCGTTAAAACAAAAGCCTTTAAGAAGTATTGTTCAGATCTTCATTATTTGCTTCCCAGATTACCCAAGGCGCGTTTTAAAGATACAACCTTGAAGCTAACAGCAAGAATGGGGATTTCTTCTGATAGGGCTGATCTTGATAATACAGTGAAGCCTTTTCAGGATGCTTTGCAATTAAGGTATGAATTCAATGATTCCCAGATTTATAAACTTGATCTTGAAAAGGTTCTGGTTCCTGAAGGTGAAGAATTCATTGAATTTATGCTGGAACCTATTGAAAAAAGCGCTTGCAATATTAACTTAGGTTAATATATAATTCATGCAAGCCCCTAGAAATAGGGATCCTTAAAATCTCACAAACGGTAAAATCTCACTATGAAAAACCAATTTGAAGTTCATTTCAGAAAAACAAACCTTGTTCAAAGAATGGAAACCAGAAAGGAGGCGAAATCTGTTTTGATTGCTTGCTTCTTGCTAAAGGAACCCGCTGAAGCAAAAAAAAACACACTATCTGGCCAAGAAGTTATTGGATACAGTGAATTGAAAGATGGCACTTGGATTCTTAATTTTATTGATGCTGCTGAAGTATGTGAATGCCCTTTTGATATTGTTAGGGGTAGAAAATACATTCTTTGCACTTGTGGGGGTGAATCATGAGTAATAATCCAGCGCATGACTATAGAAGTAAATTTCCACCTTTGATCATTAATGATGATATGAAGATCTGTATCAATTGGGATCTTTGGAGTGCTGAAGTTGATCAGTTGTCCATGATGATTACTGGTAAAAAAACCAAAATAACTGAGCAAGATATTTGTGAATATCTTCAAGGTGTTCTTGAAAGGCTTATTTTGGAAAATGTTAGTGCTGAATCAAAGCTTGATAAAGCGCTTCTAGCAAATAAGCACCTTACTAATAAACAAAGGGCTTCATACATTAGGGGTTGGCATCAAGTGGAAAATGCCATGAATCCACCTGAAGGGGGTGAATAATGGGATTACTTTGCGCTATGGGCAAGAAAAAGCCAGTTGTGGGCCAGATTGTTTATTCTTTGAATATTGGGAATGCTGCAAGAAGGCGGCCGCAAGAATTAACTGAATTTATTGTGAAGAAGGTTGGAAGGGTTTATTTCACTGCTGGCCTGAAGGATAGGGATTGGGGTAATCACCAATATTATATTGATGGCTGGAAAGAAAAGTATGATTCTTGCGCTAATTCTGAATTATTTGAAACCCCTGAAGCTTATGAAGCAGAAAAGAAAAGGGATCTTCAGGCCGCTAAGATAAGAAAAACCTTTCAATTTGGTGCTGGGAAGCAGCTTTCAAATGATCAGATTGATCAGGCCTTTCAAATTCTATTTCCTGAAGGGGTTGAATCATGAGCAAGAACAACCGTGAAAGAATGGTTCTTGAAGCCATTAAGGTTAAAAAACTGGCTGAAGAAGGCTTGAATACCACTGAAATTGGAAAAATAATCAACAGAACCCCTAACACTGTTAGGCAAATAGCATCAAGAAACAATTTCAGCGTAAACCCCAAAGAATATGATAAAAAAACTGGCATGACTGAAAAAGAGTTTCAGAACCTTAAAAAATCAGTTGCTATGGATCCATTTAATATTGCAAAGAAAAGGGTGGAATCACTAAACACGCCATCTGTGCTGAACACCTTAGCCTTATAGGAGATAAAGATAATGGATAATAAAGATATACATAAAAACTTACCAAAAGAGAGTATCAGAAATTTGTTAGCTCCAATGCTAGGTCATTATTATCGTGGCGAAGTGGACAATATTGAAAGGAAATTAGCTCAGATTCAATATGATCTTAAGAAAGCCAAAAATGCAGAAGCGGCAATGCAATTAATTGAGGCTAGCGGTTGGGAAACTTTCGATGTGAGCGATGAGATTGCTTATAACTCAAAGACATACTATCCATTTGTAGGCACACGGCAAGAGTTAGACGCACTATTAAAAGCATTAGAGAGTGAGGGGTAGGTATGAGCAAGTTAATAGTTAAGTCGTTATTTTATAGGTTTATAGCAAAACTTCCAATCCCTAGAGGTACGCCTTTTATTGGTGAGTGGGCAAATTCTATAAGATTTCGAGTTTATATGAGTAAAAATGGCGCGATGATTGGTGAATTGGTTGCGAAACTTTCAAATGAAGTGCTTGATATGACTCAGAAAATTGTGAATAATTTAGAAGAAAATGGAGACTCAACCGACCATAAAAAAGCACAAGAAATGAAAGGATTAATAAATAAAGGTCGTGGTCTGGCAAACAAAATCCACCCAATAGAGAGTAAATAGTATGAAGAATAGAAATTTAAAAAACAGTGATAATTTTGAAGGCGTGAACACTTTCGGTGAGAGGGTGACAGGGAAAGCGGGTATGCACGACAGTATGATAGTTGTTTTTGATGGAACTAAACTTTAACCCTATAGGCACAAGAGGATATAAGTAATGAGTGATTTAATAAAACAAGCAACACACAGATGTAAAACTTGCGGTGCTCTTTGGGCTTATCACGCACCAGAAAGAAATTATCAAACGATTGCTTCTTGGAGCTTGAAGTCTGACTCTTGTGGTGAGTGTTGTGATAATAAAGAAATGGGCGAACAAATCGAAACTTTAGGAGAATATGCTGTACGCATTGAGGCTAGGTGTAAGGAATTGGAAGAAGAAAAAGAGTTTATGATTTCAAAGGTTGGCGTTGATTATGATGGTTTGTATTTTGGCAGAAAGTCAGAAGATAAAAAACTTTCTCAGAAATGGCTTACTCATCATGTACAACACAAAAATAGCTCTCCACATGAAATAAATAAATCTATGATTGAGATTTTAAAACAACAAGACTAAATATAGGTTAAGAGAATGAAAGCATGAGTATTGAACAAAGGAAAAACAAGTGCGGGGTGCGGATTGGGTAAATTAGTAGCTACAAAGCTAGCAGCAAAACATTATGACGTTATTACTGTTCCCAATTCAAAGATCCTTGATCTAAGAAGCCCAGTTGAAAAGATCATGGGTGAAGGCTTTGAAAGAATTGATGCAATCTTTGATGAATGTATTGATAAGCTGGATGATCTTGGAAAAACCTACGATGTTGGATTTTTTGGGCTTTGGGAAGGTAAGCCAGTTGGTTATATTCTTTATAGAGTTCTTCAGGATAACCAGTTAATATCACAACTTGAAGCTATTAATAATAAGTATAAATAAACAAATGATCATGGCCCTTACTTTTACAAGGGCTTTTTTTGTAGATTCAATCAAAAGTTAGCACTCACCAACTGGGAAGCCAGCATGGGGCCAGCACCTTAAGATATTGTATTATTACCCTATTCCTTCCATAATCCACTTAAGTAAGCACCCACTTACACACTGCTTCAACAAGCATGAGTCTTAACCCTATAAGATAGGTGAATCAAATGGCGGCCCCTAAGAACAATTCCTTTTGGAAAGATAGAAAATACACTGGAAGAAAAAAGAAGTTCAAGAATCCAACTGAACTATGGAATCTTGCTTGTGAATATTTCCAGTATGTTGATCAAACCCCTATCATAATTTATGTAGGTGGAACCAAAAAAATCAAAGAGAAAAAAAATAGGCCCTATCTGCTTCAAGGCTTATGGGCGCATATTCCTTGTTCCCACCAAACTTGGCAAAATTACAAGGCACTTGATGAAAATGATCCACAAAGGGAAGGCTTTTTGGAAATCATAGGGCATATTGAAAATATTATTTATGAACAGAAGTTTTCTGGTGCTGCTTCAGGTATCTTTCATCATCAAATTATTGCCAGAAGTATTGGATTAGTTGAAAAGGTTGATGTTGAATCTGGTGGCCAGCGCATTAAGAATGAATGGCACTTGCATGGGATAACAACCAGCAAAGATGGGGGTTTTGATCCAGATGGCCAGAATTGATCTAAGGGTTGTTGATAAAATACGCTGGTTAGCATCAAAGCCAAAAAGGGTAAAGATTGCAGTTGGTTCAAGGGGTTCAGCCAAATCAATTGGTGTTTCTGATTTGATGCTTATGTTTGCTGATTCAGGGGAAAGGATCTGTTGCACAAGGGAATTCCAAAATTCAATTGAAGACTCAGTACATGAAAACCTTAAAACTGAAATTGATAGGCTTGGGGCTGAAGGCTTTACATGCCTGAAAGATAGGATCCATGCTGCTGGTGGTGGTGAAATATTTTATAAGGGCCTTTCAAGGAACATCACCAGCTTGAAATCCTTGGGTGCTGTCAAAAAGCTATGGATTGAAGAAGGTGAATCGGTATCTGAAAAAAGCCTTAGAATGCTAACCCCTTCAATTAGATCTTCTGCAGCTGATAATGCTGATGGTGATGAATCACCCCCTGAAATTTGGATCACAATGAATAGGGCTTCAAAGAATGGGGCCATTGCCAAGAAATATCTGGCAAGGGCTGAAGCGCACCTTAAAAAGCATGGTTGGTATGAAGATGATCTTTGTATGATTGTGCAAGTGAATTATCAGGAAAATCCTTGGTTCCCATCTGAACTTGAACAAGAAAGGCTTGATGATTTCAAACATCTTTCAAGGGCTGAATATGATCATATCTGGGGGGGTGAATATTATGACCAAGTTGAAGATTCAATCATCCTTCCTGAATGGTTTGATGCTGCTATTGATTCACACCTTAAGAAAGGATTTAAACCACTAGGCGGCAAGGTGGTGGCCCATGATCCAAGTGATCAAGGCAAGGATCCCAAGGGCTATGCTTTAAGACATGGATCAGTTTTCACTGATATAAGATCAATTGAAAGAATGGAAATAAACGATGGCTGTACTTATGCCACTGACAGGGCCATTCAACAGAAAGCCAATGTATTTATCTGGGATTATGGCTTTGGTGCTGCTTTAAAGGGCCAAGTTGCTTCTGCTTTCAATGGAACTGGTGTTCATTATGAAGCTTTTAATGGGGGTGATGCTGTTGATTTCCCAAATCGCCACTATATGCCGCTGGCCACTGATAACAAAAAGAATTCCAGAACAAACAAAGAAACTTTTAAGAATAAACGCGCCCAGTATTATTTCATGCTTGCTGATAGGTTCTACAATACTTATAGGGCTGTCGAAAAAAATGAATATATTGATCCAGAAGCCATGATTAGTATATCATCTGAAATTCCTCAGCTGGATTTGATACGCGCTGAAGTTTGTTCTATTCCCCAAAAGAGAAATCCAAACGGGATCAAGCAAATCATGTCAAAGCCTGATATGAAAAAAATGGGTATTGATTCGCCTAACATGGCTGATTCAATGATGATGGCGCTAGTGTCGCCACTAACCAAAAACAAGCGTACTGAAGTCAAAGACATTCCAGCGGTAAATCCTTATGCAAGATGATATTGATCAAGATTTTCAAGATAAACTAACTGACATTTCCCAAGCATGGAATTTAACATCATTTCAAAGGGATAAATCTGGTGAATCAATCAGGTTTGTTGATGTTTCTGGGGGGCAATGGGAAGGGGTTTTTGCTGATCAATTTGCAAACAGGCCCAAAATGGAATTGGATGTTACCAGCCAAGCTGTGAATATGTTCAATGCTGAATGGCGCAAATCAAGATTCGCTGTGAAATATCGCCCTGATGATACAAAAACCAGTGAAGATGATGCTGAACTTTTAAATAAACTTTATAGAACTGATTACAGAAATAGCAATGGTAATCAGGCCCTTGATACTGCTGTTGATGAAATGTCAAAGGGTGGTGTTGGTGCTGTTAAGCTTCAAACAAAATATCTTGTTCCTGATGATCCTGAAGATAAGCGCCAAGTAATTGAGTTTAAGCCAGTAATCAATGCTTACAACATGCTTGTTTGGGATCCACAAGCCAAAGAAAAAGATAAATCTGATGCTAACTGGTGTTCAGTAATAACCACTTACACTGAAAAAGCTTTCAAAAAGGCTTATCCAGATCTTGATCCACTTACCTTGGCTTTTCAGCCAACATCAAACAACATCTTTAACTACCAGAACATGCGCTTGATCTATGTTTCAGAACTTTATGAAGTAGTTACTGAAAAAGGAATGGCATTTAGTTATAAGAATGATTCAACTGGTGAAAAAAGAACCATATTCAAGAAACAGATCATGGATCATCTTGATGAACTTGCTGATTTTGGCTTCAGGAAAACTGGGGAAAGAATGATCAGCAAGCGAATTATTAAAAAATCCATTATGTATGGTGGTGGTTATATTGAAGAACCCACAAGGATTGCTGGTTCAATGATTCCAATAGCGCCTTGCTATGGGTTCAGGTCTTATGTTGATGGCCAAGAATATTTTTATGGCTTAGTTGAGAAGAAGAAAGATCCACAAAGGGCTTTGAATATGGCCTTCAGCAACAATGTTGAGAATTCAGCATCATCACCTAAATCAATGCCAATTTTAACAGCTGAACAAGTTAGCGGCCTTGAAACTAGGTGGAGTGAACAACATCTTGGCAAATATAACTATGCTGTGATCAATGGCAAAGATGAAAATGGTGATGATCTTCCACTTGGCCCTGTTGGGCATATTGAACCAGCCCAAGTTGATCCAAATTCAGCGGTAGTGATTGAAACAGCATCAAACTATATTCAAGGTCAAAGTGGGGGAACCCCAGCTGATATGGTAAACCCTGATGCTAGCGGAAAGGCAATTCAAGAATCAGTGACAAGAATCAATTTAATGTCATTTGTTCCTATGGATAATATTTCTGATATGCAAAAGCAAATTGGTGCTATTTATAATGGAATGGCTTCTGAAATTTACGCTGAACAGCGTTTCATGCACTTGATGAATAAAGATGGTTCTAATCAGCAAACCCTTCTTCAGCAATATATTCCTGATCCTTACAATGAAAAAGGCTTTATCAAGATCAATGATGTAACTGATAAGCTTTTCCAAGTTATTGTTGATACTGGCCCAAGCTATGAAAACATGCGAAGGGAAACTGTGAACACTGTTTCTGAAATCATTAGAAACACGGCCCCTGATTCGCCTTATATGCCAATGCTTTATGGAACACTTCTTGAAGCTGTTGAAGGCGCTGAAATGGATGATATTAAAGACTTCAACAGAAAGCAGATGTTATTGGCTGGCCACAAGAAGCCTGAAACTGATGAAGATAAAGCGTTTCTTATGAAGGTTCAGCAAGAACAAGCTGCTGCTGCTGAGCAAGGTGGAGGGGGTGCTGAAGAACTTCTTCAGGCTGAATCAAAAAGGGCTGAAGCTGAAGCAGTTCAAAAACAAACTTCTGCTGGGGTGAATATTGCCACTGCTGCAAACAAAGAAGCTGATACTGCCAAGAAGAAACAAGAAATGGCCAATGATCAAAGAAAAGCTGACCTTGAAGCAAGGCAAATGGAGTTAGATATTGAAGCCCAAGAAATTGAAAATGATCTTATGGAATCGGGGGCTATGGATCTGATTGAATCAATGGCTAATTCAGGTGCTGGGGTTCAAGCATAATGGGAAGATTCACTGGTGGTGGTAAGTCTGGTGGTAAATCGCCCCTTTTAAGAACCATTGAAAGGGCTGCTGCTAATCATAAGAAGCTTACTGCTTATCATGGAACCCACCATGAAGTGGATAAGTTTTCATCTGCAAATATTGGCACTGGTGAAGGTGTTCAGGCTTATGGTGAAGGGCCTGATCTAACACAAAGAATCCAATTGGAAGTTGAAAAGCTTGTGGATAATCTTGGTGATGATGAAGATGCCCTTGCTCAATTCCTAACTGATAACAATATTTCTGAAACTGAATATGAAAGGGAACCAAACTTTGCTGTTGAAGATTTTGTTAAAGAAAGAATGGTTGGGGAAGCTGGGGATGGTGTTGTTTATCCAGTAAAAATCAATACTGAAAACTATGTTCAGATTGGGGGTGATTCACCAACCAGATTGGATGAAGTTGAATCTGATATTGATAGGGCTGATTATGATGATGAGGATGATTATTTTGCAGATCTTGAGAATGATAAATTTGATAACCCTGATGGCATCTATGCAAGGGTTAATGAAGCGCTGATTGATGCTGGTGTTGATGATACTGCTGAAATCATGGATGAAGTAAGGGAGGCCCTTTACAATGATGAAGATGGCCTTGATCTAGCTGAACTTGATAGAATTATAAGAAGTGCTGGTGTTGAAGCCTATGATCATGCTGATAATTATCTTACTGGTGGCGCTATAAGCTCAAGGGTTTTCAAAGAACTTGGCTTTGATGGTGTTATTGATAAAACAGTGAATCAGAAATTTGGTTCTGAAAGGGGTTCTGGAACCCAGATGGAAGGAATGGATTATGACACTGAACACATAATCACCTTTCCTGATAAAGAATCAAAGATCAGATCAGTAAATGCGGCCTTTGATCCCCAGTTTAAGAATTCAAGGAACTTGCTTGGCCAAGCTGATCCCAAGCTTCTTGCTGGCACTGCTGCAGTTTCAGGGGGTGCGCTTGCGGCCCCATTACTATTAAGTGATAGGGAAGAAGCCAGAAACAAAGAAATTGAAACATCAAGATCAAATGAAGCGGCCCAGAAGAAGAAAGCCTTTCTTGAAAAACGCGCTGCAAAAGGATCACAAAGGGCTATAGATAAGCTTGCTGAAATAGCTGTTGGCACTGAAGAAGCAATCAAAACAATTGGCGCTGGCATGGCAAATGAAGCCGCTGCTGGGCTTTTTGGCATTGCTGCTGCTATTGATCCAAGGGTTGATGCTGCAAAGATGGTTGAAGCGGTTCAGAATAATCCTGTTATTGAATCAACCCCCCAAACAGATAACGGAATTCAACAGTTGTTGGGTTTTGCTGAATTGATCAAAGACACTTCAAACTATTGGAGTTCTGAAGGCCAAGGCGGCAAGTTTATTGATGAACAGCAAGCTAAAAATGAGCTTACAAGGGGCCTTGAAGTAGGTGATAACTTTAATGAATCAGCTGATTATCTGGCTAAAGAAGTTCATCCAGCCGCTGGGGTTGCCTTAAAACTGGCCCCTGAAATTGTTCTTTAATTTTAAAGGTTGCAACCTTTCCCATATTGAGTAGAATCAAAATTCTTAAGGTGGGTAAGCAATTACTTACTTAATCCCCTTTGTTTAGCGGCAAAGGTGCTAATTATCCCAATGATTTTGGAGTGAAATAAAAATGACTGAACAAGCCAATGTTAATCAAGGTGATCTTGAAAATAAAAACAAAGGCGGTGAACCATCGTCAGGTTCTGAAAAGAATATGCAGCAAGCGCTTAAGCGTGTTATTGGTCAGCGTGATAAAACCCGTGAAAAGTTAGAACTTGAATCAGATGTGAATCAAGATCTTCTTACTAAGAATCAAGCCCTAGCTAGGGAAATTGAGATCTTAAGAAAATCAACAGGGGTAAATGAAGATCAGCCAATTGGTGAAAAACCAACCCTTGAGGGTTGCGAAAATGATCCTGTTAAGTTGGAAGCTCAACTTGATAGATATTATTCAGCAAAAGCTTTAAAGGATCAGGCAGACAGGCAGAAAGCAGAACAAAGCAATCAAGAATTTGATAGTAGTGTAAATAATCACTATGAAAGGGCTGAAAAGCTTGAAGTTCCTGATTATGAACAGGCTGAAGTTAGTGCATTAAGTATTTTAGGAAGCCAGATTGTTGAAGGGATTACCCTAAAAATCAACAATTCTGAACAACTTCTTTACATGCTTGGAAATGACACAAAAGAAGCCTTGAGGTTAAAAACCCTTTTTGAAAGGGATCCAGCCGCTGCAACAATTGAACTTGGAAGGCTTTCAGCTGTTGCTGTTAGCTATAAAAATGAATCAGTTGCTAGCCCTGAAGCTGGGCTTAATTCTGGTGGTAAACCAAATGGTGAAGTTGAAAGATTAGAGCGCGAACTTGATGTGGCCTATGATGATGCTTCCAAAACTGGAAAACTCACTGAAGTTAAGCGCATAAAAGCATTGCTTAAGGAAGCAGCTAAAAGCGAGTAAAAAATCATGTCAAATGCGTTTCCAAAATCCGTAGTAGTAGAATTTAACAATCAGGTTGAAGGTTTTGAACCTGATAACATTATGGCCCGTCAAAGTATGGTTCGAGATCGTTCTGGTGAAGAACAATTTCAATCAAACTTTAGAGAATGGCAAACAATCGAAATGATCAGCACAACTGTTGATGGTTTGGATATTTCAGCATCATTGAACAAAGATGTTACTGAACTGGCTATTCCTTACGACATTGACACCATAGCAAACGTACCATTCACATTGAACGCCCAAGAGCTTAACAGCCCTGTAATGCTTAGAAATAAGATAGACAGCGCATTTAAAGCCCTTTCAGCGCGTGTAAACCGTGATGTTGCCAACAAGGTCAAACTTGAAGGCGGTATTACTGTTGTTCAATCTGGTGCATTACAAACTTATAATGATATTGCAGCTGCTGAAGTTGCCATGTTGCGTAGGGATGTGGCCCCAGAAACCATGAAATCTATGGTTATGAATATGAGCGATTACCGTACTGTTTCAGGTAATCTTGCTGGCCGTGAAACTTTAACCCCTAAAGCATTAACAGCTTATGAAAAGTCTGCTATTGGTGAAATCGCTGGTTTTGAAACTTTCAGAACAAACTTTGCTCCAAATATTGCCGCTGCTGGTGGTGGTGCAACAACTGTTGATGGCGCACAAAGCTTAGTTCCAGCCCCTAACCAAGTCACGGCTTCAGGTAATACTGAAAACCTTGATAACCGTTTTATGAACTTAACTGTTGATAATAGCGCTGGTATTGTTGCTGGTGATAGATTCACTGCTGGTGTTAATGAAGTATCTTTGATCAATAAAGAAGATACTGGGAACCTTCAAACTTTTACCGTTACTGAAGTTGTTGATGGAACAACCATCACTATTTCACCAGCGCCAATAAGTGTTGTTGGGTCAACCCAAGCTGAAAAAGAGTATGGAAATGTAACTGGGCCTTTAGCGGATACACAAGCTTTGACTTGGCTGAACATTGCTGCAGCTCCTTTGAATGCTTTCTGGGAAAACGATATGATCTGCTTGAATGCTGGTTCATTGAATGTTGATTCAATGGCTGGTTTAAGTGTTATGAAAGATAGCACTGATAGCGGTATTCAAATCATCTTAGCTTCTGAAGGTGATCTTGGAACATTTACTGGCCGTTATCGCTTAACAGCGTTTTATGGTGTAACTGTTAAAGATCCTTTACGTTGTGGGGTGTTGTTAGCTAATCAAACTTAATTGTTTGAATAACCGAAAGAAGGGGGTTTAATCACCCCCTTTTTTTTCACTTAAAACACAAAGGTAATATCCTATGCTACAAAAAAAATCCGAATATAAGCCATATCCTAGAATTGTTAGGCCAAATGGGAAAGAAATTCGAGTCAATAGCGCTGAAGAAGAAGCTGAAGTTATGGGTTGTGAACTTGAAGAAGTTCTTGATGCAAACAAAAGTCGAACCAAAAGCCCTGATGAAAAACTGGCTGAAGCCAAGAAACTTTTTGATGAAGCTCAAGCTGAAAAGAAAGCTGCTTCTGAAATGCTTGATAGGGCTAAAGAATTGAATGATTCTGCTGATGATAAACTTAGCACTGCTGATAAAACAGCTGGTGATTTGGTTGATCCAAAAGATGATTCTGATTCTAAAGAAACAGAAACAAAAGATGATTCAGGCAAAAAAGCTGAAATATCAAGCGCTTCTGAAGTTACTGAAGGTGATAAAGATTCACTTGAAGCCTATGCTGCTAAAAAATTCAGTATAGATTTGGATAAAAGAAAAAGCTTTTCTCAACTGCTAGAAATAGTTCAGGCTGAAGAAGCTAAAAACGCATAAGCACCCCCTTGGGTGTAATTTAAACAGAAAGCCCCTTCATTGGGGCCTTTCTTATTAGGGTGAGATTATGACAACTGCAAACGTGATTGTTGAACAGGCCATGTATTTGAATGGTTCAACAAGCCCTATAAAGCCAGCACACCCATTAGTTATAAATCAAGTTTTTGGGGTTCTTGTTAAAATACTTAATGAATACGCTTCAAAGAATATTGATATTACTGGCTTAGTTATTCCTACACTTATTGGGGATGATCTTGAAGAACCAGATGATTCAACTGAAATGCTTATTTATAATCTTGCTGTAAGATCAGCACCATACTTGCAAAAGCAAGTAAGCATGGATGTTAAGGGCCTTGCAAAAGCAAAATGGCAAGATGTATACAATTTATACGGCCCAGATCCACAAGAATTAAGAAAGAATTCCCTTCCTGTTGGTTCAGGTAATAAAACCTATATTCAATCCCCAGTTTTTTATCCAGAAGGCTATGAAAATAGCGAGGTTTAAACATGGATATTCCACTTCCTGAAGGCTTTACCAGCATTGCTGAATTCCCTAGATTAAGGGAAAACCTTATCAATATGATTAATATTGGTGGAAATCGCCTTGTTTCTAGGCAAGGGCTTACAAAAGTTGCTGATGGCATTGGCGAATGTAGGGGCCAGATCAAATTTCAAGATGAGCTTTATCAAGTATCTGGAACCAAATTGATAAATATTGCCTCAGATTTTACTGTCACTGATATTTCAACTGCCCAAACTTTAGATATTTCAGGTGCTGCTGAAACTGAAATGGCTGTTGGTTACACTTTTCTTGTGACAATTGTGAAAAATGATAGGGGCTATGCTTATGACGGAACAACCCTTTCAGAAATATCTGATCCAAATTTTGTTTCAAGCATTGATGTTTGCTATATCAATGGGCGCTGGGTTTTTATTCCTTTTGATGGGGGGCCAGCTTTTATTTCTGATGCCCTTGATCCATTAACTATTCCAGCTTTGGGCTTTTTTGATGCTGAAACCCAGCCTGATAAAAATACTGGTTGTGCCAACTTAAAGAATAGGCTTTATATCTTTGGGGAAGATACAATTGAAGTGTTTCGAGATACGGGCGCAACCCCCCAGCCATTTGTTAGGATTGAAGGGGCCAGCATTGATGTTGGCCTAGTTGCTGGAAAATCCCATTATAAGCTTCAAGGATCAAGCACTATTGTTTTCTTAGGAAAAAATCAGGATCAAGCTTTTGGCGTTTATGCTATTGGTTCAGGTGAAGCCCCTAAAGTTTCAAATGAAGCTGTTGATGAACTTCTTAATAAAGAATATAGCCCTGAAGAATTAAGCGCTTGCTTAGTTGATAGAATGGTTTGGAATGGGCAAGATATTCTTGTTTTCAGGCTTACAAGGCATACACTTTATTTTAATCAAGGCAAATGGGGCTTTTTTGGTTCACTTGCAACCAAATTACAAAAAGACACCCTTGGGGTTGAAGTGCGCCCTTGGAGAGCAAAATATATAACTCACTGCTATGGTGAATATTTTTGTGGTGATAGTGATGGTGCAAATATAGGCCAGCTTCTTGATGCTGATGATGATTATGGGGATTTTGTTGATCACTATATTTATACTTTTGCCAAATCAGGAAGGGGGTCTTATTTCACTGCCAAGGCCCTTGAAATTGATGGATTAACTGGCCAGATAACCCCAGAACAAACAATTGGCCTTTCAGTTAGTGAAGATGGGCTTCAGTGGGGGCCAAGATTTTACTTGGGTCTTGGCACAACTGGCAAAAGAACAAGAAGGGTTGTCTGGGAATTGATGGGGGGCTTGGGTGATTATGAATCCTTTATGGGAATCAGAATTCAAACAACTGCACCTATTGAAATTGCTTGTGAGAATTTAACCCTTGCTATCTAGTAAGCCAGCCGCTGGCCAGAAACTAAGCAATAACGGTATTGCAACTAGAATCTTTATGGATATGATGGAACAAGTTTCAGTATTATATTCTTTGAATAGTTTGCCTTTTGAGGATGAAAAGGTTTTCAAAGATGGTAAAGCTAGTTTACAATTGAATACGTTTTTACAAGATGCCGCTGAAGCTGCTGGTTTATACAACCAACCCAGTGAAGGTGAGAAGATTATTCTGGATGATGGATCAGCAACTTTTCCATTCCAAGCTTTCATTGATAATTTGGTGGTATAAAAATGGGCCTTTCCCTAAGTAGTTTAAACCCTGTTAAGATCATAAAAGATGGCCTTGAATCTGTCACTGGCATTAGTGATCAGAGAAGGGCTATTAATGCCGCTTCGCAAGCTCAAAGGCAATCAATCCTTCAGGCTATTACTGGCATTCAAGAAGGTGGCGCTTCTGCTGCAAATTTCTTAAATCAAGGCGCTGATTCTGCCAGAAATCTTGTTTCTGGTGGGGGTGCTTTTGATGTTAATGAATTTGGCCAAGGATTAACCCTTGAAGGCTATGGAAATCAATTGGCTTCAATATCTGATCCCAATGGTGCTTTTGCTCCTTTGATTCAAGATAGAATGACTTCAGCCCAAAACATGCTTGGCGCTGCTGGCCTTACAAGGTCGGGAAATGCCGCTGAAGCTGCTGCAAGCATTCCTATGGAATTGGCAATGGGAATATCAGATAAGATGTTTGGCCGCCAAAGTACAACTGCTAACAACCTTGGAAGCATTGATCAGGATCTTTATGGGAATCTTGCAAATCTTGAGCTTTCTCAAGCTGCTAACATAGCAAACCTTGAAACTGGTATGGGCCAAGTTGAAGCTGATAGAATTTCTTCACAAGGCGCTATTGCCAGTCCTTTTCAATCAATTATTAATTCTGCTGTTGGTGGTGCTATTTCCCCCATGATTTCAGGCGCTGCTGGTGCTGTTGGTGGCGCTGCTTCTGCTGGCATGGGCGCATTGTTAGCGCCACTTATTGGAATGTTTTCTGATGAAAGACTTAAGCAGAATATGAAAATTATTGGCCGTGATCGTGAATTCACCTTTTATTCATGGGATTGGATTCCTGAAGTGGAAGAATTGGGTCTTCCTTTGATGAATCATGGCCTTATTGCCCAAGATGTTGAGAAAATAGCCCCTGAATATGTTTTTAATATTGGAAGTTTAAAGGCTGTTAATTATGATGAATTGTTTAAGGATCCAAGATGGTCGCACTTAACGCCCCAGTAATTAATCCAGCTGCAAACTTACGCCCTTTATCAATTAAGCCTGTTGATGTTGCAACAGAAAGCGCTGTTAAGGGCCTTGAGGCTGTTACTAAATTTGAAGCCAGCAATGATAAAAGAAAGCTAGAACAGCGCCTTCTTGAAGTTGGTGCTGATGCTTTGGCCGGCCAACAATCTGCAATTGATGAACTTGCGCTTATGCCTCAAGGGGCCAAGCTTGCAGAAAGCCTTCAAACTATTGCGAACACTAGGGAACAGGGTGTTCTTCAGCAAGCCCAAAACTTTATTGCTAAGCAAGCCCGGTTTGCTGCTTCTTTACTTAATGAAGATGAAAAATTCATTAGATCAAGCATGGCTAGGGAAGCTATAAGACTGAAGGAAAACGGCAATATTGAAGAAGGCAATGCAATGATGGCCACAAGCCAGCTTCCTGATATTAATCAGATTAAATCTGAACTAAGGCAAGAAGTTGCTTTATCAATCCCAGCTGAAAAATATCTGGCCCATGCAATGGGAAGCCTTGCTGATACTAAAAAAATCAGAGAAGAATCAAGATCAGGGGTAAGAAAAAAGGTAAATACTACCATTGCAACCATTGGCGCTATTGAAGCCAACTTCAGTAAGCTAGAAAACCTAGCCACTGAAATCAAGCCTGAAAATGGAACAAAAGGGAACAGAATGGCTGTTGCCCAAGCACTTATTTCACTAGTGAAGCTTGGAGATCCAAATTCTGCAGTTCTAACTTCTGAAATGGAAGCAGCTTTGAACAATCCAAATCCTTTGGCTGGTGTTGCTAACTCTATTAAGAATGGGGCCGCTGATCCAGCACTTAGAGCTTTTGCTTCAAGTATTGACCCACTAGATCCAACTATGGTTGATATTGATGCGCTTCTTGGAACTGGCCGCGCCTTGGTTAAATCTCAAATTCCTACTATTCAAAAGAATTTTGATCAAGCTGTTGATGAAGCAACATATTTAACAGAAGAAGGAAGAAAATCAATCTTCACTGGCAA
>CBCXTS010000002.1:0-59354 GCA_965178085.1 Alphaproteobacteria bacterium | reverse complement strand
GATTGTGCTTGTGTTATATAACGGATTTGGACCCTGCGCCCGCGCACTAAAGAAGGTGGATGTGCAACGGTTGCATCTTTGAGCCATTTGTTTAAAGCAGATGTTGGGATGCGTTGATCCCACTGTGCAAATAGACTTGATATTTGGCGCATAAGTGTGCCTACACCTTGCATATTGAGCGCTGAAATGGCAACTACTGGTGCAAGTGAATTTTGTGACAACTTATTTTCTAGTTGTCTTTTTGTATCTTTAATTAATTGTTGTTGCTTATTTTGTTTAAATTTATCTATTTTATTGATGGCAAGAATTAAAGCTCGACCTTCTTGATCGGCTAGTCTGGAAAGTGTTAGGTCTTGTTTTTCTAACCCTAATTCAGCATCAATGAGTACAACAACAACATGGGCAAAACGAACGGCTTCCAAAGCGCTTTTAGCAGCCATTTGTTCGACTTTGCTTGTAATACGACTCCGACGTCGTAATCCTGCTGTATCAAATAGTAAAAAATCTTGCCCATTGAAGCAAACTGGATGAGATGTAGAATCGCGTGTTAATCCTGGTTCAGGACCAGTTAGAACTGTATTATCGCGTAAAATGCAGTTTGTAAGGCTAGATTTTCCTGCATTTGGTCTGCCAATCAATGCAACTTGGATATGGCTAGTCTCTGGGATAGTATTTGTTGTGTTTATAGGAGTTTTTATGGCAGAAATGAGATGTTCATGCTGTGTAATGACTTGCTGTGTGATCTCATGAAAAATTTTATCCATACCCAATCCATGTGCAGCAGAAATTGGATAAGGTTGTCCAAAGCCTAACTTCCATCCTTCTTCTGCGTTTTGAGCGCTAGAATGTGTTTCACATTTATTGGCTAGTACGAGGATTGGTTTAGATGTTTGGCGCAGTATTTTACTAACGCTTATATCCATCGGTAACACTCCAAGGCGTCCATCAAATACAAATAGTACAAGATCAGCTTTTTCTACGGCCTTTAAAGTTAATTGAGCCATTAGTTTTTCAAATGCTACGTCGCTACCTTCTTCGATTCCAGGAGTATCGCTAACATCAATTTTGTTGCCATCAATGATACCAAACCCTGTTTTTACATCACGCGTGACACCAGATGCGTTATCAATAATTGCCATTTTTCGAGCGCAAAGACGATTGAACAAAGTCGATTTACCGACATTAGCACGTCCAACAATTGCAATTTGTGCCTTTGAAGGCTCAAATTTTAATGAACCTTTATATTTCTGTGCGTTGGTTGCCATATGTGCTTGTGTTATCTAAAAGCTCTAAGTCGACTGATGCCATCAACGATTAATAGCGTGTCTTCAGCGATAACAGGTAACACTTTAACGGGTGATTTAAACTGTAAACTATACATAAGATTGCCATTGTAAGCAGAAAGAAATAAAACCTCACCTAGTTGATTAGTTAAAATAAGTTGACCATTTGCTAAGATAGGGCCAACCCATGATACCAAGGTATCGTTGTCTTCATCCGTCCATTGTTTCAACTGTTTTATCCAACGCACGGCTCCAGTTTCACGGACTAAGCAAATGAGTTGACTGTCGGTGTTGATAACAAAAATAAAATCGCCTGCAACCCAAGGCATTTGAGTGCTAGCGATGCTTTTAGACCAAATACGAGAACCTGTTTTTGCTTCAAAAGCAATCATCCGTCCCCCAAAACTGACGGCTAGCACCATGCCACGATCAATTACGGGCATAGCTCGGATATCTGAAAGGCTTGACAATGCATTAATATGGCGTACTGCAGTAAAGGTATCAGACCATAATGTTCTTCCATTTGTAGTGCGCAAGGCAAATATTTCACCTGATGAATATGCGACAACGCTAAGTCGATCGTGAATTGCAGGGCTTGCAATGCCTAGAACACCAATTGATTCTGCAAAACCAGCATGCACCCATAATTTTTCACCTGAAATGGGATTAAATGCAGTAGTGCGGTTATCAATTGTGCTAACCAAAACAATATTTCCACTGACTGTTGGTGCAGAGCGCGCTGGCGCTATAAGTTTTTGTGTCCAAATAATTTCTTGTGTAACAGTATCTAAAACAATCAATTGCGCATAACTTGTCGATATGAATAAACGGTTCCCATAAAAGGCAATCCCGCCTCCAACAGAGTCGTTTGCATCATACTCAGGAACATCCAGTTGCTTATCCCATTGAAGAGAACCGTCTTCAAGCAGAAAGGATTTCACGCGATATTTGTTGCTCAATGTAAAAACACGCCCTTCAGCCACAACTGGCTGAGCTAACAAAAGAGCATCAGTATCGCCTAAATAAGCTTGCCAGACTTCTTTTGGTTTATGTGATAGCGACAGATGATGTATAGCATGATCAGAAGTACCTCCTGCTTGTGGGAACCTAGTATTAACAAGAGGTGCAGGCAGAACAATATCAATATCTTCAGCCCCTATATCTGGATATAAGCCAGTATCACTAGCAAGAAAATTAATGCGCTCTCCTGGTAAGCGGGCCTCTTCTTCATCGGTACAATTTGCAATGAGGAGGCAAGTTATGAGAAGAAGGATATTACGTTGTAGTTTATAAAACACGCTAATTGATACCTATCAATGGATAATAGAATTGTTTAAAAGCAGCGTATAATGCTAGCTACATTCTATTGTTTTTCTAAGGAATGGATAACTTCTTGTGCTAGATTAGCTAATTGCCCATGTGGACGTAGCTCTACAAGAAGTTGCCCCATATGGATAATTTGCTCTTGGTTATTATTTGCTAAAGCATGATTTAATGCAAATCCTAATGCTAACTCACGCCATGGGGAATTAGCATTTGTAAATGTTACAACAGTATCAAAATCTTTTGTATCATTTGCTTTTAAAAGAGTAGCCAAATCACGATAACGCTTTGGTAAGTCACTTTGGCTAAGTTCAAGAAGCAATTGCAATCGCTCATCAGAGGCTGGTTGCATTTGTGCAATAGCTTGCAAAGCGGCAACTAATTGATATCCGTCACGTGATTCTTTAATATATTTTTGTAGATCAGGTAGTTGACTGGTTTGGCTATCTAACAGAAGGTCTAGTTCTTCAGATAGTGCATGTTGTTGGTTGACTTCATAAAAACGCCATGCTTGGAAACCAACAACGCTTAGTATAAGCAATATAATGGCAATAATAGCGTATTGGCCATACCGCGCCCAAAGTTTTTTGTACTTCTCATGGCGTAAATCTTCATCAATTTCATTAAGAAAATCAGCCATTGGTAATCAAAAACAAACAATTGGAGAATAAAAACTCAAGAATTCATATAACATATGAGGATGTCCATTGACAATGATCTAGTGTTATTAAAGAGGTTTAGTGGTGCAGTATCAGTAAAGGTTTAGTATCATCAAAACGCTTATTCAACCAAAGTTATATGAATATGTTCAATTGTCTAACACATTTCAGCGTGTTGTTTCAATAGTTACTATAAATATTTGTGCAGTTTTTGTTTTGTTTCATACAATTGAGATAAACTTGCATAGAATTTGCACCAAATAGCGTTAGTGAGGTGATCCAAACCATTGGTATTGCTTTGGAATTTGGGGACGTCTTCAAATTCAAGGCAAATTGTACATGCAAACACAATGCATGGTACGATAATGATATAGAATGGGTTGATAATTTATAATCGAAGCGTTCAATATTGAGGAGAGATAATGATCGATCAGTATATAAAATCATACAAAGCTATGCAAAATAGTATTGATATATTAATGAAGCAGAATCGCTTGTTTAAGAGTATGCTATTAACATTAATGCTATTGCCTCTTGGAGGCTGTCTTGGATTAGTTCCTACAGCAATAGCAACCTCTACTGCATCCTTAATTCATACAGACAGGTTAATAGTTGATACAATTGCTGAGGTGGCTACTGGTATGGATTGTTCTTATGTGAGACATCTAGAAGATAAAGGGGATTTATGTAGGCCTCTAAGAGAGCCAGAATATTTTGTGCAACCCAGTTTTTGCTATAAAGAGTTTGGAGCGATCACATGTTATGATAGGCCATTAGAGGGTTACACGTCAATTGATGCACTATAAGCATGATGCATCGCGCAAACTTGTAGAGTTATTTATTAAAATTTCAAAAAAAACTGCTTGACTAATTTACACCAGCTAAGCTTATATGCAGAAGTTTATACGGGCTTTTTCATCGTTATGATTATTTTTGCTAATTGGCTTAAATATTAGTGGTGTGGTATTTGTTTCAAGGCTATATAACGATATGTACTATATCAGTCTTTAAATTGTAAATGCGTAGTGAGTAATGCACTTTCAATTTTGTGATTGATAAAACGATAAAAGAATTTAATTATTTAAGGTGTTTAAGTATTATGGCAGTTCCTAAAAGTAAGATCACACGTTCTAAGCGGAATATGCGTCGTTCTCATGACGCTTTAGGTAGTGTAAATACACAAGAATGTCCTAATTGTGGTGAAATAAAGCTACCTCATCATATGTGTAGTTCATGTGGTTATTATAATCAACGTGAGCTTACAGAAGACAGTAATAGACTATAACAAAGTAGAAAACGCGTCATTGTATATTGATTGGGCGTCTGTTTTATCTGGTTCAAAGAATTGCAAAAATTGAATAAAATTAATATTGCACTTGATGCCATGGGAGGGGATCATGCACCGCAGGTTGTTGTTGAGGGTGCAAAACTTGCCAGTGAACGCTTATCTGATGCTCATTTTATTTTCTTTGGTGACAAAAAAAAAATAGAGCAACTTTGTATCATTAACAAGTTTTGCGAAGATAGGTTTTCTATTCGTCATTTTCCTGAAGCCATAGGCCCGCATGATAAACCGTCTATCGCATTGCGTCAGGGAAAAATGTCGAGCATGAACCAAGCTATTCATGCTGTTGCTTCAAAGGAGGCGCATTGTGTTGTATCAGCTGGTAATACTGGAGTATTGATGGCGCTGACTATGTTTGGGTTAAAAAGATTAGAAACAGTTTCAAGACCTGCTATTTTGGCGATGTTTCCTAACGCACATTCAATGATGTGTATGCTTGATTTGGGAGCAAATATTGAAGCAGATGCAACTAATTTATGCCAATTTGGTGTGATGGGAGAGTGCTTTGCACGTGCTGTTTTGGGCATTGAAAAACCTAAAATAGGGATACTTAATGTAGGAGAAGAAGATACTAAGGGTTACGATGCTTTGCGTGATGCAGCGAATATTTTGCGCAACAAAGAGCTGGGTTTAAATTTTGTTGGCTTCATTGAAGGCGACGATATAGGCAAGGGTACAGTAGATGTTGTAGTAACAGATGGTTTTACGGGCAATATAGCACTTAAGACGATGGAAGGGACAGTAAAATTGCTAACTTCCATTTTGCGTGACAGTTTTAATAAATCTTGGTTTTTTGGTAGTTTGGCAAAATTATTTTTATATCCAATTATGAAGCGCTTCAAAAATACGACAGACCCACGGTTATATAATGGTGCCGTTTTTTTGGGTTTAAATGGTATTTCACTCAAAAGCCACGGAGGCACAGATTCTGTTGGGTTTGCCAATGCAGTTGAGGTAGCGTTTAATTTGGTTAAAGTTGATTTTATTAACCAAGTGCAGGCAGGGTTACTCAAATTAAATCAAGTTAATAAAAGCAATAATACTTCAGTTTAAAATGAGCCTTTAAAAATTTTATTTTTAAAGGCTCATTTGTTAATATCTCTTATAGCCATTAGTTTGACCATTCAAATGAGTCGTATAACTTTAGTTCAAATGAGTCGTATAACTTTAGATAGTATTAATTATCATGCAATTGAAACATTTTTCTAGTGATCATATGGACGCAAACAAAGCTGTACAAAGTATAGTAGGTTGTGGTTCATACTTACCCGGGGAAGCGATATCAAATAGCCAGTTGTTGGAAAGAGGTATTGATAGCTCTGACGATTGGATCCAACAAAGAACAGGAATACATTACAGGCATTTTGCAGATAAAAATATATCGACAGTTGATTTGGCTTATGAAGCTTCAAAAAATGCTCTAGCTGATGCCAATATGACATCGTCTATGATTGATATGATTGTGCTTGCTACAACCACTCCTGATCATGTTTTTCCAGCCACCGCTGCAAAATTGCAAGCGATGTTAGGTGTATCTTCTGGTGCGGCATTTGATGTGCAAGCAGTATGCGCTGGCTTTGTTTTTGCGCTCCAGTGTGCAAGCAACGCTATTGCGATGAAACAAGCAAATAATGTACTAGTGGTTGGAGCAGAGCTTTATTCGCGTATTTTAGATTGGCAAGATCGAGGAACTTGTGTTTTGTTTGGTGATGGTGCTGGAGCAATTGTTTTGTCTAACAGAGGCGATGATAGTAACTACGCGAGTGACATAACACGCAAAGGGGTATTATCAACCCACTTAATGAGCGATGGACGACATTATAAAAAGCTTTATGTTGATGGTGGAGTAGGCAGCACAGCAAGCCTTGGTCATGTTAGAATGCAAGGTCAAGAAGTTTTTAAGTTTGCTGTAAACAGCATGGCTTCTATTGTTGATGTAGCCTTACAGCATAACGGGTATGATGTTAGTGATTTGGATTGGTTAGTTCCACACCAAGCCAATAAGCGCATTATTGATAAAGTTGGACAAAAGTTAGGGTTAAACGAAGAACGAGTTATAGTAACCGTTGATAGACACGCAAATACATCAGCTGCAACTATTCCAATTGCCCTTGATATTGCAAAAAAAGATGGACGACTAAAGCCAAATGATTTGATAGCTCTATCGGCTATGGGTGGTGGTTTTTCTTGGGGTAGTGCCTTAATTAGATGGTAATTTTAAAAAAAAGCACATGGTAATATTACGATGCTTCAACCATGTTTTATCGAAGTTTGTGCTGGAGTTATTTTAATTAAAAAAAGCCATGTTTTACTAATTCAAAGGGCTCAATATCCCATGAAAGATGCATGGTCTATCCCTGGTGGGCATCAAAAAATTGGCGAATCCATACATATAACTGCACAACGTGAATTGTATGAAGAAACAGGCCTAAATGCTCAAATAGGATCAGTGCTTGGAGTGTTTGATAAAATTGATAATCATGCTGGGCGTCATTTTCTTTTGGTTAATTTTATTGCCACTTGTCCAGTAGGACAATTAAAGGCACAAAGTGATGCAAGAGATGCTAGGTGGGTTCTATTGGATAAGCTAGCAGATTATCAACTATCAAATGATTTATTTGATTTAATTAGGCAAGCATCCTCAACAACTATTTAAACAAGTATATCGATAAGGACAAAAGATAGCGCCAGCATCATGATATTATTGCCCATAGGCCTCGTTTGCTAAGCGATCACTGTTTGTATCAAGTATTTCTTTTAAAGATATTTTTAATGTATCGATATCTTGACCTGCTTTAATGGGTGGGAAAAACTCTATAATAATTTTGCCAGGAATAAATTGTGTATTACCTTTGGGCCAACAAACGCCGCTGTTAAGTGCTACTGGATGTAAAGGTAGGCTTAGCGTTTTATAAAGAGCAAGAACGCCACTTGGCATTTTGTGTGGATGATCGTAAGGTTTGCGTCTTGTTCCGTCAGGAAAGATAATGATTGTGTGTTCTTTTTTTGTTTGAGCCTTTTTTAAAATCTGAAGTAATGTTTTATGTCCACCAGCTCGATTGATGATGATCATATCTAGCTTTTTAATATAAAAACTTATTAATGGTATGCGTAGCAATTCTTTTTTAACGACATAGGTTGGTTTTTCTAGAATTAGTATGAACAATAATGCTTCAAACGTTGATTGATGAGCTGAAGCAATTAATGCAGGATATGTAGGGATGTATTGTTGGCCTCTTATCTCATAATCAATACCAGCAAGATGCTTAAGAAACCATAAACATCCCTTTGCCCATATCTTTGCAAAGGCAGAAGGCGTTGAATATTTCAATGAAAAAACCAACATGCCACTACTAGCAATCAGTATAGTCCATAGCGCAAACGCTATATTAAAGCAGATAATAGCGCAGATATTTTTTAATGATTGCAACATTTTATTGGATGATCCTTTAATAGTTAAGTGCAATATGTTTAGCGGTTTTAACCTTTGCAAAAAGCAGTGATGCGCTTTAAAAATTGCAAACATTGTTGTATTTGCTCAATTTCAATATACTCGTTTGCTTTATGAGCAACGCTGATGTCTCCAGGTCCACATACAACGCAATCGCTTTCAAGTTGCTGCTTGAACAAGCCTGCTTCGGTACCAAAATTAACACAAAAATCATCGTTGCTATTGCAAAACCGCTTTACAAGGTGAACTCCATCGGCGTTGTTTGATTGCTCAAGACCTGGGTAAGTATTGATGGTTTTTATGCAAACAGCATCAGCATTAGAGCGATATTTGTCACTCAAATCAAATGCAACTTGATTGAGCTGTTCGATAATTTTAGATGGGTCATGATTTGGCAAGTGGCGTATTTCTAGTGTAAAGTCACAATGCTCAGGGACAATGTTTAATGCCTGTCCTCCTACAATGTTTCCAACGTTTAAACTGGAAAAGGCAATTGGATAGCGCTCATCATGCTGGTTAGTGTCTTGCAAGATAGTTTTTTGAATAGCTGCCACTTGTTGTATCATATCACTTGCAAGATGAATAGCACTTGCTAATTCAGGTGCATAAGATGAGTGTCCTGCTTGTCCTTTACAAATACATTGACCTGACCATTTGCCTTTATGCCCGATAACAGGCTGCATCATGGTCGGTTCTCCGATAATAACTAAGCGTGGATGAATGTTGCGACGGCGTATTTTTTCAATCATGGGGCGCACGCCTAAGCAGCCGATCTCTTCATCACAGCTGATAGCAATCCATATAGGTTCTTGAATTGCCTCTTGTTGCATTGTCGGCACTGTTGCTAACAGGCATGCAATAAAGCCTTTCATATCAGCGCTTCCTCGAGCGTAAAGGCGTTGTTTTTTTTGTATTAAACGAAAAGGGTCGCTTTCCCAATTTTGACCTTTAGTGGGTACGACATCACTATGACCTGATAGCATCACGCCATAAGGTTTGTCTGTGTTGCAATGACTAGGGCCAATTTTTGCTAGTAAATTAACCCGCTTACCTGCTGCATACTCAATAATCTCAGACTCAACATTATATTGTAATAAATATCCTTGTATCCATTGAATTAATTCAAGGTTATCATGCGTGCTAACGCTTTGAAAGCTGATCAGTTTGTCTAAAATTTCAATAGTATGTAGTATGGGTGGTTGGTTTGCTGTCATTGTTTTATTGCTTTAATATTAAGCGCTTGCTGTTTCCATTGGCTACTGGCCATTTCAGTTAAGCGCGAACTACTGCGTGCATATTGTTGTTCGTAATATGCAAATAGTTGGTCTGGCATCTCTTTGCAAATGATACCAAGCAAGTTTTTTTTATCATAATATACATCAATTAAATTTGCCATTCTCTTAGCATATTGGCGCTCTCGTTCTTGTAAAATTGGAACATTGTTAATCAATAAAGCAGGATATTTTTTAGCCATAATTAGATAATCATTTGAGCTTGATGGTATAGCGCACAGCTTTTCAAACTCAATAAAAGCTGTAAAATTTCCTAATCCTGCAAATTGGAATATACGCCCATCAAGTTCAACATCGGTTGTTTTAATATGAAATGCACAATCCATTGCATGCCAAATGGTTAGGATTTTTTTTTTGTGTTTTGTAGTGCTGATAACGCTATTATCATCTAATGTAGTATTGTTGCGGTAATCTGTCTTGTGAAGAAAAGAAACTTGAGTAAACTCTTTTTTGACAAGGTTAATGAATGGCACAAAATTGTCACGTTGAATACCGTGCTTATATAGATTATCTACAGTAGTATTTGAAGTAATGATTAATGTGCATCCGTTTGTTATTAACTCTTTAATAAAAATACCTAAAATCATTGCATCTGCAATATTGATAACTTCAAACTCATCAAAGCATATCAAGTCAAATTGCAGTGCGATTTGAGCAGCAAGTTTTGATAATGGATTGCTGCTGGATTGTTTGCGAATATCTGCCAAAGAAGAATGGATTTGTTGCATAAACTCATGAAAATGGATGCGTTTTTTTGCAGTTACAGGCATATAAGAAAATGCAATATCCATTAGCATAGATTTTCCACGCCCAGGTGGTCCATAAAAATAGAGGCTTTTTATTTTATTTTTTTGAGCAATAAAAAGACTAGAGAACCAGCTTTTATCTGCTTTGTTAGATAAATCCAAGTACATTCTGTCAAGCTCTTTGGCAGCCAACAGTTGATCAGGATCAGCTTTCATCTTATACTCATCAAGACGCTTGAGATAGATGTTAGTGATAGGATTTACATCGAAATTGTCGAGTTTAATTGACATTCATGCATAATACAACTACTTGCTTGCATGAGGCAAGTTGAATAATACAGACTAACTAAAACAGTGAAAACATATTTTGATGCATAAAGAAAATACCCAATCAATAGATGATAACAAGAGCAATATTATAGCTTTTCAAGGCATTGAAGGTGCATATTCGCATGAAGCTTGTATTGCTATAGAAAAAAAAATGACCCCGTGTGGATTTTCCTCATTTGAAGATGTTTTTCAAGCTGTTGAAAGTAAAAAAGCTGAACGTGCGATGATCCCAATTGAAAATTCTCTTGGAGGCAGGGTTGCTGATATTCATCATTTGTTGCCAGAAACCACCTTATGTGTTGTTAATGAGTATTTTCATCCTGTTAAGCATAGACTCTTTGGGGTTAAAGGTGCTAAATTATCGGATGTTGACACAGTAATTAGCCATCCACAAGCTTTAGCGCAATGCCGTGCTAATTTAAAGAGCCTTAATATCAAGGCACAAGCTTATGGAGACACCGCAGGCGCTGCAAAAGAGATTGCAAGCAAGGGAGATATTACAATAGGCGCTCTTGCTTCAGAAGTTGCCGGTAAGCTTTATAATCTCGAAACATTACGCACAGACATGGAAGATAAAATTGGCAATACAACTCGCTTTATTATAATGTCGCGTTTTAGACAAGATCCAGAGCCTGAGCTTGATGATTGCATTACGAGTTTTTTCTTTGTAATGCGTTCTATACCTGCTGCGCTTTATAAATGTATGGGTGGTTTTGCAACCAATGGCGTTAATTGTATCAAACTTGAAAGCTATATTAATTTTTTGAACCCTGAACTTAGTTCGTTTTATGCAGAAATTGAAGGTCATCCAGATCATAAAAATGTTAAATATGCATTTGAAGAATTGCATTATTACTCTAGTAGTATTAAAATTTTAGGTGTTTATAGGAAGCATCCTTTTCGCAATCAGATTTAAAGTACAAATATCAATGTAAGGTTATGATTATGTTTGATGAAACAAAAAATGATACTCCAGTTCTACCAATAGGCATAACAGATATTATGCAGAGGTTGCCACATGCGTATCCGTTTTTATTGCTAGATCGTGTTATTGAGATGGAGATTCCAAATCGCCTTGTTGGTGTTAAAAACGTTACATTCAATGAACCACACTTTCAAGGGCACTTCCCCAATGATCCAATTATGCCTGGTGTATTAATCATTGAAGCAATGGCACAAGCTGGGGGGATATTAGTTGTATATTCTGTTAATCAACGGGATTCTGTTGCTAAAGATAAAAAAGTTTATATCACGGGTATTGATGAAGCAAAATTTCGTAGGCCAGTTGTTCCAGGAGATCAACTTGTCTTAGAAGTGATAAAAAAACGTTCCCGTGGTATGTTTACCAAAATGGATTGTACCGCTAGTGTGGATGGGAAAATTGTAACGCAAGCTTCTATTACTGCGATGCTCAAAGACTAAATATCATGAATGAACATACTTTGTGGATAATCTACTTGCATCAAATATAATCCATGCGCAGGCGCAGTGGGGCCAGCAAGGCTGCGATTTTTTTCTGCTAAAATAAAAGATATTCGATCAGGGGTGTATCGATGGATGCCAACGTCAACCAATGTGCCTACCATATTGCGAACTTGGTGATGGAGAAAAGAGCGAGCGGATGCATGAATATGTATTTCATCATCGACTTTTGTCACTGTAAGTTGGTCAAGCGTCTTGACAGCTTGAGCAGATTGACACTGGCTTGCGCGCATACTTGTAAAATCATGATGGCCTTCTAGCAGTAACGCGGCGTTTTTCATTGCAGTAATATCTAAGATAGAGCTTCGGTAATGCCAAACACGATTTGTTAAAAGAGGAGCAGGGGCTTGTCTATTTAAAATACGATATAAGTAATGTCTTTTTTGGGCTGAAAATCTAGCATGAAACTTATTTTGTACCTTACTAAGCCATGTAATGGCAATTGGCCAAGGCTTTAAGCAAGCGTTAATACCGTTTTGTATATTTGATTTGGTAAGGTTTTGGCTAAGTTCAAGATGTGCCATTTGTCCTAGTGCATGTACGCCGCTATCTGTTCGTCCTGCACCATAAACATTTACTAAGCGCCCAGCTGATATTTTTGTAGCAGCATTTTCAAGTAATTCCTGAACGGAGTTTCCATTTGTTTGACATTGCCAGCCAACAAAAGGGGTTCCTTCATATTCAATGCGTATACACCAGCGTTGATAGCTTGGTGATGGTAAAAAGTTATTGTCCGATATCATCGAGATTGTATGGTGTTTTTTGATAAAGACTATTGAGCCAATTACTAATCAGTAAATGCGCATGAGCACGCCATCGGTTATTGGGAAGTTTGGCAACGTCATTGTCAGGGAAATAGTGTTCGGGTAGTTTTGTGTTGATGTTTATTTTGTGGTCGCGCATGTATTCTGCATGGAGCGTATTGGCGTCATACTCAAGATGATTAAACATGTAAGTTTGCTTGTATCGATGGTCTTCAACTAAACATAAACCGGCTATATCAGAGCTTGCCAATACTTGCAGTTGATCGTTTTTTGGTAACTCAGCTTCTAATACTTCGGTATGTCGTGAAACTGGAACATCGAAGACATCATCAAAACCGCGCAGTAATGTAGAAGCCTTGACGGTGGCATGATGTTGGTAAATGCCAAAGATTTTTTGATCACGTAAATGCTTTGAAACTTTACGGAAATGGTATAAAGCTGCTTGTGCGCCCCAGCAAATATTAAATCCTGCAGTGGTATGTGTTTGTGCCCATTGTAATATTTCGTTCAACTCATCCCAATATTTAACATCTTCAAAAGGTAAGTGTTCTATGGGAGCGCCGGTTAAAATTAAGCCATCAAATTTTTTATCTTTAATTTGATCAAAAGTGTAATAAAAATTATTAAGATGACTTTTTGGAACATGAATAGGTGTATAGGACTGCGTTGTTAGCAAGGTCATTTCTACTTGCAAAGGACTTGAACCTAATAATCGAGCAATTTGGGTTTCAGTAATTTCTTTTTGAGGCATTAAATTAAGTAATAGAATTTGCATGGGGCGTATGTCTTGTTTAATAGCGTCACTTCGCTTCATGACCATGATACCTTCGTCAACTAAAAACTTTCGTGCAGGTAAGTTATCTGGTATGGTGATAGGCATATTAAGCTCATAATTATAGTTGTTCAAAAGATTGTTCATAATCTAAGTAATATAACTCTAGCAAGAGAATATCGAGTATGAAAGCGTATTATTTTTTATTACATATGATCTTGATGTGTACAGTATTGACTGGCTGCTCTACTCCTGTAGGATTGTTAAGTAGCGCTCTTTCTCAAGGCGGTCAAGTTGCTATTGAAGGTCGGCCATCCTTTATTGGCTTACAAGATCGTATTAATCAATTTAAAATTTCAAGAGCAATTGAAGATGCAAATTTAGAATCGTTTAAATATATTAATATTGATATTTATGAAGCGCGTTTATTGCTAACTGGAAGTTTGCCTAACCAAGAAGCACATGATCAACTTTTACAAATTATTAAGAAAAATAACTACGCGCATGAAATATTAGACGAGTTGATTGTAATACCTAAACAAGGTGTTTTGGATTGGGCAAATGATCAGTTAATTGAACTTAAATATCAATCGCAGCTAATTGGCGATATGGATACGCGTTCTGTAAATTATATTGTCCAATCAGAGTTTGGTCATTTATATGTTTTAGGCGTTGCGCTAGATCAGAAAGAATTAGACAGAATTAAAGAGCATGTAGATATGATTGCAGGTATACGCAATGCTACTTTTCATGTAGAACTTGTAAATGCAGAATCTCGTAAAGAGCGCTTGAAAACATTAAATAAACAATAACTTAAATGTACTATTGATTAAGTTTTAAATATCATCCATCTTGTATATTTAAAAGTGCTATAAGCTAGACACTTGAAATATATCGAACGATAGTATGATAAAAATATATCAAAAAGTAGTTTACTTAATGGTGTTTGTTGATATTGTACCAATTTGATCCGATAGATTAATTAAGTTGATTGTTTATAATAGAATTAAACTTGTATGAATATTTGAGTTTTAAAAATGTCAAATTCTAAAAATACTACTAAATCTAATGTACCAACCATATATAGCCATGAGGATTCAGGCAATCTATTAGATTTAGCCCCTGATAGTAATTTACAGCGCTATTTAAATGAAATACGCCGCTTTCCTGTTTTGGCAGCAGAGGAAGAGTTTTCACTTGCAAAAAAATGGAGAGACCAAGGGGATCAAGAAGCCGCTCATCAATTAGTTACCAGTCATTTGCGTCTTGTTGCTCGTATTGCTATGGGATATAAAGGGTATGGTTTACCATTGGCAGAACTTATTTCTGAAGGCAATATAGGCATGATGCACGCAGTTAAGCGGTTTGATCCTGATAGAGGGTTTCGTTTGGCAACTTATGCAATGTGGTGGATTAAGGCCTCTATCTATGAATATGTTCTTAGATCATGGTCTTTAGTAAAAATTGGAACTACAGTTGCACAGAAAAAGCTTTTTTTTAATTTGCGCAAAATTAAAAACCAACTAAAAATTATGGAAGAGGGTGACTTATCTTCAGCCAATGTGGAACAAATAGCCCAGGAATTAGATGTTTCTCCTCAAGAGGTCATTTTTATGAACCGTCGTTTAAGCGGTCGAGATCAATCATTGAATGCTATTGTCTCTAACAATGGTGATGACGGCTCTGAGTGGCAAGATTGGTTAGAAGATGACAGCATTAATCAAGAAGAAGAGTACGTCGAGCAAGAGAGCTTGCAATATCGCAAGCACATGCTATCGCATGCTATGGAAAAGTTAAACCAAAGAGAAAAACGCATTATTGAAGCGCGTCGTTTAAATGATGATCCCCTTACGCTAGAAGCTTTATCGCAAGAATTAGGAGTTACACGCGAGCGTGTACGTCAAATAGAAGTCAGAGCATTTGAAAAACTACAACTTGCTATCCATAATGCTATACAAGACAGTAGCTTGCTAAGCGATCAATAGATCATAAGCAGTGGCTTGATTAGCGATTTGGATATTTCCTTTCATGATTGAGAGTAATAATAACGTTTGTCAAAACACATAAATTTAAGATTGCGTGAGCATGCTCAAAAGATATTGGTTGGTTTTTTAAGGTTTTAAATGGATGATTTTTATGGCCAAGATGCGTTTATACACTAGCTGGATTGGTGTTGTCCTATTTAGCTTAGTTTATAGCAATATAGTTTTTGCATCTGCAAGCAATTGGGTGAATGATCAAGCGGAAACTGGCTTGTTGCAGGCAAGATTAATATTAGCACAAAATTATGCAACAGGATCATTTCTTGATGGCGCGATAGAGATACGCCTTAAACCAAAATGGAAAACTTATTGGAAACATCCTGGAGATGCTGGTATACCACCGTCTTTTGACTGGACGAACTCTAATAATATTGGTGCTAGCGATGTGTTGTTTCCTGTTCCTGAGAGATTTTCAATCTTTGGCCTTGAAACTTTTGGTTATGAAAATAGGGTTGCATTTCCATTTAAAATAGAAATATTGGATCCAGATCTTCCTGTTCATCTTAATGTTGATATGAGTCTTCTTGTTTGCGAAGAGGTGTGCGTACCAATCAAAATTGTCTTGAGTGTTGATGTTGCAAGTGGCAAAGCATTGCAAACTAATGATGGTGTAGTTTCAGTAGTAGATTTTGAGTCTGCGGCTCAACTTGTTGAATTTAATGGATACCTTCCTCAACCTAGCGTTATGGGCGCAATACGGGTTAGTAAAGTTTTTTCAGATAAAGAATTTCAACATTTGCATGTCCGTTTTGATGGTTTTAAACTCGGTCAAGAGTTTGATGTTATACCAATATTTGATAGTGGCTGGTCGTTTAAAAAACCAGAAATTTTGTTTGATCAAGAGCTTCAGCAAATACATGCTACGTTTGTAGTTAACGATAGACCTTCACCAGAAGCAAGTCTGTCAGGGCATAAAATAGCGTGGCTTCTTGTTAATAAAACGCTCCAACAAGGTTGGGAGTTTGATCCATTATTAATAGAGCAATCTCCATTGGATATATCATCAACAATAGAGCTACTTGATAGGGCAGGATCTTCTGGAAAAATACATATTGAAGAAGAAAAGCCATTGAATTTAATCACTATATTGCTGATAGGGTTTTTAGGTGGGTTGCTTTTGAATGTTATGCCTTGTGTGTTGCCAGTATTGTCTTTAAAAATTTTTAGTGTATTGAACAAAACACAACAGAGTATGCAAAGTGTTAGGGTAAGTTTTTTAGGTAATATTGCTGGCATTTTTGTGACATTCTTTTCATTCGCCTTAATAGCAACACTTCTTAGTATTACAGGTAATTATGCTGGGTGGGGAATACATTTTCAACAACCTGCTTTTGTTTATATAATGGCTTTGGTTATTTTAGTTTTCGCAGGGTCTATGATGGGTTGGTATAAGATAGATTTGCCAATTTTAGCTCGAACATGGATGTTAAAATTCTTGAATAAACAAGAAACTACAAGCAATGACAAGAAGAGTAAATTTATTGCTAGTTTGTTTGAGGGCATGTTTGCAACTTTTTTAGCAACTCCTTGTTCAGCACCATTCTTAGGAACAGCAATTGGCTTTGCATTTGCTGCTGCAAACTATGCGAGTATTTTTATGATATTTTTTGCATTGGCAGCCGGGATGTCGTTGCCATTGATAGTTTTTGCCATCAAACCATCTTATATTAGAATGCTGCCCAAGCCAGGTGCTTGGACACAAAAAATTGAACGCATCCTTGCAATATTTTTGTTTTTAACTGCCTTATGGTTATTTTGGATTTTGTCTGCGCAATTACCAAAAATATCTTTGCTTTTAGTAAGTGCGTCGGCATTGCTAGTGATACTTTTTCTTGTTTTTAAACAAAGCAATTCAACTAAACTGCACAAGGCAGGTTTTATTAGTTTATGCGTAGCTAGCATTTGTCTAATAACAACTTTAAACTTAGATAATGCAATAGATGATGAACAATCATCAAGTAGCAATCAAAAATATTTGGATATCAATATCCAAACAGAAAGATTTGATATTGCCAGAGTTAATCAGTTAGTTAATGAAGGTAAACGAGTATTTGTTGATGTTACTGCTGAATGGTGCATTAGTTGTATTTACAACAAAGAAGTAGTGCTGAATGATCCCAATGTTCAGCTTGCTATGCAAGCAGGTGATGTTGTTTTTATGCAAGCAGATTGGACCAATCCAAACCCAGCAATAGAATCTTACCTTGCAAGCTTTGGGCGTTACGCTATTCCGTTTAATGTTATATATGGGCCAGCTAATAAAAATGGTGCAGTATTGCCGGTGCTATTGAGCGTGTCTAATGTAATACAAGCATTAGAGCAAACACGCTTTAAATAATGTGTGGTTATACTATTTCAAGAATGTTTTGAGCTTCATCAAGGCTTTTAAAGATAATTGATATAAGTTGATCAATTTCACTGTCTGTAATAGTCAAAGGAGGGCTCAATACAATTGTATCTCCGCAGGCGCGTAAAAGAGCGCCATTTGCAATAATTCTATCTCGTACAATAACACCAGCGCTACCTGAAGGATTAAACCGAGCTCGTGTAAGCTTGTTTTGTACAATTTCAAATGCTCCAATTAATCCAAGAGAGCGGATTTCTCCAACTAAAGGATGCTCATTTAAACCCTTTAATGCTTGAGCTAAATATGGACCTGTTATCTTTTTGGTGTGAGTCACTAATTTTTCATCTTCTAAAATTTGGATATTCTTAAGCGCAACAGCACATCCAACTGGATGGCCTGAATAAGTGAACCCATGGGTAAACTCTTTGTCATCTTCAATCATTGTTTGGGCAACATGATGTTTGACACCAACAGCAGAAACAGGCAGATAGCCAGATGAAATGCCTTTTGCCATTGTTACAATGTCAGGATCAAAACCGAATGTCTGATGGCCAAACCATTCTCCAGTACGACCAAATCCACAAATGACTTCATCGCTGATTAGCAAAATATTGTATTTGTTACATATTTTTTGTATTTCAGGCCAATAGCTTTTTGGTGGAATAATAACACCGCCAGCTCCTTGTATAGGCTCTCCAATAAAAGCTGCAATTTTATGAGGTCCGATTTCAAGAATTTTTGTTTCAAGCCAGCTGGCAGCTTCAAGGCCAAATGCATGTTCGTCTAGATCTAACTGGCTTTCAAAATAATATGGCTGATCAATATGTTCAATACTAGATATGGATGTGCCAAGTTGTTCGTGCATTCCTGCCATTCCACCTAAATTAGCACCTGCTACCGTTGATCCGTGATAAGCATTTTTACGAGCAATGATTACGTTACGCTCGCTTTGACCTTTGGCTTGCCAATAACGCCATACAATGCGCATCATGGAGTCAACTGCTTCAGATCCAGAACAAGAGAAAAAGAAATGGTCAATGCCATTTTGAAATAAATCGGCAAGTTTACTGGATAACTCTATAGTTGGTACTGTAGAAGTTTTAAAAAAAGTATTATAGTATGAAAGAGTGTTCATTTGTTCTGTTGCGATATTAGCAAGTTCACTACGCCCGTATCCTATGTTAACGCACCATAACCCTGCCATGCCGTCCAATAGTTTTTCACCTGATGCATCATATATCCAACAGCCTTGAGCGCGTACAATCACACGGGCAGCTCCATTTTCAACTAGGGCTTTATGATTAGTAAATGGATGAAGGTGGTGTGCGTTATCTTGTGCTTTTAAATTTTCGATATCAAAATTGCGTAAATTCATGGCAGTCACTTTTTAAATAAAATAGCTTTGATATTGCTAGTAGATACAATAATAGACATTACAAACAACAGCAATATAAATAATAACGGTATATCACCATAAATTGAATAGAAGGTTGGCGCAAGAGGTTTAATGATGACGCCATCTATAATACCACGTTGATTAAAACTTAATTGATTTTTGATCCGCCCAAGGGGATCGATGACAGCAGAAATTCCAGTATTTGCTGATCGGATAAGCATTAAACCCTCTTCGATAGCCCTCCAACGGGCCATCTCAAGATGTTGTTCTGGTCCTTTTCCTTTGGTAAACCAAGCATCATTTGTAATGTTGATTAAAAAATCAGGACGATTTTCATTTGGAAGCGCAACATTGTTTGGAAAAATGATTTCGTAACAAATCAGAGTAGAAAAACTAGGTAAATAGTTACTATCAGCTTTAATCTTGATAGTCTTTAAACCTGTTCCTGGGGTATACTCCGAACCTGCCAAAATAGGTATTAAGCCAATTAACGGTGTGTATTCACCAAAGGGAACAAGGTGGAACTTGTCATAACGCGCTTGAATGCTACCTTTTGCATTAATAACTAGCATGCTATTATGTGATGGCGTATTAGCTTGTTTAAAATATGTTCCAACAAGAGCAAGAGATTGCTGGTTGGGTAATGCGGATGCGATAGCGTTTATTGCGGCTTTATATTGGATCAGATTAAACGCAGCTGCAGTCTCAGGCCATATGATGAAATCTATATTGGGTGTATCAGGTTGTTGAGGCTGGCTTTGCAATAGTAAATGGGTTTTAAAATTATTAGCAATATGGTTTTGATCCCATTTGATACGTTGATCAATGTTAGGTTGGATAATACGAAATCCAGAATTGAAAGTGGGTAATTCAGTTGTGTCAATACGATGTTTTCCCCACATGACTATTGTAGCTATTATCAAAAAACCACTTGTAATGGGTATAATAAGCCTGCGTGGATTGTATTGATCTCGAATAATGATAAAAATGACTACAGCTACTCCTGTAATGAAAAGAGTAAAAGCACTGGCGCCATAAATCCCAACAAGGGATGCAATTTGCCCAATCGTAGGAAATGGATGCATGGCATGGCCCCATAAATGCCATGGGAAACCGCTTGCAAAATGGCCTCTGGACCAGTCTGCTAATGTTAGAGATACAATCAATACACACAGTCGTGTTATTTTTATAGACAGAGTGTCTGGTGTATTTTTTGTGTTTGGTATGCTTTTTATTGATGTTCGGGTAATTAAAAGAATAGGTGCCACTGCTGCAATAGCAAAAAACATGGCAAGACAAATGGATAGCAAAATTGCACCCACTGGACCAAGCGGAGCGAAAGCAGGATTATAAATTTCAGGTGCTTGTGCAATCCAATATAGATTAATTAAAAAGAAACTACTTCCAAATGAAAGTCCAATGAAAAAAGCATGCAAGCATATTAATCTATTGCCAGTAGTATGTCCATTGGTATGCATAGTATTTGGAAGAGTTACTACTTGCCATAAAAGCATAGCCAACCCAAATAATCCAACACCAGTACCAACGATAGAAAAATCATTAGGCAATAAAGATGACAACGTGCTCGCTGGCATAGCGGCGCTTGCTATTGCACCGGCAAAAAGCGCATATAAGAAATGTTGATACTTCATGATGTTAGTAAATGGAAACGGTAAAACTTAAGATTTGATAGCTTGATGATTAATAATTTGTACCGATTTTAACAACCTTGGACTAGCAGATTTAATTTGAAACTCCATTCCACTATTTGCATGTTTAATAATTTCTCCAACGACAGGAACACGCCCTTCACAAATTACAATCAATCCACCTAATGTGTCACATTCTTCACGTTCTTGATCTGTAGCAAAAGATCCTAAACGTGATTCTAAAACATCTAGGCGAGTGCGTGCATCTATTAATAAATTACCATTAGAAAGTGCTGTAATTTGAGGTTCGGGGCTGTCGTCATGTTCATCATGAATTTCGCCAACAATTTGCTCTAGTAAATCTTCAATTGTAATCAATCCGTCAACACCGCCATATTCGTCGATGACTAAAGCCATATGCGTGCGCTCAAGCTGCATACGAAGGAATAAATCAAACGCATGCGTTGATCTAACAGCCAACATAATATTTCTTTTAATGTCGGCTACTGTAGTTTGTGTATGTTGATTAGTTGCAACAGCACGTAAGATATCTTTAATATGTACAAATCCAATGACATCATCTCGATCTTGACCCCATATAGGGTAACGTGAGTGCGGTTTTGTTGCCGCTTGTATCATGGCGTCACTGATTTTTAAAGTTGCAGGAAACAAAATAATATCTGCCCCTGGTATCATCACATCTTCAACTTCAATGTGATGCAATTTTACAATGTTGTCCAATAATGCGTATGCTTGATTTTGGTTTTCATTTTCAGATTCAAAAATTTGATCAAGCCCTTGGCGAATATGAGCGTTGGCTTCACGTTTTTTAAAAAAATTAAACAAACCAGATTTTTGAACAGCTTGCGAGCTGTTGTTGTTTTTTAATTTTTCTATATCATTTTTTGTCATACTGCATATTCCCTCCAAGGGTGCGTAATGTGTAGTTGTTCTAAGACCATTGTTTCAAACTCTTCCATTTGTATAGCATCGTCGTTGTTAAGATGATTAAAGCCCATTAGATGTAAACTTGCATGTATGACCATTTGTGATAAATGGTCATGGAATGGTATATTCAACTCTTCTGCTTCCTGCTTGATTGTTTGATAACTAGCAACAATATCGCCTGCTAGAAAAGGAAACCCAACCATATGGTCTTGTACTTGGTTGTCATGAGATGGAAATGCCAAAACATTTGTTGGTTGGTTTTTAGATCGCCATTTTGAATTCAGTGCTTGTATGGTAGGATCGCTTGTTAGTAGGATTGAAACTTCGATAGTTTGCAACTTAGGCCAAATTGTATGGGCAAAACATGTAAATGTCTTGCGAATTGCTTTGCGAACTGTTTTTGAATCTTCTGTAGTCCACAAATCTAAATCACGGTGCACAGATATAGCAACTTTAGGAGTGTTTTTCTTACGTGCTGTTTTTTGCGATTTTATTTTTTGATGTGTTGTCATTATTATTTAAAGAACAATATTGATTAAGAATTAACTGCCTAGATGGCTGTGTAAATTTTGCTTGTGATGCAAGTCTGTTGTTTCAAAAGCATCGATAATTTGTGTCACTAGACGGTGGCGCTGCACATCTTTGGAATCAAAATAGGCAACAGCAATATCGGAGATATGGTTGAGTTTTTTTATAGCAGTAGTAAGACCAGAAATTTGATTGGTCGGTAAGTCAGCTTGACTTGGATCACCTGTGATGACCATATGACTTGCTGGGCCAAGGCGGGTTAAAAACATTTTCATCTGCATGATTGTAGTGTTTTGCGCTTCATCCATTAAAATAAATGCATTGGATAATGTTCGCCCACGCATATATGCTAGAGGTGCAATTTCAATTTCGTTTGCATCGGATCGTTTTTGCATTTCATTTTTACCTATTAGTGTACAGATTGCATCATCAATAGGGCGCAAATATGGTTCAAGTTTATTGTGCATATCTCCAGGTAAAAAACCAAGCCGTTCACCTGCTTCAACTGCAGGGCGAGTGATAACCATTTTATTGACAACGCCATTCAACAGTAAAGATAAGCCATATGCTACACCCAGCCAAGTTTTTCCAGTTCCAGCAGGGCCAATAGCAAAGGTTATGTGGTGTTTCATCATCATGTCCAAATAGCATGCTTGATTTTGCGTTGAAGGCTTTATAGCGCGCTTGTTAAGTTGTAATTCGAGAGCATCTTTGGGTGATGGGTATGTGCAAGGATTGTTGGCATTCATAGGGTTTGAGCTATCATTTATTTGTAAGGGATGAGTGTTTTGCAAACGGATTTGTAATAAGATGCGTTCAACATCATCTATTTCAAGAGATTTTTGAGTTGTTAAATGTTGGTATAAGTTTAATAGAGTTTGTCGTGCGAGTGAAATATTTTCTAGTGTGCCGTGAATGAAAACTTTATTGCCACGGTTTGCTATTTTAACGTCAACGAGCTCTTCAAGTTTATGTAAATTGGCATTTTGGATACCAAATAAATCTGGCAATAGTAAATTATTATCAAATAATATGACATCCCTATTTTGCATATTATTGTTTGTTTGTTTGTTGGTGTATTCAAAAGCATTCATAGATAGTTTATGCCTTTGTATGCAAGGTGTTGCATGTTGTATCTTGTTTGTTTATAGATTTGCTAAGATGATTGTCTGGCATGCTTGCAAAAAAACTATAGCCTTTAAGTCGATCAATCTGTAAATCAACAGTTTGTCCTATTTGCAAGTGCAAGTTTGTTTGGTTTATATCAAAATGCACGGGTTGCATCCATGGGCTGCGACCACGAAATTGCTTGCCTTCTTTTACTTTGTCTTCAATCAACACTGGTATAGTTTTGCCAAGTATAGTGTGGTTAAAAGCTTGCTGCTGTGTGTCTAGAAGTTGTTGTAAGCTTTGCAAACGCTCATCACAAATTGATTTGTCTACTTGCTCCAGCATTGCAGAAGCAGGTGTGCCCGGTCTAGGTGAATAGTTGAAAGAGTAGGCACTAGCATATTTGACTTGTCGTATCAAAGAGATGGTATCAGCAAAATCCTGATCGCTTTCACCTGGAAAGCCTACTATGAAATCTGATGAGAAGGCCATATCAGCTCGGGCATCACGTAATTTATTAATAATTGTAAGATATTCATCGCTTGTATATTGTCGGTTCATTGATTTTAAAATTTTATCAGAACCGCTTTGTACCGGAAGATGCAACCATGGAATTAGTTTTTTAATATCTCGGTGTGCAGCAATTAAATCGTCAGACATTTCGCGTGGATGACTGGTAGTGTATGTAAGATAAGATAAATCTTTTAAATCTGCTATTGCAAATAATAAATCGGCAAACGACCATTGGCACCCTTTTTTGTCGATGCCGCGCCAAGCGTTAACATTTTGTCCAAGTAATGTAATTTTAGCCGCTCCATGTTGGATTAAAGAGCGAGCTTCATCTATTAAAAACTCAGGGTTACGTGACATTTCACTGCCACGCGTATATGGGACAACACAAAAACTACAAAACTTATCGCAACCTTCTTGAATGGTTAAAAAAGCACTTGTAGCGCTACGGGCTCTGTTGTTATCTAGCGTATCAAATTTATCATCTTTTGGGAAATCTGTTGAAACTAACTTTTTAGCTTCACCTCTGTCAATTTTTGCTAGCATTTCTGGCAAGCGGTGGTAATTTTGCGGTCCAAATACTAAATCTACAGAAGGTGCGCGTGTTATTATAGCTTGACCTTCAGCTTGTGCAACGCATCCACCAATTGCCAATAATTGCTTTGAGATATGATGAGATACTTGTTTTGATCGACGTCGTTTAGCTTGAAGACGTCCTATTTCAGAATAAATTTTTTCTGCGGCTTTTTCTCGAATGTGGCAAGTGTTGAAAATAACTAGGTCAGAATCAAGTGCGTTATCACATAAAGTATAGCCGTGCATTTGTAATAGCTCAATAATGCGCTCGCTATCGTAAGTGTTCATCTGGCAACCCCATGTTTGTACATAGAGTTTGCGCTTAGAAGTAGGATCGTATTGTTTGTTTAAGATAGACAGTTTATGTGGCCTAGTATTCAAATTTTGTGTTGAGGATATTATTTATTATAAACGCTCAAACAGATATATTCAATTGATCGGGTATGTTTTACTTTGATTTTATTTGATTGTGATAAGCTATAATCATTGTTATTTCATATAGCAATAGGTGATAGTTTTTCATATTACTTTTTATTAAGAGTTGTTTTATCCTATAATTTAAACATTGTGTGATCTTGTTAAAGTAAAGCTTTATTGATGGATACCCATTCAAGCTAAAATGAATTTACTGTATTATGTTTATGTTTACGGCTTTGATCTTTTAAAGATAGCCAAGTTAACTTTTTTATTTCATTGCGTGTGGATGCTATCTGATCCAATATAATGCCACATGCTACCATGCCCATAGCAGCTAAGCTTAAAAAACCACATAAAACAGCTGTTGGAAAGCGTGATACCTGGCCTGTTAATGTATAATGTTGCCACACTGGCCAGAAAAGCCAAATGGCGCTGAGTGTTAGAATAAATGCGAATATATTAAAAAAAATCAAAGGTCGTTTGTGACGTAACAAAGAAATGATTGCTGTTAAAATACGCCAGCCATCACTCCATGTTTTAAGTTTACTATGGCTACCAGTTGGGCGGTCAAAATACAGTGTGTCGACTTCTATGGTAGGAATTTCTAGGCTCAAGCAATGCACTGTTAACTCTGTTTCAATCTCAAACCCTTTAGAGTTCAAGGGCATAGATTTAACTATGGCGCGTGAGAACACACGATAGCCTGACAACATGTCGTTAAAGCCGTAACCAAATAAAATTTGTACAGTTTTGCTTAGAAAGTGATTACCTAAAACATGGGCAGGTCTGTAAGCACGTATTGCGTTTTTATCTGTTATTCTAGCACCGACTACCATATCGAGATTATTATGTTGCAATATTTCTATCATTTTAGGAGCAGCAGCACTCTCATAAGTGCCGTCTCCATCTGCCAATATATATATATCGCTATCAATATTTGAAAATGCACACCGCACGGCATATCCTTTGCCTTTGCGGGTTTCTGATAAAATATGTGCGCCTGCATTAAGAGCAATTTCAGTAGTTTTATCGCTTGAATTGTTGTCGACAACCCAGATTTCGGCATTAGGAAGTGCTTTTTGAAACCCTTTGATTGTTTCAGCAATAGAAACTTCTTCATTATAGCAAGGTAAAATGACTACAATTTTTAGATTATCTTTTGGAGATAAAAAAACTTTAGAGGTATGCGTCTTTGAATGTGTTTGTTTCATTGTATATTTAAAACTAAAATTATAATTAAATTTGAGCTATATGATTTTACTGTGTAGGTATTTAAAATGCTTGGGATATAGATACAGTGTAAATTTGTACAGATGATATTTTTCAATTTGTACAAATGATATGCTTTTATGAAGCAATCATGATTAAAATAGTAGGCTTTCAATAGTGTATTTGATGATTTTTATGTATAGTAACAATATTTTAAATTAAAAACCATAAGAATATATTTAATATAATATAGGAATAATGCAACGATATGAAGGATAATGTACAAAAAACTATTCTTGGAATAGCAGAATATGGCCCATTGTTATTTTTTTTCCTAGGATACATATATGGAGATATTATTTCTGCTACGATTGCTTTGATGATTTCCTCTCCAATCGGGATAGGGGTCATATGGTTTTTAAAACGCAAAATTGCTTGGATGCCTTTAACTAGTGGTGTTTTAGTAGTTTTCTTTGGTTCGTTAACAGTTTTACTTGATGATCCTATTTTTATTAAAATTAAGCCAACGATTGTTGAATGTTTGTTTAGTGCAGCTATGTTTATTAGTTTACGTTTAAATAAGCCTGCAGCTCAGTTACTTTTTGCTAACAAAATTAAATTACCTGATTTGGCGTGGCGTAAGGTCACGCGTGATTTTGGTTTCTTTTTTCTGTTTTTGGCGATACTAAATGAAATTATTTGGCGCTCAATGAGTACTGATTTTTGGGTTTATTTCAAGATATTTGGTTTGTTAGGTTTAACAATCATTTTTACATTTGTACAAATTTTAAAGATTAGCCCCTTTTTAAAACTTGATGACAAATCTTAAAATGCATGGGATATAAAATTTAATGTCAATATAGAATTTGTCGAGATAATATTTTGTATAATGGAAAATGATTCTATTTTTCTAGCAGCGTTAGATTTAATTTTTAGTGGGAGTGGTTTTTTATATCAAATCATTGGTCTTTCGCTTTTGGTATCAATGACGGCGACTATGTTTGCGTGCTTTGTTGGGGTGCCTTTTGGTATTGCACTGGCTTTATATAAATTTTATGGACGAGGATTGCTTATTATTATTTTGAATGCAGGCATGGCAGCGCCTCCTGTTGTTATAGGGCTTTTTGTTTATATCATGTTATCACGATCGGGACCTCTTGGAGCTTTTGGTTTGCTATTTACACCTGCAGCAATGATCATTGCACAATTGATTATGGTGCTGCCGATTGTTATTTCATTGAGCCATCGACAAGGAATGACACTGGTAAATGAGTATCAAGATTTTTTTTGTTCAATAAGTTTGAAAGGAATCTCGGCTCTTCTAACATTGATATATGAGGGTCGCTATCAGTTAATAACTGTGTTTTTGTCAGCGTTCGGGCGTGCTATATCAGAAGTTGGTGCTGTTATGATAGTAGGGGGAAATATTGCCAATGCAACACGTGTCATGACTGGCACGATTGCACTTGAAACTAGTAAAGGTAATATTACTTTAGCTTTGGCACTAGGAGTTGCATTGATTATGATTGCAATTGTTATAAGTTTTTTGTCACATTATGTGAATACTAGAATGGCATCAAAAATATTATAGGTAATATTTTATATGCTTTAAGGCGTTAATATTAAGGAGATATTATGAAAGAAACAGGCAAAGCTGTAATGAGGCGTATGAGTGATGCACGTTTTACAGGGCGATGGTTAGTTGGATCTGGAATTGATATAGGGGCAGGAAACGATTCTCTTAATAGTTATCAAGAGATGTTTCCTTCCATGCAAGATTGCAAAAGCTGGGACATGAAAGATGGAGACGCACAAAAAATGGCTGGTGTAGAAGATGAGTCATATGATTTTGTACATTCAAGTCATTGCCTTGAACATATGCACGATCCAGGAGAAGCTTTAAAAAATTGGTATCGTATTTTGAAGCCAGGCGGGCATATGGTTTGCCTTATCCCTGATGAAGATATGTATGAGCAAGGTACATTTCCATCTACTAAAAACGCCGACCATAAAGTAACGTTTACTATTGCAAAATCTTCAAGTTGGAGTGACAAATCTATTTCATTAGTAGATTTTCTGCCTCGCAATCTTCCAGATGCACAACTGCTAAAACTTGAGCTGCTTGATGCAACATATAGATATGACTTGCCTGTTTTTGATCAAACAATGACCCCGCTTGGAGAGTGCGCAATTGAATTTGTGTTACGTAAACCAACCTCATTGGATGCCATCAATCAAGGGCGCTTGCCGCATAATAAGCGAGCAATTACAACTCGTGATTTTGACGAGTTAACTTATTTACAAATAGAAGTGAAAGAAGATGCGAACGGTAACAAGAAAGCTTATATCGTTCCGTTGCACTCTTTCCCTGTGAGTTAGTGACGCCAGTGTTACAATATGATTGTTAAAAGCACTAGCCCTGATAAACGTTGGAACATTAAAAGAGCCCCAAAACAATCTCCATTGATAAAACCAAGATGTTGTTTGTTGAAAATAGACCAGATGGCAAAAACAATTAATTGTACAATGCCTATAGCAATGCCAGTATTAAAGTCTGTTAGAGCGATAATACTGGCATAAGATACCATCAACACTATCAAAGCTTTTGGCCAAACTAATACAAAATTACTATGTACAATACCATTTGTTAAATGAGACTCATTTGATAGATGAGGAGCTTTAAAAATACAAGCTGCAGATGCAAACCATGCTCTTGCAGCTATTTCAATAGCGATAACATAATTGATTAGCAATGTGTGCTCAAATGTATTTTTGGTTAAAATTTCACTTAACGATACAACAATAAGACTTAGAAAAATAAAAAGTCCTATAGCACCAAAAGTACCAATGCTGCTGTCTCGCATAATTGCGAGCTTTCTTTCCTTAGAAGCATGACATCCTATTGAGTCTATGTAATCTGCTAATCCATCTTCGTGCAAGCCACCACTTAAATAAATCAAGATACATGTTGTAAGAATAGCCGTAATAAGTGACGAAGCTCCTGCTGCTAGCATAAGATGGGCAAATAACGCTGCGCTGGATCCAGTAAAAATTCCAATGAAAGGAGCAAAAATTAAAACGTTAGGTGATAGCTTTGCCAGAGGGGATGTTTCTGCTTGTAGATTGTGTGAGGAATGTTGTTGATCTTTTAAGAAAGCTGCAGGAATAATTGTAAAAAATGATACAGTATAGCACCATGTATTCCAAGATTTTATATAGAAGGTTTTCATTGATATTGTAATGCCTCATATGTTATTTTTTTTTGAGAGCTTCTTTGTAAAGACGCACATTATGATTATGCTCTGTTAGTGTTTTTGCAAAGCGATGTGTTCCGTTTAGTCCCGAGGCTACAAAATAGAGTGCCTCGGTTTTATTTGGTTGTAACACGGCCTTCAGGGCTGCTAATCCTGGGTTTGAGATTGGCTCTGGTGGAATTCCTTTAATGACATAAGTATTGAAAGGAGATTTAAATTTTGTATCGTTGCGTGTTAATTTACGCTGTAAGTTATAACTGCCATTAGTTAACGCAAACAGAACCGTAGGGTCACTTTGTAGGCGCATTTTTTTATGGATTCGATTGATAAACACTCCTGCAATTGTGGCGAGTTCATCTGCTTTTTTTCCTTCTCTTTCTACTATTGAAGCCAAAATCAAGGCTTCTTGTGCATTTTCAAATGGTAAATTTTCTGCGCGTTGTTGCCATAGTAATTTTAATTGTCTAGATCCAGCTTGTTGCATCCTGTCGATGGCATTTGCTCGAGAGGTGTTTGTTACAAACAGCCAAGTTTCAGGTAAAATATATGCGCTAGGATTTATGGTAATGGGATTACCAGACAGTTTTGGATGGGCGTTAATTAATTTTTCAATCTCATAATTTGAAGTTCCTTCAAGGATGGTTAAAGCAAATTGGTCAACTTGATATTGTTGTAGCTTTGTTATTACATCAGACATGCTAACTGTAGGTGAAAACCGATAATATCCAGCCTTAAGAGAATATTGCTTTGTTTGTTTATATAAAGACTGTGCCCTTACAGTAAATTCAAATAACAAAGGATAGTTTATAATATTATGTTGGTATAGATTCTGTGCAATTTGGCGCACCGTTTTTCCGTAGTGTATATTAAAATCAGTTTCTTTTTTAAGAGGACCAGAATTGTCAAAGACATGAATTGAAATACCCACCATTAAAATAGGACATAAAATACCTATGCAAAATAAAAGAGGGATCTTTATTTTGGATTTTAGCATATCAATATATTTAAAACCTAACATTAAGAATGCAAAGTACCTTCAAACATTAGATTATGCAAGTTTGATACTAAAATATTAAATGGTGTGATTGTTAAATTTTACTAAAAATAATAGAGCCATTGGTACCGCCAAATCCAAACGAGTTGGATAAAACATGGGTAAGCTTACGCTCTTGTGCATGATGTGGAACCAAATTGAGATCACACCCTGGCGAAGGATTTTCAAGATTGAGAGTGGGGGGTATAATACCAGTTTGGAGTGCTTTAAGACAGAAAATAGCCTCTACAGCGCCAGCTGCTCCTAACAGATGTCCAATAGCAGATTTCGTAGACGAAACAGCGAGTTGTTTTGCATGTTCTTTAAAAAGATCTTTGATGGCATTGATTTCGATTTCATCTCCTAGAGGTGTGGATGTTCCATGAGCGTTGATATAATCAATTTCATCAAAGTTAATTTTAGCATGCTCTAATGCAGTTTGCATTGCACGAAATCCCCCATTACCATCGCTTGCAGGGGCCGTGATATGATAGGAATCCCCACTCATGCCATAACCGCTAATCTCTCCATATATGTTTGCATTACGTTTTTTTGCATGTTCAAGAGATTCTAATATCAATATACCAGCGCCTTCTCCCATAACAAATCCATCACGATTTTGATCCCATGGTCTTGATGCTCGTCTTGGCTGATCATTAAAATGCGTCGATAATGCCTTCATAGCAGAAAAGCCAACCATACCTAAACGGCAAATAGGTGCTTCGGTGCCACCAGTAACCATCATGTCTACTTTGTCTTGTGCAATCATATTGGCAGCGTCACTAATTGCGTGTGTACCAGTAGCGCATGCGGTAACAATAGAATGGTTTGGGCCCTTCAAATTATGTTCAATAGAAATGTGACCACTTGCAAGATTAATTAAGGAAGAAGGTATGAAGTAAGGTGTTAAGCGCTTAACGCCTTTTTCATGGATGGTTATAACAGCTTCTTCAATGCTTGTTAAGCCACCTATACCCGAACCGACTAAAACGCCTGATCGTAAAGCGGTGTGCTCATCATTGGTTGACCAACTCGCATCTTGGATAGCCATACGTGCAGCAGCAATTGCATAGATAATAAACTTATCCATCCTGCGTTTTTGTTGTTGTGTAACCCAATCTTCGCAGATGAATGCGCCATTGTCATTAGGATCCACAGGGATGTGACCAGCAACGAGTGATGGCAAACCCTCAGTATCAAATCCTCTAAGATTGGTGATGCCAGAGGCATTGTTGATCAATCTATTCCAAACATGATCAATCCCAATACCCAAAGGACAAACAATACCTAATCCTGTAACAACAACACGTCTCATATCATCTATTTAGCTCAAACAATATATATGACATTGGATCTAAAATCATATATAGATACCCCAATGAATTGTATCATTTATTATACATTATGCCAGATATAATTTAAATATATTGCCTAGGATATGGATACAAATATTGAAGTGATATGATGAATTTTAAACTATGACCTGAGCTTAGGCTTATGAAGCATTGGTAATGAAGTCAATAGCATCTTTGACGAGAACAATTTTTTCGGCGTTTGTATCGTCAATTTCAATGTCGAACTCTTCTTCAAAAGCCATAACTAATTCAACAGTATCAAGGCTATCAGCTCCTAAGTCGTCGATAAAGTGTGCTTCGTCTTTTACTTTATCGATATCACTTCCTAAGTGTTCAACGATGATCTTTATAACACGGTCACGGATTGTTGGTTCATCACTCATAGAATGTATACTCCAAATTTTATTGTTTTTTTATCTTCTGACTTTAAAAATAATAAATACTTAAATTTATTATCTTGTAACCTGAAGATTAAGCTTTGATTATAAATGCCTTTGAAAGGGTTACGTCATTTAATATTGTATATTCATAAAATATATCCATAACGAATATGCTATGCATATATTTTGCCAAGCTATTCATGTATATTTATAAATATCTTAAGCATGGCATTTAATCTTTACAAGATGCTCTGTCAAGATCAAGTTTTATTTATTTAATTAATTGTTATAGCTTGAAAGACGATAATTTTGATGATCTTGCATTACTCGCGCAATCTTGGTTAAGAGCAATATTATCAGGCAAGATGGATATGGAAGAGGTGTCTAAAGACAGTTAATCGTTAGATAAAATTGAATTGCATTTATCTAGCAATCGTTTTATTTGTTATGTAAGAGATATGGTTTTAACTAATCTGACATTCTGCTTTTAATTTTATTCGTGGTAACAAATATTTTATCTTTATTTATATATTTGCTATAGAAATCAGATGAGAATAATTTTACTATGTTTAAGAAATTTAAGTTTGAGGTAGAGTGTAAAATTATATTTGGGTAAGAATAATTATTATTAGGATATATCTTAAGATATTCAAATCTATAGACATAATAGAATAAACTCAAATAATAAACTCTAGAGATTTAGCCGAGCTGCTTTGTTGTTTGATGAATATCAAATGGGCTTTTTTAAAGGCAGAGTTAGTGTTTTGGCGAATATTTAGAAACCAAATATCGTAATGTAATATATATATAATTATGTAGCTTACATTAGTTAATTTGTTTTTGAAATGATTAGGTTTAATAATCAATATGCATTGTTAGCCTATATTATGTTTTGTAAAACTTTTATTGATGCAATAGAATGCATTTTAGGACAAGTTACAAGTTATAATTTTTGTTTTAATGTAAGGTTATATTTAGTCCTTAATAGAATTTAAGATCAGACATGATAGTAGTACAATGATCAAGACAAACATTAAGAATAGTTATTTAGATTTTACCTGCATGGAAAAACATGCAGAGTATATACAAGCAAATCTAGGCAATACATTATGTAACCTAGAATTTAGTGGAGATTTACAACATGGAACGCATGCTTATCGATGCTTCGCAGCCAGAAGAGACCAGATTGGTTCGGCTCGAGCAGGACTCATCATTGATCAATTACGATTATGAAACGTCGCAATGCATATCAATCAAAAATAATATCTACCTGGCCAAAGTAACTCGAGTAGAAGCATCTCTGCAAGCGGCTTTTGTTGATTATGGCGGTAATAGACACGGTTTTCTAGCTTTTGGTGAAATCCATCCCGATTATTTTCATATACCAGTAGCTGATCGTGAAGCTTTAGAACAGCAAGTAGTCGAACAATTTTCTAATCAATTAGATCAGGGCATTGATGTAGAAGATATTGAAGACTCAAATAATCATGCGTTTGCTGCTGATGAGGATTTCATATCAGGTTCAAATGACATCGATTTTGTGGATCAAGAGGCTGTTGAAAGGTTGAACAATGGCCAAATTGATGATGTTGAGCGCCAGCGTATTTTACTTCGTAAGCAACATGCTAGAGTAAAACGTCAGTATAAAATTCAAGAAGTTCTTCGTCGTGATCAAGTATTGTTAGTGCAGGTTGTTAAAGAAGAACGAATGAATAAAGGAGCAGCTTTAACAACATATCTTTCTTTAGCAGCTCGATATTGTGTTTTATTGCCTAATTCACCGCGCACAGGTGGGGTCAGCCGTAAAATAGGAGACTCTAAAGATCGCAAACGATTGAAGCAGATTCTAAATTCATTAGAATTACCCCCAGGCATGGGTTTGATTTTGCGCACAGCAGGTTCTAAGCGTTCAAAATTAGAAGTGAAGCGTGATTTTGACTTTATTTCACGGTTATGGGATGATGTACGCGCGCGCACTCTTAACTCAGTAGCACCTGCCTTAATCAATGAAGATGGAAATATTATTAAGCGGGCAATTCGTGATTTATATAATCGTGATATTAGCGAAATTATCATCGATGGGAAGAATGCTTATCAAGAAGCTCGCGGATTGATGAAAATGATGCTTCCCTCACATGCTAAGCGTGTAAAGCTTTATGACAATCAAAATAAAGTTCCGTTGTTCCAACACTATGCGGTTGAATCGTTATTGGCAAATTTACATAACCCTGTAGTGCAATTGCCTTCAGGTGGTGCATTAGTCATTCATCAAACTGAAGCGCTTGTTGCTATTGATATTAACTCAGGTAAATCAACTAGGGAACGCCATATAGAAGAAACAGCTATGCGCACCAACATTGAAGCTGCTAAAGAGATTGCACGACAGTTGAGCTTACGCGATTTGGCTGGTTTAATTGTAATAGATTTTATTGATATGGAAGATGGGCGCAATGTTACTCAAGTTGAAAATGCGCTTAAAGAAGCATTGCGAGATGATAGAGCCCGTATTCAAGTAGGCCATATTTCCAATTTTGGCCTCCTTGAGATGTCAAGACAGCGCTTAAGCCGTTCTTTAATTGAAACTACAACAACACAATGTCCCTCTTGTGGAGGAAGCGGTATTGTACGATCAAGGCAAGCATCAGCTAAAGCAGCCTTACGTGAGATAGAATGGCGCGCCATTAAATCTAAAACAAATAGTGTTAAGATAAGAGCAACAGGCGAGCTTGCGCAGATAATACTGAATGAACATCGCAGTGGATTAGCACGTATAGAGCAAACTTGTGGTTGTTCTATCATATTTACATTAGATGACAGTCTAATTGTTGAGCATTTTTGTTTTGATGACGATGCTAAGCGCAAATCTTCTTCTCTAGAAGATAGAGATGAACAACATGCACAAAACGGGGAATTAAAATCTAAACGCGGCTCTATACGGCCAAGACGTAGACGTGGCGGTGGGGATCGCAACCACGTCAGGCGTTCAACAGATAGCACTGGAAGGGAATCCGTAGTACAATCAAACGCAGACAATGTTGATCAAGATTCTAAAAAACAAGATGGAGCACCCGAACAGGAATCAGAATCTAAAACAGGTCATAGAAACAACAATCGACGTAGTGGGCGTAAAAACTCTAGACAAAGATATTCAAACAGATCCAATGATAGAGGAACAAGCGATAACTCAGAAAAAGTCACAAATATGAGTAAAGACAACGATGCAAATACAAGCAGTAATGATACCGCTACAAGTAGCAATGATACTGCAAGCGCTGTGTTGAAGAAGGATTTACCACGATCCAAAAAAGCAAATGCTAGCAAACCCAAATCTAAAAGAAGTGCTGCTATCAAGAAAACAGCTAAAGCTGTTGATGCACAAGCTGATCAAACTAGTGAAAATTAAACAAATAATTTAGTTATAATGGCAATTTAGTTACAATGGCTTTAACTCATATTACAGTACGCGGCGCGCGTGAGCATAATCTGCAAAATGTCGATGTTGATATTCCTCGTGATAAATTGGTAGTTCTTACAGGATTAAGTGGTTCTGGAAAATCTTCTTTAGCTTTTGATACCATTTACGCAGATGGGCAAAGACGCTATGTTGAGAGCCTTTCAGCGTATGCACGTCAATTTCTTGAGATGATGCATAAACCAGATGTAGATCTTATTGAAGGTCTATCTCCTGCTATTTCTATAGAACAAAAAACAACTTCTAGAAATCCACGTTCTACTGTTGGCACAGTTACAGAGATTTATGATTATTTGCGTTTGCTTTATGCACGTTGTGGGATAGCTTATTCTCCTGCAACAGGAAAACCTATTGAAAGTATGACCATTTCAAAATTGGTTGATTCTATTATGGCGTTGGGTGAAGGAAAGCGCTTATTGTTATTGGCTCCTATTGCAAGAGGTAAAAAAGGAGAATTTAAAAAAGAATTAGCAAGTTGCAAACGCAATGGTTATCAGCGAGCACGAGTTGATGGTACGGTATATGAAATAGATGAAGCACCATCACTTGATAAAAAAATAAAGCACAATATTGAAATTGTTGTTGATCGATTAATAGTCAAAGATAATTTGGAAGGTCGTTTGGCTCAGTCATTGGAATCTGCTGTTGAATTGAGTGGTGGGTTAGTGATTGCTTATGATATTGATAGTAAAGAACAGTTTATATATTCAACGAAATTTGCCTGTCCTGTTTCTGGTTTTACTATTGCAGAAATAGAGCCAAGACTTTTCTCTTTTAATTCACCATTTGGTGCTTGTACAGCGTGTGATGGTTTAGGTACTTTTCATAAGGTAGAAGAAGATCTTGTAGTACCTGATCAAGACAAATCTCTTGCAAGCGGTGCTATACGTCCGTGGGCAAGTTTTAACTCGCCATATTATAGACAGACTCTAGAAGGAATCGTTCGCCATTTTAAATCGTCGATGCAGCTTCCATGGAGTGAATTGTCTGATGAGTTGAAAGAAACTCTTCTCTATGGAACACGCGATAAGATTAATTTTAATTATGATGATGGTGTACGCAATTATAATGTTGCAAAGCCGTTTGAGGGCGTGGTTTTAAATTTAGAGCGCCGTTTCCGCGAAACCGATTCTAATTGGTCACGTGATGAGATTAGCAAATATATGGGACTACATTTATGCGAAGAATGTAAAGGAGCAAGGTTGCGTCTTGAAGCCTTGGCAGTCAAATTAGTTGATATGCATATAGGACAAATTTGCGAAATGCCTATTACGAAAGCCCAAGAATGGTTTGTTGCCTTACCTGCTTTGTTAACAGATCGACAGTTAGAGATTGGTGAGCGTATCCTTAAGGAAATCAATAACAGATTGGGTTTTTTGATTGATGTAGGATTAGATTATTTGACGCTTGGGCGTGGAGCTGCAACCTTATCAGGAGGTGAGGGGCAAAGAATTCGCCTTGCAAGCCAGATAGGATCGGGTCTTACATCAGTATTGTATGTTCTTGATGAACCGTCAATCGGTTTGCATCAGCGTGATAATGCGCGTTTATTAGCAACATTACAAAATTTACGAGATGCTGGAAATTGCGTGTTAGTTGTTGAGCATGATGAAGAATCTATCAGATTGGCTGATTATGTTGTTGATTTGGGACCAGGAGCAGGAGTACATGGCGGAAAAATTGTATGTGCGGGCCTTCCAAGCTATATCGAGCAATGTGAAGAATCTATAACAGGGCAATATTTGTCAGGAAAAAGGCAAATTGCAATTCCTACAAATAGGCGCAAATTTAATAAAAATCATGTGCTGGAAGTTATAGGGGCAACTGGAAATAATTTATTAAATGTTGATGTAGCTTTTCCACTAGCTTGTTTTGTTTGTGTAACGGGTGTTTCAGGATCTGGTAAATCATCGTTGATTATTGAAACGCTTTATAAAGCATTATCTCGTGTTTTGATGCATTCAAATGAAAAACCAAAGCATTATACCCGTATTAAAGGACTTAATCATCTTGATAAGGTAATTGATATTGATCAATCTCCTATCGGTCGCACACCTAGATCTAACCCTGCAACATATACTGGCGTTTTTGGCCCTATTAGAGATTGGTTTAGTAATTTACCAGAAGCAAATGCGCGTGGTTATACTGCTGGTCGCTTTTCTTTCAATGTGAAGGGAGGCCGATGCGAGGCTTGTCAAGGAGGTGGGTTAAATAAAATAGAGATGCATTTTTTACCTGATGTCTTTGTACAATGCGAGCAATGCAAAGGGCAACGATATAATAGAGAAACTCTTGAAGTACGTTACAAAAATAAATCAATTGCTGATGTATTGGATATGACGATAAGTGAGGCATGCATTTTTTTTAAAGCTGTTCCTACTATTCGAGACAAGTTGGTAACTCTTGAAGAAGTAGGCCTTGGATATATAAAAACAGGCCAATCTGCTACTACTCTTTCAGGCGGAGAAGCACAGCGCGTGAAGTTGTCGAAGGAGCTTTCAAAACGTTCAACTGGGCGTACAATGTATATATTAGATGAACCGACAACTGGTTTACATTTTGAAGATATAAGGCGGTTGTTAGAAGTTTTGCATAGGCTTGTTGAGCAAGGCAATTCCATTGTTGTTATTGAACATAATCTTGATGTCATTAAAACCGCAGATTGGGTAATAGATGTAGGGCCTGAAGGGGGAGTTGGGGGAGGGCAAATAGTGCACGCAGGAACCCCTGAATCTCTAGTAAAAGATAAGGTAAGTCATACAGGAAATTTTTTGAAGAATGTGCTTAAAGTAAAAACTAAAAATTAAACATAAATGTTATAGATATCAGGATTAGACTCTATTAGTTTTTGTGATTGTGCAAGTGCTGTAGGAGTACCTAAATGGAACCAACATTTAGTTTTTTTGTTTTTGGGTAAGAAAGTACTACCATATAAGCGATTATGTGCAATTAAATCGTCAAAAAGTAAATTTAAAGAAAATACTTTGCTCTTGTAGCGTTGAGAAATGGCATTTAATTTGGCAAAAACACGCCCAGATAATAGCGCTAGTCCTGCATAGGCAAGTAAATTATTAGAATGATTAGGCGATTGAGCGCGCTGTAATTGTCCAAAATTTATATTTTCAGGTAATATAAAATCTCCTCTTGGCGTACTGGTTTCATTGTAACCAACAGCATCATCGTTACCGTTGCATAATAATAGCAGCATATCCATTTTATTAGGTTGCCATGCTCGTTGTAGATATTGGATAGGACCATCCTTCCCTAGAAGAGGGTGCCAAATGCTATCAGCGTTGGCAAGTAGACAACAAGTTTGCTCTAAATTTTTTTGATGGTTTATTGCTTGCTCAAAAACTGGCTGAGCATTTAAAACGCCTCCGCCTGAATCGAGCAATTTTTTTTCATAGATTAGTTTAATTTGGTTAATGGGATAATGCTTTTGCTGTACGATATGCTTTTCTATGTGATCAGCTAGATAGTGGGTATTAATAATGAGCGTATTAATATGTGCGTTTTTAATGCATGCAATAATATAATCAATAATGGTTTGATGACAAAAAGGCAGTAAAGGTTTTGGGCAATCTAGTGTAAAAGGAAGCATACGCGTCCCATAACCAGCTGCTAAAATCATAGCAGCATCAATGTGATGTTTTGCATGTTGTTGATTGTCAATATTGTTGAGCATATAAAAAGAATAGAAAGGTTAGATAAGGTTTAAAGCAATATCAACCTTGATCGGTGACAACATTATCGTTGATCCAATCCATCTCTAACAGTTGGCTATCGCTTAATGCGCTATCATTAGCAATGACTGATGCTCCTGAACTATCAAAAGCAGGCCCTGTGAAAACTAATTGCTCTCCTTTAATGATAGCGGTGCGAATATCATCAATTTTATTGATATAATCTTGTGCTAGAGAGCTGTTGAAGTCAGTGATACGCACTACTCCAGTGTCTAATCCAGACCAGTTGAACTCGCTTGTCCACTTTCCACGTAGTTGATCGAGTGTACGGCGAATATAATAATTACCCCAGTGAGAAACCAAAGATGATATCAGCCATGGATTATTATCAATATTACGATCTAACTCCATACCAAAGCAGAAAACTTCTTTGCGTATTGCAATAGTGTTAGCAGCATCAGAACCGGTTTGTTGGCCAAGAAAATCGCAATCTTGTTGGATTAAATTTTCTGCAACATGCGCTTCAAGTTCTGGATCTTGCCAAGCTCCAACCCATTTAGCAAACACTTTATTTTGTGGATGTGATTGTCTAGCCCCTAATGCAAAAGCGTTAATATCTAACAAACTGCGCGGAGAAGGAGTTGCTGCAATAAAACCGATTTTATGGGTTTTAGTTAAAAGGCCTGCTAATACACCGAATATAAATTGTCCTTGATAACTACGACTTGCAAAGTTTGATATGTTTACTGTTTCATCCGATGGGTGCCACCCAATCCCTAGTTGTTCAAAATGTATATCTGGATGATCCTTTGCTATTGACTTGGTGACTTGTGATAAGCTTGGATCAGTTACGAAAAGCAATTTTGCACCTTGCATGACAAGAGACTGCATTCCATCTTGTGCTGTTTCTGGGGATAAATTTTCAGCCATGATGATATCAATTTGATCTCCCATTGCAATACGTAATTGCTCAAGGCCTAAGAAATGGCTAGCATTGCGGCCATTATCTTGTGCGGATCCTAGAAAAACAAAAGCAACTTTAATCTTTTCTTGTGCATAAGATTGTTGTGATAAAATATATGGCGCACCTGCATAGGCAACAGCTTTAGCAAGCATGCTTCGCCTAGATATCAATTGCATTTTGTGGTTGCTATGTTGTTTGTTTTTTTTCATAGGATTGGATCAATACAGGAAGTTTTATATTTGTTTTTTAGTAATATTTTCTAATGTTGCTACTTTAAAATATTTCCATCTAGTTCTTCTATCATATTTGCTATCAGCAACGCTGCATTTTTTATTTTATTTTTGTCAAAGCTTCGTATTACTAAAGTAACTACAGCCTTACCATTATTTGAACGAGGATAGGAACCAATTTCAATATCTTCTATCTTTTTTTCAATCTCTAGTAAGTTGGTTGCTATTGCCCCTTCGGGTAAATCACATGTTATATTTTCTGTAAGCATTTTGGAGCCACTTCGCATCTGCAATAATGCGTAAGGTAACATAGCTGTCATAATAGATGGTACACCAGCTAACACAAAAACGTTGTTTATTTTAAAGCCAGGTGCACCACTGACAGGATTATTAATTAAAGTTGCACCTTTTGGTATATGCGCCATGCGTAAGCGGGCTTCGTTCAGTTCAATGTTTTTTTCTTGGCATAAGCGTTTTAGGATATTATATGCTTGTGCGTTTAAAACCCAATCTAAGGCAAAAGCTTTTGCTATTGATTGACTGGTTATATCATCATGTGTTGGACCGATACCACCAGTTGTTATAACATAGTCAAATTTTTTTGAAAAATATTGTACATGTTCGATGATTGTTATGTCATCATCTTTAATAATATTTGCTTGTGCTAATTGTATCCCATGATTTGCTAATGCTGTTGCAATGACTGATAAGTTTGTGTCTTGCGTGCGACCTGATAATAGCTCATTGCCAATTAATAACACTCCGGCGCTAACAATATCAGTAAATGATGTTTTATTTGCTTGTTTCATTGATTTGAATGTTTAAATATATAAAATGTTGATTAAAGCAGGCCGCGATGCATGATCTTTAAATTGGACGAATCGCCTTGCGGTGTAAAACCAAAAACTGCCCCATAGAACCATAATTCAGCTAAAAGTGCTTTTTTTATATTATCAGAGTTTCTAAAACCGTGTCCTTCATCAGGAAAAAACAAAGTTCCGTGAGGAATATTTTTTTGATCTAGTATTTGAGCCATTTGGCGTGCTTGACTTGGGGGGACGACCTGGTCCTTAAGACCTTGTAAAAATAAGACTGGACAGTTGAGACCTTGAGGATTATGTGCAGGTGAACGTTGGGCATATAAAGATAACCCTTCGGGCAGTTCTGCTATTAATTTATTAAGATAATAGCGTTCAAATTTATGTGTAGATTGTGCTAGGGCAATTAAATCCCCAATACCATAGGCACTGCACCCTGCGTGAAAGACGTCATGAAATGCAAGAGCAGCTAGCACACTGTAGCCTCCCGCACTTGAGCCTGAAATAATAAGCCTATTGGGATCTACTTGCTTATTTTGTACTAAATATTTTGCTCCTGCACATGCGTCTTCTACATCAAGTACACCCCATTGCTTTTCTAGAGCTTGGCGATAACAGCGGCCAAAGCCTGTACTGCCTCGATAATTGACTTCTAGAACAGCAAAACCACGATTTGTCCAAAATTGTGTTTTGAACGACAAACCTAAATCAGCTTGTGCTGTAGGTCCCCCATGACAGCGCACTATCAGGGGGGGTAGTTCGTTGTAAAGTGGTTCAAACTGTGTATTGGCAGGAGGATAAAAGAATGCAAACGCTTTTCCATCGATGCTGTCAAAACTTATTTTTTGAGCTAACGAAATATCTTTGCCTTTAATAGGAAAGACATTCTTGAATGTGTTTTTTCTGTTATGCTTTAAAAGATCATGCCAGCATACATCAAATTTTTTATCTTGAGTGCGTTCAATTTTAAGTTGGATAATTGCTGGTGACTGATCTTCGCTTGCACTGACAAAAGCAATGTCATTTTTTATATTGATAATGCCTTTAAATTGTACAAAGGGTAAATCAAGTTTAATTGGCTTGCTGTTTTGATTGTCTAGGTCCAATGCTTCAAGATGCCATAAGCCTTCTTGGCAAACAGCCATGACAGCTATTCCTTGATTGGTTATGGCGTAGCTTTTCATACCAAGTTGCCATAAAGGGAAACCACATTCGCCTGCATGAGGGCCTAGAATAGTATTGAGGTCTGTTTCTTGATAAAGCGCCCAGTTGTTACTTTTATCATCTAAAAAATATAATATACCATTTGTATCAAATACAGGCTGCAAACACGCGCTAGTGGTTTGTTCAGCGTATCCACCTGCAATTTTTGTTGGATTGCTAATTTTATAATCAATAAAATCACTCACCCAAAGTTCGCCACTGTCCCAAGGCATATCAGGATGGCTCCATTGTAGCCATGCTAGCCGCTTGGTGGTAGAACAAAAAGCAATACTAGCATAAAAGCTTGCTCCTTCAACAAGGACATGCAAGCAAGCATTTTTATCAATAAATACAATACGATTGTGAGGCTCTTCGTTGCTACTATCTTGCTTTGGACGTTCTTCTTCAATGCAAATTAATTCGCCTTCGTCGATACCAATAAAATCCGCAAACCAGTGGTTTTCCTTGAAGAAAAACACAGTATTTGTATGTACTACAAGATCATGACATATTATTGCTCCATCAGTGTTTGCAAACCATACGAATTCTTCATTGATGGCAAAGTCACCTCCACCGTATTCATGTACACGAGAACGGACATCAAAATTGGTGTCATTAATTTCTTTTGTATACCCGTTGCTTTGTATGAGAGATCCACAAACCAAAACACCACGGCCACTTTCCTTGGCACGATGTTCTAGCCAAATCAGTCCATCATCTGCAAGCGGCATGAGCATATGAGAAAATGTTGTGCCAATATTATTGACAGCTTCTGGATCAAGATGGGATAACCAACTACCGCAAGGCGCAGATGTTTTAGTAGACATCTTCATGATAGATTACATCGTTGCTGTCATAAGTTTTTTTGACAGGCAATACTTTGGGCTATAATGCATAGAATTTCATACATCATGGTAACGCCTGTTAATGCTGTTATACCAGAAGGATCAAAAGGTGGAGAAACTTCAACTACGTCTGCACCTACAATATCTAAACCTTCTAAATGTCGTAACATTTTTTGTGCGTCAAATGTATTAAAGCCACCAATCTCTGGTGTTCCAGTGCCAGGAGCATACACAGGGTCAAGGGCATCAACATCAAAGCTTACATATACTGGTCCGCTGCCAACTACTTGACGAGCTATCTCCATGGTGGCATCGGGGCCAAGTGCGTTATATTCTTCAATTTCAATCACACGAATACCTTGTTCAGTACCCCATTCTTTGTCTTCGGGCGTGTACATTGCACCACGAATACCAATTTGTACAATCCGCTTTGGATCAAGTAAACCCTCTTCAATTGCACGTCTAAACGGCGTGCCATGCGTATAGGGATATTCACCAAAATAACGATCCCATGTGTCAGTATGAGCATCAAAATGGATCATTCCTATGGGCTCTTTTTTGACAAGTGATCTTAAAATTGGTAGCGAAACAAGATGGTCACCACCTGCAGATAAAGGTATAATATTAGCTTCAATAACTTTATCAAAAAAATCTTGAACGCGTTTTAATGTGTCAATTAGATCTACAGGATTAACAGGAGTATCGCCTAAGTCAGCGCAATTAGCACAATGGAATGGACGCACGCCACTGACGTGATGAACATTTCTCATTAAAGTAGATTGATCGCGCATTTGTCGTGGTCCGTGGCGTGCCCCAGGTCGGTTGGTAGTGCCGCCGTCCCACGGGATACCAATCAAGCCAATATCTACATCTGTTAAATTTGGATGATCCAGTCCAACATGAGGCAATCGCATAAAGCTCGCAATACCTGCAAAGCGTGGTAAAACCATACCTGATACTGGTTTAAAGCTAAAGTCATTCACGTTATTAGTCATTGTATAATATTGCCTTTGCTTTTAATTTAATAATTGTAATGCTAAGCTTGTTTGATATTATTTGAGTGATTGGTTTTTCTAAGTCCGTTAGCATAGGCGCGCATAAAAAAATGTGCAACTTTTTTAGAATAACGATATTCACGCCCAATTGGACATGCTGAGCGTGCTAAGCAGGTATGATCAAAACATTGTTGGCTTTTATCTTGGGCAAGATATTCTCGACATAGTTTAACATCTAGGCCTAGATTGCTAAATGCAAGATCTTTAAATGCAGAAACTGGACAACGGCTTAAGCAAGGCTTATCTTGGCATGTGCTGCAAGGCGAGCCTTTCATCGATATATTATTTAAAGGCGCTGCATCTGTGTTTGAAATAGGTGATGTCTTTACAAAAGAGACGTGTTGTTTATTAATGATGAGTGCCATACGCAAACTAATCCAACTGCCCCATTTTGGATGAATTAGTCCTAAAATGGGAGATTGATAAAAAACTCCACTTGCCAAAGTCCAGCGTATAAAAGGCCAATATACTGGCCCATCAAATGGAAAAAGAGGAATGGCTTGGGTACAAGCAACGATTTCATCTGCAAGATGCTTGCTCCAATTATCAAGAGGATTATCAATTGCATGTTGTTGTGTATGTTGTCGCCATTTACTAAATACAGGCCAGAATGCGTCGCCAACAGTGCCGATGATAGCTAGAGCAGTATTTTTTTTATTAATGTTGTAAGGTAATAGGTAGTTTTCTAACCTAGTGAGCGCTGGCAATGGAGGAGTTAACGGTAGGCAAGCTAGGAGTTCAAGATTGTGAGCTTTTAAAATGTTTGCTAATTGATTAGTCATGCAATGTTATTAGATTAGAGGCTGTCAATATGATACAAATTTAGCCTAGTAGATGGAGCAGTTATATTAGATATATTAGAAATATTTTGTTAAATCAAGATTGGAATTTCTTAGAATCATTTTAAGGATATATCAAAATATATAAATTGATTTATAAAAGACTAATCTGCTTACATTAACATGTCAGAAAAATAATATAATAATATTAAGGAAACTTAATATTATTATATATAAAATTCTAGTCTAAAATATCTAATGTATAGAATTTAATAACAGATTGAAGAATGGTAAAAAGAATGAATGAATTAACCATGCATGACGGCGATACAATTCAAGCGATTACAATTGAAGAAGAGATGAAACGCTCTTATATGGATTATGCAATGAGTGTTATAGTATCGCGAGCGTTGCCAGATGCACGCGATGGCTTAAAACCAGTACATAGGCGCATTCTTTATGCGATGAAAGATGGTGGTTATGGTAGTGGTCAACCATTTCGTAAGTCCGCTCGTATTGTTGGTGATGTCATGGGTAAATACCATCCTCATGGAGATAGTGCTATCTACGATTCAATGGTGCGCATGGCGCAACCTTTCTCTTTAAGGTTACCGTTAGTTAGTGGGCAGGGTAATTTTGGCTCTATGGATGGTGATCCGCCAGCAGCAATGCGTTATACAGAAGCAAGGTTGAACAAGCCTGCTGAAACCATGCTAGAAGATATTGATAAACAAACGGTAGATTTTCAGGCAAACTATGATGAATCATTGCACGAACCAAAAGTTTTGCCAGCGCGATTTCCCAATCTGTTAGTCAATGGCGCTGGGGGTATTGCTGTTGGGATGGCAACGAACATTCCTCCTCATAATCTAGGCGAAGTTATTAACGCAACATTAGCATATATTGATAATCCTGATCTTTCGTTGGAAGAACTTTTGGATATTATACCTGGACCTGATTTTCCAACTGGTGGAATTATTTTAGGACGCAATGGTATTCGCCAGGCATTTGAAACAGGTAGAGGCTCTATTATCATGCGCGCACGCGTTGAGATTGAAAGACCTGATCACGCAAAAGAGGCGCTTATTGTTCGAGAAATACCATATCAAGTAAACAAATCAAAACTGGTTGAGCGTATTGCTGAGGTAGTGCGTGCAAAAATAGTAGAAGGCATATCTGATCTTCGAGATGAATCAGATCGTGATGGCGTACGAGTTGTCATTGAGATCAAACGAGATGCGATGGCAGAAATTGTATTAAATCAATTGTACAGATACACTCCATTGCAAACTAGCTTTGGTGTTCAAATGTTGGCATTAGATAATGGTAAACCCGACATGATGCCAGTAGGTCGAGCAATACAGGCTTTTATTAAATTTAGAGAAGAAATTATTACAAAGCGAAGTGCGTTTTTGTTGTTTAAAGCGCGTGAACGAGCCCATGTGTTAGCTGGATTACTTGTTGCCATAGGAAACCTTGATCCAGTGATTGAATTGATACGCAAATCAACCGATCCAGTACAAGCTAGACAAGATTTAATGAGTCAGATTTGGCCAGCAGCAACTGCAGAAAACTTTATTAAACTTATTGATGATCCAGCACATCAGGTTATTGATGGTGGTTATAAACTATCTGAATCTCAAGCGCGCTCTATCTTGGAGTTACGCTTACAGCGCTTAACAGGAATGGAGCGCAATAAGCTCGAAGAAGAAACCAACGCACTTGCTAAAGATATTGAAGATTATCTTAATATTTTAGGTTCGCATGAGCGTCGGATGGATGTTATGCGTAGTGAATTGATAGAGATAAAAGATAATTTTGCTAATGCAAGGCGTACAACAATAGAAGATTCTGAGTTTGAGCATGATATAGAAGACTTAATACAACGAGAAGATATGGTTGTTACTGTAACCCATAGTGGATACATTAAACGTGTTCCTCTTTCAACATACCGTGCGCAACGCCGAGGTGGTAAAGGCAGAAGCGGTATGACAACCAAAGAAGATGATGTTTTAGTCAATGTTTTTGTGACTTCAACGCATACACCTTTATTGTTTTTGTCTTCAAAAGGGCTAGCGTACCGTATTAAGACCTATCGTTTGCCAGTAGGTGGGCCTACAACACGTGGAAAAGCTATGGTAAATATTTTACCGCTAGGTACCGATGAAACGATTACAGCTATTTTATCTTTACCTGAAGATGATACAAGCTGGAGTGATCATCATATATTATTTGCAACTGCTAGTGGAAAAGTACGCAGAAATAAACTGTCAGACTTTGCGTTAATACGTTCAAGCGGCAAAATTGCTATGAAGCTTGAAGAAAATGATACTCTTATAGGTGCAAAGTTATGTGATGCAAATCATGATGTGTTTTTGGCTTCACGCAATAACAGAGCTATTCGGTTTGCTGTAAGTAACCAAGACAGCCAGGGCAATGAATCGGGAGTGCGAGTTTTTTCAGGACGTACTTCAACGGGTGTACGAGGTATACGCCTTGATAAAGATGATCAAATCATTCAATTGGCGCTATTATCATCGACACCTCATTCAAGCGAAATACGACGAGAATATTTACAAGCTAAGGCTGCATTGAGGCGATTAAAATATGATCAACAATCAGGACAGGTTGAATCAGAGGGATTAGAGCGTGATCGCATTCGTGTGGCTAATCTAGAAGATGCAACGTTTAACGCAATGCAAGAAAACGAAGAGTTTGTACTTTCAGTTTCCTCCGATGGTATGGGACAACTGACCTCAGCGTATGATTTTCGTAGTACAGGCCGTGGTGGTAAAGGCATTACCAACATGGATATATCAAAACGTAAGAATGCATATATTGTTGCAAGTTTTCCTGTAACTCCAGAAACAGATCAATTAATTTTAATTACAGATTCTGGTCAAATTATTCGAATTGCATTGAGTGAGGTTCGACAAGTTAGCCGAAGTTCAAAAGGGGTTATTTTGTTTGATTTAGCAAAAGGCGAGAGAATAGTGTCATGCGCAAGATTGCAAACAGGCGAAGATGATGATAGTGATTTAGAAAATGATAGCATCAAAGACGAAGATGAAAGCTTAATTGATATTGACGCTGAAGGTTCAAATACCGAAAGCTTATCAGTACAACAAAGCCCTGATAATGATGACACAGTATAGTTTTACAAGAGTAACAAATGTCTCAAACTAATCAGCGTGTTGGTATATATGCAGGTTCATTTGATCCCCCGACATTAGGTCATTTTGATATCATTGAGCGCGCGCGTGCCAAATTGGTAGATAAACTGATTGTTGTTGTAGCGCATAACATTAATAAATCGTCTTTATTTACCGTGCAAGAACGCGTTGATCTAGTGCGCAAGCAGTTAGGCAAAGACAAGATTGAAGTATGTGCATTAGATGGATTGTTGGTTGATTTTGCTAATAAAGTAAGAGCAGATGTGATTGTACGAGGTTTGCGTGCGGTTTCAGATTTTGATTATGAGTTTCAAATGGCTGGCATGAACGCAAAACTAGATTCTAACATTGAAACTGTATTTTTAATGGCAAAAGAAAACTATCAATTTATTTCTTCACGCATGGTGAAGGAGATTGCTATGTTAGGTGGTAATGTTGATGTTTTTGTAGGATCTGATATTGGCTCTGCGATCAGGTCTAAATTAAACAATGATTGTTAGATATTGTTTTTAATAAGGTATGAGGACTAACATGTAATGTCCAACAAAGAGCAATCCCTTTTATTAAAAGAAATTGCACAGCATTTGAGCAATATCACCGATGAGTTAAAACTCAGCAATATTTCAATGCAGCCTTATACAAACAGTAGCAAGCCTACAGGCTCTGTGCTGGTTTGGGATAGCAATCCTGGTTATTTACGAGATGTGGCTACTTCGTTGTCAGTGATTCCGCTCGGTTTGTTAAAAGGCGTAGAAGATCAAAAACAAACTTTGTATAATAATACGTTACAGTTTGCCAAAAACTTGCCAAGCAATAATGTATTGTTGTGGGGTGCACGTGGGACAGGTAAAAGCGCACTGATTAAGGCTGTTTTTGCAGAAATTTATAAAGCACATTCAAAACTTGTTTTAGTTGAAATTCATAGAGAAGATATTCAGCAATTGCCGTTTCTTTTGCGTGAAGTTGCAAATGATGAAAAACAATATATTATTTTTTGCGATGATTTATCTTTTGATGCAGGAGACGTTGGCTACAAATCATTAAAAACTGCACTTGAAGGTGGGATTGAGTCGCGCCCAGAGAATGTGATTTTCTATGCTTCTTCTAATAGAAGGCACTTATTATCAAGATCGATGATAGAAAATGAACGCTCTACGGCAATTAATCCTTCAGAGTCCGTAGAAGAGAAAGTGTCACTATCTGATAGATTTGGTCTATGGTTAGGTTTTCATAATACAAGCCAAGATATATATTTAGATATTGTGTCGAGCTATATTAAGGCGTTTCATATACCAGTCACAGAAGATGAATGGCGCCCTTTAGCATTAGAATGGGCTATTACGCGCGCAAACAGATCTGGAAGATCTGCATGGCAGTTTATACAAGATATTGCTGGAAAGAAGAACACAAAGCTACAATATGATAATATCGACGTACTATCTTAAAGCTTAAAGTGTTTGATTAGAGTTTTTAAACTTAATTTTGACTTCTCGCAACGCTAGGTAATTTGGCGGCAGGTATATTGCATAGATACACTCCAAATACAAATCACACCTATCTTATTGCCTATAGTGATTATGCTATTGCTATATTTGCTATCTAGATATAATAAAGGACAAAAGTATGTATTATTCTGGAGTACGACGGATGACGAATATTTGGGTTTATGGACGTAGACCATCAAGTTTTTTGCGCTATAGACATGGAGGTTATAATGCTCTTTATCCTTTGCATTCAGAATCCTTTTTTGATGGGCAAGGCAATATTGTAAAGAATCAATTGCAAAACGATGATCAAACGATGTCATCAGATAATACTTCTAGCCTACAATCAAATACGAGTGTAGAGACAGCATTAGATTATGAGGCCAGCACTGATGCTATGAAGATACAAAATAATATCATATCTTTTGAACAACGCAGAAGAAATTCTCTAAGCCATTTATGCAAACAAAGCTCTTGTGCAAGCCAACATAGCAACGTTAGGGTTATTCCATTTACAATATAATGTTATTCAATAAGATAATATTGTAACGAGCATCGCTGTTTTTAATGATGGCCAATACTTATTTTTTTATATTTTAGCATGGTAAATAGCGATTCAAAACTTTGTAATTCTATCAGCGAATCTTTACATAAAATATCAGAAGATTTTATGGTATTGGATCAATGGGAAGATCGATATGGATATATCATTGAGTTAGGCTCAGAATTAGAATCTTATCCTAAAGCGCTATATGATGATGAGCATAAAGTGCAAGGGTGCATGAGCCAAGTTTGGCTTACCATGCAAAGGAATAAAGATGGTAGTTTGCATTTTTGTGCAGATTCAGATGCTTTTATTGTTAAAGGTTTAATTGCAATTCTTTTATTGTTATATAATGATCGCTCTCCAAATGATATTTTAAGTTTTGATGCATCAAAAGCTCTTGGGGAACTTAATTTAGATAAATACTTAAGCCCTAATAGACGAAATGGCTTTGTATCGGTGGTCGAAAAAATCAAGCAATATGCAAAATTATACGCATAATTTTTATTAATTCAATTTTAAAATATGTATGTAGTGTGTACAAGGAATAAGTTGGCAACTATTGCGTTGTAGTTTAATATATGTGCTTTGCTAGGTAAGAGATGGATTTTAAAATGCAAACTCCAACAAAACTATTTGAAGATTTAATACGCTTAAGTGCTGATACAGGTGGATTAGCTTTGTCGGCGCGCAAAGAGCTTGAAGGGCTTGTTAAAATGCGAATGTCTCGTTTGCTTGATGAAATGGATTTAATTACTCGTGAAGAATACAACGTTTTAAGTCAACGCTTTGATGGGCTTAATCAACAAATAGCAGAACTTAAACAACGCATAGAAAAGCTTGAAAAAGACTAAAGCTTTATATGTAACATCAATGGTATAAAAATTATAAATAGTAGGAATCTCATGCTTAATATACAAATATTACTTAAAAGATATATAGGTTGGTTTTTTTTAACGTTAACTATAATGTTACAGTTTTCGCTTGCATATGCTCAAGACACATCAAAACAAGCAACCGATGTCAATGATAATAAGAAAATTATTGTTGCTATCATTGATGATAAACCAATCTTTAGGAATGAATATTTGAGCTTTCTTGCAACTTTACCACAAGAAGTACAAGCTCAAGCAAATACGGAAGAAGCTTATAAGCAGTTACTTACGCATTTAGTACAGATGCGTGTTTTATCAAATAAGGCTCGAGAATTAGGTATTGATGCAGACCCACAAGTTGTATCGCTTGTTAGGGCTTATGAAGAAAGAACTTTGGTTGATATTTATTTGCGTGCACAAGTAGGTGCTCAACTGAATGAGAAAGCTATACGTAAAATTTATAATGAGATGATCAAACAACAATCAAGCCAAGAAGAAATGCAAGCAAGTCATATTTTGGTAGATACATTAGAACAAGCAACAGAATTAGTTGATCAACTAAATAAGGGCAGCGATTTTGCGGATTTAGCACGACAGCATTCAAAAGGCCCAAGCGGTGCTAATGGTGGAGATTTAGGTTATTTTTCAACAGGGCAGATGGTTCCTGCTTTTGAAGAATCTGCATTTAAATTATCTGAAGGCGAGTATACAAAAAATCCTGTTAAAACACAATTTGGTTGGCATATTATTTTAGCCGGTAATAAACGTTTGCAAACATTACCTAGTTTTGAGCAGGCGCGTGTTCAAATTGAAGAACAAGAAAGTAACCGTCTTGCAGATGATGTTGTTCAAAAGCATTTAAGTACAGTAAAGATAGAAATGTTTGATATTGAAGGCAAATCTTCTAATTAGTGCTAGTCTTTTAAAGATTTCTTTAAATTGTATAGTTTTAAAAAATATTAATTTATGGGGTTAGGCTTAATATTATATTGGCATAGCATAAAATAATGATAAAACAGTCTGCCTTTGCTCTTGAAACATTTCCAAATATTCCTGCGCTTGAAGGTATAAAAATTTATACAGGTGCTAGTGGAGAACGTTACCAAGAGCGCGACGATTGTTGGATAGCAATTTTTGATGAAGATTATCAAATTGGTGGAGTAACAACGAAATCTACTACACGCGCTCCATCTATTGATCATATTAAAACTGTTATAGCACAAGGTCAAGTTAGAGCCTTGATGGTAAACTCTGGAAACGCAAATGCCTTCTCAGGTCATGCTGGTTCTATGGCTGTAGTTGAATGCGCAGAGTATTTAGCACAAAAACTTCATACAAAAAATTGTAAAATAGCCCTTGCTTCAACGGGGGTTATAGGTGATGCATTAGACAGTAAATTATTACTTGATTGCATGCATCATTCGATTGGTCTTGGCCATGTTGCAAATTTTGAATCTGCAGCTCAGGCAATGATGACCACAGATACGTTTGCAAAAGGCTCAAGTTGCACGACACATATAGCTGATCAGCAAGTTCAGTTATGTGGAATAGCTAAAGGTTCAGGCATGATTGCTCCTAATATGGCAACAATGCTAGCATTTATATTTACAGATGCAGGCCTTAGTAGTGACGTTTTACAACATTGCTTACATCACTCTGTAAAGAAAAGTTTTAATGCTATCAGCGTTGATAGTGATACATCAACAAATGATATGTGTTTGCTCATATCAACAAAGAAAAATAATAATCAACATATAGATAAAGACGATCCGACTTTAGACCATTTCAAGCATCATCTTGACAGAGTTTGTCATGATCTTGCAATGCAAATAATCGGTGATGGAGAAGGGGTTACTAAAGTTATTGAAGTTGAGGTAGTAGGTGCATTCAATGATATCGCGGCTCAGTCTATAGCCAGATCTATTGTTAACTCTCCATTAGTTAAAACAGCTATAGCTGGCGGAGATGCAAATTGGGGACGTGTAATTATGGCAGTGGGTAAATCAGGAGAAGCAGTAGAACGCGATTTTCTTTCAATTTGGTTTGGTACTATTCTAGTAGCTAGTCAAGGTGCAAAATATGATGGTTATCAAGAAAGTGAATTAAATAGTTACCTTAAAAACAAATACATCAAAATAAAAATTGATGTTGGAATAGGTGGAAAAGGCAAGGCAGTTTTTTGGGGTAATGATCTCAGCCAAGGCTATTTAGATATCAATGGAAGCTATCGTAGTTGATTGTTTTAGAAAGATGATATTAGCTAGTCATTTAATGGCTAGATACATTTTGATATGCCATGCAAGTTGCGTTAGCATTTTCAAATATGGTTAGAATACAATAATATTGTAGAATAAAATAGCATTTTATTTTGCAAATCAATATAAATGCAGAATGCTTTAAACTGGTGCCCAGGGCGAGACTCGAACTCGCACGATGTTACCATCACCAGATTTTGAGTCTGGCGCGTCTACCAGTTCCGCCACCTGGGCATTGTTAATATAATAAAGAAAATAAGTATATTATATTAAATGAAAAATATGCATATGATATATTTTCAATTCATATATATACGCCAAAATTTATAAAATAAAGTTTTAATTATGTATATTGCATTTAAATATAATTATGTAATAGTTATTGCTGCTTGCAACAAGCTTGCACATTACTATGATCACTGTTAAAAGCCATGCTTAAATTTTTAAATAAATAAACAATCGTATAAAGTAAGGAAATTATCGAATGAGCAAATCTTGCGATTATAAAGTCAAAGACATTTCGCTTGCAAGTTGGGGAAGAAAAGAAATTTCTATTGCAGAGGTAGAAATGCCAGGTCTGATGGCGCTGAGAGAAGAATATGGACAATCAAAGCCATTAAAAGGCGCAAAAATAGCAGGTTGCTTACACATGACTATCCAAACAGCAGTGTTGATTGAAACGCTGTGTGCATTAGGGGCAAGTGTACGGTGGTCCTCATGTAATATTTTTTCAACGCAAGATCACGCTGCAGCTGCAATAGCAGATTCTGGAGTAGCTGTATTTGCTTGGAAAGATATGAGTGAAGACGAATTTTGGTGGGCTATTAAGCAAACCATTGAAGGTCCAAACGGCTGGCAGTGTAATATGATTCTAGACGATGGCGGAGATTTAACGTCGCTGGTGCATAGTGATGATAGTTATAAAGATATCATTCAAAATATTAAAGGGTTGTCTGAAGAAACGACGACAGGGGTATTGCGATTGCATGAAATGGAACAAGCTGGAACATTAAAAATGCCAGCAATTAACGTTAATGATTCTGTCACTAAATCTAAGTTTGATAATATCTATGGATGCCGTGAAAGTTTAGTCGATGCAATTAGAAGAGCAACAGATGTAATGATGGCTGGTAAAGTTGCTGTTGTTTCTGGGTTTGGCGATGTAGGTAAGGGTTCAGCTGCAAGCTTACGCCAAGCAGGTTGTCGAGTATTGGTGTGCGAAATTGATCCTATTTGTGCATTGCAAGCTGCAATGGAAGGCTATGAGGTTGTAACGCTTGATGATGCAGCTTCTCGTGGTGATATTTTTGTAACTTGCACTGGCAATATCGACGTTATTACACTTGAGCATATGCGCGCGATGAAAGATTTAGCTATTGTTTGTAATATTGGACATTTTGATAGTGAAATTCAAATCAACTCTTTACGTAATATGCATTGGGATAATATTAAGCCACAGGTTGACCAAGTAGTATTTCCAGATGGCAAGCGTTTAATTGTTCTTGCCGAAGGTCGATTGGTTAATCTTGGATGCGCTACTGGGCACCCAAGTTTTGTTATGTCTGCAAGTTTTACCAATCAAGTTTTAGCCCAAATTGAGCTATGGAATGATAATAAAAAATATGAAAATAAAGTCTATACGTTGCCACGTTATTTAGATGAAAAAGTTGCCGCGTTGCATCTTGAAAAAGTTGGTGCAAAGCTTACTAAGCTTAATGCTGAGCAAGCAAAATATATAGGTGTTAGCCAAAATGGGCCGTTTAAAAACGATCAGTACCGATATTAGTTATTATGTTAGGAATTCAAAAACACGAATAAACTTTTTGGATCCAATTTGATATGTTGCATGGTTCCTTCTTTTGGTAAATGGCGCCCCGTTACACGCGCATGTAAATGGATGTTTTGTCCACTGGGGTCATCAATACACATATGTATAAGGCTTGTACGGCCTAAATGACGTGCTGCTAATACTCGTGCCAATATTGGTGTGTTTTGATTTGATTGCTTTTCATTTTGAAGTGCTTTACTAGATTTGCTAGGTTTAAGAGATAATCCTTCTGGGCGTGCAAGAAGATTAACTTTTTGTGGCAAAAGCTTATGTTGCTCTTTGGTGCTAGAGTTTGATATTGGCAAATTAGGCTTGATATGTAGTTCGTTAATATCAAATTCACCCAAGGGGCTTTTAATCGTTTGGCCTTCAAGCCAACCATCAAAGCGATTTACGTCACCAAAAGAGCTGGCAACAAATTCATTAACTGGTTTAAAGTAAAGCTCATTTGGGATTCCAATTTGTTCAATATTACCATTGCGCATGACACCAATAATATCAGACATATACATTGCTTCTTCGGCATCGTGTGTGACTATAACGGTTGGAATATTATGTTGCTTTAGTAAATGCAGCACAGTGTCACGAATTTCATCGCGTAGGCGTGTGTCAAGATTAGAAAAAGGTTCATCCAATAGCATTAAAGAAGGTTTACTTGCAATTGCCCTTGCAATTGCCACGCGCTGTTGCTGACCACCAGAAAGTGTGTGTGGATAAGATTTTTCAAACATTTGTAGTTCCATGTCATGCATTAAATGTTGCACTATTTGGTGTTTTTCTGGGTTATTTGTCAAAGCAAACCCAATATTTTCGTAAACATTTAAATGTGGAAAAAGCGCGTAATCTTGAAATACCATTGCAATTTTACGAGCCTCAGGCGGCACGACATGATGGCGGTCAGAAACCAGTTGTTGATTTAAAAAAATTTCACCAGTACTGGGTTTTTCAAGGCCAGCAATTAATCGTAAAATTGTAGTTTTTCCGCAACCTGATGGACCTAGAAGAGAAAATACTTTGCCCCGTGCAACTGATATATTAACAGAATTAATGATAGGAGTTTTTTTTAAATGATGTGAAACATCACATAACTTTAACGCAATGTTATCTGATATAGAATGACTGTCAATTTTGTTTGGATGCATAGCTTTGCCATTGTTAATTGAATAAGCGATTAGTCTATTAATAATAAGACTTATTTGCAATGATTAATGATATTTGAAGTGCTTTGAAAACTATTTTATCATTATCTTGTTGCTATTATATAAGCATGTGGACTGTATTTTTTTGAGAGCATGAGGTAAATATGATATATTTCTATGCAAGATGCCTTTTTATCAGTTATGAATGATATCTCTTTATCGTTATAATTTAGATGAACGTTAAGGAATGCTATTGAGTAAATTCAAAGGAGTTTTGTATGATGCGATTGAAGTTGCTTGCTGAATCACAATTGAATGTATTGCTATGTATTTTAAGTTTAGCATTGTTGAGTTCTTGTGCAGGAACAACAAAGGGTACATTAACATATCCCAGTATCACTTTTGAGCACTTGATGCCGATTGAATTAAAAATTTCACGAGTTGAAGTGCATAATCAATACACACCATTAAAAAAAAAATCCGTATGTTGATCATTTTTTTCCATTTTCTTTAATTGATATTGCAAAACAATGGGTAGAAGATCGTATTGATCCGATAGGAGATGATGTTGTAATGCGACTGACAATTAAAAATGCTAGTGTCCAAGAAGAAGCAATTGCAACTGACCAAAGTCTTGAGAATTTGTTTTATAAAGAAACATCATCAATTTATCATGCAAATATGAGGATAGAAATAGAGGTATTTGATCGTAATCAATCTATTATAAGAGTCATTAACATTGATGGTGAGCATACTCTTCCTGAGTATTCATCGCTGCGTGATAGAAAAAATCTTTGGTATATAATCGGGAATGATTTTTCTAATTCATTTAATAAGGGGATGGAAGATATTTTATTGTCTGATCCAGCTTTTGCGCATTTGATAGAATAGGATTGTCAAAGCAAGAGAGAATATTTTGCCTAAGGGATGGAAGCTTTCAAAGTTATTTATTATCTAATTGGAGAATGATATCACGCGCACGAACCCATTCAGGAGAGCGTATTTCGAGCTTGTTGACTGCACGTTTTGCTAGACCGATAGCACGAGCAGTATCGCCATATAATAGAGCTTCTTCAGCTTTTGCTAGATCGGCATGTGCGATTTTATTTTGTTTGCCATATGCAATTGATAATTGTTGCCATGCACCGCTAAGAGAAGGTTCATATGACAATGCTTGCTTTAATATTTTTATTGCGTAATCATAATCTGTATTTTCTTTTTGCTGAATTAAAGCGCGCGCAAGCGAAAAATGCACTAATCCTGACCAAGGGATCTGTTTAAGAACCTGTTCATACGCATCAATTGCAGATTGAAAATCTGCCATACGAAACAGGATATCAGCCTTGCTTTCAAGATAAAAAGGATCATTTGGTTTTATCAAAAGAAGCTGATTGATTTCGTTTAATGCTTTGTCTAATTGCGTTGCTTGAAAGTAACCAAAAGCACGTGCGTAAAGAGCAAATTCACTTTTATCTGTGGTGTGATATCTCTGTAACACTTGTGGCAAAGATTTTGTATAGCCAAATAATTTAGCACGCATGCGCTCATGCAAATATTTCATGACTTTTTCATTTTTATTTTTTTTCTTTTGTACCATAGGTTTGCGTCCATGATTCTGCTATTTTAATGCGTTCTTTTGTAGTAGGATGTGTGCGCAAATAACTATCACCTGATCCGTATAATTGCTCACGGTGGAACATTTTTTTCATAAATTCGACAAAATGTGATGTATTGAGTTGATTTTTATTCATGAGAGATAATGCAAATTGATCAGCTGAGTTTTCTTTATCGCGTGAATACGCCAAAACGCTGCGTTGGGCTAAGCCTTGAGAACCAATGATGCCTCCTGTTGCTACATTAGAGTCTCCTGCTAGCAAAGCTAAGGGTATAGAAAGAGCAGATCCCAGTAAGCCTATTTTTTTTGCACGATTTATATCGTCTTGCAGCAAAGCAAGATGTCCTGCGGCTATGTGACCTAACTCATGTGCCATAACACCAATTATTTGATAAGGGTGTTCTGTGACGGTGATTAGCCCGCTGTGTATAAAGATATTTTGGCCTCCTGCGACAAAAGCATTTAACTCAGGGTTCAGCACAAGGCGCATAGTCACTTGATTTTGATCAAAATTTGCTTTTTCAAGCAGTGGATTTATGAAATAACGTAACGTGTTTTCAATTTCGCTGTCGCGTACAACATTGATGGCAAGTGCTTTGTTGATAGACGCGACTACAAAAAACACAGATAATAATGCATAAGATAACTTTATGCACAAATGCTTGAATATTTCTTTGGTGGGTCTTACAGTTAAATATTGTAAGAAAATTAACTTTGAAATTAATGATATCATAAGGTTTTAATAACTCTAGATTTAAGAAAGAAGGAATAATTTTGTTTTGCATTAATTTAAAAAAAACAATGACGTATAGCATAGCAAAGTTCGTTTGTTGCGCAAGTATCATATTAAGTGGTTGTATAACTCCAGATGAGCAACAAGAGAGAGTATTTGAAGCATCAGTACCCAGTGTCAATCATGAAAATATTTATGCTGATTTACGCTTTATCGGAGGTATTAGTACGCCAGAGCCTGTTGCGACTCTTATAGGAAAAGAAATTTTACGCAATGGAGGAAACGCAGTAGATGCCGCAAGTGCTAGCACATTGATGTTAAGTTTAACAATGCCAGGTTCTGTTTCATTGTCTGGAGGAGGCGTATGTTTGGTGTCACAGCCTAGTGATATTGCTTATCAACAAAGCAGTAATGCAAAAGAGCAAACAGATGATACTAAAAAACTATATGCGGTTTCT
>CBCXTS010000001.1:0-23679 GCA_965178085.1 Alphaproteobacteria bacterium | reverse complement strand
AAAGTCAAGTAAAAAGGCAGTTAAGAAAAGTGCAAAACCTGCACAAAAAACACGTAAAAACGCGCAAAAAGTGCCTATAAAAAACAAAACATCTAAAAAAGAAAGATCAGATTCTATTAGTGAATCTGTTAAAGCCGCACAAGGTGCAGATAGAGATATTGAACCGCCACCCCACATGAGTATGCGAAAAGCAGAATTAAAATTTTGGGATTCAATAATTAATGAATTTGCACTTTCAGAATGGACAGATCACACCTTGGAAATGGCAGTAGTGTTGACTCGCTATATGTATGATTTGGATTTAGAACAACGCAAAATGCGCCGTGAAGGTAGTATATTAGAACGAAAAAAAATTGTTGAAACAAAAAGCACTGATCCAAAGACAGGTGCAGAAACAGTGGATGTGCAGGAATTTGTTACAGGAACATATATAAATCCCCGGAAAACAATTATTGATTCATATACGAATCATATAGTGAGATTGCGCCGTAGCATTTCATTACACGCACGTGCCATTGCAGGTGAAACACGCGATATAAAAACCCGTCGTGGTGCGGCCAAAGGAATTGAAAAAGGCGTGATGGATGATGATGATGATGGTTTATTAGCTTTTCCGGGAACAATGCAGTAATGGTTGGGAATTGTGAATGGCAAAAAAGGTATTAACGCGTGGCGAAAAAGTCATTGCCTTTATTGAAAAATATTGTGTTATTCCAGAAGGGCAGCACGTTGGCAAGCAAGTTAAATTAGCAAAATTTCAAAAGAAATTCATACTTGCGGTTTATGATAATCCGCATGGTACGGATACAGCCATTTTATCAATAGCAAGAAAAAATGCAAAAACTGGATTGATTGCATTTATTTTGTTAGCACACATTGTGGGGCCAGAAGCATCTTTAAATTCGCGTATTATTTCTGGTGCAATGAGCCGTGAACAAGCGGCGGAAGTTTATAACCTTGCATCAAAATGTGTTGAATTGTCACCAAAATTAAGAAACCGAATAAAGCCAGTGGCATCTAAAAAAATGCTTATTGGCTTGAAAGGGAATGTTGAATATCAGGCAATTAGTGCGGATGGTAAAACAGCACACGGTAAATCCCCAATACTGGCAATCTTGGATGAAGTTGGTCAAGTATCAGGGCCACAATCTGATTTTGTGGATGCTATTACCACCGCGCAAGGTGCGTATGATAACCCACTTTTAATTTATATCAGTACGCAAGCCGCAAATGATTCAGATATGTTTTCAATATTAATTGATGATGCGGAAAAAAATAAACCTAAAAACACCGTATGCCATGTTTATGCCGCTGATATTGATGATGATATTATGGATTGGGATACATGGAAAAAAGCCAATCCAGCATTGGGATTGTTTAGATCAGAAAAAGATATGGCGAAGCAAGCCAAAAAAGCATCACGGATGCCATCTTTTGAAAATACTTTTAGAAATTTGAACCTAAACCAACGTGTGGCGGTTAAATCACCATTTATCAGTAAGATGATTTGGCAACAATGTGGCGGTAAATTTGAAGTTGAATTAAAAGATTGTGAAGAAATATATGGTGGACTCGATTTATCAAAACGTACCGATTTAACAGCATTGATTTTTATTGGAAGGATAGGAAAGCAGTGGTACACGTTTTGTTATTTTTGGACACCAGAAGGTGGTTTATTAGAACGTACCAAAAAAGACCGTGCGCCTTATGATGTTTGGGTAAAGCAGGGTTATCTAATGACAACACCCGGTGCCATGATTGATTATGAATTTATTGCGCGTGAACTTGGTGAAATTACAAAAGATTTACCAGTAATGGCAATTGCATTTGATAGATACCGTATGGATGTGTTGAAAAAAGAATTAGATGATTTGGGGATTGATTTACCTATGGTACAGTGGGGGCAAGGATTTAAAGATATGGCCCCTGCATTGGATGCTATAGAGGGAAAACTTTTAAATAAAACTATAAATCACGGTGATCACCCTGTATTAACGATGTGTGCGGCAAATTCAATGGTAACAACCGATCCAGCCGAAAATAGAAAACTTGATAAATCCAAAACATCTGGCAGGATTGATGGAATGGTGGCAATGGCAATGGCGGCAGGGGTTGCAGAACGTGATTCAGAAATACAAGATATTGATGATTTTATAAATGAACCTATTATTGGATGATGTGGTTGCACGATAAACAAAAAGAACGTAATATTTACACACCAGTGGTGATGAAAAGGCATAGTACCCAATGACAATTTTTGCAGATGTAATAAGTATTTTATCAGGTGGTGCATCACGTAATGCAGGGGTACAAAGTGGCGCACCACGATCATACGCCAACCAACCAGCCACCACAGTAAATCAAGATACCGCCATGCAATTATCCGCCGTTTGGGCGTGTGTGCGTATCATTACTGAATCAATTGGATCATTACCAATCAATGTTTATAAATTATCAGATGGTGGTGTAAGAACACCATATTATGATCACCCTTTATCACTATTATTTAGAAATAAACCCAACCGTTGGCAGACTCGCCAAAATTATTTTGAATCTATTATTTATCAATTTGTGTTGCAGGGTAATGATTACACAGCCATACAGCGTGATAGTAAGGATAGAATTATTGGTTTAATTCCACTTATGACACCGCAAATGCAGGTGCATTTAGAAAAATCAGGTAATGTGCGCTATGAATATCAAGATAATGCAGGTGTGCGTGTTTATTCAGATAAAAGTATTTGGCACAACAAGTTGTATGGCAATGGTATTGTAGGATTATCACCGTTGGGCCACGCACGTAATACCGTTGCGGTTGGACAAGCGGCGGAAATGGCAACCACTAAAGTTTACAGAAATGGTGGTAAACCATCAGGATTACTTACAATTGATAAGGTTTTGAAAAAAGAACAAAGGGAAGCCGTTAAAGCTAATTTTGCAGAATTATCAGAAGGTAATAGTGATAGATTATTTGTTTTGGAAGCTGGTATGGAATACACACAAGTATCCTTATCCCCACAAGATATAGAATTATTACAATCACGGCGTTTTCAGATTGAGGATGTTTGTAGGTTTTTTGGTGTACCATCAGTTTTGGTAAATGATTCTGCACAAAATACCGCGTGGGGATCAGGTATTGAACAATTGATACAGGGATTTTATAAATTTGGTTTACGTCCTTACATGGAACGCTATGAAAACAGTATGAAAAGCAACCTTTTAAATCCCCTAGAACGTGATACAATTGATATTGAATTTGACTTTAACGCATTGTTACGCCCTGATTTGAATGATAGAATTAAAGGGCATGGTGAAGGGGTGCAAAAAGGTATTATTACACCTAATGAAGCCAGAACCATTGAAGGATGGAAACCATTACCCGGCGGTGATACGTTGTATATGCAACAACAAATGGCCCCAATTGAAACATTAAAAGACTTGGATAGAAAAGGTATTTCAAATGAAAATAAACGCACAAACGATTAAAACACCAAGTGATGTTGCTGGTGATGTACGGATGTTTTTACCAAATAGTATCAAAAGCCGTTGGCAACCAGATATTCACGCCGCCGTTGCAAATAGTGATGATGCCGCCACCATAAACATTTATGATGTGGTTGGTGAGGATTGGTGGACAGGTGATGGTATGACAGCCAAAATTGTAAATTCTGTTTTAAGAAAAAACAAAGGGCAGCCAATCACAGTAAATATTAATTCACCGGGTGGTGATTTTTTTGAAGGTGTTGCAATATATAACCTTTTAAAAGAACATGATGGTGAAATTACAGTACGTGTAATTGGTATGGCCGCATCCGCCGCATCAGTAATTGCAATGGCAGGTGATGAAATTAAGGTGGCGGAATCTGGTTTTATTATGATTCATAATGCGTGGCACGTATGCGTGGGTAATAAGCACGATATGCAGGAACGCGCTGATACCCTTGGTAAATTTGATGAATCTATGCATTCCGTATATTCCAAAAAAACAGGATTGGATATAGAAACAATCACCCAAATGATGGATGATGAAACTTGGATTGGCGGATCAGAAGCCGTTGAAAAAGGTTTTGCCACATCATTATTGGATAGTGATAATATTGAAGTTGATAGTGATGAAGGTAATGCCTATAATGCATCACTTAAACGTGTGGATGCGGCAATGGCAAAAGCTGATTACAGCCGTGCAGAACGCCGATCCATATTAAAAGATTTAACTGGTACGCCGGGCGCTACCGTTGAAGATGATCAATTGCCGTGCGCTGATCAAAAACTGGTGGATGCGTGTGCATCCTTATCTGAAACACTTAATTTAAAAAGGAACGCAAAATGAGTGGACAAAACCCAAACGCGGCAATTGAAGGACTGAATGCACAAATTCAGGATTTTTTAGCCGCACAAGCGACTCTAGAAACAGAGTTAAAAACCGCAACGGAAAATTCTGGTGCATCTGCTAAAGAAGCACTGAAAGTTGCAAATGAAACCGCTGAAAAGATTGGTGGTATTTCTAATCAAATTTTGGAAATACAACAACAAGCACATTCAGATGTAATTTCTGGTAAAGAAAAACCACAGACATTGGGGCAAATGGTTATTGCCGCAGATGGTTTTGATTCCTATGCATCTGGTAATGGTGGAAAATCTTTTACATTCCAAGCCAACACAATTATTGGACAAGACGGATCACCGTTAGAAAACAGTGATACACTGGTAGCACCAGACCGTTTACCGGGTATTATTCCGGGTGCATTCCGATCATTGAAGGTGCAGGATGTATTGCCACAGGCACAAACTGGATCAAATATGGTGGAATATACGCGTGAATTGTTATTTACGAATAATGCCGCTGAAACAAATGAAGGTGAACAAAAACCTGAATCTGTTTTAACTTTTGAACTGGTACAAGCACCAATCAAAACCATTGCACATTTCATTAAAGTATCTAATCAGGTACTAGATGATGCACCTGCATTGCAATCATACATTGATACACGTTTACGTTTTGGCGTAGAAAAACGTATTGATGAACAATTGCTTAAAGGTAATGGTACTGGTGGAAATATCAGTGGTATTCTAAATACTGGCAACCACACAGTGTTTACGCCAACAACGGGTGAAAACGCATTAGACAGCATTAACCGTGCCATCTATAAAGTGTATGAAGCTGATTATGCACCAACAGCAATCATTATGAATCCAGCCGATTGGGGCGCAATTGAGCGTATCAAACGTGGATCAAGTGATGCCGCTTATGTTATTGGTGATCCATCTGCAATGATTGGGCCACGTTTGTGGGGATTACCAGTTGTTGTTACCAACGCCATGACAGCAGGATCATTTGTTGTTGCCGCCTTTGATATTGCATACCAAGTATGGAATCGTGAAGGTACGAAAGTGGAAATGTTTGCACAAGATGAAGATAATGTTCAAAAGAACCTTATCACAGTACGTGCAGAAGGTCGTAAAGCCCTTGCGGTTTACCGTCCAGCATCCGCATATTCTGGCTTGTTAGTTGAAGCCGCTTAAACGGTTGCACCAATAAAATATAAGATATAGAATTGGGGGGCATAATAACGTGCCCCCTTTTTTGTTGTTAAATCGAAAGGCTATGAAATGAAAAAAGTTGAAATTGAAGTTACTAAGGATTTTACATCCCCAACACTTGGAAATATGTATGAAGGTAAAAAAGTATCCCTACACCCTGCAACCGCGCAAAAATTTGTTGATACAGGTTGTGCAAAATTCACGGATGCAGATGAAGCAGATGATGATGGTGGTGCAGATGAAGCAGAACAAAAACGCCTTGAAGGATTAGGTAAGTTTAGTGAAGTTGAAGGATACGTTGCACCAGATGCCACAGCAAAAGATACCGTTGCTGGCATTGAAGCACTTGAAAATAAAGATTATTTGAATGCATTGGTGGAATTTGATGGGCGTAGTACGGTAGAAAAAGCCGCTACAAAACGCATTAAAGAGTTGGAAGCACCAGCCGAATAAGCAACCCTAAAATAAGAAAATAAAATAATGTCGCTGGTTACACTTGAAGAAGTTAAATTGCATTTACGAATTAAGCATGATTTGGAAGATTCAAATTTAACAATTGGTATTGGTATGGCAGATGATCATGTGTTGAATTATTGCAACCTTGATGAATTACCTGATCCTGCACCAGATTCAATGAAATCCGCGGCATTATTACTTGTTGGTGATTTTTACGCCAATAAGGAAGCGCAAAGTGAAAAAGAACTTTATAAGAATAATTCAGTAGAAAATCTGCTTTACCCATACCGTGAATGCATTGGAATATAAAAAAACAGCCATTTGCATTGCATCAGGGCCATCAGTTACCCCACAAGATATAGAATATTGCCGTGGTAAAGGTAAAATTTACGTTATAAACGAAATGATTTTTACCGTGCCATTTGCAGATGTGCTTTATGCCGCTGATCCCGATTGGTGGAACGCATACAGGGGATGCCAACACTTTGATGGTGAAAAATGGACACAATGCCTTAAAACAGCCAATAAATGGAATTTAAACCACATACAGCTTGATAGGAATGCTTTATGGAGTAATACACCCGGTGTAATTGCATCAGGGCGTAATTCTGGTTTTCAGGCGTTAAATTTTGCAGTTTTGTGTGGTGCAGAAAAAGTGGTATTGTTAGGTTATGATATGGGATCTGGGCCGGCCCAACAAAAACATTCATTTGATAATGAATTAACACCAAAAATTATACGTGAAAGTAATTATCCAGCATGGATTAAGCATTTTCACAAAGCCGCACCCCAAATACCAGTGCCAGTTTATAACGCATCACAGCAATCTAAATTGGAATGTTTTGAAAAAGTAAATTTAAAAGAAATTATATGATAGGAATTTGATATGGGCGCCGGGCAATTAGATGAAATAATTTATTTACAAAAAGCCACCACAACATCACCAGATGGTGCAGTTACAAAAACATGGGATGATGTAGATGATCCGGGTACAAGCCCACGCACACCAGAATGGGCGGAAGTTATCAGTGAAAAAGGTACAGATTCATTTGAAGCCGCACGGCGCAATGCAGAACAAACCATACGTGTTAAAATAAGGTATAGGGATGATGTATCCACAGAATGGCGTTTAGAATGGGAATCTGAATTTTATTATGTATCTTATGTTGATCAATCATCACGCCGTGCTGGTTACACGTGGATCACAGCCAAATCATCAGGTGCAAAATGACAAAATTAATGCATAAAACCGCTGGATTTGATGAATTTTCAAAACTTTTAAAAGAATTACCAGAACAAACGGAAAAGCGGATTTTACAAACCGCCACACGTGAAACTTTAAAAGAAATTGCACCAGAAATAAAACAAGCTGCCCCACGCCACACAGGTGAAAGATCACAGGCATCTAAAAAATACGGCACATTATTATCAAATATCCGTGTGGCGCGTTTAAGATCAGTTAGAAAAGGTGAAAAGGGTGCGCGTATAAGCACTGGCAGGGCATTTTGGGGATATATCATTGAAATGGGTAGTAGATACCACGCCGCAAAGCCTTGGTTTACACCAAAATTTACCAGTTTAGAAAATCAAATGATAAAATCATTGGCAAAAAACATTGGTAATGGAATTGAAAAACTTGCCAGTACGGCATACCGTGGTGGAAGGGGTAGAAGATGAAAATATTAGAAAAGGCATTGCGCCAAAAATTAATTGAAATTACAGGTGAAGAAAACGTATTTCTATTACGCGCACCCGATAAACAGGCTGGTACATTTGTTATAATACAACGTGTAGATTCACAGCGGTGGCGGTCAATTAATAATCCATCAGGAATTGCACAAGCGGATATGCAGATTGATGTGTATTCAGAAGATATTTATGATGCAAAAACGCTGGGTGCAACAATTGAGAATGCCCTTGATGGTTTTTCTGGTACGGTGTATCATGGCGATAACAGCCCACAAGATTTTGTTGAAATTGGTGGGATTACGTTGCAAAATGAACTAGATACTATTGATGATGAAGATGAACCAATATTATTCAGGAATTTAGCAAGATATACCGTAACTTATAACCAATAAAGGAAATGAACAATGTCAGGTGCTATTAAAACACAAGGATTTACATTAGAAATTGGCGATCCCGGTGATTCGCCAACAACGCTTACAGCAATTGGGGAAATTACTAATTATTCCGCATTTGATGGACAAGCGGCGGAAATTGAAACAACACACCTTGGATCAACCGCAAAAGAGTTTATCATGGGATTGCAGGATTTTGGTGGGTTTAACATTGATGTAAACCATTTGCCAAGTGACACTGGACAAACAGAAGCACGTGCGGCCAAAACATCTGGTAATAAAAAGCTATTTTTAGCCACCAATTCAGATGGAAGCAATGCCACTTTTGAAGGATTTGTATTATCTAATCCGCAATCTGGTGGTGTTGATGCAAAAGTTGATGCATCATTTGCAATTCGTATTACTGGTGATGTGACATTTGCCGCATCATAATTGAATAAACCCCCGTGAAAGGGGTGGTGCATTGATAGGCTTAAAAGTATGCCACCCCGCGGGTTTTTATAGATTTTTTTAACATTAAATGGGTAAGGTGAAACCATGACAAAAGAAAACAAATATACAGGCGAAGTGCCTTTAACAGTTGGTGATAAAACAGGTACGCTGGTTTACAATTGGGATGCGCTGGGTGCAGTTGAAGCAAAATTTGATAAAGATAAGCTGGAAAATTTGAACCTGCTTAAAACATCTGAATTGGCAGAAATTGCAGAAATTGGTTTTTCTGAATTATCCCCTGAAATGACAGCGGAAACATTTAAGACCGCTAAACCATCCCCTGCTAAATATGATGTTGCAATTGCCATTGATAGAGCATTGTTATACGCATACCACGGCCCCGAACAAGCCACAGCCATTTTAAAACGAATTGAGGAAGCAGAAGCCCAATTTGATGAAGTGGATAAAGCGAAAAAAAAAGCCAAGAAAAGCACGAAACAGAAATAACCCGGTGCTTTAAGCTGGCACACATTGCTGGTATTGATCCTTTATCATTTTGGCGTTTAACCCCTTGGCAGTTTTTCCAGTTATTATACGCGCACCAAAAACGCCGTGAACAAGAACATGATAATATGGTGTGGGGTATATGGACACTTGCAGGATTGATGCGTAGTGATCCTAAAAAACCATTACCAAAGATGGATTCACATTTAAGTGAGGGTTTAAAGAAAAACACCGTGGAATCATTGTCAGGTGATGATATAATGGCATCATTAAGAGTTTATCAAAGCAAGCGCGATAAGAAGAAAGCCACAAAATGACACGCACCGCACGTTTATCCGCCGATTTAGTAGCAAATACCACTGGATTTGAAAGTAGCCTTAAACGCGCATCACGATCCGTATCACAAGCCAAACAATCATGGAATAATGACTTAAACCGCGCTGGAAGGTCATTTTCAAAATTTGACAGCCAAGTACGCCAATCCGTGGGCAGCATATTTGATTTACGCACCCAATTAGGTGGTATTGCCGTTGCAACGGCATCTGCATTATCCGTTGGTAAGGTAATTAGATATTCTGATACGTGGAAACAATTAGAAGGTAGACTCGGCATTGTATCCGATAATATGAATGATGTGGTTAAATCCCAAAAAGCATTATTTGATATTGCACAACGTACAAGGCAACCGCTGGAAGGTATTACCAGCTTTTATACAAGATTAAATCAATTTATTCCTGAAACAGAACGTAAACAATACGATTTGTTAAAAGTAACTGAATCTGTATCCGCCGCGCTGGCAATCACAGGTGAAACAGGATCATCCGCACAAGCGGCCATGATTCAGTTTACACAGGCAATTGGTACAAACTTTGAAGCCGCTGGACAAGAAATACGATCATTGCAGGAACAAGCCCCTAGATTAACACTTGCGCTGGTGAATGGTATTGGTGATGGAACACAATCATTGAAACAGTTACAAGAGGAAGGGAAATTAACCCGGCAATCTGTTTTGGGTGCATTATCAGATATGGGTGGTGAAGCAGGTAAATTGGCAGAAGAATTGGCAAATATCCCTGTAACCGTGGCACAAGCCCTTACACGCCTTGATAACGCGTTTTTACAATTCATTGGACAAACAGAAGCCATTAGATCAGGTACATCATCCCTTGCGGTTGGAATAACCTTATTGGCGGATAATTTTGGAACATTGGCAAAAGCCGCCACAGCCGTGGCAGTTGTTGTTGGTGTAAGGCTTGTTGGCGCGATGGTTGCCGCTGGTACAGCATCACTTGCCACTGGTGCTGGTATAATTCGTGTGCAATTGGCATTGGCCGCCATGGCAGGTACATCACGTATTGCCGCCGTATCATTGTTAGGTTTATCAGGTGCGCTTACAGCGGTAACTGGTGCAGTGGCTTTATTGGGTGGCCCAATTGGTGTGGCGGTTATTGGAACGCTGGCATTAATGAGCCAATACACCAACGCCGCCACAGATGCACAAAAAACATTAAACACCGCGCTGGGTGAACATCAGGGATTTGTAAATGAATACATCACAGCATCAGATGAACGCCGACGGGTTATTGAAGAAAATACACGCGCCAACATTAATGCTTATAAACAAGAATTATTGGCATTGGAAAAAATTGCAGTTGCGCTGGATAATGAAAACGCGCTTTTCAGATTTTCACGTAAAATTGGATCAAAACTTGGAATTGACACCACAGCGGATGAAATACGTGATGTTGCTGGTAATGTACGTGATGCCATTAACCAATTAGAATCTGATTTAGATAATTTTGAAAATGTTAAAAAATCACCACGCCCCACACTTGGCGGTGGTGGCGGTAGCACATCTGGTACAAAAGGCAAAAGCCAGAAGGATGTTTATAAAGATATTGTTGAAGGGTTAAAACAGGAATCAGAACAATTACAAATTCAAATTGATATGTATGGTGATAAGGAAGCCGCCATTGGTAAGGCACAAAAGGCGGCGGAAATTCGCAATAAACTTGAAGAAAATGGTATTGAATTAACCAAAAAACAACAAGAACAAATTGATGTATATTTGGAAAGCATTGAACGCCAAACTGAATTACAAAAAGAGCAAGCGAAGCAACAAGAAGAACTTGAAGAACGCGAAAAAAACCGCCGTGAAGCATTGGATCAGTTAGGTGCAACATTTGAATCCGCCTTTGAAAAAGCCATTACAGATGGTGAAAAACTTGGTGATGTTTTAAATAGTCTTTTAGATGATATTGTTAAATTATTAACGCGTTTAACCATTACAGAACCGCTGGGTAATGTTATTACTGATATATTCCGTGGTGCATCAGGTGGCGCATCCGCTGGTGGTACAGGTGGCGGATTCCTTGATGGTATTGGTAGTTTTTTTGGGGATATATTTGGTGGATTCCGCGCCGCTGGTGGCCCTGTATCTGGTGGTAAAGCCTATATTGTTGGTGAACGTGGCCCTGAAATGTTTATGCCGGGTAATTCAGGCTCAATAATCCCAAATAATAAATTATCATCCGCTGGTAATTTTAGTGGATCAGTAAATTATGCACCAGTAAATGTTGTTATAAACAACAACACAAATGCAGATGTATCCACCACATCTGAAAAGAATGGTGATGGTACAAACTTAAATATTATGATTGATCAGGCGGTGGCGGATAACATGAATAAATCAGGTACGCGCACAAATCAGGCATTACAGAATTTTCAACAAAAAGCATATATTAGAAGGTAATTAAATGACAACGTGGCCCAATACATTACCACCACCTGCAATAGATTCATTTCGTGAAGCACCACCAAACAACGCCATTGGCAGTAAAATGGATAAGGGGCCAGATAAAACACGCCGCCGTACCACCGCAAATGTTCGCCCAATTTCATTTACATTGAAATTAACAAAAGAACAAACCCAAATATTAGATGATTTTTATGATAATGAAACATTTTCTGGTGTAGTAGATTTTGATTATACGCACCCACGCACGGATGCACCAGTTACAGCCAGATTTAAACCTGCAACGCCACCAAATTATACTGAATCGCAAGGTGTTTTGTATAATTGCAATGTTGAATTGGAAATATTACCGTAATGCCACGCCCTTTATCAAATACCGCAAAACAAGCTATTTTTGCCCAATCCACCAGTGAAGTTTTTGTTGCGCTGGTAACAATCGAAAATGAAAGTTTTACCGATCCAATCCGTGTGTGTGATAACCCAACGCAGATATTACCAGATTTAGGGGTGCGTGGGGTTGTTTCACGCGGTTTAGAGTATGTTTATGTACCATTTTCTTTAAACCTACCCATACAGGATGATACAGGCGTTTCACGCGCCACCATTTCAATTGATAATATTTCACGTGAGATTGTAAAAGCCGTGCGTGAAGCCACCACAGCCCTTACAATCAATATTGAAATAGTATTGGCATCTGATCCTGATAATGTGGAAATGTCAGTGCAGGATTTTAGATTGGAGTCAGTAAAGTATGATGCCTTTACCGTATCTGGTGATTTATCAGTAGAATATTTTGAATTAGAGCCTTTTCCATCAAAAAGATTTACACCATCTGATTTTCCGGGGATTTTCTAATGTGGTGGGAACAATATGAAAAAATAGAATTTAAAGAAAAAGGCAGGGATCACGCTGGATGCGATTGTTGGGGATTGGTTAAACTAATTTATAAAGAACAATTAGGCATTGAATTACCCGGTTATGAAGAAATATATGAAACCACGAATGATAGAGAAATACTTGCGGCAACCATACGTGATGAAAGTAATAATAAATGGTTAAATCCTGATACACCTAAAGAATTTGATGTTATTATTTTAAAAATGGGTGGTATGCCAATGCACGTTGGTATTGTCACAAAAAAGAATAAAATGATACATTGTGGAAAAGGTTTTAACACAGTACATGAAACTTTTAAAAACATCCGCTGGAAGCACAAGGTAATAGGATTTGCAAGATATGGCACAAATTAATGTTGAATCATCCCCCCTGCCATTTAGTAATTTAAGGCAATCATCTAAAGCATTACCCGGATCAACATTATTTGATATTGTTGATAACAATGTACCAGATAGATACAAAAACGCTGGATTAGGTGCGATTGTAACTATTAATGGCGAAATTGTGCCAGTGGAATATTGGGATAGAATAAAACCCAAACCAAATACGCTTGTAAACATACGTGTAGTACCACAGGGTGGCGGTGGCGGTAAAAACCCACTAGCGGCCATATTATCAATTGCGGTGCTTATAGCTGCCCCCTACCTTGCGCCAATCATTGGTACGGCGTTGGGTGTAACCAGTACAATTGGGGTGCAATTAATTGGTGCCGCCATTGGTGCGGTTGGAAGGTTGGCAATATCTGCACTTGCACCACCACCAAAACAATCAAATGTTGGAAACAATAACGTAAGTAACCCCACATCATCACCAACCCAATTCATTGAAGGTGCAAATAATGCATTAAATCCATACGGTGTTGTGCCTATTAATTTAGGTGTAAACAGAATATTCCCTTTTCAGGGAGCGCGCCCCTACACTGAATCACAAAATAATGATCAATATGTGCGCCAAATATTCACATACGGATTTTCTAATGAAACAATCATTGGAGAATTAAAGTTAGCAGATACCGCGCTGGATGAATTTAAAGATTTTGATATTGAACATAAATTACAGGGTGATTTACACGAAGGATCAGATTTATATAGTAATGATGTTTTTCAAGAAGATTTAAGTATTGTTTTAAATCAAGTTGATGGATATTCCACAATTACAAGCGCCCAAAATGCAGATGAATTGCAAGTAGATATTACTTTTCCACGTGGATTGGCTAAATTTAATGATGAAGGAAAAAGAAATTCACGACGGGTTACACTGGAAGCACAATATGCAAAAACTGGTGAGAGCCCACAAGTGTGGAGTCCAGCATTTGCAGAATATACCACATTTTCTGGTAAAACATTTGGAATAGCTGGTGTTGTTGGAAATGGATACAATAGAAATGCACGTGGTGGATCACGTACAGATGTAGTTGTGGTAAATAAATATAGCGGAAAAATAAGTGTTATTGCTGGTCAAGTTGGTTGGCAATCTGCCCAACCAATCCCATCATCATCTATTAGAATTGCAAATATAACCGTATCCACAGTTGAAAACCAGCATCCGTGGGGTGCTGGAAATGGCACATTTACTACTACTTTTTCATTATCAGATGTTAGACAATCATCTTTATTTGGATCAACATTAGAAGATAATAATAGTTTTGTACCAACCAAAATTTCACCTACTCAATATACAATTTCAGATGGTGCAATTTTGGTGAATGATTTAGATATTTCTGCAAATACCAGTGAAGCATTAAGAAAATCATTAAGGGTGGTTTTACCAGAGCGTGGGCAATATGATGTGCGTGTAAGGCGTATAACAGCCGATACAACAAACGATCAAATATTAGACCAATCCGCATGGACAGCGTTAAAATCAGTAAGATATGAAAGCCCAATAAAATTACAGGGATTATGTGGTACTGCTTTAAGAATTAAAGCTACCGATCAATTAAATGGATCAGTAGATCAATACAATCTTTTAGCCAAAAATATAATACCTGATTATGATCCTGAATTGGATGAATGGCCCAATAGAATTACATCAAATCCAGCATCACTTTACAGATATGTTTTACAATGTGATGCTAACGAAAAGCCGTTACCAGATGAAAAAATTGATTTAGATGCGCTGGCAGATTGGCACTTACATTGTGTTGATCAAGGTTATTCTTATAATAGAAATATTGATTATGAAACATCAGTAGATGAAATATTGCGTGATATTGCATCCGCTGGTGCGGCATCCCCGGCAATAGTTGATGGTAAAAGAACTATTGTAATAGACAGAATTAAAGATGATGTTGTGCAAATTGTGACACCACGCAATTCATGGAATTATAGTGGTCAAATGCTATACCCTGAAATTCCCCACGCATTTAGAGTCCAGTTTAGAAATAAAGATGAAGGATATGCACAAGATGAATTGATTGTATATGATGATGGATATGATGAAACCAATGCCACTTTATTTGAATTACTAGAATTACAATCTTGCACAAATGCCACACTGGCGTTTAAGACCGCGCGCCGCCATTTAGCATCTATAAGGTTAAGACCAGAAACCCATACATTTATGATGGATTTTGAACATCTTGTGGCATTGCGTGGGGATAGAATCAAACTTGAACATGATGCACCCATCATTGGTATTGGTGATGGTAGAATAAAAGAAGTTTTTACATCAGGTGGATCACCAAATTTAGTTACTGGTTTTTCAATTGATGACACCGTGCGTATTCCATCAAATGGTATGTATTATGTGCGTGTGCGTTTATCAGATGGAACATTTTTATATAAACAAATAAATGTGTTTGTTGGTGCAGATATGACACAATTTAACTTTACAAGCCCTTTTGATATTGAAGATACACCATCCGCTGGTGATTTATGTTATTTTGTAGAAGCTGGGCATGAAGTTGATTTAGTCATTACCAGAATAGAACCACAAGATGAATACACAGCAAGAATTACAGCGGTAAATTATGCCCCTGAAATATTTAGTGCAGAAACAGCACCAATACCTAAATTTAATTCTAATATTACCACACCATTGGAATTTATAAGACCATTACCGCCTTTGTTATTAGAAGAACAAAGCAATGAAGATGTGATGTTGCTTAATTCAGATGGTAGTTTTACATCACGCGCCGTTTTTACATTAGAAAATCAAAACAATGGTGTTGTTGAAACAAAAGTAAAAGTAAGGGCATCAGGTACGGATTTTTTCACTAATGCAAATGTTTTAGAAGCCACACCAGAAAGATTAATTATAACAGGTTTAGAAGATGGAACGCGTTATGATATACACATTAGATACCGCCGTATTGGAACAAATACTTATTCAAAACCGCTGGAATTAAACACCTATTTATTTGTGGGTGCATCAGGGTTGCCAGATGATGTAAGTGGTTTTTTAGTAAATGTTGTAGATAATGTTTCTTTTTTCAAATGGGATGCTAATGATGATATTGATTTATCACATTACAAAATAAAATATTCCAATGTTTATTCTGGTGCATCATGGGCAACAGCCCAAACACTTGAAAACAAAATATTTGAAACAAAATTTACCACACCGTTTTTAGGTGGTACATACCTTATAAAAGCCGTTGATTTATCTAATAATGAAAGTGAAAACCCAACCGCGATTATTACATACAATCCCGGTGTGGTTGCAAATGCCGTTGCGGTTTTAGAAGAGTCACCAGAATTTTTAGGTTTAAAACAAGATGTTATATCTGAAAATAATAGCATTGTATTATCTAATCCTGAAATTAATGTTGGTTATTATTATTTTAATAAAACGCTGGATTTAACAGATATTTTTCCATCATTTGTATCTGCAAAAGTTATTGCAAATGGTGCATTTATTAATAATGTTTTTGCTGAAAGTGATATTTTTGGTGTTACTGATATTTTTGGACAAGGGCAAAATAATGTTTTTGATATTGAAGATGTTTTTAATAACGAAGATGTTTTTGGTATTGGTGTAGATGGTTGGGCCGTTGCGCTGGAATATAGAAAAATTGATTCATCACCTTCATTTATTGATATAAATAATAATTTAGCAGATACAGATGCATCCAGCTATTCAGACACACGCGGTATTATAACCGTAGATGATAACTTAAATCCAATGGGTGATTTGGAAGCATATACATTTACAGAAGATACAGCGGATGGGCAGCATTATATAAGACCAGAAACAAATTTACCATTAGATGTAGAACACACTTATTCTATATTTGTTAAAAGCACAAACCGCTGGGTGCGTTTATTGGTGCGTGATGATACAGATACATCCCATTATTTTTGGATAAATGTTGATTTACAAAATGGAGTTATTGTAAATAATTTTGAATCGGGAAATGCCACATTCACTGATTTTCAATTAATTGAATTTGGTAATGGGTGGTACAGAATTACCGCAACAGGAATAGTAAATTCCGCTGGTGGTACAAGGGTACAAACCTATGTATATTCTTTATTGCCAGATGAAGGTAATGGTGAAATTTCTTATATAGGGGATGATTCCAGCACTTTAAATATTTGGGGATTAGAAATAGTGGCATCATCTAATGCCTATAACCCATTATGGGAATCATGGAATACGCTGGAAGCTGGAACAATTACATTTCAAGGCATCCAATTCCGGGTAAAGATGGAATCATTGCAAGAAAATGTTTCACCCCAAATTACAACATTATCTGTAAATATTGATATGCCTGATAGAATTGAACGTGGTGAAGATGTTGATGTACCCATTGATGGTATTACAATTGATTTTACACCAAAATTTAAGGCAACACCTGCCATTGCCATTACAATTCAAGACGGAACGGCAAATGATAGTATTGAGTATATAGAAAAAAATTCTGGTGGATTTACATTCAAGGTATATAATACAGATACCAGTGGATATGTAGCCAGAACGGTTGATTATATTGCATCAGGATTTGGAAGGAAAAACACGTAATGTCACAATTTGATTTTGGAAATTTGGAAAGCCCTGTATCTGGCACAACACTTATAAATGGTAATATAGAACCTTGGCGTGATGCCCTTCATTCACAACATTCTGGTGATGAACGCCCTGATTATGCAGTACCGGGTATGCAATGGTTAGATACCACCAATACTAATTGGATAGTATATGTTTTTGATGGATCAGAAGATATAAAAATTGGAACAATAGATACTACCAATAATCTATTTATTCCTGAAAATGTAGGTAATTGGGCAGGAACGGCAGGTGGTACGGCAAATGCATTAACATTATCGCCAACACCAGCAATTACCGAATTAGTCGCTGGTATGACTTTTGATTTTATTATTTCTGCAACAAATACAACAGCATCCCCCACATTAGAAATTTCAGATTTAGATGCGGAAACCATAAAAGCAAATTTAGGGGCGGGTAATGTAGGATTACCAAAAGGTGCGCTGGTAAATGGTACAGCGGCGCGTGTTTTATATGATGGAACTGATTTTATTCTAATCAATATAAGACCATGTAATACCGCTGGTGATGTGGCTACCGCTGGTACAATAAACTTGAACGCCACCACAGGTGATTATGTTTTACTTACAGGAACTACCAATGTAAGTGCTATCACATTAATAGAGGGGCAGCAGAAGGTTTTAAGGTGTAACGATGTATTTACGCTGGTACATTCATCATCATTAGTTATTCCCGGCGCAAGTGATGTTGACACAACCGCTGGTGATATAATTGTAGTGCGTGGGGAAGCATCTGGTGTTGTGCGCGTGTTAAGCTATACAAAATCAGATGGTACACCATTAATAGGTGCTGGTGGAGAAAATGAACGGATACACGTTCAACACAGGCTTGGTGCAGGTAACAGTGGTGGATCAGTTAGTAATGATACAGAAACCAAAATACCATTTAATACAGTTGTGGAAAACACTATTCCGGGTGCATCCATGCTATCATCTGTTATAACTTTACCAGCAGGTACATACAAAGTTATTGATGCCTATACGATGTGTTATCGTGGCGGTAATTTACAAGTGTTTTTAAAAGACACCACAGCCAGTGCCAATATTTTAGATGCCGCTGGTGATGATATGATTTCATATACACCATATCATTCTAATTCTGATTTTGTATCTCAAAAAACAGGAATTTGTGGGCAACCAAGTTTTACAATTTCAGTAGAGTCAGATATTGAAGTTATATTTTTAATATCACAATCTAGTAGCACCCATGGTTTTGGTTATGGGTTACAGTCAGATACTTATGATAATGTTTTAGCAGAAGCCATATTTGAAAAGGTAGGATAAAATGCCCAAAAAAGATAAAAAGATTAATAATTTAAAAGCAAAAAAATACGCGCTGGTAAAAAATGTGGATGGTGTTGAATCTATTGAACAAACCCAACCGTATCCACAAGAAGGTTTTATTGAAGTACCAAATAATGCAAAATTTGGATTTATAAAAAAAGGCAAAAAATGGGTTATGCCGCCATTACCAGAACTTAGTCATTCAGAATTAAGGGTAAGTGGTACACCACAATACCAACCCATTGGTGAACAATTAGATGCTATTTGGAAACATATAAACCAACAACGCCTTGATGGTGTTAAATTACCACAAGAAACAGATGATGCATTAAATCACGTATTAAGAGTAAAAAAAACACATCCTAAAAAAGAAAAATAATGAATAATTTAGATATATTTTTTCTATTATCCACCGCCGTGTTTTGCGGATTGATTGCGTGGAATTTGTTTTTTAGTCATAAAATTAAATATATTTTTGGCGGTTTTATCATGTGCGGTGTAGCGTTTTTTAATGTTTTAAAATTCTTAGATAGGGATGCCGGGGATTTACCAAACCATATTGATGTGATGCAGGATGGATTTTATTTTTTTGCATTTTTCGTTGGGTATTTATACATCCTAGCGGTGGAAAAAGATGCTTGAATATATTGAATTTGGATGGAATGCAATTGTTGGTGACTATGGAATCCTTGTATTTATATTGGGTGGGTTGTTAGTATTTTCCTTATTTATGAACTATTTTCTGGCTAGTAAGTTATTTTCATTAAGCAGTGAATGGTCGGAAGTTTTGGTTAAGATGGAAATTAACCACAAATCTGCCAACACAGTATTAGAATTTCTTAAAACTGAAATGGCTATTTTAAAAGGGATGTTTTCAATACTGGCAAACCAAAGGGGCAATAAGGATGAATAAGACCACCGCCACACCTTGGATTGAAAAAATATTTTACTTTTTTTTACCTAGAAAAGTTGAAGAACAAATAAATCAATTTTCAGAAAAAAAGAAAATGTTATTAGATACAATGGAAAATAATTCCAATAATAAACTGGATACGATACAATCAAGTTTACAGGAATTTGAAAAAGAGCTTAAAGAAGCACAAGAAATTTTGCAACCCAAAATTCATTGGCATTCGTAGTATTGCTATCATTCTTTATCAGTACATACATGGTTTATGTTGAGGTGAAAAACCGCAGATATAATTTTGTATTTTGGATTTGCCTTTTCTTTTCATTTTTATCAGGTGGATTATCCGGGCACAGAATATGGTACACTATACCGCGTGTTTTGGAATTAATAGGCAATGATGTTGTTATTGCAAATTTCAGGGGCCATTGGGTTATTTCAATATCATCTATGATAATGACAATTGGATTGATTGGATTAATTAAATTATTAACAGAAATTCGGTTGGGTGATAAAGCATGGAAAAACTCATTATTAGGAACAATATTAATATTTTTATTATCGCTGGCATTTGCCTATTTTGGTTAAGTGGATGTAGTGGTTTATACGCCAAACCACAGATAAGATGTGAAACTGGTAGAAACAAGGGTGGCGGAAATGATAAATCAGATTGTTGGCTTTATGGCGAAGTTGGCACAATTATTAAGTGGGAAGAAATTAATGAAAAATTGGAACAACAAAAAGACTAAAACCAAATCCACCTTTAAAAATACCGTACTGGCATCACTTGTTGTTGTATCAGGTTTTTTTGGATTCAATCTAAATGATAGATCATTTAAAAACCTTGATGTATGCCCACCGCTGGTGCAGGTAACAGAATTGGCATCAAAGCGTATGCCAATCACAGAACCCCAAATATCATTCATGGTAATTGATGGATTCCGTACAGATGCGGAACACGCGGAAAATCTTAGAAAAGGTGTTACGTGGGTTAAACGCTCGGTGCATCAGGATGGTTTAGCAATTGATGTGGTTGCCATGATAGGTAAGCATATAAGCTGGGATGCCAAACACTACCCTGAAATAAACAAAGCATTCCAGCAAGCCGCAAAAGAACTGGATATACCACTTATTTGGGGTGGTGATTGGAAGGTGCGCGATTGGGGGCACTTTGAATTGAAAAATAGGGAATGTTACCCTAAAAAGAAAATGGGGAATGCATGATTAAGGTATATATAATTGGGGCGCTGGTTGCGGTAGCTATATTATTTACGTGGCACTACCGATCAACAATTGAACAAAATAAAGATTTAAAAGCGGTAAAAGAGGTAGATACCGCAACAATCAATGCGCTGGATAATAACGCCACCACACAGCGTGAAATTGAAACCACTGAAAAGGAACGTAGAAATGAAATTAGGAAAGCACCAGCCACAGATAATGGTAGTATTAGCCCTGTTTTGCGCCGTACCCTTGCTAGGGGGATGTAATGGGCAGCCACAACCTACCGTGGCCCAATCATTATTCAATCCAAAACCTTTTCCTATAGAGGAAGCCAACCGCGTTGCCGCCGATCCTAAAGCCACACAGGCGGATGTAGCAGATTTGTGGGAACAATCAAAAGCATCATATAAATCATGCACGGCAAATTTGGATGATTTACAAACAATATTTAACCCAAACCATAAAATAAAAGGAAAATAATATGGATGATAAAAATAAAAAATCAGTGGATTCAACATCAGATGAACGCACTGTAAACAACACAATGCACCATCAGTACAAAGTATTAAGTGATGATGAAAAGGCGGCCATGCAAAAACTTAAAGATGATGGGTTAGAAATGCATGAATTTGTAGCATCACTTGGTGATTCACGCGAATTATCAATTGCAAAAACAAAGATTGAAGAAGCCGTTATGTGGGCAGTTAAACACGTTACAGGCTAGACAATAAATATTATATATTAAGAAAGCCGCGCTGGATTAAACCCGTCGCGGTTTTTTATTGGGCCGGCCCAAACGTAAGACAGAAAAAAACCCCAAAGGCAAGCCAGTGGAGTTGATTCCCGCCCCAAAGTCAAAAGACCGGGTAAGGTGTTAAGAAGTGGGGACAACCCCAATATGCACATCTGCAATCACGGATGCAACACATTATTTACTTTTAACAGCATTTTCATGGGATGGAATTGGTTTATATTCAAATAACCATTTCATAATTGGCTTGGCGTATTTTGTACGCACACGTGCAGTAACCCTGCCATGGCGGTTAAACATCCAAATACGCATATTAGAGCCTGATACAATCGCTATTTCTTTATCCACGGCAACCACCTTGGTAAACGCCAATACAATTACCCTGTACCCTTTCAAATTGTGCAGGTGGTGTATCCGCGGGTAAATCATCATCTATCAATATAGACGCGTCCACGGCGCAAAAATCAGTATGATCCGCCATACCTGATAAACCCAATTCATCAAATATTTCAGTTGCACGATCCAAACAGCGAATCGCATCCCTTAAAAGGGTATTTTCTTGTGTATTCATTATTATTTCCCGGTCAGTTGAGTCGTTATTGATGTATAATGTACGCAAATAATGCGTGTTTGTAAATGCACTAAATTTTACGCACATAAAAATAAGATTTTTTGAAATGAGTTTAGAAAAAGAGATAACACCAGAAACACGCCGTATGGTTATACGGTACGCGAACCGCGAAAACATCACGTTTTCCACCGCGCTGGAATGTTTAATATTGGAATGTTTAATATTGGAAGGTGCTAAAGCAATTTGTGCCGATAATACCCAATCATGCCCACTTGTGCATAAGCCTGTTAGTAACTAGATGGATAAGTATGTGGATTAAACCGTGGATAATTTCACGGTGGATAAGTACACACATTTTCCACAATTTATACACGGTTATACACCACTTATTCACACACCCCAAAACACAAGATGTGGTGTTTAAATAGATACGATACGGCACTACATATTGTAAAATCAGTGGTTTTTTAAAAAGTTATCCCAACACCTACTACTACAACAACCTTATTAAATATTCTTATTATATTAATAATAGGGCAGCCAAACCGCTGGTATAAATTTTTTATTTTCAGGCTTGCCAAGGGGTATGTTTTTTGAATATGGTGGATTTAATTGCAGGGATGGAGCAACAAGTGGCTCGTTTGGCTCATAACCATAAAATCATGTGGTGCAAATCCACACCCTGCAACCAATTAAGGGTAAGGTGAAATAATGACTAAAAAATCATGGAATCAATACAGCCAAGTTGCACCAGCAATTGAACGCACTGGTGCAGATGGTTTTGTTTACGATAGTAAAACAGAATACCAACGGTACTGTTATTTGGAATTACGCCAACGCGCTGGTGAAATTATCAATTTGGAACGCCAACCGAAATTTCCGCTGGCACACAGGTGTGATAATTGTGAACACGAAATAAATATTGTTAGAAAATTGAGGGGTGGCAATGATGGTACAGCCGTTTATACCGCTGATTTTCAATATGATGAAGTGCTAGGCAAGGATAAATTTAACCGCGTAATTGAAGATGTAAAAGGCTACCGTGATGAAGGTAGTAAATTCCGCATACGCGTATTTGAAGCCATTTATGGGTTAAAAGTAACCCTGATTCAGAAAAAAAATAAACGCTGGGTGGTGATGAAGTGACACCACGCAATGCAAAAAAAGCCAAACACAGGTATGTAAGGCGTGAATACATTGCGCTGGATGGTACTAAAAATTATGCAACATATTCCAAATGTGAAAAGTACCGTTATTGGTTGGCGCG